>JBEBFS010000013.1:0-66541 GCA_040081855.1 Bryobacteraceae bacterium | reverse complement strand
CTGCACGATTTTGAACGGGTGAATCATAGTGTTCGACAGGTTCATGCGGGGCACGCCCGGTGGCATGCATTGCACCATCAGGTCGCCCGAGTGGAGGCTCGATTCGCGCTCGTCTTGCAGCTTTTGCGCCCAGGGAGTCATGACGACGTCGCCGGGCTTGAGGTCTTTCGCCAGGTCCTGAAAATAGCCGTATTCGCTTTCCCAGGTGCCCGAGAGATCCGGCTTGCCATCGGCGGCTTTCGGGACAGGCGCGGTCATGTTGACCTTGCCGTTAGCCGTGCGCGGCATGTCGGGGACTTTGTAGTTCACCCACTGTGCGTGGACGGTGGAGGAAAAGAGAACGATGCTGGCGCTGAGAAAGATGGCGTTGCGAAGGGCGAGCATTGGATTACGCTAGCACGGGTTCGCGCGGAGGGAAATGGGGCGTAGCTGATTTGCTGCGGCGGGCGTCGAGACGAGTCTCGACGCGGCACGCTGAGAGCGTGCGCCACGGTGAAACTGCATTTCAAAGAACGGATGTTGCTGCGGACACACTTTCCCCAAGTAAATTTAGGGAGCTCCCGATCCGGATTTTACTCATCCGGCGAAGAGGCTGTCGTTTGACTCGAACAGCGCGAGACCATTTATTTGCCCGCAATGGCGTGGGTCTAGTTTTTACCCGCATAGCTTAGGGGCCAGTTTAAGACCGGCGAAACTCTCATCGCTCGCAGACCCGCCATAGGGACCATGGATTCTACGCTTGGTCGATCCGGCTCTCCGATAAGTGAGCGCACGGACTCCTTGCCTACGTTGTAGGGGATGGTTTGCGAGATACGTGTGGAGATTTTTGCGAAGTGGTTGATTTTGGGGTGGATGGAGTTATCAGAATCGCTGTGAATGAGCGGCGTGGTGTATCGCCGAGGCTCAAAAACAATGAGGAATGGCCAGTAGCCTGTCACCGAATTTGCCGAATTTGAAATCAGTCCACCAGCCTCATTCGCCGAAGGATATCTCTTGATACGGCTAAATCGTTTAGATGGCAGCCGTTTGTCGTGTCGAGCTCGTGAAGTGCCTGCCTCTTGAAAGGCTCACGGATCTGAATCTCTTCGAAGAAAGCTTCTAGCTGTTCGCGGTTAAGATTGACGCGAGCCATCGCACCGCCACGGCCAAAGTCAGCAGGAATGTAGCTCAGTGCATACAGGTCCCGATTTGCGTCTCTTTCAATAGCGAGCGCACCAGATATACGGTCACCGTTCATGTCAGATTTCCTCCGGCCTCAGACATATTCTCTCAAGAAGTAGTTCGCGGGTCCCTAAGAAACCGTAAATCAAATAGGGCATTCCGGTCTGTGCTTTTTAAAATGGAACATTGTTGTCGTCCAGGCGCGAAGAAATATCGTCGACGAGGCGAAGATCGCTGAGGATTCTTGCCGACTGATCGAGGAGTTCTTCGCGGTCCATGAAGATGATGTGGCGACGTTGGCCTTGATCGAGTTGCTCGACAAGCCACGCTCTCGCTGCCTTCGTGATTTCACCTGCAGAAATCAACAATATATGATCGAGTAAGACCTTTCGATTCGATTCAGGATCAAAGATCGGATGGTCAATGGCCATGCGGGCTTGGTTGAGTACTGACGAAACATTCTTCACACCACTTGCGTTGTTTGAATCGATCTTGTCTTTTTTAACCTGTGCGCAGAAATACAGCCAGTGACTTGTGGGAAGCTGATACTTCATCCATAGATCTCTGCCGAACTCGAGCAATTTGTCCTTGTGGCCCGTCATACTCACGCGGCGGAACCCGAGGCGCTGAAATAAAGGGACGAGGAGTTTCTCGATGAATTCGTCCTCGCTGGCGTCGTCGAGGAATTTTGCGACCTTTCGTCTTTGTTCGATTTCCTCAAGCGACAGGGGCCGTGTTTGGCGAGAGAGCGTGGTGGTAGTGGTCCCACTTCCAGTGCTACGAAGATAGCATCGGTCAGCGTCGTCAAAGTAGGCGACAAGCCGATACCGCTTTAGCAGCTCATTGAGTGCCGCGAGCGCTTTAGGGCGATCAGCCAGGTTATTATTGGAAGCATCTTCACCCCGGCCCTTCATCTTGTTGTTGTGCCGTGCAAAGTCATCCGGTTCAAACAATTCTGAAATCACGCGACACAGCGTATCCGAAGGAAGGTCATCCGACTGACCATGACCAACGTTGAGCTCCGCTAGCTTTTCCTTCGCCCAATAAGCACGGGTTGTTCCGTCATGAGTGAATGGTAGGTCGCAACGTTCAAAGAACTTGGTGATGTAATAGCTGCTTCGATAAGGGAAATGCGCAGCATCGCCGACGACCATCTTTGCAAGCTCTTCCAGTGCGAATTCATTGAGCTTCATGCAGGGCGACCCGACCGAGGCCATCCGGGGAATACCGCGACGTTGACGGCTTTAAAGTTGAAATTCCGAGGCCAAAGCATCTGTTACCGCTATGTCTTCAAACATTAGTGTAACCAACAACGAGCGCAAATCCGGGTGACTGCTACTCCCTTCTTCGGTCAGGCATCTCATGCTATTTAGCGCGTTCAACGCCATCAGGCGCGACCGGGTACAAGGCGAGGTCCGTATCGCTTTGGGAAAATTCGGTGACAAGTTACCCTTTCGCCGATTGGATCGTACGTCGTTTGATCGGAGCGCCAAAACGGACGCCTGAAATTGACGCTACAGCATTCTCGCAGACTAAGCTGTCTCGTTCGTGCCCCATTCGGCCCATCTATCCCTTCGATTATGCCGCCTGCCTGCAACGCGTTTCCGGCCTTATCGTAGTTCCACGGCGACGGACCCGTTTTCAGAAATCGATTCTTCGTTGCGTGTAGGCGCTCTGGGATTGCTTGCTGGTCGGACGAAAACCGGGGAACCCCCTCCCTCACGGTCGGGGCTCGTTTGGTGGGGCTATTACGTCGATGGATTTGGTGCTGGGCGGATGTATCCCCGCTCTTACGAGCGGGGTCCGATTGGGGCCAATTCAGTTTGGGGCTAGTTCAGATAGTATGTCCGGTACAGCGAGTCGCGTTGTTTGGGGACGAAGCCGGCGTCGCGGATTAGGCGGCGGAGTTCTTCTTCGCTGGCGCGGTTGTGGGTGCCGGCGGCGCTGACTACGTTTTCTTCGATCATGATGCTGCCGACGTCGTTGCCGCCGAAGCGGAGGCCCATCTGGCACGTCTTCAGGCCCGGTGTCACCCACGAGGATTGCACGTTGAGAATGTTTTCGAGATACACGCGCGAGAGAGCGAGCATCTTTAGGTATTCCACCGCGGTGGCCTCTTCCTTGACAAAGCGGCCGAGCGAGGTGTTCTCGCGCTGGAAGGCCCACGGGATGAAGGCGGTGAATCCGCCGGTGTCTTCTTGAATCTGGCGGATAAGGTCGAAGTGGTTCATTCGGTGTTCGATGCTCTCGCCGGTGCCGAACATCATGGTGGCCGTGGTGCGCAGGCCCACTTTATGGGCGGTGCGGTGCATGTCTACCCAATCCTGCGTGCTGCACTTCAAGCGGCTGATGCGTTGGCGGATTTCATCATCCAAAATTTCCGCGCCGCCGCCGGGGACGGAATCGAGGCCGGCATCCCGCAGGCGGCTGAGGGTGTCGTACAGGTTCAGGCCGCTGACCTTGGCGATGTTGGTTATCTCCGGGGCGGAGAAGCAGTGGCACCAGATATCGAAGCGCTCTTTGATGGAGCGCAGCAGATCCTCATACCACTCGATTTTGAGTTCCGGGTGCAGGCCGCCCTGCATGAGGATGCCTGTGCCGCCGAGGTCGATGGTTTCCTGGATCTTCTGGAAGATGACTTCCTTGGGATGCAGATAGCTTTCCGAGTGGCCGAGCGGGCGGTAGAACGCGCAGAAGGTGCAGAACTCTGTGCAGACGTTGGTGTAGTTGATGTTGCGGTCGATGATGTAGCTGACGACGTTATCGGGGTGCAGCTTGCGGCGTACGGCGTCGGCGGCCATGCCGATACCGATGAGGTCGTCGCTGTGGAACATGTCGATTGCTTCGGCGCGGGTCATCATAAGTTACACCTCATTCATTTAAGCTTCGATCGCAGCGGCCGTTGGGTCGCCCACGTAACGGACGCCATCGGCGCGATCGAGCGCGGTGGCCAGCTTCAAATATTGTTGCAGACCGGCGTAGTGGCGGTCGGTCATCTCAAAAGTCACGTAGCGAGTGAAGTAGTCGCGGACCAACTGTTCGGTGTATCCGAGACGCTTCGCTTCCAAGGGAACAATTTCATCCAGGTGCGCGAGGCCGTAACGGCACGACGCGCGAAAGGCTTCGCCCAACGGTTCCGCGATACGCTCGGGCTTGCCGGACCACAGCGCGAAGACCATGGGCAGGCCGGTCATACGGGTCCATTCCTCGCCGAGGTCGAGGCACGCGTAGGGAACCTGGCTTGGTTCAACTTCGAGCGCGGCATCTCCGATGAGCAACGCGGCATCGTGGGTGGCGAGCATGGCTTCGAGGTCCGGCGGATGCGAGAAGACTTTTGGTTTCGCTCCGTATTTCTCCGCAAGGATCACGCGCGAGAGCATCACGGACGTGCGCGAGCCGACGTCGGTGGCAAGCGTCCGGATTTCGTTAAAGGGAACTTTGGAGAATAGCAGAATACTGCGCACGGGGCCGTCCGATGTGATGCCGACGCCGCGGATGTAGTCCAGATTTTGGCGCGCCATTTCGATCACAGGGATGATGCCTATATCGGCGGCGCCGGAGCGCAGGCGGTCAGCGCACACCGAGGGGAGCGCGAATTCGAGACTGATGACGCCGCGCAGTGCCGGGTCGTGCAAAAATCCCCAGACCAGGGGCACAGTGTTCAGGTAACTGACGGCACAAACCCTAGGCAGAGGTTTTGGGTTGGAATCGGGGGCCAAAACAATATTTTATCAGGTTGAGGGAGCCGGACCAGCTCCCTTCGACCGAACTTAATACAGATCGAAGCTATCTCCGCGCGAAGGTTGAATCGTCTCGATGTTGAATTCGCGGCGGATCACTTCCGCCAGAGCGGCTCCTTGTGCGGGTTCGCCGTGGACCAGGAAGATCTTCTTCAGGCGCTTGCCGTTCTCCATTGCCGTCATGGGCCGGAGCCATTCGATCAAATCCTTCTGGTCGGCGTGTCCGCTGAGTTCATCGAGCGAACACACTTCGGCGCGGAGGCGGACGGGTTCGCCGAAGATGGGCACCTCATAGCGTTTTTCGAGAAGCTTCCGGCCCAGGGTGTTTTCGGCCTGGAAGCCGGTGATGAGGACAGTTGTGCGCGGGTCCTCGATGTTATTGCGCAGGTGGTGCAGGATTCGCCCCGCTTCGCACATGCCGGAGGCGGAGATGATCACGCAGGGGCCGCGCAGCTCGTTCAGTTTCTTCGACTCGTTCACGTCGCGAACGTAGGTGAGGCGGCGGAAGCCGAGGGGGTCGTCGCCATCGGTGAGGAATTTGCGCGCTTCTTCGTCGTAGCACTCGGGATGTTTGCGGAACACTTCGGTGGCGTTTACGGCGAGGGGGCTATCCACAAAAATGGGAATCGAGGGAATGCGCTGCTGTTGGGTCAATTGGTGTAGCAGCAGAACCAATTGCTGCGTGCGGCCCACGGCGAAGGCGGGGACGATAATCTTACCGCCACGGTTTGCCGCGCGGTTAACGACGTCGGCCAATCTGTCGAGCACATCGGCGGTCGGATTGTGGAAGCGGTCCCCGTAGGTGCTTTCCATAATCGCGTAATCGACGGGCGGCAGCGGTTGCGGATCGCGGATGATGGGGAGCCCCACGCGGCCGATGTCGCCCGAAAACGCAAGGCGAATGCCTTCGGATTCGATCACCATCGACGTTGAGCCCAGCATGTGGCCTGCGTTGTAGGTTTCGTACAGTAAACCGTCGGCAACCTTTTTGCGTTCGCCGAGATCCACGGGAGAAAACAATGGATAGGTGCGCTCGGCGTCTTCCGGTGTGTAGAGAGGGGTGACCTCGCCGCTATGGTTTTTGCGCGTTGCGAGGCGGCGGTTCACGAACTCGGCGTCCTTTTGCTGCAGGAACGCGGAATCTGCCAGCATGGCGAGGCAGAGATCGATGGTCGCGGGCGTGGTGTAAATTGGCCCACGATAACCGTTGTGAACCAGCGTGGGGAGGTTGCCGCTGTGGTCAATGTGCGCGTGCGAAAGAATGACGGCGTCGATTGAGTTGACCGGGAAGGGAAAGCGGCTGTTGCGCTCAAAGGCTTCCTGGCGGCGGCCCTGGTACAGTCCGCAATCGAGGAGGATTCGTTTACCCGCGGTTTCCACGTGATGCATGGAGCCGGTGACTGTTTTCGCGGCTCCCCAGAATGTGAGTTTCATATTGTCTAAAATTCAACTATACGATGCGGACCCTGCTTGGCACTCTTCTCTACGCGTCTTTTCTGCTGCAGCCGTTGGCCGCGCAGCGCAAACCGGTATCACGCAAACCGGTATCAATGGACGCGCTCAATGAGTGGCGAAGCAATGCATTTGGCCGAATGCGCCAGGCTCCGAGTGACCCCGTGTGGGCGCCCGATGGCTTGTCCTTCGCTTATCGTCAGGAAAACTGGTTGCGCCGCTATGACGCGGCAACAGGGGCTTCGCGCGAAATTATCCAACTGCCCACGCTGAACGCGGCGGGCGTGGCGCCGGTGGAACCGGCGCGCATGTTGTGGGAGAACCGTCGCGTGGACGAAGCGCAGGTGCAGTGGTTTCCTTCCGGCGATCGCTTGCTGATATCCGCGCAAAGTGACCTGTTCGTTGTGGACGCAACGGGTGGCAAATGGAAGCAGTTGACCAGGACGAACGCCGCGGAACGCGATGCGAAGCTTTCTCCCGATGGCACCCGCGTGGCGTTTCTGAAGGATTGGGACATCTATGTGACAGAGATCGCCACCGGCAAGCAGACGCGCTTGACGAATGGTGGCACGGAGATGGTGCGCAACGGCGTGCTCGATTGGGTGTATCCGGAAGAGTTGCGTCTGGGCACGGCGTACTGGTGGGCTCCGGATGGAAGCGCTATCGCGTATCTGCAATTTGATATCACGGGTGAGTCTCGCTATCCGCACGTGGACCTGCGCGGCGCAAAGGCCGTCACAGAGGCGCAGGCGTATCCTCAAGCCGGCGATGACAACGCTCGCGTGCGATTAGGTGTGGTTCCAACTCTCGGAGGTGCCGTTGGCAAGACGCGCTGGCTGGATGTGGGCGACACCGTGAAGAGTTACCTGATCGCGCGTGCCGGTTGGGCTCCGGATTCCCACAAAGTTTGGGTGGCCCGCACAAATCGCGTGCAGAACAAGCTGGAGATGCTGATGTTCGACACAACTACGGGCAAGTCGAACGTGATTTACCGCGAGGAAGATCCGTACTGGATCAACGTGGAAGGGGACCCGATCTTTCTGCCCGATTCGACAGGCTTTCTGTGGACGAATGAGCGAAACAACCACCGCCATCTTTACAGCTACGGCATGAACGGCGGCAAGCCCCGGCAGTTGACGGAGGGTTCGTCCGAAGTGTCTTCGATTGCATGCGTGGATGCCAAGCGAGGGCGCGTGTTCTACGTCAAGTCGCGGCCCACGCCGCTCGACCGGCAGTTGGAAGAAATCAACTATCGCGACCCGTCGGACAGTCCGCACGTGATTACGAAGACCACGGGAACGCGCAGGATTTCGATGGGGCCGGGATGTTTGTATTATTTGGACAATCGCTCGGATGTGTCGACGCCGTCGCAGACAACGGTGCATTCCTCAGATGGAGCGCAAACGGCGGTGTACCGGGAGATGGACCGTTCTTCGCTCGACAACTATGATCTGCGTCCTGTGGAACTGGTCTCCTTCGAAGCGAATGGGACTCGCTTTTACGGCACGCTCATCAAGCCCGCGGGGTTTGATCCGGCGAAGAAATACCCGTTGATCGTCAATGTTTATGGCGGCCCTCATGCGCAGGATGTGCGCAATGCGTGGGACGGGATGAACCTGGATCAGGTCTACGCGCAAAGCGGTTACGTGATCTGGCAGATGGACAACCGGGGTACGCAGGGGCGCGGTCATGAGTTTGAGGCGCCGGTGTATCGCAAGCTTGGCGAGATCGAAATGGCGGACCAGCGCGCGGGTGTGGAGTATCTTTTGTCGCTCGGTTTCATCGATAAGAATCGCATCGGTGTACGCGGATGGAGTTACGGCGGCTTCATGGCCGCAAACTTGCTGCTTCGCGCAGGGGATTTGTTCCACGCCGGTTTTGCGGGCGCTCCGGTGACGAACTGGCGGAACTACGACACCATTTACACGGAGCGATACATGGACTTGCCCGAGGAAAATGCGGAAGGGTACCGCTCCACTGCGCTCGCGCAATATGCCGCGCAACTTCGCGGACGGCTGATGATTGTGCACAACATTGAAGACGACAACGTACTCTTCCAGAACACCGTGCAACTGGCGGAGGCGTTACAGATTGCGGGCAAGCAGTTCGAGCTCATGGTGTATCCGCAGAAGTCGCACGGCGTGGGCGGGCTGGCCGCGCGGCAGATGGAGCGGGCGGAATTCGAGTTCTTCGAGCGAAACCTCAAGGCGGCTGTTCAAGACAATTCCGCCGCGCGGTAGAATGAAATCTTGACCCAACAAATGAAACGAGCGCTTGGTCTTTCCACGGTCCTGGTCCTTGGACTGGCGGGCTGCAACCGCACCGCGCCGGCGAATGTCGCTGCGACGGTCAATGGCCGCCCCATCAATTACGACCAGTTGGAAAAGCAGTATCAGGCACAGTTCGGTGGACCCGGCGATCAATCCACTGGCGATCAAGCTACCATTCAACGGCTGGAAGTTCTGCGCACGTTGATCGACAACGAGATCATGCTGCAGCGGGCCGAGAAACTTGGTCTGATGGCCGTGGACGCCGATGTGGATGCGAAGTTTGCGGAGTTGAAGGCTCCCTACACGCAGGAAGAGTTCGATAAACAGCTAGCGGCGCGCAAGATGTCCGTGGACGATTTGAAAGCCCAGTTGCGCCGGGATTTGAGCGTCCAGAAGCTCTTCAATAAAGAGATCACGTCGCAGATCACCATTAGCGATAAGGACATCAGCGATTTTTATAACGGCAACAAAGTCAGCTTTAATCTGGCGGAGCCGCAGATCCACATGGCGCAGATTCTGGTGACACCGAACGTCGACCCCAATGTGCGCAATCTGAAAAACGACAAGGCGCACGATGACGAGCAGGCACGCAAGAAGATTCAGAGCCTGAGTGCCCGGCTCCGGCAGGGCGAAGACTTCGCGATGCTGGCGCAGAATTACTCGGAGGATCCGAACTCCACGCAAAATGGCGGCGATCTGGGTTACATAGCGGAATCGGCCCTGGACAAGGCCAATGCTGATTTGCGAAAAACGTTGCTGGCGCTACGCCCGGGCGAAGTGACGGCTCCCATTCGAACTCCGGAAGGTTACCGCATCATCAAGTTGATCACAAGAGAGCCGGCAGGGCAGCGTGAGCTGGCCGATCCGAAAGTGCAGCAGACTATTCGCGAAACGCTGATCAACCGCAAAGATCAGTTGCTAAAGGCTGCTTACTACGAGTTGTCGCGCAATGAAGCGAAGGTGATCGATTACTACGCGAACTCCATCGTGGGCGATCGCGGCAAGAAATAGTACGAAGACCTGGGTGGTACCAGTGGCGTGTGCTGGCGATGCGGGCGGGCGTTACGCGCTCAGGATACTATTCGCCGGAATTTTCGGAAGCGGCAGCACTGCCGGAGAACACGTCGACCAGCACGCTGATAACGTTGCCGAGCACGAGTCCCGCGATGCCGAAAATGAAATAGCCGGTGTTGGTCGAAAGGCCGAGATCCGAGCTCATGTAGCTGCCGGCGATGAGGCCAACGGCCGTTCCTGCGAGGCTAGCGATGATTCTTGTTTGCATAGTTGTGCTCTCGTTAGCAACTATCATCGCCCAAAAAGTTTACCCAGTCGCTAGGCTTGAACGATATGTTGGCGGGACGAGAGCGCTTAGGCCTTTAAGCAATTCGCTGGAGTACGTCGGACAACTGGGGACCGCCCGTAGGACTATGGTCCTAGGTTCAGAAAAAGCTGGTGAACCTATTCCGCGGGCGATTCGCTTGACTTCGCCTTCGCCGGCTGGCGTAGGAAACCCCGCCGGGAACCATCCCTGGGGACTTTAGATTTTCGACGGCGGGTTTAGGGCGTTGGCGTCTTTTCCAACTGTTGCATGGCCCAAAGGCGAGTGGGATTCAATTCGACCGCTTTTTGAAACGCCTTGCGCGCCTCCTCGTTGCGATTCAGTTTGCGCAACGCGAGGCCGAGCCACAGTTGCGCGTCGGATGATTTCGGGTCCAGCGAAATTGCTTTCTGAAAATCCTGAATTGCAAGTTCCACTCCACCGCCAAGTGCTGCGGGCAGATAGTAATTGCCGATGCCGTGACTCAAGTAGTTGATGGCCGCTTTGGGGTCGAGTTCAATCGCTTTGTTGACCTCGTCGAGAGCGCACTTGCCGAACTTGAGCGCCCCTAAACCTCCCACGGCAGCGGCTGCTTGACCGCACAGAGTTCCGTGAATGCGATGGTATTCGGCGCTTTTCGGATCGGCCGTGACCGCGCGTTCGGCCTCGGTGATGCCGTCGCTGGATGCTTTACGGGCCAGGTCACGGTCCCGAAGCTCGGCCGCGACTTCGGCGAGAGTCGATTGCGCGAGTGCGGCGGCGTAATGCGTGGCGGCGGCTGGGGATTTCGCTGCGGCGTTGGTGCGTTGCTGGGCAATACGGGTGAGTGCGGCGCGGTCCTGTGCGTCGCGGGCTCTCAATAACTCCCGGTTTGCCGGTGCGTCAGCTCCCAGCCACAAAAGAAGCATCAAGGCAGACATTGTGTAATACCGTAGGACGTCGAACTGCCTTGGGCCGTTACAAAAACGAACACGGCCGCCTATGCAGCTCGATATGTTCCCAGTATACGGAGGAAATCGGAAAGTTCCTCCAGGTGGGCCAGCGCGTTTTTGACATTCGGCTCATCACGGCGGCCAATGAAGTCCAAATAGAACATGTACTCCCACGGTTTGCCGCGCAGCGGACGGGACTCGATCTTAATCAGGTTGATGTCCCGAAGAGCCAGGGCGCTCAGGGAGCGGAAAAGGGCGCCGGGAATGTTTTTGGTGGAAAAAACCAATGAAGTCTTCCAGGGATGCTTTGCGTTTGCCGCGCTTTGACGGGGCTTGGTGCCCGCCGGCTCCAGTAAGCAGAAGCGCGTGAAGTTCTGGCGGTCATCTTCAATGCCGCGCTTGAGGATATTCGCGTCGTAAGTTGCAGCGGCCAGTTCGGAGGCGATGGCTGCGGCGCCTTGGGGACGCTGCTCCATCACCATCTTTACGCTGCCGGCAGTGTCGTAGAAGGGAACCCGTTCCAGGTTTTCGTACTTGGCGAAGAAATCCAGGCACTGGCTGAGTGCGACGGGGTGCGAGTAGATCTTCCTCAATTCCTTGAATGTCACGCCGGGAGGCGCAATCAGATTGTGAATCACGCGAACGCTGGTCTCTGCCGTGATTTCAAATGGATACTTCAACAGAAGATCGTAGTTTTCGTGCACGGAGCCGGCCAGGGTGTTCTCGAAGGGGATCACCGCGACGTCGACTTCGCCCGCCTTCAAGGAGGCGAAAACTGTATCAAAGCGCGGCCGGGCCACTGGTTCGGCTTTGGGCCCCAGCAGTTGGCGGATCGCCTGCTGGCTAAAGGCCCCCAATTCTCCCTGGAATGCGGCGCGCGTCCGTCCGGATTTCTTCTTCATTCGCTTCCTTTGCCTCCTTCGCCCAGTGAATCACATGGGCGCGTGGCGCTAAATCGTCTGCCCCGCACGAAGCTCCAAGAGCGGGGTATGACGCTGATGGTAAAACGCCAGAACCTTTGGACGCAAGGATATGCCGGTTGACAGGATATCCAGGTTGACATTCGGGACCCCCTAACGTTACGAGCAAAGCGTTTTGAAATCCGAAACAAAAAAGGCCATACTGTTTTGGCACCCCCGCCGCTAGATTCTTTCCGTGGAGTGCGCTATGTATATAAGTCCACGGGTGTAAATCATGGGTGTAAATAAAGCTGAGCCCGGCTTGGGCTGTTTTGACGCGTTTACGCCTCATAGGGTTCGTTTCAAAATTGGTTTATCGGAAAGGTTTCTGTTCTGATTTCAGAACAAGTACCCGGCCGGTGGACCTTCGCAGACGAATTGGGGGAAGAGCTGTAGTCACAGAAAGAGCTTCGAATGAACCGAAGTAACGCAGTAACACATTTGACCGCGGCCGAAGACGCGGGGCAGCGGCTGAAGCGGGCACGCGAACGATTGAATCTTCGGTTCCGCGACGTCGAAGAGGCCAGCGCGAGGATAGCGGCGCGCCGCGGCAATGACGAATTTCTGGTCGCGCTCAGCCGCCTTGCCGATATCGAGAACAAAGGCACCGTTCCACCCGTTTTCCGGCTTTACTCGCTGTGCGCCATTTACCGCCTGGATCTGGGAGAGGTTCTGTCCTGGTACGGAGTGGATTTAAGCGAACTGCCTGCGGATTCGGCCGTCCTTCAACACGAAAGGACGCACATGGTTGGTTTTCATCCGCAAGATGGCGACGTGACGGTGCCACTGGCGCTGGACCCGGGCATCGACGTGAGCCGAACTGTATTTCTTAGCCGGTTGATTCAACGGTGGGGCACGCTGCCCCTGATGCTGCTGAATAACATCGATCTCAAAAGCAAGCGTTACGGTTTAATCGGCACCGAGGATTGGTCGATGTATCCAATTGTTCCGCCCGGGTCGTTGGTGGTGATCGACGATACCAAACGCCGGATTGCGACCTCGGGTTGGAAGAACGAATACGAACGGCCCATCTATTTCCTTGAGCACCGGAATGGTTACACCTGTGGCTGGTGCAGTTTACGGGATGGACAGTTAATGGTACAGCCCCATCCGGCGTCACACTGCGATCCGGAGGCGTACGCCTATCCGGAAGAAATCGAAGTGATCGGCCAGGTGACGGAGATCGCCCTTAGTCTTGGCGCGGCCGAGCGCCGTAACTCGCATTCCGAATAGTTTTCAGAAGCGCGAGGATATCCTGCTCAAACAACTCACGTTCCACCGGCAAAGCCGCACTGGGGACGAGTTGCGCCGATTGATTCGAACTTAGCCAGTAGCCTGCGATCGCCGATTCTGTATCTTCCTGTGCGGCGACGTATTCCCGCAGATCCCTGGCACGGTCTTCCATCGACAATTCCAGCCACTCCGCGAAAGTTTTCTCATGGCTCTCCTGAAGAGCCCGCATGCTTTCGTCTCTCCCAAACGCCGCCGCCAGTCCGTGGTGCTTATATTGCCCGGAATTGGGGTCACGCAAAGAAGCTAAATAAGCGAGTCGGCCCGTCAGGGTCGGGATGCGGGAAAGCGTGTGCTTCCACAAGTCCGCGAGGGCGTCGCGCGTCAACGTCCCCTTGACCCGAAAACGAGGCATGCCTTGAGTTTACGTCATCCGCACTCATTCCAAACCGCCCGATCCAGGCGCTTTTGTATGCCGCAATGTCGGTGCGTTCTGAAAGTCGAAAACATAGGGAATATTTCGGATATAGGCAGGAGTATGCCGTAGGCTACACTTCACGGACCGAAAGTAATAGTCCGGTTAATGGAGGAGGATACTCATGTTAAAGAAACTTGTTCTTCTGGTTGCTCTGGCCCTCTCGGCTGCGGCGACGTATTCGACGGTGACGGCGAGCGAACCTTTCCCGACTCCCGAATGCCTGCCTTGCGATTAGTCCGATAGCGCGAGGCGTAAACCGCCTTCGTTCCGAGGGGACTCACGCGGGAGCCGGATCAAACTTCGTCCGGATCGGGCTGCCGCGTGAGATTCGCCCAACAGATTGACTCCATCCGCCCGTTTTCCCGCAGCGTGTTAAGTTCCCTAGATTACACATGTTAGACTGATCGCGTGGGGACATTTCGATGTCCCGGGGGGGTAAGGCGCGACCGTGAGCTTGGTGCAGGTCATATCGGCTCTCAATCTTGCCGCTAGCTTCTTGCTATTGGCACGCATGGTTGCCAGCAAGCTGTTCCGCATTTATCCTCTTCTGACCGCCTTTATTTCCGTGGATGCCATCTTCAGTGTGTGCATGGCCGCGACACCTATTCGATCCAATTTCTACAGCTACCTTTACATGGTTGGTACTACGGTGGGACTCCTGCTTTCCATTGGTGTGGTGATGGAAATCTTCTCGGGAGCCCTCGCCGAGCATCCGGCTCTTGCGAAGTTCGGCAGCCGTGTCGTGGGATATGTGCTGATTGCGGCTGGCTTTATTGCCGCGGGGACGTTGCAACTGGACGAAGGGATTCCCAAGGGCCAGTCCGTCATTCTGCATCGGTTCTTCCGCGCCGAGCGCACCGTGGATTTCGGAGAGGTCCTCTTTCTGGTGGGAATCGGTTTATTTCTCATTTGGTTTCCCGTTCGAGTGAAAAAAAATATCGCCTACGTATTGGGTGGATTCGGCGTGTATTACATGGCGCGATCGGCGGGATTGCTGGTGATCAATTTACTGCCTCCGGGTTACCAGCGGGCGGTGGATAATTCGATGTTGGGGATATCGTTTTTGTGCATACTGGCAATGGCTTGGTTACTGCGTGCGGAACTGGGGCAGCCGGTTCAGGTTGTCCGGCGGGATAGCGCCGCCGCCGAACATTTAACCAGCCAGTTGCGTGAATTTAATTCTGCTGTTGCGCGCCTCGGAAGAAGACATATCTGAAGGATTAAGTCATAAAAACCGATTGCATTTTAGAACTCAATTCGATATTCTGTCCTGGACGCACGGAGGTGCATGGAGTGACGATTCAAGTTGTCGCAGTTGCCCTGGCCGCAGCCGTCTTTATTGCCGCTGGCTTGGCCGCCCTGGCGTGGAAGATGTCCGGCCGCGTCGAAGCATCCGGTCATGGTGAGGCGTCCGCTGAGCCCGGAACGTTTCGGGCGGAACGATACCGGCCCATGGAGCGACTGCTTCTTGCGGAAGAGTTCGAATCGCTGGCGGCGCAGCCCGGCTTTACCCGGGAAATTGGAGAGCAATGGCTGCGGGGCCGCCGGAAAATCTTCCGTGTTTATCTCGGACAATTAAAGCGCGATTTTCACCGTCTGCATGCATCGGCCCGCCTGGCCGTGGCTGAGTCTGGAGAGGAGTCTGCCGAGTTGGTCGGTGTGCTCATCCGCCAGCAAATTGTCTTCTCGGTCGCGATGACGCGCGTGGAACTTCGTTTCGCATGGTCCGCGTTGGGCTTCCGTCCAATGGATATTCGGCCGATTCTGCAACTGATAGATTCCATGCGTATGGATTTGGAGCGATTCGCTCCCCAAAGCGCTTAACACGCCTCCAGCTTAAAGCTTTCGAAGAGCGGCTTGTGCTTCCACAAGCCGCTCGAATTGTTTTTCGGCCTGCTTGAAGTCCTTTGTGTGCACCCGCCGCCGGGCTCCGTTGTGCTCGGCCGGAAAGCGCAGGTGCAGCATCTCGTGGAAAAGCACATATTCCACGGCGACCCTAGGAATTGCCGGACGGTCCAGAATCCTGCTAAGCACAATCGTGTTGTGAGGGGGATCGTAATGGCCGAGCAGAGTGCGGGAGGCATGGGGACTCCACCCAAGCGCCGGGCGCGCCATCAAGCCGAAGAAGTAGCGGAAGTTCAACTCCTCGAACATTTCCTCTAAATTGAAGTGCGCCCCCTGGGGCGGTTGCAGGCGTTTCCGGCCGCGAATCTGCTTGACGAGGCTCAGGCTTTCGCGGACATCGCGCCGGTTCATATAGCGGCGGTAGCGTTGGTTGCTCTGCGGCGGGACGGGCTTCCGGAAGAGCTTGTACAGCAGAATCTCAGCCAGGGCTTCCATTATGTCCTCAGGCGCGCCGGCGAGGGTGTCGGCCATCTTTACCTGAAGGGCACCTTTTTCGAGGCGCACCTGCGCGTTGGCGTTGGCGTAGCGGCGAAACTGCACTTGAATGTCGGGGAGCGGAGTGCGCGGCCTCAGTTCCCGGAAAACGCCTGCATAGATTCGCGCCGCTAATTCCGCGGGATCCGGCAGGGAATTTTCCAATGGGAGCGCGCGGCTCTCGACTTGCATTTCTCCCCGAATGTAACATAGTAGGTTCGACCACCGGCCCGCACATTGGCCTGTGGCTTTTGATATGTGCCGCAACTCTTGCGGCTCGAAAAGGAGATTTCGTTGCCAGGAGCAAAGATAACCGCCCTCGGATGCTACGTGCCCCCACGGGTGTTGACGAATCAGGATCTGGAAAAGATGGTGGAAACCAGCAATGAATGGATCCTGGAACGCACGGGCATTGTGGAGCGGCACATCGCCGAACCCACCATGGCGACGTCCGATATGGCCGTGGAGGCCGCGAAAGCCGTCCTTGCGCAGCGCGGCATTGGACCAGAGGAAGTGGAAGTTGTCATCGTTTGCAGCGTGACACCGGATATGATGTTCCCGGCGACGGCTTGCCTGGTCCAAAATCGTATCGGCGCCAAGGGCGCGTGGGGCTTTGACCTTTCGGCGGCATGCTCGGGGTATATTTACGGGCTCACGGTTGGTGCGAATCTGGTCCGCTCCGGTGCACAGAAAAAGGTTCTGGTGATCGGTTCGGACACAATGTCGCGCATCATCGACTACACCGACCGGAACACTTGCGTGCTGTTCGGCGACGGGGCGGGCGCGATGCTGATTGAGCCGGCCGGTGAGGGCGAAGGCTTCATCGGCGCGCTGAACGAGGTGGATGGGTCGGGCGCGGACTTTCTGAAGATGCCGGCGGGCGGGAGCCGGATGCCTCCTTCGGCGAAGACGTTGGAAGACCGCCTGCACTATGTAAAGCAAGAAGGCCAACAAGTATTCAAGTTCGCGGTACGAAAGATGTTCGAGACGTGCCGCGATTTGTTGGAACGCCACAGTGTCAGCCCGCAGGACGTCGTGCTGATCGCGCACCAGGCCAACCGCCGCATCATTATGGCGACGGCCGAGCGGCTGGGCCTCCGCGAGGATCAGATCGTCATTAACATTGACAGGTTCGGCAATACGACAGCGGCCACCATCCCGCTGGCCACCCGCGATGCGATCGCCACGGGGAAACTGACCAAGGGAAAGACCGTTTTGTTTGCTGCCGTGGGCGCGGGCATGACGGTTGGCGCGAATTTGTGGCGCTGGGAAATCTAAACATTTCGAGCTCGGAATGTTTTTCGTAGGCGGTCGGTACTTCCGTACTTTCGACAAAAAGTACTGGCTCCAGAACAATTTTCCGGTCGTTCGGGAGTGAGGCACGCGCCAACGTATTGAACTGAAAGAAGATTGGTTTTGGCCCCGAAAGTGCAAGCACCGGGCCATGCATTGCGAAGAATTTGCTGACGCCTTTCACTCTGGGTACAAAGCGACTTGCAGATTTCTGATTTCGCGCGGCGCTGCGGCGACCGATGCCGAAGAGATTGCGCAGGCGGCTTGGGTACGTGGCTGGGAGCATCGAGAACAGTTGCGGAACCCGTCGCTGGTTGGTTTTTGGGTGAACTCCATTGCGCGTAACCTTTTTCGTGCGAAATTTCGAGCGCCCATCATCACTACGCTCGAACCCTATCAGGATCCAGGCTATTTGATGAGCCTGGACGGCATCGAGCTGAGACAACTGCTCGAGAACTGCAACGATCGAGACCGTGACATCCTGCAAAAGATTTTAGAGGGCTACTCCGCCGATGAAATTGGGCGCGAGTGCGGTTTGACGTCGACCGGCGTGCGCGTGCGCATGCTGCGGTTGCGGCAATCGTTGAGGGAGAAAGTGGCGCTGGCAGCATAACAGAACACTTCCGGGCGGTACGGGGCGGCGGCAGAACCGCGCCCGGGTGCGGAGCTGTGCGCGCGCTTCCATAGCTCTTTTGACACGTGAGTTCTTTTAACCCGTGAGTTCTTTTAACCCGTGAGTTCTTTTATCATGTGACGGAGACGATCTCCGCCCATGACTCCACACGTACTGGAACTTCGCGACGTCACCAAGACTTTCGCGAGTCGCGACGGACGGGAGCCCAAGGCTGGAGATGGGCACACTGCGGTGGCGGGCGTTTCGCTCAGGATCGCCCGTGGCTCGTTCTTTTCGCTGCTGGGCCCTTCCGGCTGCGGGAAGACAACGACGCTGCGGATGATTGCAGGATTCGAGTCTCCCGATTCCGGCGAGATCCGGCTGAATGGCAATCGCATTGATGCACTGCCTCCCTACCGGCGCAGCGTTAACACCGTTTTTCAGAACTACGCACTATTTCCGCACCTGACGGTTCTGGGCAACGTCGAGTTTGGCCTGAAGCAGGGCGGCAAGTCTGCCAACGATGCCGCGGTGCGCGTGGCGCGATTGCTCGGCCAACTTCAACTGAACGGCAAGGAATCACGCAGGCCTAACGAACTATCCGGCGGCGAACGCCAGCGCGTGGCGCTAGCGCGTGCGCTTGTGCTGGAACCGGACGTGCTGCTGTTAGACGAGCCGCTTTCCGCGCTGGATCCGCAGCTCCGCAAACAGGTTCGCGCGGAGCTGAAGGACCTGCAGCGCCGCACGGGCATCACGTTCCTGATGGTGACGCACGATCAGGAAGAAGCATTGTCGCTTTCCGATTCCATGGCTGTGATGCATCGCGGCCGCATTGAGCAAACGGGCACTCCCCAAGAGTTGTATCAAAAGCCCGCGACGAAATTCGTCGCATCGTTCTTGGGAGCAATGAACTGGCTGGAGGGAAGAGGCGTTCGTCCCGAGGCCGTTCGTCTTTCGCGGAACGAACTTGCTGGCGCGTATCGGGGCACGGTACGCGCCACATTATTTTTGGGGGCCGCCTCGCAAGTGGAAGTGCGCCTGGAACGTGGCGAGGTGTTCACCGTTCAAACTGCCCCGGGCGAATCCTGGGCGGACGGGGAGACGGCGTTCGTTTCCTGGGATGCTGCACAGGAACACCGTTTCGCTGCGGGGGGCTTATGAGCCGCCTGCGCGCGTGGTTCCTCGCGCCATCATGGCTGTTGGCGGTGGCGACGGTCGCGATTCCGTTTGCGATTGTTCTTGCGTACAGCGCCCTCTCGCGAGGGGCGTATGGCGGCGTGGAACTGCCGTGGACCTCGGAAAATTATCAGCGATTGTTCGATTTGCTGTACGGTGCGATCCTCTGGCGATCGGTGTGGATCTCCGCGGTGGCGACGGTATTGTGTGTGGTGCTCGCGTTTCCACTCGCACTCTTCATCGCCCGGTCGCCGAGGAAGAATCTGTATCTCAGCCTGGTGATTCTGCCGTTCTGGACCAGTTTCCTCATTCGCCTCTATGCGTGGATGTTTCTTCTGCGCGACACGGGTCTGATCAACACCGTGTTGCAGTGGACGGGATGGATTCGCGAGCCGCTGCCGTTGCTCTACAACGACGGCGCGGTAATTCTTGGACTGGTCTACGGATACCTTCCCTTTGCGGTGCTGCCGCTTTACGCGACGATTGAGAAGTTAGATCCGCATCTGCTCGAAGCCGCGGCGGATCTGGGAGCGCGGCCATTTCGTGCACTGGTCGAGATCCTATTGCCGCTCTCCGCGGAAGGCATCTGGGCGTCGTCGATCCTGGTCTTCGTGCCTTGCCTGGGAACGTACCTGACCTCGGATTTGTTGGGCGGAAGCAAGACCATTCTGATTGGCAACCTGATTCAAAATCAATTCACGGCATCGCGCGATTGGCCGTTCGGTGCGGCACTGTCAATGGCGCTCTTGGCGATGGCAGGGTGCCTGCTGTGGGTCGCGCGCAAGCGGGGGCAGGAGTTGTTATGACCCGCCCCGGCCGCAGTCTTACTCTTTACGCTGTGTGCGCGTATGCATTTCTGCATGTGCCGTTGTTGATTCTGGCCGTGTTCAGCGTGAATCAATCGCGCTTCACGGTGTGGGAGGGATTTTCGCTCACCTGGTATCGGGCGATGTTTGCGAACCGCGACTTAATGGAATCGGCAGCGAACAGCTTGATGATTGCCGTTGCCTCGACCGTCTTCGCAACGGCGATTGGCGCGATGGCGGCTTACGCGCTGTGGAAACGGCCGTCGGTGTGGATGTCGGGGTCCCTCTATCTTTCCCTGGTGACGCCGGAGATTGTCACGGGAGTTTCGCTGCTTGCGTTTTTCCAATGGATCTTCCGATTTGTGCACTTGCGGTTGGGAATGCACACGGTGATTCTGGCGCACGTCTCGTTTTCGATTGCGTATGTCGTCGTCGTTGTATTGGCGCGATTGCGGAACTATGACCGCTCCCTGGAGGAAGCCGCGATGGATTTGGGCGCGACGGAATTCGCGGCTTTTCGCGGCGTCACACTTCCGTATCTGGCTCCGGCGATCGCAGCCGCGGCGCTGTTGGCATTCACGGTATCCATTGACGATTACGTGATCACGAGCCTTGTTGCCGGAGTGGATTCGCAAACACTGCCGATGGTGATTTACTCCATGGCGCGGCGTGGCGTGAACCCGGTTTTGAATGCGGTGTCGACCGTTGTTGTTTTCGGGCTTGGCACGCTGGTGCTATTCTCCGAGCGTTTACGTGCGCGAGGCGATCGGTGATGCGGCGGCGGACATTTCTTGAGACTTTTGCGACGCTTGGAGCGGTGGGGCTGTCGGCGTGCAGCAGAGGGCCCCGTCTGAACGTTTACAACTGGTCGGATTACATTGCGCCGGATACCATCGCGAACTTCGAGCGTGAATTCGGCGTTGCGGTGCGTTATGCGACGTACGAAAGTAATCAGGAGATGCTCGCGCAGGTGATGAGCGGCAACTCCGGCTGGGATATCGTGTTTCCTTCAGCGGATTTCGTTGTTCCCATGCGCGAATTGGCATTGCTGGCGCAGTTGGACGCACAGCAGTTGCCGAACCGGAAGGCGCTGGAGAAAACGTTTGCCGCACCGCCGTGGGATCCGGAGTTACGGTGGTCGATTCCGTATATGCATGGTGCAACGGGGATTCTTTATCAGAAGAGCCGCATGCCGGAGCCGCGCGCTTGGGAAGATCTGTGGGACACCACGTTGCAAGGAAAGATCACGATGTTGGACGATGCCCCGGAGGTTTTTGCGGCATGTCTCAAGAAACTCGGGCGATCTTTAAATTCCGGCGATTCTACCGAGCTGAATTCTGCGAAAAATGAAGCGCTCAAGCAGAAGCCGCTGCTGCGGGCATACTTAAACGCCGAAGTGCGCGACCAGGCTGTGTCCGGTGATGTGATCGCCGCACAGGCATGGGCGGTCACGGCGGCGCAGGCCATCGCCGCTGCCCCGGGCAAACTTGGTTTCGCCTATCCAAAGGAAGGCTTCCCGCGGTTTGCCGACAACGCGGTGATTCTGCGGGAAAGCCGCAGTTCGGAATTGGCGCACCAATTCATCAATTACCTGTTGCGGCCGGAAGTGGCCGCCTCGATCGCTCTGACTACGCACACCGCCACCGCGAACGGCGAAGCGCAGCGGTTGCTGCCCGCAAAGGTTCGCGAAGATCCAGTGCTGTATCCGCTACCGGACGTTTACGCGAAAGCGGAGTGGTTCCAGCCGCAATCGGCCGCATCGCAGCGAATGCGCGACCGGCTATGGACCGAAATCAAGAGCGCGTGATCCACACTCGAAGAGCTTTGACGCAAGCCGCAATGCGATAATTGAAGCAGTGCGACGAATTCATTGGCTGCTGGTGGGGCTGCTTATTGCGTGCTTCCTGGCGGCGTCCTGCAAAAAAGAAGAAAAAGTGGTTGTCCCTGAGGTGTTTCGCGTAAAGTTCGAAACCTCGCAGGGAGACATCGTGGTAGAGGCGAATCGCTCCTGGGCGCCGCGCGGCGTGAACCGTTTCCACGAACTCGTCCGCATGGGGTACTTCCGTGAAAACAGGTTCTTCCGCGTGGTGAAAGGCTTTGTCGCACAGTTCGGCGTTCATCGCGATTACGACATCCACGCGAAGTGGCGCGAGTATTTTATCCTCGACGACCCTCGCAAAGAGAGCAACCTCCGCGGTACGTTGGTCTTCGCACAAGGCGGACCCAACACCCGTGCTACCGAAGTCTTCTTCAACCTGGTGGACAACAGCAGTTTGCTTGACGAACAGAACTTCACTCCGTTCGCAAAAGTCGTGGAAGGGATGGATGTCGTCGATCGGCTCTATTCCGGCTATGGCGAAATGCGACCGGAGGGAAAAGAAATTGATCCGGGCCGCGTCGAAAACTCGACCAATGCTTACCTCGTACCTCGATTCCCGAAAATGGATTTTATCAAGCGCGCAACGTTCGTGCCGTAGTCCGCACTCGTCTCGCTCCACTCTCGCACATGATTTATCTTTCGAACATCAATAAGCAATACGGCAAACAGCTTGTGTTTGTCGAAGCCTCGTTTCAGTTGAACCCCGGCGAAAAGGTTGGCCTGGTGGGTCCCAATGGCTCGGGCAAGACGACATTGTTCCGAATGGTGGCGGGCGAAGAAAGTCCGGACGACGGCGAAGTGACGGTGCCGAAACGCCTGACTATCGGCTACTTCCGGCAAGACGTTGATGAGATGAAGGGCCGCTCCGTGCTCGATGAAGCGATTGCGGGCAGCGGACGCGTGGGCGATCTTCATCACGAGTTGGAATCGCTGCAGCACGCGATGGAAGATCCGTCGCGGGCCGATGAGATGGACAAAATCCTGGACCGCTTTGGCGCCGTGCAGGAACAGTACGAACACCTGGGTGGCTACACATTGGAGGCGCAGGCGCGCGAAGTGCTTGCCGGACTTGGCTTCTCAGAAGATCAGATTGACGGCGACGTGGGCGCGTTGTCGGGTGGCTGGAAGATGCGCGTGGCGCTGGCCCGCGTGCTGCTGGGGCGTCCCGATGTGTTGTTGATGGACGAACCCACCAACCATTTGGATATTGAATCGATCATCTGGCTGGAACAGTTTCTAAAGGGTTACGAAGGTGCGCTGCTGATGACCTCGCATGACCGTGAGTTCATGAACCGCATCGTGTCGAAGATCGCCGAAATTGATGGCGGTGAAATCATCTCCTATACGGGTGACTATGATTTCTACGAGCGGGAACGTTCCATTCGCGAGACGAATCAGCAGGCCGCTTTCTCCCGCCAGCAGGCGATGCTGGCCAAAGAACAGCGTTTTATCGAACGCTTCAAAACTCACGCCGCCAAGGCTGCGCAGGTGCAGAGCCGCATCAAGGCGCTGGACAAGATTGAGAAGATTGAGCTGCCGAAGAAACGCCATGTTGTGAAGTTTGAGTTCCGGGTGCCCGCGCGTTCGGGTGATCAAGTGGTGGTAATAGAGAACCTGAACAAGAGCTACGGGCCGCGCGCCATTTACCAGGATTTCAACCTTACCGTGCGCCGCGGCGAGCGTTGGGCCGTCATGGGTCGCAACGGAGCGGGGAAGACCACGCTGCTTAAGATGATCGCGGGTGTGCTGGCTCCGGATTCTGGAAACGTGGAACTGGGCGCCAGCCTGAGCATGGGTTACTTCGCGCAGCAATCGCTGGATGTTCTGGACCCCGAGCTGACGATCATCGAGCAGTTACAAAAAGATTTTCCGCAGGATGGCCTTGGGTCGCTGCGCTCGCTGGCGGGTGCGTTCCAGTTTTCGGGCGACGACATCGACAAGAAAGTCCGCTCGCTTTCCGGTGGCGAAAAATCGCGACTGGCAATGGCTCGGATGCTTTACAACCCGCCGAATTTCCTGGTGCTGGACGAGCCTACAAACCACTTGGATCTTGCCACCAAGGAAATGTTGGTGGACGCACTGAAGGCGTTTGAAGGGACGATGATCTTCGTCTCGCACGATCGCATGTTCCTTCGCGGACTCGGCTCGCGCGTGCTGGAATTGGGTGGAGAGAGCGGCAAGGACCGCACGCCGCTCTTATATCCGGGTTCGTACATTGAATACGTGCAGAAAACGGGGCATGAGGCTCCGGGCACGCATACGTAAGAGGAAAAGTATGCGCGACCTGGCGGTCGCGCGCCGGCCGGGCGGCCCGCCCTACTTAATTTTCCTGTAGGTTTCGATCACTACGGGGCCGTCGAGTTTTCCTTCGCGAAAATGGCGGAACGCATCCATGTGAGGTGCCTTGGCGTGAGCCGCCAGCGCTTCGTCGGATTCCCAGATTTCGTAGTAGCCGAAGCTTGTGGAGTCGTTCGCGTCCACATGCAGGTCGTATTGAACGCAACCTTGTTCCTGGCGGGTGAGGTCCACCACTTTGAGCATCTCGGCCTGCAGTTCGGCCTCAAAGCCGGGTTTCGCTTTCAGGAACGCGAAGACAACGATTTGTTGTGCCATAAGTTACTGAGGATGCCACATTCGCTGCGTTCCATCCAATATGGAGTTCTCCGGTGGTCGTAGAATCGGAATATGCACTGGCGGCGCATCATCGCTTTGAGCGGAGCCGTTGTGTTCCTTCTCACGGCCGTGCTGGTGGCGCAAACGCGGGGGCGGCGCTGGCAAAAGTACGAATACGAAATGCAGGATCCAGTGGACGATCCGCCTGACGCCTGGGTGGAACGCGAGTTTGTCTTCGCCCGCCTGCGTTATCGATCGATTTACGAACGCAGCTTCCTTGGTGGGCGCGCCCGTTGGGGGACGGACGCGAACAAATCCGACCGTCTGTTTATGACCGCACTGCGGCGGCTTTCGCGAGTGGAGACGCGTTCCGTTGAGGAAGTGTTGGACGTGGACGAAGACCAGATGTTCAACTTTCCGTGGATGTACGCGGTGGCGGCTGGCGATTGGCGGATTAGTCCCACGCAGGCGGCTCGGTTGCGGCAATACTTCGATCGCGGCGGCTTCCTGATGGTGGACGATTTTCATGCCGGCGGAGAGTGGCAAGGGTTCATGGATGGTATTCATCAGATCTACCCAAACGCCCGTGTGATTGAGATAGCGCAGGACGATCCGATTTTTCACACCGTTTACGACATGAACGATCTGGTGCAGATCTCCGGCGCGAACATCATCCGCGGGTTTCCGTATGAGCGCGGCGGCGTGGTTCCCCACTGGCGCGCGGTGGTGGACGACAAGGATCGCGTACAGGTGGCCATTTGCTTCAACATGGACGTGGGCGATGCGTGGGAGTGGTCGGATTATCCGCCGTATCCCGAGCACCTCGCGAATCTCGCGTTCCGGCTGGGTGTGAACTACGCGGTGTATTCGTTATCGCACTGAGCGCGGACTGGCTAGCTAGTGCCCGTCCGCTTCGATAGGGAAGGGCTCGGCGAGCTGCGCGAGCGTCGTCCGGCCAACTTTCTTCGCCAGATGCAGCAGTCGCAAGAAAACTAGCGCGGTGATCAGTGCGTCGCCAGGAGCGGTGTGACGATCGTGCGGGGTCACATTGAACATGTCGCAAAGTGCGTCCAGGGTGAAACTGCGGATCTGCTCGCGACCTGGAAAGGCGCCATCGCGTTCCAAGTGCAGCGTCAAATCCATGGTGTCGAGGAAGCGATTTTTCAGAGGAAAGCCGTAGTGTCGCTCGTACGCCGCGTTGAATGTGGCAACGTCGTGGCCGATGTGATGGCCCACAATGACGCCGTCGCGCAGGTAGGGGAGAAAAAGTTCCAGCGCTTCCGGCTCGTCATACCCGCGAAGACTGTCATCGCGCGTGATGCCGTGCACGGTAACGGAGCTGGTATTGTGGCTGACCTTGAGCAATGCTTCAAAACAATCGTCGAGTAGAATCTCGCCGTGCTTGACACCGAGCGCGCCGATGGTAATCAGTCGGTCCTTGCGTGGATCGAGGCCCGTTGTTTCCGAATCGAGAAGCACAAAGCGGACGTCGTCGATGGAGGCGTCGTCCGGCCAAGTGGACTCGAAATACTGTTGATGCTGTCGAAGAAGTTCGGCCGCGTCTTGCATCAGACTTTGTCCAGCCATTCGCACTCGGCGGTGAATTCGAGCAGCCTCAGAATGGAGCGGAAGCCGTTTTTCAAAACCTGCCGGTCATGGCGGCTCAGCAGCGCGGGCGGCAGTTGCGCGCCGTTCGTCCGTTCCCGGATGCCGACGCGAGCCTGATGGAACAACACCGCGCGGAGGGTTTCCGACGCCTCCCGGAAGATGAGTTCCTGCTCGGGTAACATCGATTTGGCCCAGGCCAAGCGTTCGAGAGTTGTGGAGCCAAGCGGATGCCCGGCGGCGAGGCCGAAGACACGGCCGACGTCCACCAGCGGTTCGAGGGCGGTACGCTGCAAGTCGAAGACGTCGCTTTGCTCGCCCGAGCCATGAACCACGGCATCCCGGAAGAACGTGAGCGGTGGCAGATTCGAAAGGCAGTCGTTCGCAAGCAGGTAGAGGAAGGTTTTGTTTACGCCACCGGCAACCGCCGCACGAATCGGATCGAACAACTTTAAATTCCCCGCGAAGGGCCGGAGATCGAACATGGGCCGCGCGGCAAAAATGTCGTTTTGGATGGGGTCCTGCAACCAGCCCTCAAAGCACGCCTCCCACTCTGCAATGGATGCGCACACGGCGGAATCGTTTGGTGCGTCGGTGTTTAGATAGCCGCAGAGCGGTAGGGCGGATAAAACGCTGTCGAAATGTTTTCGCAGTGCGCCTGCGTCTTCGGCGTGGATCATAGCGATACCGGGCGCGGCCTGCGTGAGCGATTCCTGACGGCCTGTTGCTCCGGTAAGGCACCAACAGGCGGCGTCATCCTGCGGCACGTTCAACAAGCGCAATACGCGGGTGAGGATCTGGACGTCGGCGGCGTTTGCGAAGCGCGAGAGCCAATCGACAGACTCGGCGCGGCTCAAATTATCGGCAAGGAAAACGCGAACGCGTTGATTGCACTCGCGCAACGCGGCCAGGTCGCCCGCTGTATGGATATCGCGAAGCAGGGAAGCGGGCTGTTCTCCGAAGACGGGAGCGAGGTCCACCGCCGTGACGATGCCGTGGAAACGGTCGCCCGAAGGCGTCTTTTCGAGGATTGCGGCCGCTTTGGAATTTTGTGCGGCCATGACGAGAACGCATTCGCTGATCGGGGCGTCTAAAACAATCGTACAAACGGGAATGTCCAAAAGCGTCAAAACCGCGTCGTCGGCTTTTGCGCCTCCGTTAGCGGCCCACTGGAGTACGCGATCCGACGTGAGAAAACCTTCCAGATGTTTATGTTCGTTGACGACGCCTAGGGCATCGCGGCCGGATGCGAGCAGAGCCGCCGCAGCTTCCTGAATGGTCGCTGCAGTCGAAATGGATTCCTGCGTCTTTCCGCGGACCACATCGTAGAGAAAAACCTCTTCGGCCAAGTGCTTTTGTTCATCGGCGCGGTATTCGCCACCTGTGGCCGCCGCGGCAGCGGCTACATACTCTGCTGCTGGTGGGTACTTTGCTAGCAATTCGGCGAAATCCTGCGCTGGGAAAGCGTAAACGACAACGTCGCTGGTGGATTTTGCTGAAAGCTGCGATTTCTCCGCGCCTGCGAAGCGATCCAGGCCCAAGACGTCGCCTGCGCCGCAAATATCGCGTAGGATGTCTCCGTCTCCGTTTTCCGCGCCGCGCTCTTCCCACAGCGAAACGGTGCCTTGCTGGATGACGAGAATGTTCGCGCCGTGCGAGGAGGCCTGCCAGATGAGGTACTCATCCGATTCATGAAACTTCACGCGGCCCCGGGACGCAAGAGTAACCAGATCCGCTTCATCCATGTATTGGAACGGTGGATGTTGCTTCAGGAAATCAGCGACTCGGTAACTGATGACGGCTGTCTGCACGGGGGTCCCCTACGAACTTCTCGGTATTGGCACACAGGGCCGTGCCGGTGGTCGCCGTGGACCGTAGGCAGAAACACCAGTTTACCGAATCGATGGTTTACGCGTCGCGGTGCACGGTATCCTGCGAGAACGCGGGCATACATACGGCAACGTATTCGGCGCCCTCCGCCCCAGGCGTGCTGTAACGGACCCACTCGCCTTTCGGTGTGTGAATGGCCTGACCGGCCGGCACGTCGATACTGCCCGCTTTCGTCTCGACGCGAAGCGATCCGCGTAACACAAGGGTATATTCATCGAACTCCGGTGTCTGGCCTGGTTCCACCCATCCGCCAGGGCTGGTCATATGCGCGATGCTCAGCCCGGAGGTTTGTGTGTTCACGCGTCCGACGTATTCGGCGATCCGCTTCGGCAAGTTTCCGGCGGCGGTAATTATGGTAGCCGTGGGGATTGGGTTGGCCATAGATTCAGTATGTCCGACGGCGACGGTTGCGTGGCAGTCCCGGCAGGCGGGGGTGATCTCTTTGCTGTGGGTGTAGGATGAAGCTGTGATCGGACGTTGTGCGAGGGCACTTTTCTGGACGCTGCTGAGCGGCGCGTCCGCCTATGCGCACGACGTCATCACAACGAAGATCACCTGGAACCGCGAAATCATTCGCATTTTGAACACGCACTGTCTGAGTTGTCACCAACCGGGCGGAAGCGCGTTTTCGTTGACCACCTACAACGACGCCCGGCCTTGGGCCAAGGCGATTCAAGAGGAAGTGCTGGAACGCCGCATGCCCCCGTGGGGAGCTGTGAAAGGTTTCGGCGACTTCCGAAACGACAAGGCGCTGACTGCCGAGCAGCTGGAGGTGATCGCTGAATGGGTGGATGGCGGCGCGCCAGAGGGTGAGGATAAAGATCTTCCCCGGAATTTGAAGATTCCGGAGCCGGGGAACGCACCCCCATTGCCGGGTGAGGGCATTCGCGCGAGTGGTGACTTTCAACTGGCAGCGGAATTCATGCTGGATGCGATTTACCTGGAAGCAGTGCCGGTAAACACGTCCTTCCAGTTGATCGCCGTGTTGCCGAATGGGTCGGTGCAACCGCTGCTCTGGCAGCTCCCATATAGAGCGGTCTCCACGCGGCGTTTCGAGTTGAGGGCGCCGCTCTCCTTGCCGAAGGGTGCGCTGATTCAGGGTATACCTTCGGGCGTTACTCTTTTGTTCACTCGGCCAGCCGCCGTGGCGCCCCCGCCGATCCCGTAATCAAGCTCCAAGGGCTTGATCTTTTGGGACTTAGAATTTTCCCCGAGCCGTAACTAGGACCCCATTCGCTAACGTCATACCAAGCAGCGGGAAGTATAGATCTAACGGGTCGTTAATTAAAATTAATGGCTCGGGATCGGGTAAACTGGAATTGGACTTAGTTGTCGTTGACCTTGCCGTCCGACCGCTATCGCAATCATCGGAAAAGGCTTAGATGAATTTAACCGCAATCTTTATTCAACGTCCGGTCATGACGGCGTTGCTCATGATTGGCATCTTGATCTTCGGCGTGGTCGGATACCTCGGCCTGCCAGTCAGCGACCTGCCCAACATCGACTATCCGACAATCTCCGTACAGGCCAATCTGCCGGGTGCAAATCCGGAGACTATGGCGGCCTCGGTGGCCGCGCCGCTCGAACGGCAATTCTCAACGATTCCCGGCTTGGATTCGATGACATCGAGCAGCAACCGCGGCTTTACGAACATCACCATTACTTTCACGCTGGATCGCGATATCGATTCGGCCGCGCAGGATGTACAAAACGCGATCGCCGCGGTTTCCCGCCGCTTGCCTCCGGGTATGCCGGCGCCGCCTTCGATGCAAAAGGTGAATCCGGCGGATCAGCCGATTCTGCAGATTTCGCTGAACTCGGACACGCTACCGGCTTCGGTTGTGGACGAATACGTGGAAACGGTGATCCAGCCGCGCATTTCGACCACTAACGGCGTTTCGCAGGTGAATCTGGCGGGCCAGGCAAAGTACGCAGTGCGCGTGCAGTTGGACCCGAACAAGTTGGTGAACCGCGGCATTGCGCTCGAAGAAGTGCAGCTGGCACTGAATCGCCATAATGCGAACCTGCCAACGGGCACGCTGTATGGACCGACGCAGGCGTTCACAGTCGAAGCAAAAGGTCAATTGGCGACGGCTGCGGAATACCGCCCCGTCATTGTGGCGTACCGCAACGGTGCGCCGGTTCGCCTGCAGGATCTGGGAGAAGTGAAGGACAGCATTCAGAACGAACGGCAAGCAAACTGGTTTAATGACCGCCGTTCAATTGTCCTACAGGTGATGAAGCAGCCCGGCACGAACACCGTGGAGATTGCGGATCGCCTGTATGAGTTGTTGCCTGAGTTCCGCGCCGATCTGCCGCCGGCAATCAGCATGGACGTTTATATCGACCGCTCGCAGAACATCCGTGAATCGGTCGCGGACGTGAAATTCACGCTTTTACTGGCGGTGGGAATGGTTGTGCTGGTCATCTTCCTGTTCTTGCGCAACGTTTCCGCTACGCTCATCCCCAGCCTGGCACTGCCGCTATCCATTGTGGGCACATTCGCGGCGATGTCTTTGTTCAACTTCACAATCGACAACCTCTCGCTCATGGCGCTAACGCTAGCAGTAGGTTTCGTGGTCGACGACGCTATTGTCGTTTTGGAAAACATTGTCCGTCATATGGAAATGGGCAAACCGCGCTTTGAAGCCGCAATGGAGGGTGGACGCGAAATCGGCTTCACCGTATTGTCGATGACATTGTCGCTGGCCGCGGTGTTTATCCCGGTGTTGTTCATGGGTGGCATTATCGGCCGATTATTCCACGAGTTTGCCGTGGTCATCATTGTGGCCATCGTGCTTTCCGGCGTGGTTTCGTTGAGCCTGACCCCAATGTTATGCAGCCGGTTCCTGCAGCCGCCCTCGCACGAGCATAATTTCCTGTTTCGCGCCACGGAAAAAATGTTCGACGCCTGGCGTGATGCCTATGGCTGGACGCTGCGAAGAGTGGTTCGTTTTCGTTTCGCCACATTGATGGTCGCCGCCGGTACATTGGTGGCCACATGGTATCTATACCAAAAGGTTCCCACCGGATTTATTCCGAACCAGGATACCGGTATGATCGGCGGGCAGATTGAGTTCCCGCAAGACACATCCTACGAAACTAACGTGAAGACGCAGTTTAGGGTGACGGAGATTCTGAAACAAGACCCGAATATCGATGCATTCACATCCAACGTTGGCGGCAATTTCAGCCGTTTGAATATCGCGCTGAAGCCCCGCGAGGAACGCAAGCTGACGGCGGACGAGGTTATTCAGGAACTGCGTCCGAAGCTTGCGGGCATCCCCAACGGACGTGTGTTTTTAAATAATCCCCCCATTGTCCGCATCGGGGGATTTGCTGGCCGCAGCGCCTATGTGGTGACGCTGCAGGCAACGGATCTTCCGGAGCTGTATAGCGCTTCCAATACCTTCCAGGTGCGAATGCGCGACATCCCGGGCATCACCGATGTCAGTAGCGATTTGCAGATCCAGAGCCCAATGGTTAGCCTGGACATCGATCGTGACCGGGCGTCATCCCTCGGAATCACGGCCGACCAGATTCAGAACACTCTATACAACGCCTACGGTTCGCGGCAGGTATCGAGTATTTTTACGCCGACCAACGACTACCAGGTAATCATGGAGTTGCTGCCGGAGTATCAGCGAGATCCCAATAATGTGAGCCAGTTGTACGTCCGCTCGAATGCGGGCAAGCTGGTGCCGCTGGACGCTCTGACGACGAAGAAAACGACGGTGGGCCCGGCAAGTATCGCCCACTATGGGCAATCGCCCGCCGTATCTCTTTCGTTCAATACCGTGCCTGGGGTTTCGCTTGGTGATGCCGTCAGCCGGATTCAAGATGCAGCTCGGGAAACGTTGCCCGCGACGGTGCGCCTCTCATTCCAAGGTCAGGCGGCCGCGTTCCAGTCTTCGTTGAAAGGCATGGGCCTTCTGCTAGCAATGGCCGTGTTGGTCATCTACATGGTGCTGGGCATTCTCTACGAAAGCTTTATCCATCCGCTGACGATTCTTTCCGGACTGCCGTCCGCTGGCTTGGGTGCGCTGTTAACTCTGTTGGTCTTCAAGGACGAACTGAACATCTACTCTTTCGTCGGCATCATCATGCTGGTTGGCATCGTAAAGAAGAACGCCATTATGATGATCGACTTTGCTCTTGAGACGCAAAAGTCAGGGGCCGTTAAGCCTGACGATGCGATCGTTGAGGCATGTCTCGTGCGCTTCCGTCCCATCATGATGACCACGATGGCCGCTCTGGTGGGCACGCTGCCCATCGCGCTCGGCATTGGTGCTGGTGGCGAGGCTCGCCGTCCCCTTGGCTTGGCCGTAGTGGGCGGACTGGTGGTTTCGCAGATGCTGACGTTGTACATCACCCCGGTGATTTACATCTACATGGAACGCTTACGTGCTCTGGGCGGTAGGATGCGCCGCAAGAAGCAGCCGCAGCAGCCTCTTCAGCACGAACCGCAACCGGTGTTCCACGGTTAAGCCTGGGCGCTCTGCACGTCGAAGGCTACATTTTGCGAAAATAATGCGTTGACCCGCAAACTCGCAGAAGTACTCGCCACAACGACTTTTGAACAACTGCCGCGCCAGGTGGTATTGGACGCGCAGCGCTCCGTGCTCGATTGGCTTGGAGCCGTGATCGCCGGTTCGGCCGAACCGCCCGCCCGGTATGCCCAAGCTGTCGCGCGCAAGTTCGGAACCTCCGACGAAGCCACGGTATTCGGCGTCGGCCGAGGGGCGGTTGCCTCCGCTGCGTTTGCCAACGGTGTATCCTCGCACACAATTGAAGCAGACGACGTGCACAAACTTTCTACATTGCACGCAGCCGCGCCGATTATTCCGGCGGCCTTCGCAGTGGCAGAAAGAGAACGTTCCTCCGGTCGCGATTTTCTGCTTGCGGTGACGTTGGGCTATGAAGCGGCGATCCGTATCGGAGAGGCGGTAAACCCAAGTCACTATCGTTTTTGGCATCCCACCGGTACCGCGGCGACTTTTGGCGCGGCGGTTGCCGCCGGTTCGCTGCTAAAGTTGAACGCCAAGCAGATGACCGATGCGTTGGGTAGCGCGGGTACGCAGGCTGCCGGCTTGTGGGAGTTTAACGCCGATGGCACCATGAGCAAGACGCTGCATCCAGGCAAGGCTGCGTTGAATGGCGTCATCGCCGCGGATCTGGCTCGCGAAGGTTTCACCGGCGCCAGTAAGATTCTCGAGGGTGATCGTGGATTCTTTCAGGCGATGTCCACAGGCGCGGACGTATCGCGAATCTCGGACCGGCTGGGCGAGCTATGGAAGATCACGGAGAATTGCTACAAGCTTCACTTCTGTTGCGGCCATACGCATACGGCGATTGATGAAGCCATGCGGATCGGCGGGGAACAGGGGCGGTCGAAGAATATCGCTACCGTGGAAGTGGAGACTTACGGACCTGGTCTGGCGATTGTGAGCGAGGGCAATCCGAAGACGCCGTTTCAGGCGCGTTTCAGTTTGAATTATTGCATTGCTGCTGGGCTGCTCGAAGGGCGCGTGGGTCTGGAACAGTTCTCGGCGGATCGATTCGGTCCTGACGGCGTCCGTATGCCGCAACTAGCGAGCCTGATGTCGCGCATTCGGATCAAAGTGTCTGATGACATTACAGCCGCGTATCCCGCGGCATGGCCGGTTCGCATGATTGTGAAGTACGAGGATGGCACTGTAGTTAAAGGGGCTGCCGATTATCCAAAGGGAAATCCTGAGAATCCTGTCAGCACGAAAGAGTTGGAGGCGAAATTCACGGCTCTGATTGTTCCTTGCATCGGTGAATCCGCCGCGGCGAAAACGCTTGTTGCGGCTCGCTCCGTTGAAACTTGCGAGGATATGTCGTCGTTATTGCGGGGCATCGCGCTGACGCCGGAGCCAGGAAAGTAATCGCCATGAAAGAAATGAATCCAAAGTTTCGCGAGCATGAAGAATACCGGCGCGCAGTCCGTGAGTTGTGTGCGGGCTTTGACAGTCAGTACTGGCAGAAGATGGAAGAAGCTGCCAGCTATCCCGAGGAGTTCATCCAGGCACTGACGGACGCCGGATGGTTGTCCGCGTTGATTCCCGCCGAGTACGGGGGCGCAGGCTTGAGCCTCACGGAGGCTTCCGTGATTTTGGAAGAGATCAATCGCTCCGGCGGGAATTCGGGTGCGTGTCATGCGCAGATGTATGTGATGGGCACGCTGTTGCGGCACGGGTCCGAGGACCAAAAGAAGCGATACCTGCCGTTGATTGCCGAAGGTAAACTCCGGCTGCAATCGTTTGCGGTAACGGAGCCGACCACGGGTACGGATACAACGAAACTTAAGACGTTCGCCGAAAAGAAGGGCGACCGCTACGTGGTGAATGGCCAGAAGGTATGGATCTCGCGGGTGCAGCATTCGGATTTGATGATCCTGCTGGCACGCACGACGCCTCTGGCCGAGGTGAAGAAGAAGACCGAAGGTTTATCCGTTTTTCTGGTGGATCTGCGGGCATCGGGGCTGGTGGGCAACGAGGGCAAAGGAATCACGCTGCGGCCCATCCGCAACATGGTGAATCACGAAACGAACGAGATGTTCTTCGACAACTTTGAGATTCCCGAGGAAAATCTAATTGGCGAAGAAGGGAAAGGATTCCGATACATTCTGGATGGCATGAATGCGGAACGCATTTTGATTGCCGCGGAGTGTGTGGGTGACGGCTTCTGGTTCATTGAGCGTGCCACCAAGTATGCGAACGAACGAATCGTGTTCGACCGGCCCATCGGCCAGAATCAGGGCGTCCAATTTCCCATCGCCAAGGCTTATGCGAATATTCGTGCTGCCGACCTGATGCGCTACGAGGCCGCTCGCTTGTTTGAAGCGCATGAACCGTGCGGAACTGAGGCGAACATGGCGAAGATGCTGGCCGCGGACTCGTCTTGGGAGGCTGCAAACGTCTGCTTGCAAACACACGGCGGGTTCGGCTTTGCCGCGGAGTACGACGTGGAGCGCAAGTTCCGCGAAACACGCCTCTACCAGGTGGCACCCATATCCACGAACCTGATCCTCTCGTATTTGGGCGAGCATGTCCTAGGCATGCCGCGATCGTTTTAATTCATGTCTGTACCACCGTCTCTACCGTTTGAGGGCCTTCGCGTCGTAGCGATCGAGCAGGCCGTTTCCGTTCCGTTCTGCACTCGCCAGTTCTCCGATCTGGGAGCGGATGTGATTAAGATTGAGCGTCCCGACGGAGGCGATTTCGCCCGTGACTACGATCACGATCTGCATGGCATGTCGGGCCATTTCGCGTGGCTCAATCGAGGCAAGCGCAGCGTTGCGCTCGATTTAAAACAGCCCCGTGAACGCGGCGTTCTCGGCAAACTGCTCGAAACCGCCGACGTCTTTGTGCAGAATCTGGCGCCAGGCGCAGTGGAGCGGCTCGGTTTCGGATACGACGATCTTAAAGAAAAGCATCCTCGCTTGATCTGGTGCGGAATTTCGGGCTACGGACCGGATGGTCCGTATCGCGATAAGAAGGCGTACGATTTGCTGGTGCAGGCGGAGTCGGGGGTCGTCAGCTTGACGGGGAATGCGCAAGCTGCGGCCAAGGTCGGTATTTCGATTGCCGATATAGCATCGGGCTTCTATGCGTATTCTTCGATCATGGCGGCGCTGTTTCATCGCATGCAAACGGGCAAAGGGGATCGTATTGATATCTCGATGTTGGAATGCCTGACGGAATGGTCCATGCCCGCGCTGTACATGTGGCTGGGAGCGGGCCGCGTGCCCGCGCGCGTTGGCATCCGGCACAACGGCATTGTTCCCTATGGTGCTTACAAATGCGGCGATGGCTCGGTCAACTTCGCGATTCAGAACCAGCGCGAATGGCGGAGACTGTGCGACACCGTGCTGCAGGACGTTTCCATTGCGGATGATCCCCGCTTTGCGACGAACTCGGACCGGTTGAAGAATCGCGACGTACTGGAACCGCTGATTGAAAAGATCTTTGCGGCACAAAAGGTGATGGACATCGTGGCTCGTCTGGAGGAAGCTGAGATCGCCAACGCGGTTGTGAATGATGTAACCGCGGTGGCGAAGCATCCGCAACTGGCGGCGCGGGAGCGCTGGGTGGAAATCGATTCGTCGAACGGGCCACTGCCGGCGCTGCTACCGCCGCACAACATCGCGGGCATTGCGCCTCGCATGGGCCGCGTGCCTGATCTGGGAGAGCATACGAAAGAAATTCTTGCCGAGCTAGGTATTGCCGAAGCCGGCGAATAAGGAGACCAGTACTATGGGCCGTTGTTATGAAGATTTCCAGGTGGGAATGGTCATTCGCCATCCCCTGGGGCGCACGTTGAGCGATGTGGACAATACGTGGTTTACGCTGCTGAGCCAAAATTCCAATCCGATTCACTTTGACGTTCACTATTCGGCGCAGACCGAGTTTGGCAAGCCGCTGATGAACTCTACGTTCGTCATGGCGCTGGTCACGGGGCAGTCCTCGGGCGATATTTCGCAGTTCGGCGTGAACCTCGGTTGGGATGAAGTACGTTTGCCCGCACCTGTATTCGCCGGCGACACGATTTACTCCGAGAGTGAAATTCTCTCGATGCGCGAATCGAAATCGCGGCCGAACATGGGGTTGATTGAGGTGAAGACCACCGGTTTCAATCAGCACGGCACTGTTGTGATCCATTACCGGCGGAATATCCTCATTTTCAAGCGCGGGCATGAGCCCAAGATGGTGGAGCTTCGGAAGAAGAGCTAGTGGATCGGCGCTACTGGTGCGGTGCGATCGCCACATCGGTCACCAGTGGCAGGTGATCGGACGCAATCAGCGATTTGCGGGTGCGGTGGAAGAACGCGCTTTCGATACGGAAGTGTTGATCCAAATAGATGTGATCCAGGTGAAGGAGCGGCAGTAGAGCAGGGTAGGCACGCGTCCGCTTCACATGGTCGCAAATGTCGTTCAAGTGGAACTCCGCCGAAAGCTTTCGCGTCACAAGGCCGTGATTCCAGTCGTTAAAATCACCCAAGACCACGCGATGGCCGGAAATATCGAGCGCCTGAAGCAGGTGCCGGTCGATCAAATGGGCTTGCTGTACGCGCTCGCGCACTGCCGTTCCCAGATGCACATTGAAGATGTGCAGTAGATGCGAACCCACTTGAATGTCGGTGCGCAAAGCTCCACGCGGCTCACGATTGGGTACGCTCAGATTTACGTGCCGTGACGCTTCAAAGTTCCACCCGCTCAAAGTGACGTTTCCGTAAACGCCGCCGCGATGACGGCGTGTTTCGCCCACCGTCCAGTGGTAACCGAGCCTGTCCGCCAGATAGCAAGCCTGATGCTCTTCTTTATCGCGATCGTCATGGTTCACCACTTCCTGCAGAGCGATGACGTCGGCGTTGATCTCTTCAAGGACGTCGGCGATACGTTCAATGCGGACGCGACCGTCCATGCCACGGCCTTTGTGGATGTTGTAGGTTGCGAATCTAAATTGCTGCCGTTGCATATTCTCTATTGGCCTTTGGCCGCTGGCTACATCTGGTCTTCCACCAGAGACGCACACCACTCCTTCGCCCGCTGGCGCAATCCGCGTCCGCGCCAATCTTCGAAATTGAGGCGGCCGCACCGTTGCAGGTCTTGCATGAAATCCTCACGCAATTGAGCGACCAATCCGGCGTCGTGCAGGCAGACATTCGTCTCTTCATTCATAGCAAACGAGCGGTTGTCGAAATTTGTCGTTCCAACGGTGGCCCACAGGCCATCCACGATCATCGTCTTTTGGTGCAACATCGTCAGCTGATATTCGTAAATCTCCACGCCCGCTTTGATCAACTGCCCGTAATGGCGCACACTGTTTTGTCTTGCCCACCAAGTATCGGTGTGCGGGCCCGCCACCATCAGGCGGATGGTCACACCGCGCTTATGGACGCCGGCCAGGATTTGGATCAATCGCGAGTCAGGAATGAAATAGGGATTCGCGATGAAAAGTTCCTTGCGCGCACACTGAAGCGCCACCATATACATGGTCCCCGCGGCGCCGGTGCCGGTGATGGGGGAACTCAGAATTGTTTGCGCCTCTACTCGCCCGACAACGTGCGACTCGGGAAAGTAACTTTCGCCGCCGATAATTTCGCCGGTGGTTTCCAGCCAGTTCTGCGCGAATCCCGATTGCATGGCGCGCGCGGCGGGGCCGTGGACACATATCTGAACGTCACGCCACTCGGCGGGGCTCTCCGCGCATCCGAGCCAGTGATCCGCGATTCCCGCTCCGCCCGTGAAGGCGAATTTGCCGTCCACGACGAGAGACTTCCGGTGATTCCGGTTGTTGGCTCGATGCAAGGTGTACCAGTGGATGGGATGAAACCACGCTAATTGAACCCCGCCGGCTTCAAGGATCCTGTAAAGTTCACGGCCGAGAGTTGCCGATCCGATGGCATCCAATAAGAGTTTCACCGGCACGCCTTGGCGCGCTTTCTGCGCGAAGGCTTCCGCGAAACGGCGGCCCACTTGGCCGTCCCAGAAGATGTACTGCTCCATCGTCACGGATGCGGTCGCGGCGTCGATTGCATCGAGCATCGCGGGATAAAACTGGTCGCCGTTGTTGTAGATGGTCACGGCGTTGCCGCCCATTACGGGAGCCCCAGTAACGCCGGCCAGCGTCGTACGGAAGCGCTTCGACTGAATGTTGAGCTCCGTCTCCAGCGGGTATATCGCAGCGTGGGTGTTGGAAGACGTGTGATAGAGAATGAACGACACCGCACCAACAACCAGCGCGGGAACCCACCACTGTCCCCAGTAGAAGAAAAGCCCCAGGGCGAGCCATGCCCACCATCCGCGAATCACAGAGCGGATGCGGTCCTCCAACTCAAGTACCCCGAGCCGCACCCTTTTGGGTTTCGGGGGAGCCAGCCGGTAAAGCAGTTCTTTTGGAACACGCCGCTTTAGCCAGCGGCGTGTTTCCGTCGGTTTCTTGCTCGAACCTGACGGGGCGGAGCCTGGGGTAACGGGTTGCACGGGTTCTCTCTATTCAATGTGCGGCATTTCCGGTGCCGTCACTTCCAGTTACCCGTCGGGAAGCTCTTAGAAACTGATTACGGGACAGGGCGAAAGCCGGATGATACCATACGCGTGCGTTCGCAGACGTCCCAAAGTGTCTTGCATCTTGCCACGCCCAAGCAGCAGAAGATCCGTGCCGTGCCGGGTTACCTCGTCGGCCACGCCGTCGGCAACCGTTCCCACGCGGATGCATACCGGCGCGTCGATACCCAGCGATGCGGCCATGCTTTCGATGTTTTCTTTAGCCGCCTGACGCATCTCTTCTTCTAGTTCCATGTCCATCTGGCGTTCAGGCCATGCCTCAATGCCGGGAACAACGTGAACCAGACGCAGGGACGCGCCCAACTGTTTGGCGAGCAAATCGGCGGATTGCATCACTGCCGCGCTTTGTAGTGAGCCATCGATCGCGCAGAGCAGCTTTTGCGGCTCCAGGTGGGCGCGATCCGGCGCATCGCCCTTGTGCGCGGTTGTCCACACAGGACGGCCAAGGTCATGCAGCACCTTTGCGGTGGTGGAGCCCAACAATAACTGCCGGAAAGGGCCGTAGCCATGCGTCGGCATCATCACAAGGTCCACATCATGGGCCATGGCATAACCGGTGATTACCTGGGCCGGTTCCCCCATATCCGCGACACGCTCGACGTGTATTTGCGTGAATGAATTTGCGAAATGGTTATCGAGCTGCATCTTTACCGCGGAGAGTATTTCTTGCGGAGCGACCACGGCTGCGCCCGCCAGGCCGCCCGCGTAAACAGGGTGCGCTATGGCCAGCAAAGTTACTTTGGCACCGCATTTATGGGCCATGTTTTCGACAAACGGAATCGCTCCGTTGCAGCGGTCGGAAAAATCGACAGGGAACAGGATGTGCTTGAACGTTGTCATGATGACACCTCCCCAACAGGTGTCATGCACCTGGTAGTCCATCCGCAAGTGCTTCTAAGGATTGTTGCTTCGTAAATGGAGTTGTGCCATCTAACGCTATCCGCCTGGATTCGGGTAGCGCAAAAAGACCCAGAAATGTTCTGTGGCACGAAGCGGAGGGTTTCTGCGGCTGATGAGTAACCATTCCGACTGGGAATGCATCGCTAAGGTATAGAGCACTTTATCAGCACTTGTGTTGGTTAGTGAATTGCTCTTTGCATTTCAGGAAGTGAGACTGCCATGTCGCGCAAACTATTCCTCTTAGCCGCTCTGTTTATTGTCAGTTCGTCATACGCCATTCATGCCCAATCGATCAGTAGTGGAACCGTGGTTGGTACGGTACATGATCCGTCGGATATGGTGGTTCCGAAGGCACAAGCCGAGATTCGAAACTCGCTTACCGGCTACAGTCAGAAATCGGAAACGGATGATACCGGGAATTTTCGCTTCAACAACGTCCCGCCAGCGATGTATGAATTGGTGATCACCGCGCCGGGCTTTTCGTCCTTGAGCGAACCGCTGGAAGTGCGCGGATCGCAGCCGATCGGTGTTGCTTACACGCTAAGAATGGGATCGGTGGCCAGTAGCGTGGATGTGACCGCGGCGGCGCCTTTGATCGATTCCGATCCCGTGGCGCATGTCGATGCGGACTCTTCCTCGTTCATGAAGATGCCACGTTTCGACGCGAGCTTGAACGGCATCATCAACAACAGTACCGGCGGAACCGCTGCCGATGCCAATGGCTTCTTCCACCCCTTGGGCGATCACGCGCAAGTGAGCTTTGTGGTGGATGGCCAGCCGATCAGCGATCAGCAGAGCAAGGTTTTCTCCACGCAGTTGCCAGCCAACGCGATTCAAAGCATGCAGTTGGTCACGGGCGCTCCAGACGCGCAGTATGGCGATAAATCGAGCCTTGTGGTGGCTGCAGTGACGAAATCAGGCTTGGGTGTCGCGAAGCCTTTCGGAAGTATCGAAACCGGATGGGGCTCGTTTGGAAGCTATACCGGAGCTGCAACGCTTGGCATGGGCACGCCGAAATTCGGCAACTTCATGGCGTTAAACGGGCTCCGCACGGGACATTTTTTGGATACGCCGGAGTTCTTGCCTTTGCACGATATCGGCAATAGCGAAAGCGTGTTCGACCGCATCGACTGGCTGCGCGGGGCTCGGGATTCGTTCCATTTGAATCTATTCCTGGCGCGCAATTGGTTCCAGGTCCCGAATAGTTACGATCAGCTCGCGCAGGATCAGAAGCAGCGCATCATGACGTGGAACATCGCGCCTGGCTATCAGCGCACCATCGGCAACACAACGCTGCTGACCATCAATCCATTTGCGCGGCGCGATCAAGTGAACTATTACGCAAGCCGCAATCCATTTAGTGATACGCCGATCACTTCATCGCAGGACCGCTTTCTCACCAACTACGGGGTGAAAGCGGATGTCGCCACCACCCGGAAAGCGCACAACGTCAAGGTTGGTATTCAGGTGCAGCAGACGCGTTTGATGGAGAACTTCTACCTTGGAGTGACCAGCCCCACATTTGACTTCACCCGCTCGCCCGGCCTGATCCCCTATGATCTGACGCGCGGCGGTTCACCCTTTGCCTTCCATGGCTCTGATTCCATCAATCAGTTTGCCTTCTACGCCAGCGACGATATCAAGCTCCACGACTTCACGGTGAATATCGGCGTGCGCGATGACCAATACAACGGTCTGGTTTCGAAGAACAGCATCCAGCCTCGTATTGGCACCTCCTATCACGTTCATCCCACCGACACCGTGCTGCGGCTGGCCTATTCGCGGACGTTCGAGACGCCGTTTAATGAGAACCTGCTGCTTTCGAGCGCCACGGGCGTCGGTGGACTCGCGGGCAACGTGTTTGGAGCGAAGGCTGCTCTCCCGGTTTCACCGGGTGGCCGTAATCAGTTCAATGCCGGCTTCCAGCAGCGAGTGACCCGCTACATGGTAGTGGATGGCGACTACTTTTGGAAGTTCACGACCAACGGCTATGATTTCGACGTTCTCTTCAATACGCCCATCACGTTTCCGATCGCATGGAACAAGTCCAAAGTGGATGGCTTCACGGGACGCGTCAGCACGATCCCGATTCGCGGTTTCCAGGCAACCATGACGTTTGGGCACTCGCGCGCCCGTTACTTCCCGCCGGCTACGGGAGGTTTGATATTCCAGGGAATTGGTTCGGTCAACGGCGTGTTCCGCATCGATCACGATCAGGCCTATCAGCAGACAGTGAACCTTCGTTATCAGTACAAAAAAGACGGCCCGTGGACCTCGTTCATCTGGCGCTACGATAGCGGATTGGCTGTGACGGGTGTGCCGGACTCCGCTGCCGCGCTGACGCTAACCCCGGCGCAGCAGGTAACCATCGGCCTTGCCTGCGGAGGCGCTGCGGCCACGTTGCAGTCTCCGCTGCGCACATGCTCGAATGCGGTAACGTCCACGCTATTGACGCTGCCCGCGGCTGGAACGGGCAACGCGGATCTGAATCCGGACCGCGTGAAACCCCGCAATATGTTGGATCTGGCGGTTGGTACTGACAACCTGATGAAGGCCGAGCGGTACAAGATCGCGGTCCGTTTTACGGTTACGAATCTAACCAACAAAGTTGCGCTGTACAACTTCTTGTCCACGTTTAGCGGAACACACTTCGTGGCGCCGCGGACGTATCAGGCTTCTGTGGCGTACACGTTCTAGCGCCGAATTCCAATAGTGGAAACAATAGCGGACTTGGCCAACCGGCCGGTCTGCTATTGTGCTTTGGGGAACAGCCGGATGGTAATACCGCCCATAATGGTGCGCGGATAGCCGGGAGTGCCGTGAACCCTTTCCATAGGAGCCTCCCCGCGCAGTTGAGATGTATAACGCTCAAACGTTTCAAAAAACGATTTGTTGAGCATATTGTCCATGGCGAAGTTCACGTCGAACCACCGGTTGATGTTGCGGGAAATGCTGACATCGAACACCGTGTGGCCGGAGACCACCGATCGCGCCTCATCGCCATTGACGATGTAGTGGTTAATGGAGCGCATGCGGAGAGATCCGCTCCAGCGCTTCCAGTCGGTCAACGTCAGCGAGGTGTAAGCCGTGAAGTGCGGAGCACGGTCGATGTAGTTGCGCGGCGACGTGTCCCGATAGAAGGCGTTGAGCACCTTGGTGATGCTGCCGTTCCAGGATAGATACCGGTTGATTTGGACGGAACTCTTTAGCTCGAAGCCGTAGCTGCGACTGGGCCCGACAAACTCGTTCGATCCGTCGTCGGCTGCGTAGATCATCTCGTTTGCACGGTCGATCCAAAAGAAACTGCTGGCAACGGAGTAGCGGCCCTTGTTGTGGGACGTGCCGAACTGATAGAAATCCGTAGTTGCTGTCAGAACGCTTAGCGGGTCCGCGATCAGTGCGCGTGCGTTCGTACTGGTGATGGCGCGCCCGTAGTTGGCGTAGAGCGTCAGTGGAATGTCAGGACTCGGCGTGTAAGAGAGCCCGACCTTCGGCTGCCAGACGCCGCGATTCCGGGCGTTGAAGGGTGAGGATCCCAATCGATCCTGCACGCGGAACGCGAATTCGTCATAGCGAAGTCCAAGATCAATACGATATTTGCCGCCGCCGAAGATGATATTTTCCTGCCCATAGAAGCCAGGATTGGCCACGCGCACCTGAGCCGAAGTTCGGAGATCCGTGGGAACTCGCCCCTGGCGGCCAAACATCTTCAGATTAATTTGGTTATCCAGGTAGTTCACCCCGCCGGTAAACGTTCCGAAGAATTGACCGCGGGAGTGCGGCTTGATGTATTGCGCATTCACGGATTCCTGCAGGCGGGAATCGTGTTGGCCGAAGCCGTCGCCGTGGATGGGATCATTCAAAAAGAAGGTGAAATTGGAGTAGAGGTCGAACAGCATGCGGTTCAACATACCGTTCACGCGGAATTGGGAACCGTCCTTCCGTTCGTTTGCGTAGTATCCAGCGATGGTACCCGAACGGACTACGTTTCCGTCACTCGGGTCAATCACGTCGAAACGCCCTATCCGCCTCGCTTCAATTTGGTCAACAGGCACCTGGCCGGCCGCATAGGAATCGTTTGTGTTTGCGAACAACCGGAAGGAGAGCGTTTGCGTCGGCGTCAGCTTCCGCAACCAGTTGCCGGTAATATTGTTTCGTAGATATTCGAGCGGCCTCGTAAACGGCCCATCCGAATAGGAGTACTCATACGCAAGGAATGCCGAGGTCTTCTCCCAGGTTGGGCTGTACGCTCCAAAGAGCCGTCTGGTGTTGTATTGACCAAACTGGGCGCGCGCCGTAACCTTATCCGGCATGTCATCGCGGAGCTTGACGTTGACCACGCCGAGGCCGCTAAAGTCGCCGTAGGCAGCATTGAAGGGACCGTTAATCAGGGATACATCAGACACCAGCTCCGGCGTCAGCGCCTTCAGATTGCCCAAGTATCCATGAGCGTGTCCACCGGAAACCGTGTTTTGCAGGATGTCGTCCACCAAAACACGCAGCCCGCCGCCCGTGCCGCCGTGATCGAGGTTGAAGCCGAATCGGCGAACCTCCAAAGACTTGCCGCCTCCGGCGTGCTGTCCCAGACTGAGACCAGCACCGAGTGTCTGAAACACCTGGTCGTCGCGCGTGAATAACGTACGCTTGAAGATTTCCTGATCGCGCTGGTCCACCATCGGCTCGATGATGCGTTCGGTGACCGTCAAAACCTCAGTTGCCGATTGCAGGCTTCCGAAACTCAGGTCGAAGTTTTCGAGGTCCGCGGTCACCTGCCGAATGTCAGATGCCACCGGTTCAAATCCTTCGGATGTGACCACGAAGGAGTATGTACCGCCTGAATCCACTTGCAGCCGGTAGGCGCCGTTATCATCGGCCTGCGTCTCCGCTTTGGTCCGTCCAAGAGCGTCCGTCGCTCGGACGGTGGCGCGGGGAACGGCCATCTTGGTTGGGTCCAAAACGTGTCCCGAAACGGTGGCTGGAACGGGTACCTGTGCCTGCGTCATTGCACACGCGAAGAACAGGATAGATAAAAATTGTTTCATGTGGGATTTGCCAAGTCTGATTTGCCAAAGTGAGAGAGCAGAACGCGGCCAAGGGAACGCTTACGCGGCTGCTGACTTCTATGTACCCCGCCAGCATACCGTTGGTTTTGGCGGTTTCCTCAATGTATTGGGTCACCTGTGGTCAGTGACTGTGTCAGTGACGGCATATGGCGCTTTAAATCAAGTACATATCTATTTCGGCGGTGAGCGATCCTCTGCAGTTTTGAGCGCCGATTCGACCTGCGCATGCGGGTTGCGGCTGCCTTTGTTCTTCTCTTTTCGTGTGTGCCCCTTATAATGACAACGTGCGAGCTTTCAAGATTCTATTTTTTTCACTCCTGGCATCCTGCATTCCGGCGCTGGCGCACAACGTTGCCGCTAAGGACGCCGAGTTTCTGAAGCAAAACGCGGGAGCGCAGATCATTCCGTTCGTCTACCTGGGAGCCAAGCATATGGTGACCGGTTATGACCATCTGCTGTTCCTGCTCGGCGTTATCTTTTTCCTTTACCGGATGAAGGACGTTGCGGTCTACGTCACCTGCTTCGCTATTGGGCACAGCATCACCCTGTTGACAGGCGTGCTGACGGGTGTCCATCTGAATCCGTTTATCGTCGACGCGATCATTGGTCTGTCGGTGGTCTACAAAGCCTTCGATAATCTGGATGGTTTCCGCACTCTGTTCGGCTTCCAGCCCAACACAAAAGCGACGGTGCTGATGTTCGGTCTGTTTCATGGCTTTGGGCTCGCGACGAAGCTGCAGGAATTGAGCCTGTCGAAGGAAGGGTTGGTGGGCAACATGCTCTCCTTCAACCTTGGAGTGGAGTTCGGCCAGTTGATCGCGCTCTCGGTGATTCTGTTCTTTATGACCATGTGGCGCCGCACTTCGGATTTCGTCAAGCACGCCGTCGTCGCCAACGTCGCGATTATGACGGCCGGATTCCTGCTGATGGCCTACCAGCTGGGTGGCTTTTACAACGAGCAGAAGAATGGCCCCGCGCCGAAACCCGCGGCTCAGGAAGTAGTGAAGGACGGTACCCGCGGATGAATCCTCAAACAGGAACCTCTATCGCCCTGCCATCGCGCAAAGGCTTGCTGATTCGTGTACTCGTAGCCTTGGTGGCGGCGCTCGTCATCGCTTTTGGCTTTGTGCTTCCCGCCGAGTATCAGATCGATCCCACGGGCTTTGGCAAAGCCACCGGCCTGACCAAGATGGGCGCAGGTGGCGTCGGCGCCACCACAGCCGCGCATTCCTACACGGAGGGCTTTCGCACGGATCGCATCAGCCTCACGTTGTTTCCCGGCATGGACTACGAATACAAGGTCCACATGAAGGAAGGCGAAGTGCTGGTTTATTCATGGACCTCGCCGGGTGTTTGGGAATACGATTTCCATGGCGAGCCGGACAAAGATCCAGGCAACGCAGTCAGCTACAAAGCGGGCAACGCGTCGGAGTCACACGGGTCTCTGATTGCTCCGTTTGAAGGAATCCACGGTTGGTTCTGGAAGAACAACACCCAGGAACCGATGGAGATCAGACTCCGCATGGCGGGCGTCTACATGCCTCGCGAAGACCTCACCGATCCTGACGAAATCGAAGCCGAAGCCGCCGCACAAAAAGTTCGCGACCGCGCCGCCGCCGAAAAGATAAAGGATGAGGCAGACCGCAAGGCCGCAAGAGAAAAGATGGAGCGCGAGAAGGCCGCGAAGGAAAAGAAGTAACCAGGAAAAGCGTTCGGTGGAGCTCTAAGCTCCGTCGAACGCCCGCTGCAGCGCCGCAATATCGAACTTTTTCATGGGTAGGAACGCCTTGGTGACCCTGGCCATCTGTTCCGGCGTTCCCTTCGACATCATCTCTCCCATAACCGCAGGCGTGATCTGCCAAGACAAACCAAACTTGTCTTTCAGCCAGCCGCACTGCCCGGCGTTAGGATTGGCCGCCAGCCCCTCCCAGTAATAATCGATCTCCTCCTGCGTCTTGCAGGAAACAATGAACGATATCGCCTCATTGAACTCGAAGCCATGCGGGTGGGCGCTATCCATTGCGGCAAACCAAGTGCCGCGCGCCTGGAAGTCCGCGAACATTAACGTGCCTTCTTTGTCGGGCTCCATTCCTTTAGGATATCGAGCCGTCGTTCCTCTTCGCGCCGCAGCCGAAGGATCTCCGTTGAAGACGGTGCAATAAAAATCAATAGCCTCTTCAGCGCGGCCAGCTACATCACCGGTGAACAGAAGCGAAGGGGTAATGAACGGCCGTTCCTCGCCAATCGGATTGGTCAAGATCAATTGCCAGGACATGCCGAAGCAGTCCTGCAGCCAGCCATAGTGAGGGCTGAAGGGATACGCGCCGAGCGGCATCAACACTGTGCCGCCCTGCGATAGCACCTGCCATGTGGCATCCAAATGTTCCCGTGCCGCGGGATCTTTGGAAGGATCGAAGTTCAAGAGGAACGACACAGACGGATTGAACGGGAAGAGGGGCCCAGCCCCGATGGCCATGAACGACTGGCCGGCAAGGCGGAAAGAAACGATGTCGCAATCGCCGGAGGGAGTGTCGCGCAGCGTCTTCACGCTGGTGATCGCCGAATCCGGAAACAGCGATGCGTAGAGTTCCGCGGCTTCCTTTGCGTGCTTGTCAAACCACAGATGCGGCGTGATTCCTTCTGCCATGTGTACTCCTTCAAACGAGTTCAGTGCGTCATCGCATACGCGATGTAGTTGATGGCAATCCGGATTCCCAGCGCGGAAAACCGTTCCTCGTAGCGCGGATCGTCGGCCCATTCCCAGGAATCGCCCAAATCCGAGTCAAACGTCATCGTCGCCACGACGCGGCCTTTATCATCATAGATCGCCCTCCAATGCGGAGGGCAGTTATCGCACTTCTCGGTGTCGCCCGTGTAGATGTAGCGCGCGCCGGGCACCTGATAGCGATCCTTCAAATCGTAGATCGAATGTAGAATCGGCGACGAATCGTCCAACTCCACAATGGGGCGGTCCGAATACACGCGAGACATACTACGCGCGAAAATCTGCCACTGTGTATCGCCCCAGAAATCGTCCGTCATGAAGAAGCCGCCCCGGTCGAGGTAATCGCGCAGCTTCGCGGCCTGCGCCGGGGTCAAATCCATTCGGCCAACCTGCACGGCGTAAAGCCAAGGCCAGTTGAAGACATCATCATCGTCGTCCAGATTGATGGGCTGCTCAACGGACTTTGCATCAATGCGGGTCAGCCTTCGCACCGCACGCAAGAAGTGGCGGTCGGCACGCGGGTAATCCTGCGACCACATGGTGCCGCCCTTGCGCCAATCGCCGAATCCGCCAAAGCCGCCGCGAATGTTCGGATACATCAGCCTGGCGAATGTGTACTCGGCAGGGCGCTGGTAATCGGCGGGAAGAGGGAATGTGTTGTACTCCATGCCCGGATACTCGCGGAACGGACGCTGCGCGTAGGCGCTTACCAACGCCACAGTAAGAATAGCCGGGATGGCGGCGAACAGAGCCCACTTTCTGCGGGGCGCAAGCGGGCGACTTTGCAGCCGGAACAGCATCCTGATCAAAGAGTGTCCTGGTCAAAGAGTAACACTCGTGAATCGCCGTGGGATAAAATGCCATGGAGGTGTTTGGTCTATGCGGAATCGATACAATCTACTGACTCCGGTGGCTTTCTTCGCGCTCGCAACGCTCCCCGCGGCCGCCGCCACTTGTGAAAGCCTCGCGTCTTCGGCTTTGCCGAATGCGACCATCACTTCTGCCCAGCGAGTGGATGCCGGAAAGTTTGTTGTTCCTCCACCGCCCGCCAATGTCGCTCCCTTTGGCGGACCCACGCCGAAAGTGGATGATCTTCCGGCCTTTTGCCGCGTCACCGCGACGATCAAACCCTCCAGCGACTCTAATATCAAAGCCGAATTCTGGCTGCCGCTCAACAATTGGAACGGACGCCTGCAACCCACCGCGGGCGGTGTGTTTCTCGGCATGGTGAATTACAACGGCCTTGCGAACATTCTCCGCACCGGCGCGGCCACGGCTACTTCGGATAACGGCCACGAAGGCGGCAGCGCAAGCTTCGCTCTTGGCCATCCTGAAAAGTTGAAGGATTTCGCCGAGCGCGCGGGACACGAAACCGTTGCGGACGCGAAGATCCTTATTAAAACGTTCTATGAGAAGCCGCAGTCGCTGTCGCTAATGAATGAATGCGGCGGCGGCGGACGCACCGCAATCACCGAAGTGCAGCGCTATCCCGAAGATCTCGATATCGCGATGGTGGGGGGCCTGGACACGCACTCAACGCATCACGTCCTCGGACAGATGTCGGTGTGGCAGGCGATGCATAAGGACGAAGCCAGCGTGATTCCGCAGTCGAAGTTCGCCATCATCAACAAAGCCGCGCTTGCGGCCTGCGATGCGAAAGACGGTGCGGCAGATGGCTTGATCCAGGATCCCATTAAGTGCAAATTCGATCCCGCCGTGATCGCCTGCAAGAATGGCGATGGCGCCGATTGCCTCACGCAGGCGCAGGTAGAAACCGCGCGGAAAATCTACGCGCCGGTGCGGAACTCCCGTACCGGTGAGTACATCATCGGCCCGCTGATGCCCGGTAGCGAGCTCGGCTGGAACCAGATGGGCGGCGCGGCGCCGTTCCCGTATTCTGTCGAATTCTTCCGTTATCTGGTCTTCAAAGATCCGAACTGGGATCACAAAACGCGGCCGGTGAACTTCGATGGCGACGTCGCCTTGGCTGATGCGCCGGACGTTTCCATCATCAATGCAAACAATCCGAATCTCTCCAAGTTCCTTGGCCATGGCGGCAAATTGCTGCTGCTCGGCGGTTGGAATGACGGAGCCATCGCGCCCTCCACCAACTACGACTACTACAACGCCGTGGTGAAAACGATGGGCGGCAAAGCGAAGAATTCCGTGCGGCTGTTCATGGTTCCGGGTATGGGGCACTGTCCGGGTGGTAACGGTCCCAGCACGTTTGATATCGATAGCGTCCGCATGTTGGACGAGTGGCGTGCGACGAACAAAGCGCCCGAGCAGCTGGTCGCGCAGCACCGCGCCAACGGTACTCCCGACCGCAAGGTGTTGGTGTGCGCGTACCCAAAAATCGCCGTCTACAACGGGAAGGGAAGCCAAGACGATCCGGCGAACTTCTCGTGCAAGATTTCGAAATAACGGTGCGGCAACGCGCGACGCCCTGATTTCGCTGGTTGGATTACAGCCCGGCGATGCGGCGCGGGCGTTCCGTGCCGTTCTCGGTGGTGAGAATGCTCTGCACAGGAACCGGCTTGCCGGGAATCGGAATGCCGATTTTGCGCAGCATTTGGCCCCATTGCAAGCGCTTCACCGCAACACTGAGCGCAACCATTGCAGGGATGAGGCAAGCGGCGAAAAGCAGGCACTGGCCGGTGGTCAAGCGTCCCTGGAAACTCTTGAACCAGTTTCCATAGACAAGCTCCACATGCACCCAGTAAACGACGAGAGACGTCGTGCCCAGTTGCTGCACCCAGCTCCAACCCAGGCTGCCGAATTCCGTCCAAAGAAATGCGCCCGCGCCCAACAGCAGTGCGATGCCCAGCTTGCAGGAGATTAGCGCGGGACTGTTGAGCCAGAAATCGGCATTTGAATACAGCGAGAAGGGAAGGTTTGAAAAATACTGTCCGCCTAACAGCAGCCCGAAGCCGCAGAGAGCCGACCACTGCATCACCCGGTTCCACGCGCCACGCTCCACCAGCGGGATCATGCTGCCTACCGCCACGCCAAACGCCAGAAACGCTCCCCATGGAAAAATACCAAAATTAATGGCGCCCGGAACGATGTAGTCGCGTAACCAAACCGGCATAGCGGATAAGTCGAGGCCGGAAACGAGGGGAGAGAACGCGGCAATCAACGCTCCAATTAACACCGCCCAGCGAATGCGCCGCACGCCTTCGAATAATGCGAGGACGGAAAGCATCGCCGCCATTGTGCCCATCAGATTCAGCACGTCCACTTTGAGCAAGCTGTGCCAATCGCTGTGCGGCATGGAAAATAGCCAGCTCTGCAAGCGGAACAATACGGCCAACACGAACAGATACCGCGCGCGCTTCAATGCCGCGATCACGCGCTGCGCCGGAGGCAAGTGCTGGCGCCGGTTCATGCCGAGGCCGTAGGTCACACCCGTCAGCAGCAAGAATATCGCCGCTGCTTCGCCTCCAAAGAATTGCGAAAAGATGTAAGCCGAACCTTGCCGTGTCTCGGGGCTGGCAAAGGCATCGAACGTGTGCCCTTGCAACATGATGATGGCGGCCACACCGCGCATCCAGTCGAGGAAAACGACTCGTTGAGAGGATGAAGACATTACAACAACTTCACTTTAAGTTTATCAAATATGCCGGGACTTTGGACTCCGAATCAGTTCCGAGGCCTAGTGCTCAAAAGCCGCTTTTTCAAGACTTCAATGCTTCTGGACGGTTCCCCGTTTCCTGAGCCTTTTCAATGCTTCCGGCAGGTGGCCCAAAACCACCGCCACGGTGGTTTTGAATCACGGCAACGGACTAGGAGTTCTTTGGTGTCAAGGACTTACGTTTGGTATTTTGCGTGCGATAGAAAATATGAAAGAGACCCTTTATGAAACCAAGAACGAGATTTACGCTGCTAGGCCTGCTCGGTCTCGCGAGTCTGCTTCAGGCTCCACTCGTCTTCGCGCAGAACCCCAACGGCGCGCCTGCGGAAGACTCCGGCGGTTGGCGGCGTTTGGGAGAAGCTGCACCGCAAGGCGGAGTGCGGGACGACGCCGCGGATTTGGCGCAGAACGAGGCAGATCAAAGCGACGCGGATCAAAACGACATTGCTCAGAATACTTTTCCTCCTCCACCCGATAGCGCGGATGGCGGGTGGCGCCGCATGGGTCAGCCCGGTCCGCAGGGAGAACCGGGGGACTTTGCGCAAAATGGCGCGCCGCCACCGCCCGATTACGCACAGCGCCGCGGACCCATGGGACCCGCGGGGCCGCCGCCCGCTAACCCCCGTGGACGCATGCCGCAAATGAATCAGCCGATGGGTCCTCCACCCGCGCCGGCTCCGGCACAGTTGAACATTGCTGCGGGTACGTTCTTCACCATTCGCGTGAATCAGCCGCTCTCCTCCGATCGCAACCAGGTTGGCGACGCGTTCACAGCGCAACTGGTGAAGCCGATTGTGGTCGATGGGATAGTGGTCGCCGACCGCGGCCAAACCATCGCGGGACGCGTCGCCGAGGTAGCGAAGGGCGGACGCATCAAAGGCACTTCGCGCCTGGGGATTGAACTGACCGAACTCACCTTGGTTGATGGCCAGCAGATTCCGCTGCGCTCCCAATTGATTGGCCATGAAGGTCCCGGCTCCGTAGGCCGCGACGCGACGGCGATTGGAGCCACCACCGGTCTCGGAGCTCTGGTGGGCGCTGCTGCGGCGGGCGGGGAAGGCGCGGCGATTGGTGCCGGTGCCGGTGCTGCAGCCAGCGTGATCGGCGTACTTCTGACGCGCGGTAATCCGACCATCATTTATCCGGAATCCGTGCTGACGTTCCGCATGGAGCAGCCGATTGCGATCAATACGACGCGTGCTCCGCAGGCCTTCCGGCCCGTGGGTCCTGGCGATTACAACCAGCCCAGCGATCAGCCTCGTCTGCAAACGCGCGTACAGGGGAACGGCCCCAACCCTTGGTTCGGCCCGTATTATGGCGGCGGCTTGTATGGTTCGCGTTGGGGCGGTTGGGGTTACCCAGGCTACTTTGGCCCCAGCGTCGGTTTCGTCTATCGCGGCTATTACGGCGGTGGACGCGGATTTGGCGGTCCCCGTGGTGGCTTCCGCGGACGCCGTTAAGAATCTGGCGTTGAGATTTGGCGTTAGGAATCTAACGACAAACGGTAGTATTCGCCGGTGCGCTCCACGCTCACCGGCATTTCGAAAAGCTCCTGCATCCTCTCCGAGGTCAGGAGCTTTTCCTTTTGTCCATCGAAGTAGACCCGGCCCTTCTTGATCGCGATCACTCGCTTCATCTCCGGAATGATGTCGGGAAGGTAATGCGTGACCGTAACGACGCTGATGCCGTTTTGGGCCAGTTTGCGAACCGCTTCGCGGACCTCGGCCTGCGCGCGGATATCCAAACTGTTGCTGGGTTCATCGAGGACCAGTGCTTTGGGATTGTGCGCCAGTGCCCGGGCAAATACGGCACGCCGAGCTTCGCCGCTCGAGAGCTCCGTCATCAGGCGGTCCTTTAAATGGGTAATCTCAAAAAACTCAATGACTTCGTCGGCGCGCTTCTCCATTTCTGGAGTTACGCGATGATTCGGCCAGATACCAACCGAGCCGAAAAACGCACTCAGCACCGTTTCGATCACGGGGTAGGGCTGCGTGCAGGTGTTCACTAAATCATTGGTAACAATGCCTAAAGTGGCGCGCAGGTCGAAGAGCGTCCAGATTTCGTCGCCCCACATGCGAACTTTACTCTCATCCGCGAACCGTGGGTAGCATTCTCTCGTAATGGTTTTAATGAGCGTCGATTTCCCGCAGCCATTGGGGCCCAGAATGGCAACGTGCTCACCTTCGGCAATGGAAAACGTCACATGCTGAAGCGCCATGGTGCTTTCGCGTTGGACGGAGACGTTTTCGAATTCAATCAGATTCGGCATTTTGCTTTATCGTACTACAGGGCGGGCGTGATACACTTGTGAGTAAGCACTTACTTATGCACGCCGCACCCACCCGCGCCAAGATCGCCCGCGAAAAAACGCCACCTGCCAAGCCGCATTCGGTGGCCAAGACTCACGCCGTCTCTACCGCACGGATGCCTGCGGAGGACCGCCGCCGCCAGTTGATCGACGTCGCCATTCAGGTATTTGCGCGCAAGGGTTTCGCGGGAACGAAGACGAAGGACATCGCCAGCGCCGCTGGCGTCAGTGAAGCCATTGTTTTCCGTCACTTTGCCAGTAAGGAAGACCTTTACCACGCTATCTTGGACGCGAAGGAACAAGGCGGCGCCCCGCAGCTTCTGGAGCAGTTGCAGCAATTTACCGTGCTCCGCGATGATGCGGGATTGATCGAATGTATCGTTAGGAACGCCATTAAATCGTTCCGGCAGGACCCCGCATTCCACCGCCTGCTGATGTACGCGCGGCTGGAAGGCCACTTGCTTGCCGGGCTATTTCATGAACGCTTCGGCTTGCCTATCGGTGATTTCCTCCGCCGTTACATTGTTTTACGACAGGAAGAAGGCGGCTTCCGCGCGTGCGATCCGCAGATGGCCGTCATGATGATGATGGGAACCATCGTGCATTTCGCGATGGGCCGTTATGTTTTTCAGGCCAAGCGCCCCCCCGTTTCCGAGGACGTGGCCGTGGCGGATTTGGTGACATTTGTGCTCGGCGGACTTACATCGGCCGCTGGCGTGTGTGCATCTAAAAACAAAGCACGAAAAAGCAAAAACAAACTAGTCGGAGAAAGAGCGGATACATGGAACTAAACAAGACGCGAATCCCCAAAGCGTCCAAACGATATGTAGGAGTTGTGCTGGTGGCCGCATTGACGGTTGCCGCATGTGGCAAAAAACAAGATGCCGCGCCGGACGCGTCCGCACCGGCAGCGGGTTCCGTTTCGTCGGCGGCCCCGGTGGTCGCTGTGGTGCAGGTGGAGCAGCGCTCCGTTTCGGCCGCGATCCAAGTGACAGGTAGTTTTGCCGCCAAAGAAGCTTCGGATGTCGCTCCGCAAGCGGCTGGCCGGGTGATTGAGACGCCTGTGGATGTGGGCGATTTCGTGAAACAGGGGCAAGTGATTGCGAAGCTCGAGGACCGCGATCCGCAATTGCGGTTGGAGCAGGCGCAGGCCGCTGAGCAACAGGCGCAAGCCGCGCTGCGCCAAGCGCAATCGCGCATCGGACTAGGGCAGGGCCAGCAGTTCGATCCGAACACCGTGCCCGAGGTGCTGGGAGCAAAAGCCGCCGCCGAATCGGCCGCTGCGCAAGCCAAGCAGGCCGATGCCGACGCCAAGCGCTACGAGAACCTGATTCAAACCGGCGACGTCTCCCGCAGCGCGTACGAAAAAGCGCGCACGCAAGCCGATACCGCTCTCGCGCAAGGGAATTCCGCGCGTCAACAATACGAAGCGACATTGAACGCCGCGCGCCAAAATTTCCAGGGAGTCTCCGGCGCACAGGCATCGCTCGAAGGTATCCGCGCGCAGGCTGCTCTCGCGAAGAAAGCTTTGGATGACACGTTGATCCGCGCGCCATTTACCGGCTACGTCAGCGCACGTCCGGTGGCGGTGGGCCAGTATGTTGGCCTCGCAAACAAGATTGCAACGGTACTGCGCATCACGCCCATCAAGTTGGAGCTGCAAGTGCCCGAAGTAAACGCGCCGCAGATGAAGATTGGCGGCGTGGTGGAGGCGAAGGTTCCGGGTTATCCCGGACGCGAGTTCACCGGCCGGGTCACTGCGGTCAGTCCGGCGATTGACCCGAATTCACGAACGTTTAATGTGATTGCCGAATTCGCCAATGCCGATTTGGCCTTGAAGCCGGGTATGTTTGCGACGGCACGGATTGTGCTCCCCGGCAGCAGCACGGGAATGTTTGTACCGCGCGCAGCGGTGATCACCGATGCGACAACGAATTCATCGCAGGTGTTTTTCGTTCGCGATGGCCGGGCGCGCGTGGCCGTTGTGCAGTTGGGGCCGGACGACGGTGGCCAGGTGCAGATTCTTTCGGGGATTGCCGAGGGCGCAATCATCGCCACCGATCATTTGCAGGATCTTTATGACGGCCTGGCGGTGCAAACGAATTCCGCCGCCGCTGGAAAGGGAAAATAGCGCGCCATGCATGCATTAGCATCTTTATGTGTCCGCCGCCCCGTTTTCGCCACCATGCTGGTCTTGGCGCTGATGGTGGTTGGCGTCTTTTCGTTTCTCGGTCTCGGCGTTGATCTTTTCCCGAAGATCGACTTGCCCACTGTAGTCATTACCACCTCAAACCCCGGCGCATCCGCCGAGGAAATTGAAACAGAAATCACCAAGCGTATTGAGGACGCCGTGAATACGACCAGCGGCATCGACGCGCTCACCTCCACGTCCTCCGAAGGTAACTCCACGGTTGTCGTGCAATTTTCGCTCGACAAAAACGGCGACGTCGGCGCGCAGGAAGTTCGCGACAAGGTGAATCAGGTTGTGCCGCTACTTCCTGAGACGGCCAAGACTCCGGTGGTGCAGAAGCTGGATCCCGACGCGACGCCGGTGATGCAGTTGGTGGTGTCCTCGCCCCGGCCTTTGCGCGAGGTGACGGAAATCGCCGATAAGCAAATCCGCCCGCGTCTCGAAAACGTAAAGGGTGTTGGCCGGATTCAGTTGGTCGGCGGTTTGAAGCGCGAAATCCGAATTTGGGTGGACCCTGAAAAACTGCGCGCCTACAATTTGCCGCTATCCGACGTGATCAACGCGCTTCGGCAGCAGAATATGGAACTGCCCGCCGGCAGTGTGAACACCGGCCAAACGGAACTCTCCGTGCGTACGTTGGGCCGTTTGGTGGACCCCGCGCAATTCAACGAGATCGCCATCGCCCGCCGTGGACCGTATGTCGTGAAACTCCGCGACGTGGGCCGGGCGGAGGACTCGGAAGAAGAACCCGTCACGGCAGCTCGATTGAACGGCAATCCGGCAGTGACGTTGGTGGTCAATAAACAGTCCGGTGAAAACACCGTGGCCACTGCTGATGAAGTGAAGGCGCGCCTGAAGGAAGTGCAGGCGGGGCTGCCGAAAGACATTCGCATCAAGATTGTGAATGACACGTCGGTCTACATTAAGAGCGCTCTGCGCCAGTTGGAAGCACACTTAATTGAAGGCAGCATACTGGCTGCGGTGATTATTTACTTCTTCCTGGCAAATATTCGCACCACGCTGATCGCGGCGGTGGCGATCCCCACGTCCATTGTTTCCACCTTCGGCATGATGGCGGCCATGGGGCTTGACCTGAACCAGATCACGATGCTGGCGCTGACGCTCATGGTCGGCATCGTTATTGATGACGCGATTATTGTGCTCGAAAACATATACCGGTTCATGGAGGAAAAGCATCTGCCGCTAATGCAGGCGGCTATTGAAGGCACGCGCGAAATCGGTCTGGCCGTTACGGCGACCACGGCTTCGCTGCTGGCCGTCTTCCTTCCCATCGGCTTTATGGGCGGCATCGTCGGACGCTTCTTCTCGTCGTTCGGATTCACGGCGTCCTTCGCAATTGCGGTGTCGCTGCTGGTTTCCTTCACGCTGACGCCGATGCTGTGTTCGCGCTTTATTAAGTTTGAACCGGTGGGCGAAGGCGAAAAGAAACGTAGCTCCAAAGACTCCAGGTTTTTCCAATTCCTCGACCGGCACTACACGCAGATGTTGGAGTGGTCGATGGCCCACCGCAAGACAATGGTGGCCATCAGCGTCGCGGTTTCGCTGTCCACGATTCCGTTGGTGATGGGCGTAGGAAAGAGCTTTATGCCCTCCGATGACCAATCGGAGTTTCAGGTGACGGTGCGCGCTCCCGAGGGAACGTCGCTGGCCGGGACGCTTACCATCGCCGAGCGAATCGCGCGTGACATTCGCGGATTGCCTAGCGTAACCGATACGCTTACCTCCATCGGCACGGCGGGTGGCGGGTTCGGCGGCAGCGTCAGTAGCACCTCGAACCGTGCTTCCATTTATATCCGCCTGGCGCCCAAAGCCGACCGTGAGTTCAGTCAGCAACAGTTGATGCTGAAGGCGCGCGAATTACTGAAGCAATATCCGAAGGACGTCAAAACATCGGTTCTAACAGCGAACGGACCGGGCGGCGGACAGGCGGACGTCCAGTTTGTTCTGCAGGGTCCCGACCTAAATAGGCTAGATCAATACGGTAAAACGATCATGGATAAAGTACGTACCATCCCGAACGTGGCCGACGTGGATAGTTCACTTGTGTTCGGGAAACCGGAATTGCGCGTGGAGATCGATCGTCAGCGAGCGGCCGACTTAGGCGTTCGCGTGAACGATATCGCCACCGCGCTGAATACGATGGTGGCCGGCACTCTGGTCTCCACGTTCAATTCCGGAGGCGAGCAGTACGACGTCCGCGTTCGCGCGGCGAAGCAATACCGCACCAGTATCGAAGGACTGTCCCAGATCATCGTGGCGTCCAGCAGCCGGACCGGAGGATGGGTTCCGCTCGATCAGGTAGTCCGTCTCCGCACTGGCACTGCGCCTTCGAGCATCGGCCGCCGCGATCGCCAGCGTCTGGCGATCTTAAGCGCCAACGTGTTGCCGGGCACTTCGCAGGGAAAGTTGGTGGACGACTTTACTGCTGCGGCCAATCAAGTGAAACTTGAATCGGGTTATAGCACCAGCCTGCAGGGACAGAGCCGTGAGCTGGCGCGAACCTTTTATTACTTCGGGCTCGCCATCGTGCTGACGTTCATCTTCATGTACATTGTGCTGGCGGCGCAGTTCGAATCGTTCCTGCATCCTTTCACGATTCTGTTAACACTGCCGCTGGCGGTTCCATTTGGAATTCTCTCGCTCCTGCTGACCGGGCAGACGATCAACGTTTACTCCGCGCTCGGCATGCTGCTGTTGTTTGGCATCGTAAAGAAGAACGCGATTCTGCAGATCGATCATATGAACGGCCTGCGCGCGCTGGGTATGGACCGCTACCACGCCATCATTCAGGCGAATCGCGACCGTCTGCGGCCCATCTTGATGACCACCGTGGCGCTTGTCGCCGGAATGATTCCGTTGGTGATTTCGACGGGCGACGGTGCGGCCGTAAATCATTCCATCGGCGTGCTGGTGGTTGGCGGACAGACGCTATGCCTGCTTTTGACGCTGCTCGCCGTGCCCGTGTTTTATTCGCTGTTTGACGATGCCAAGGGTTTGCCGATTGTGCAGCGCATTTTCGGCAGGAAACCGGCGAAGTCGAGCAGCCGCGGTTTAGATCCCATTCCTCAGCCCGCTCGATTGCAGATGGAGGATAACGCCTAATGTTGAGGAATGCAATGTTCCGGAATGAGTTCGTGAAAGCGCAGGCTCTGATCCTGTCCGTTTGTATGGCGGTTTCGGGCGTCCCGGTATCGGCGCAGACTCCTGCCGCACAGGAAAACGGTTCCACCACGTTGCTGCCGCCGGTGCGCACGTTCCGCCTTCCGCCCCGCATTGGCGTATTCGGCCAAGCGGAACTGTCGCTGGAACAGGCTCTTGCGATGGCGCTCTCAAACAACAACGACATCGACGCATCGAAGGTCGATCGCGAAGAATCCATCTATAGTTTGACTGGCGCCCAGAGCGCATTCGATCCGGTGGTGGGAGTGAACAGCCAGTGGCAGAAGCAAGTGGTTCCCGTGGCGTCCTCTCTCGGCGGATCGGCGACAGGCGCTGTGCTGACGAAGATCTGGCAGACCGATCCCACGGTTTCCGGGGCCTTGCCATGGTTCGGTACGACGTATCGCACGGATTTTTTGTCGCAGCGCACGTATTCGAACAATTCCTTCGTGACGTTGAACCCGCAGTACCCGTCATCGGTGAATTTTCAGATCACGCAGCCGTTGCTGCGTGGATTGCGCTATGACGCCAACCGGCGCACCCTCGATCTGGCGAAGAAAAATCGGACGCTTTCCGATGAGCAGTTCCGTCAGCGAGTCATGCTTGTGGTGCAGCAGACGGAGCAGGCTTACTGGGAATTTGTCTACGCATATAACAATCTTCAGGTGCAATTGGAAGCCGTGGAGATTGCGCGCCAGCAGGACGAGAGCAACCGCCGCCAGGAGCAGCAAGGATTGCTTGCGCCGATAGACGTTGTGGCCGCGCAGACGCAGTTGGCGAACTTCGAATTGGGCGCATACAGCGCTCAATCCGCCTTGACGCGTTCCGAGAACAACCTGAAGAACCTGATTCTTGCCGATCGTTCTTCTCCTATGTGGGCGACGGCGTTGGTCCCCACCACGCCCGCGGATATGAACGCGCCGGTTACTCCACTTGCTGACGCGGTGTCGGAGGCGCTGGCGAACAGACCGGAAGCCGCGGTGGTCAAAATTTCCGGCCAAATCAATCAACTCGATACGAAGTTTTTCAAAGAGCAAACCAAGCCGCAGGTGGATCTGGTTGCCAATTACACGCGGGCGGGTCTGGCTGGCCCCCAAGTCACGCAAGCCGGCGGCAATCCGCTGACGGCCGGTTTGGAGCCTCTGGTGGACCGCCTCAACGTACTCTCCACAAACGCGGGGTTGAATCCCGTTAGTTTGAACGTGAGTGGCGGTGGAACGACACCGGCCTTGCTGGTGGGTGGATACGGACAATCGCTGAACAACATCTGGGCAGGGAACTTCCCGACTACGCAGATACAGCTGCGCGTTTCGTTGCCGCTACGGAACCGGCAGGCGGAAGCTAACTTGAGCCGATCTGTTGCAGAAGGCCGCCGCATTCAGAATCAGAAAGACCAGATTGAGCAGTCGATTGAAGCCGACGTCCGCAACACGATGCAGACGATGGTATCGGCGCAGGCCCGCCTGGATGCTTCTCGATTGCAGCGGAGATCGGCCGAAGAGCAATACAACAGCGAGCAACGCCAGTTCCGTGCGGGTACCTCGACACTTTTCCTGGTGCAGCAGCGCCAGTCCGCCATGATCACTGCGCGCAGCCAGGAGCGCCGTGCGGAATCGGATTTGGGGCAGGCCGTCGCGGCGTTCGAGCTTTCGACGGGTTCGAATCTGCGCCAGCACAACATCAATTTGCAGTAGTGCTGAAAGTGAATCAATTCTTCGGAACCAGGCGCTGAGATAACATCGAAGTTGAGCTCTCCGTTTCGCGCGCTGAAGTCCCGCAACTTCCGGTTATTCCTGACCGGTCAGGGAATTTCTCTGATCGGCACGTGGATGACGCGTCTGGCAACGGCCTGGCTGGTCTATAGAATCACGGACTCGGCCTTCCTCCTGGGCGTCGTCAATTTCGCGGGCCAGATTCCCGCCTTCTTCATTCCACCGTTCGCCGGCGTGTGGGTGGATCGTTTTGATCGCCACAAGGTACTTATTGCAACGCAGATTTTTGCGATGTTGCAGTCGCTCGCCATGGCTGCGCTTACGCTTTCGGGGCACATCAATATCACCTGGGTGATTGGGCTGACGCTGTTCCAGGGAATCGTGAGCGCCGTCGAAATTCCCACGCGGCAATCGTTCGTCGTGATGATGATCGAAGACCGCGCGGATTTGAGCAACGCCATCGCGCTCAATTCCTCGAACTTTAATGCCGCCCGGTTGATTGGACCCGCAATCGCCGGTGGCGTGGTTGCCGCCGTTGGCGAAGGCTACTGCTTCTTGATCGATGGCCTCAGCTACATCGCTGTGATTGGCGGACTACTCGCCATGAAGCTGCAAAAAGACGAGCGCCCGGTGTCTGAAAAACGAGTGATGCATGAAATCACCGAAGGGTGGAAGTACGTCACCGGTTCGGCGCCCATCCGCAATATTCTATTGTTCCTTGGAATCATCGGCATTCTGGGCGCCCCCTACACGGTGCTGACGCCAATGATCGCGGGCCAGGTCCTGAAGGGCGGGGCACACACGCTCGGTTTCCTCATGGCTGCTGCGGGAGTTGGCGCTCTCACCTGTGCGATCAGTCTGGTTTTGCGCAAGACCGTCGTCGGACTTGCCCGCGCGATGGTGTTCTCCGTCAGTGGTTTTGCTCTGGGATGCGTATTTCTCGGTATCACATCGAACCTGTGGATCTCACTCGTGTTGATGACATTGGTGGGGTACGGCCTGATGCACCAGATCGTTTCCAGCAACACGATCATCCAAACCGTGGTTACCGACGATAAGCGCGGACGTGTGATGTCGTTTTACACGATCGCGCTGCAAGGCTCGGCACCTATTGGCAGCATGCTCAGCGGTTCGCTTGCCGAAAGGTTCGGAGTGCAGGCCACGTTTGTCGCCAGCGGCGTTGCTTGCGCGCTGACTGCGTTCTGGTTCTGGCGCAAACTTCCTGCCATCCGTGAGGCCATTCGCCCACGGTACGCTGAACTCGGCATTATTCCGGAAGGGTAGCGCCACCTGCGGGGATCTTCAAAGCTTAGTCATATGGTGTTACAGCGAGAGCCGCTGTCGGAACCCAGCCTTCCGCCCCTGTGCGCGGTCCGCTCCGGACCTTCACTCGCTCCACCAAGATGGACTCAGCCGGGAAATCCGCCTCCGGGTCCAGAAGCCCTTGGCCTATGCAGGCGCGTTGTTCGCCGCTATCGACTTTGTCCCCAGTGGATATCGTGACGGTTCCGGCATTCGTGCCGCGGCAAACGGCTTCGGGGCTTTCTTCGAGACTGACGCTGTGAACCACGACGTACGGATGGGTGTTCGCCTCAAAAAGTCTGTTGTCCTCCAGCCTGCGCATGAAGGGAACAAGAGCGGCGAATAACGCCAACAATGCGGCATAGCTCAGCACCAAACGCCATCCCGAGCCGCCGGACGTGCGCGAAATGACCCACTTGGCGCCTGCGGCACCGAGCGAATATCCGATGGCGGCAAACGCGGGCCGGCTCACAAAGAAGACGCCCAGACCTTCGTTGTCCCCCGTGGCGAAGAATTGCTCCGGCAGATACCGATGAGAAACGGAAGTGGCGCCAATCCAAAGTATTAGCCAAAGGGCTACCGGAGGGAGCCAAATCCACCGCCCTGTGATGGCCAACACCGGCGCGAGGCGAACGCTAACCCAACCGATCACGGGACCGGCAACCAAGGCGTAAATCAGGAGATCGTATCCGGCGAAATAGACGCCATGCGGATGCTTTCCGCTCACACCGATTGCGGTCAGAAGGTGAACGACGGGTAGGCTCGCGATGCCAATCGCCGGGTAGCTCAACAAGAGCTGCAGCAGATAGGACACCAGCCGGGCGAAATTCGGACCGAGGCCCTGCGGCTTCTTTTCTACGTCAAACATCGGAGCCGCCCCTTGCTGAATCCCGGTTATGTTTCACGTTCTGGGACTCATGATACCGTTCCGGCGATCGAAGGGGAAGAACTTGCTATTCGATAGAAATTCGGTGGAACTTCCGTCTAATCTTCAGCCCAACCACGTGTTATTCTAAGTACTTAGCGCGAAACACTATGGCTGCGCGGGTGAGTGAGACTTTTGTCCTGCGCACGTTCCCCTTCCGGGAAGGGGATTTGATCGTTAGTTTTTTTACCCGGGATCTGGGGAAGCTGCGCGGCGTGGCTCGACGGGCCCGCCGTCCGAAAAGTCCTTTTGGTTCCGGATTGGAGCGGCTCTCCCAAGTCCGGATGGCCTTCTTCCAAAAAGAAAGCGCGGAACTTGTCAATCTGACCAGCTGCGAGCTGATTCAATCGCAGTTCGGGCTTGGCGATGAGTACGCGGCCAGCGTTGCGCTGGATTTTATGACGGAGATCACCGAGCACTTGTTGCCGCCAAACGAGCCTAACGAAAAGTTCTTCCGGTTGCTCACGGCAGTGCTCTCCTATCTCCGGTCCGGCGGTAATATCTGGGCCGCCCTTACCTACTTTTCCGTTTGGGCCGTGCGCCTTTCGGGCATTTGGCCCGAGGGCCGCGTCTGCGACGAATCCGTCGAAATCGCCCATGAAATCTTCGCAATGCCGGTGGGCGAACTCCCGGCGCGCGAGTGGACCAAAACAACGGCGCAGGATCTGCGGCGCATGCTGGTGCGCGCCGTAGAACAGCACGTCGAGCGGCGCATGCTGACTGTGCCGATTCTGGAGACGCTATGAGCGTGCTTTGGTCTGGTGCAGTCTACAGCAGCGTGGATCGGCTCCAATACTTGAGGTTCGCAGTCCTCTAATTTCTATCCTCTTGTCCCCCTATGGATACTTTTCAGCAAACACTTTTTAAACTGAAGCGCTACTGGGATGAACGCGGCGCGATCATCCAGGAACCGTACGATGTGGAAGTCGGCGCGGGCACCATGTGTCCGGAAACGTTCCTGCGTGTGCTGGGCGCCAAGCCCTATAAGGTCGCCTACGTTCAGCCGAGCCGCCGTCCCGCCGATGGCCGCTACGGCGACAATCCGAATCGCCTCTTCAAGCACCAGCAGTTGCAGGTGATTCTGAAGCCGTCGCCCGACGACATTCTCGATCAGTATCTGGGGAGCCTGGAGGCGATCGGAATCGATCTCTCCAAGCACGACATCAAGTTCGAGGAAGATAACTGGGAGTCGCCGACGCTTGGCGCGTGGGGCATCGGTTGGCAGGTGATGCTCGACGGTATGGAGATTACGCAGTTCACCTACTTCCAGCAATGCGGCGGTATCGACTTGGATCTGGTGCCCGCGGAAATCACCTACGGTCTCGAACGCCTGGTTGCGTTCCTGCAGGGCGTTGAGAGTGTCTACGAAATCGAATGGACCAAAGGCGTGAAGTACGCCGATGTCCGTTTGGCCGATGAATTGCAGTTCTCCGTGTGGAACTTCGAGATGGCGAATGTCGATCGATTGTGGCGCTTACTCGGTGAGCACGAAGCCGAATGTAAGGAGTTGCTTGCCGCCTACGAGAAGTATCCGGACAAGCACCGCTTCCCGGTGCTGGCGACCTACGATCAAGTGCTGAAGTGTTCCAACTTGTTTAACTTACTCGACGCGCGCGGCGCCATTTCCGTGACCGAGCGCGTCGGCGTGATCAAGCGCGTGCGCGATCTTGCCGTAGGGACCGCTAAGATTTGGGCCGACCAACAGGCGCTGGCCGAAATGCCTGCACAGGAGGCCAGCCCGTGCCAGTAGATTTCCTGCTTGAGATTGGCACCGAAGAAATTCCGCACTGGATGATTCCGGGAGCGCTCGATCAGCTCTCGAAAATGAATCTGTACGGCGCGACAGTGGCCGTGGATGCCACGCCGCGCCGACTCGTTGTTCGCGCGACGGGTTTGCCGGAGCGTACTCCCGACGAAGAACAAATCGTGAAGGGACCTCCGGTGTCTGCCGGTGAGAAGGCCATCGCGGGTTTCGCCAAGAAGCAGGCCGTAGACGTTTCCGCTATGCAAAAAGTGGGCGAATATTACGAACTGCGCAAGTCCATTCCGGGCCGCCCGGTTCGCGAACTGCTAGCCGAAACGCTGGCCGGGACCATCCTCGGCCTGCAATGGCCTAAGACCATGTACTGGACCGGCGGCAAAACCGGCCCGCGCTTCATTCGTCCCATCCGCTGGATCGTCGCGCTGCTCGGTGAAGAAGTGGTCCCGTTCGAAATTGCCGGCGTGAAGAGCGGCAATGTGACCAAGGGACATCGCAAGTTAGGCGCGGCATCCATTCCCGTGACCACCGCGAACTACGAAGCGGAACTCCGCAAGAACTTCGTCATTCTTTCCTCCGAAGAGCGCCGCAGGAAGATCGAAATGGAAGTAGGCGCGCTCGGCGCGAAGTTCGATCACGAACTTCTTGAAACGCTCACCTTCATCACGGAATACCCGACCGCCATCAAGGGCGACTTCGATCCCGAATACCTCGAACTGCCTGCTGAAGTGCTGACCATGGTGATGCGCCATCACCAGAAGTACTTCTCGGTGGAGAAAGCTCCCGGCGAACTTGCGCCGCACTTTGTCGCGGTGATGAACACCAGCGGTGATCCCGATGGTCTGGTGAAAAAGGGCAATGAGCGTGTGTTGAAGGCGCGCTTCAACGACGCCCGCTTCTTCTGGAAACAGGATCTGCAGCGCACGTTGTTCGATCGCGTGCAGGATCTGGATCGCGTGACGTTCCAAGCGAAGCTCGGTTCCTATCTGTTCAAAACTGAGCGCACAAAAGCGCTGGTTGCGGAACTCGGCGGCGATATTAACGCACAAGCCGCGGCGTATCTGTGCAAGTCGGATCTCACCACGGAAATGGTGAAAGAGTTCACCGACCTCCAGGGCATCATGGGCGGCCTTTACGCTAAGGCGCAGGGCGAGCCCGAAGAAGTCTGGCGTGCTGTGTACGAGCACTACAAGCCGTTGAGCATGGAGGATTCCATTCCCGCCACGCGCGAAGGCCAGATCGTTGCTCTTGCCGACAAACTCGACACGCTACAGCAGTGCTTCCGCATTGGTCTCGCTCCCACGGGTTCGAAAGATCCCTTCGCACTCCGCCGCGCCGCGCAAGGCGTGGTGCGCATTTTGGTCGAGGGCAAGTTCGAGCACGAACTGAAGGATCTGGTGGATGGCGATCTACGCGAATTCATGCTGGACCGCATCAAGTACTACTTCCGCGAAATTCGCGGCTTCAAGTACGACGAAGTGCACGCAGTGCTTGCCTCAGGTTGCGGCGCATTGCCGGACGTGGAAGCGCGCCTGACCGCGCTCGCCGAAGTTCGTCCCACGGAGAATTTTGAACCTTTGGCGGCCAGCTTCAAGCGAATCGCCAATATCATCAGGCAAGCGGATTTTGAGCCGGCGGGTGTCGTCGATATTGCATTATTCGAAGACGGCCCGGAGGCTGATTTAAATCGGGCGTTCGAGGAAATTCGCGCGAAAGCTCGCGATGCTAGCTATAAACAAGCGCTGGAGGCGATCGCCTCTCTGCGGCCGAAAGTGGACGCGTTTTTTGACAAGGTGCTGGTGAACGCCAAAGTCCAGCGCGTGCGCATCAATCGTCTTACTTTGCTTCATAATCTACTCACCGAATTTTCCACGATCGCTAATTTTTCCGAAATAGTAACGTCAGGAGATCAAAAGTAGCGCCATGAAAAACTACGTCTATAGCTTCGGCGGGGG
>JBEBFS010000148.1:0-5399 GCA_040081855.1 Bryobacteraceae bacterium | reverse complement strand
CACCGGTGTGTACATCGGCAGCGGCATCGGCGGCTTTGAGGTGATTGAACGCGAGCATAAAATCCTGCTCGAACGCGGCCCCTCGCGCATTTCGCCGTTTTTCATTCCGGCAACCATCATCAATCTTGCCTCGGGTACCGTCGCGATTCGGACCGGCGCGAAAGGTCCGAACTCGGCAACAGCCACGGCCTGCACCACCAGCGCTCATTCCATCGGCGATTCGTTCCGGCTGATCCAGCACGGTTATGCCGACGCGATGATTTGCGGTGGAACGGAAGCGGCCGTGACGCCGATGAGCATCGGCGGATTCGCCGCGATGCGTGCGCTTTCGCAGCGCAACGACGATCCGGCGGCCGCCTGCCGCCCGTGGGATAGAGATCGCGACGGATTTATCGTCGGCGAAGGCGCGGGCATTTTGGTGCTGGAAGAAATCGAACACGCCAAACGCCGCGGCGCGCCGATTCTGGCCGAGTTGGTCGGTTACGGCATGTCCGGCGATGCCTATCACATCACCTCGCCTTCGGAAGACGGCGATGGTGCCTTCCGCGTGATGCGCAACTGTTTGCGCGACGCCGGACTTGAGGCGAACCAGATCGATTACATCAATGCGCACGGCACCTCGACGCCGGTTGGCGACCGCATCGAAACCATGGCGATCAAACGCATCATGGGCGAACATGCAAGCAAGGTTGCTGTCAGCTCCACGAAATCCATGACCGGCCACCTGCTCGGTGGCGCCGGCGGCGTGGAAGCGGGCATCACAGTGATGGCGATCCGCGATCAGATCGCGCCGCCCACGATTAATCACGAGAACCCGGATCCCGAGTGCGACCTCGACTACGTGCCGAACGTCGCCCGGCCCATGAAGATCGACTACGCGCTTTCGAATTCTTTCGGATTTGGCGGCACCAACGGCTGCCTGATTTTCAAGAAGCCGGACGTATAGCCCCGCTCGTCACAGCGGGTCCAGGGATCATCGAGTTTTTGACCCCACCCTCACGGATGGGGCTAGAATGGACTCGGCTTCTGCGTTCGCCTCATCCGATTCGGGAAGAGATTTAACAGAACACCATGAAAATCATCGTCGCGATCAAGCAGGTTCCCCTCCGCGACTCTCCGTTCCACGTCAATGCCGATGGCAAGTGGATCGATGAGGGCGACCTCAGCTTTGAAATTAACGAGCCCGACGCCTACGCGCTCGAAGAGGCTCTGCAACTCAAGGAAAAACACGGCGGCGAAGTGATCGCCCTGTGCGCCGGACCCGAAGGCGCCGCGCAAACCATCCGCGAAGCGTTGGCGAAAGGCGCCGACCGAGCGATTCACATCGAGATCGACGATTTGAGCTCGCTCGATACTCTTGGCGTCGCAAAGCTCCTCGCCGCGGCAGTTGCTCCAGAGCAACCGGATCTGATTCTCACCGGCCTACAATCGGACGACGTTGGAGCCGGACAAACCGGCGTAGTCATGGCGGAACTGCTCGGCATGCCGCACTCGACCATCATCATGCAGGTGGAAGTGAACGGCAGCGCCATCCGCGTGAAGCGCGAGCTCGAAAACGGCTGGTTCCAGCACATCGAGATGCCTCTGCCCGCCGTGCTCGCCATCCAAAGCGGCTTGAATAAGCTGCGCTACGCGACGCTGATGGGCATCAAGAAGGCGAAGACGAAAGAGATCAAGAACGAATCGCCCGATTCCCTGGGCGGCGTGCAATCTCCCGTTGCCGCGCTCGAAAAAATCTACGCGCCGCACAAGAACAAGCAGACGCAGATTTTCGAGGGCGATCCGCGCACCGCGGCCGCGCAGTTGGTGGAAAAACTGAAGTTTGAGGCGCGCGTACTATGAGCGGCATTCTCGTAATTCTGGAACAGCAGGCCCTGGAACAAAAAGCTACCTGGAACAAGATGTCGTGGGAAACGCTGGCGGCAGGGCAGCAGTTGGCCGCCGCTCTCGGCGTGACCGTGGAAGCTGCCGTCGCGGGCAAGGGAATTGCCGCGCTGGCTGCTGAAGCCGCCACGAAAAATGTGGCCAAAGTGTGGGCCGTTGAGCACGACTTGCTCGATTCCTACACCGCCGATGGTTTCACTGCGGCCTACGAAGATTTGGTCAAGAAAGCGCAGCCGTCGCTGGTGCTGTTTCCGCACACGTATCAGACGCGCGATTTCGCTCCGAAGCTTGCCACGCGTTTCGGCCAAGTGCTGGTCAGCGATGTCACGGGAGCCCGTGCTGAAGGGGGCTCCGTCACGCTGGTTCGCCAATATTTCCAAGGTAAATTGAGCGGCGATGTGAAACCCGCGGGCAACGGCCCCGCGTTCGCCTCGCTCCAAGCCGGAGCCTGGCGCGCCGATTCCCTCGAAGCCGGTTCAGCGCCGGTGGAAACATTCGCACCCGCGCTCGACGCGTCGAAGATCCGCCAGAAGCCCGAAGCCCCGTTCCGTGAAGCCGCCCGCGCGGTGGATCTCACTGCCGCCGAGATCATCGTATCCGTCGGCCGAGGAATCAAGGAAGAAGACAACATTCCCGTGGTGCAGGAACTCGCCGACGCGCTGGGAGCCGAACTCGCGGCCTCCCGCCCCATCTGCGACGCCGGCTGGCTGCCCATGGAACGCCAGGTCGGCAGCTCGGGCCAAACGGTTGCTCCCAAGATGTACGTGGCCATCGGCATCTCCGGCGCCATTCAGCACCTGGTCGGAATGAAGGGCGCGAAAACCATCGTCGCCATCAACAAAGACCCCAATGCGCCGATCTTTGAAGTAGCCGATTACGGCATCGTCGGAGATTTGTTTGAAGTTGTGCCTGCGCTGGTGGAGGAAGTTAAGAAGGCGAAGGGGTAAGCGAGAACTGCAAGTAACTTAGTTCATTCTTTAGTTTGGTGCGTAAATCAAGCTTACTCGCCGTAGGCGCTCGGTTGAGTCGGCGCGCCAAAATTCGATGATTTCGAGCTCGCGCTTCTTGCGAGAAGCTGTGTATTGGCTTACATCGAGCATGTACGCTTCGTACAACTTACCGGGTCGGCTTGGAATAGTCACGCGGGAACGAACTTTGTGAACAAGACGAAGATCCGTAAGTTCTTCAACTCGGTTTGCAAGTTCCGGCGGGGCGTTTTGGTCGATCAAGAAACAGTTTGCGTTCGCGGAGTCTAGGCAGAACTCGCGAATGTTTCCGAATTCACGCTCAATCGGCTGTTCTTCCTCTTGGAAAGTGTCCCTACTCAATTCTTCCCGCTTGTACTGGTCGTATTCACCTGCCGCAGCATTCACGTCTTCCACGCCAATCTTGGGTCCTCTTGCTCCTGAGTTTCGATTTCGTGCAATTCCGATCGAGCGGCGGAAGATACCAAGGAAGTCCCGGGCTACTCCGCCCGATGCCAATACCAATCGATCGAGGGCGCCGTCAGTCAGGACATCGTCTATCTTGAGCCCGGCGGCATCAAAGAACCCGCGAAGAATGCGAGACAAGAAATCCTTCGCTTGCTGGTACTTTTCCAGGGTGAGATCAAGATCGATTTCGTCACCATCATCGCCGATCTTCATGCCAATCGGCGGATCTCCATTCACGTACCACGTCGATCTGTGACGGATAGTACCGATCTTTATCCAAAGGTTTGCACTTTTCCCCAGTCTATGGAAGTAGTCGACTACCCGAGGTTGGTCGACCCTCTTTATGTGATACAAGTCGTCGAGGACTAGATATGCATCACCTTTAGAAAGAACAGCAAGGTCCCGAAAAATTTTTTGATATTCGATGATTCTTCGATGAAGAAGGTCTAATTTGTTCCGGGTGAATCTTTCTCTTCTTTCGTCCGCTGTCGATCCGGATTTCTCAGTGCTAGCCTTGCTCTCCAAACCAGCGCCGCCGGCGGCCAATTTGCCCGTCGCCTCAATCGAGTCCGCTGTGTTTTCGGACTTGAGGCTGCGAACTTCAGTCGCGATCTGATCTTCCTCCAGAAGTACCTTCTTCAGGTATGAAATTTCCTCTCGCAAGCGGTCGGACAGATCTTTTGTCGACTTCTTGTCGAAAGGGGGACGCTTGGGAGTCGTGCCAAATAGCTTTTGCCAGAAAGACGTCTTGTTCGACGGATTGATGGCAGCGGAGTCCAGCCACTGAGCGAAGCGTTCAAGGGTCTGGATCAAAATGCTTATCAATACGTCCGGATAACTGTGTCCTTTGAAAGACTCCAAATCGACAAATGCGATTGGACGCCGATCAACCGTCAGATCTGCGACGGCTTTTCTAAGAAGACTGGACTTGCCGGAACCCCGCCTCCCGAAAACGATATGCGGGCGCTTTGCTAATGCTCTTTGTAGTGTGCCCTGCGCGGGTTCGATAAATCTCTTGACGCCTTCTTCCGTTGAACGCGTCGCTTCTTCGATTGACACCTCAAGTTGCTGGACCTGCGAGGAATTCAAAAGCAACTCGGGCACGCACCCTCCAGGGAATAATTTATACCGCGTAGGATACCATTAAGCTAATCAATATGTAATTCCTTTTTTCTGTGTGGCGATATGTTCATTTCAATCACCCTCGTTTCCGTCCACCCCCGCGTCCTCCGAAAGAACTCCGGAGCCTTCTCATAAGCAGCCAGCGGCACGAAGCCGATCAATTCGCTTTCGGAGATCTTCGTTCCTCTCTGCTCCGCTTCCCGCGCAACGGTCGCGTACAACTCGTCGAGCGGAATCCCGGCGAAGTTCGTCAGGTTCATCGAAACCTGCGCACAATCGAGCGTCTTTAGATCCAGGCCCATGGCCTTTACGTAACGGAAGCCGCCTGATGACTCGCGGATTTTCTCTGCGATGGCTTTGGCGACGGCAATATCTTTGGTTGCGAGGTTGATGTTGTAGGCGATCAAAAAATTCCGAGCGCCAACGACGGAGGCTCCCGCGGTCGGATGCGCGGCGATGTCGCCGATATCCGGCGGGCGTCCATCGAAACCTTTACGCCGCACGTTTTGTAACGCTTTACGCTCCGGAATCCGCGCCGCTGCTTCGTAAAAGTACACCGGCACACCGGAGCGCTTCCAAATCTCCGCACCCGCGCGATGGGCGATCTCCGCACACTCCTCCAGCGTCGAGCCTTGCAGCGGAACAAACGGAACCACATCGGCCGCGCCCACCCTTGGATGCACGCCCACATGTTTGTTTAGGTCGATCAACTCCGCAGCCTTGCCGACGCCACGCACGGCACCTTCGAGCACCGCATCCGCCTCACCCGCAAAGGTGACCACGCTGCGATGATGATCCGAGTCGGATTCCCACCCAAGCACGGTCACGCCCGTCGAGCTCGCAATGGCATCGACAATCGCTCGCACCACCGCCAGATCGCGGCCTTCAGAAAAATTGGGAACGCATTCGATCATGATGGTCTGACGCAGGTTTGTCCGACGCTCGAACCCCGGTCGTAAG
>JBEBFS010000093.1:0-19512 GCA_040081855.1 Bryobacteraceae bacterium | reverse complement strand
GAACGCCCGCACAGCAGCCTCGGCGGTCGGACGCCCAATGAGTTTGCCGCGAGCTGGAATCCTCAATTATGATTGGTCCAGAAAAGTGAGGCAGGTCACCTCCACAATCTGAAAACTATCATGCTCGGGGTTCCACTGGACAACAGATGAACGTGACTGAGTGGCATCTGCCTCTCCAGTTGCCGTGGTAACGATTGGCACAATGGTAAGCCGAGATGTGGCGCTGGAAACTTCATTCGTCCGATGGCTGCGACCTCGAAGACCGTTTCTATCAAATGGGCAAAAGTTCCCGGCAGCCCTACGTATGGATGAATGCGACGCGGTGCCCCCGGTGGATGAGTTCCGTGGAAAGTTTCGCCACGGCGCAGCGCGCAAAGAACGGGAGTTTGAGTGCGGGGCGTCCGAGCGAGACCATGCAGAGCGTCCACTCATGGTGCAGTGGCCGAGATTCGAGCCAGGTTCTGGTGACCTTGGGATAGTGTTTCTCGAGTCCCTTTGCTAGCTCTTCTCGATAACTTCTGTCTGGGGCGAAGAGCAGCTCGGCGGTCCGACGGACCTGCTCGACCAGATGGCTCATGCCGCTGCTTTTGGAGCCGATCTTGACGAAATACAGAGTTTTCGATTTGAGATGTAGGAGATCACAGCATTCCAGTTGTGAATGCCCCCCGCCGTAGAAGACATTCTTCGCGTCAAGATCTAGCATGCCAGGGAGTTTTCCGCACGCCTCGTTATATACTCCTTCGTCGCGACCGCCCCATGCGGGCAGTCCAATGCTTGGGGGTTCCAATGTCTTGAGTCGTTCGTCGGTGCGCTTGATGAAATTCTGCGCTACTTCGTACCAGGTCCCGGAGGAGAGGATATAGGGTTGCCCGTTGTGACCAAGCTCGTACCCGAAGCTGTCGTAGACGGCATACCGTTTCAGTTCGTTGTTCGTCTCGTCCAGGAGGTGCAGCGCTGTAGCCCGCGCCTCGGCAACGCTTGGCGTTTTGTCGCTGCGCTTGAGGTACGCGATCCAGTTGTCGTAGGTCAGGTAGGACGTCCTGGCTGCGCTGTCGGTGAGGCGTCCGTACACGTAGGAGTCGGCCGTGATTGCTTCATCTTTGCGGTGTGCCGGTGTGTAGAGCACGATGCGTTTCGCGGCTTGTGGCGTCGTGATTTCCTGGTCGAGGAGGTCGTCCAAGGTTGTTTTGGTTGGCTCGTCGCTAACCGCGATGATGCTGTCGATGTCCGGCCAGTCTTTTTGGTACGCGATGCTCTTGTGGAGTGTCAATGCGTGGTCGAGTGCTTCGGGGAGGCCTTTGATGGGGAGGTGGACGCGCAGGCTGGTTCCTCCCCTGATTATCTCGCCGAGGAGTTTTGGGTTTGTTGGTTGTCCTTCTACAACCGCTACGAGGTCACGGTCGAAGTCTACGCCAAACTCCTTGAGGGTTGTCGCGCGCGGGGCTCGTTCGCTTGCGAGGTGCCAGCGGGCGAAGACTTGTTCGGTCTTGATTTCGATGACGCGTTCTTTGGGAATGGCGTTGAGCGCGGTGCGCAGTCCGAACGAGCGTTCCAGCCAGTCGTCGTCGAGTTGCTGCCAGGCGTGACCGAACGTGATCACGAATGTTCCCTCTACGCGTTTGAGCAAGAGGAGTCCGGCGGGTGACCCGCCAGTCATGCTGGCGGTGATCGGGGACTCGAGGAGAGTTTGCACTGCGCCTACCCACGGGGGTGTTCCTCCTTTGGTTGGGATCGGCTGGAAGTTTCCGTTGAGCGGCGCGGAGAGGGGAATGCTTCCTTGGAAGAGCGCCTTCTCGCAATCCGCTACTTTGTTGGCCTTGAGCAGGTATGCCGTGAAGGGGAATCTCCGGTCAGTCATTGTGGGGGTGTTGTGTTAACTTTTTCGTGGCTTAAGCTCTGCATCCTAGCTATTTGGCTTCGATGTTGGCGATGCCTGCGGAGAACGTGGTGGCTTTGCCATTGACGAACTGGAGGAACTCTAGGGAGACGGCGAGAAGGTTCCCGGCCGCTTCTCGTGAGGACACTTTGGCCGTCACGGTGGTTCGTGCTCGAGGTGCGATGTTGGCGAAGCGTTCCTGCTTGTCGTTGAGGTCTATGCAGGGCAGTCCGACGAGGTCAAATCGTCGCACGCGGAGGAGGTCGCCGCGTCCATTGTTGATACCAATGCCGCAGCCGCCCATCGAATCGGGCGAGGTGACGCCGAGGTATAGGTCGGTGTTGGCGAGGTTCTCCAGAACGAGCGTGAGGGTGATACCGCGCTTGTCCGCGGAAAGGTTGGCGTTGGCGATGGTTAGACGGATGAGGCGGTTCTCGAAGAACACGTCGGTCGCTTGGACCGAGCGGCGCGTGTCTTGTGTGGGGGAACTATTCTCTTCTGGTCTACCGTTTTGTCGCAGGAGTTCTGCGACGGGCCCCTCTTTGGGCAGTGTCACGGATGCTGCGGCGAAGACCTCCCCGGTTTGGATAGTGATGGCGCGGGCGTTGATCCGTATTTGGGTGCCCAGGTCGGCGATGGTGCCCGTGATCATGGCGTCAAGTCCGAGGATCTTCCCGACGTTGGCCAGAGTGGCTTCGTCGAAGGCGTTGGACGCTGTGAGTTTTTGCTCGTCCAGGACCCTACTCAGTTGTCGCCGTTCGACGAACGTGAACTTTCCCGGAGCGGCACGCATAAGTTGGGTCGTCAATTCTTCGGCGAGAAATGCGTCCAGGGCGGAGCGGTAGCCACGGATGTCAATGAAGTCGAAGGTCGCGAGTTTCTTTGCCCCGCGGTTTTGGAGGTCGCCGTTAAGCGCTTGGGCGAGGCTTTGGATGCCTGTATCAATGGCGTCTGCCGCGTGGAGCGGTGCCATAGCCGCGCTGGCCATGAGGACGAGAATCGTGAGTCGTGATACGCATTGGCTGGTGCTCATGGGAGGTAGCTCCTAAGTGTGGTGGTGATTCTGGCGGTGAGTTCCCTTATAGCTTCGGCAATCGCCCGTTCACGGTTGAAGTCCACCCCCTTTGCCGACGTTTGGATCCGATGGTACTGGAATGCGTCGCTTGCTAGGTAGAGCTTGGCGTCGCTGCTGGCGGTGACGACATGGAGGCTGACATCTTGCGGATCGGTGCCTGTGACGATAGTGAGATTGCCGAGGAGTATTGCTTGCGCGTACAGTTCCGCGTGCTGGTTGATGAAGAAGCTCGTGTCGCCTTCGTAGATGGTAGTGTAGTGGCCGTCGTTGATGAATGCCGGCGTGAAGAGTGCAGTAGTACCGCGAAAAGCGGAAGCGATGTCCTCCGCGACGGGAATAGAACTGCTGTCCTGGACTCGTAGGAGCACGCCGAGGCGTGTGGGAGCAGTTCGTCGATTGAAGATAGGCCGTTCCGGGGAAGGAGAAAAGGGGCCAGCCGCTTTGGGGGCCGCAGGGGTAGGCGTGGTCACTTCTCGTGCGGAAATCGGCAGTTGTGGCGAAACTGCGGGTGCCGGTGCCACTACTGTTGCATGGTTCTGCGGTGGTGCCGGGGTCTCTACCTTTGGCGTGCTGGTACTCTCGCTGTCCTGAGCGGTGGTCGTGATGGTGACGTTGCTTTCCCGTTGAGGTGAACTCGTTAGTTGGGGAAGTAGGGCTGCGACAATAGCGAAAAGTCCCGCAAGTATTGCGGCTATGACCGTTATGCGGCCCATGTGTTTTCCATCCGCCGAGATGCGGTCTTGCCCGTATTGGGGTGCTCGTTGGTTCTCTGCTGGCATCTTAGGTGGTCGTGCTTGGACTTTAATTTGCGTTGCGTCTTATTCTATTCGAGTTTTACGCTGATTGGTTGGTGGGTCTAGCAGCTGGGTTGCGTTTGCCCCCCTTCGTCCATTGAATGCGCGGACCATGCACAGGGAGGATCGATGAAGCGACCCGGCAATCAGCTCGAGCGTCATTCCGGACGCACCGAATCTCGCCTAACGCGGTCTTGGGGACCGACGTTACGTAGTAAACTTTTGAATTACATGTCGCTCGATGATGCACACGAAGCGGAGGCGGGACAAATTGTACCTTACGGCCGTCTCGCCATTTGTTGTCGGTATCTTCACGAAGCCAGACCCGAGTCATATCGGATGGTTGTATGGGACGGGATCACCAGTCGAATTCGAAGGCCGGAGATTTATTCTTACCGCTGCTCATGTCGTTTCCGTGAAGCCATACGACATTCAGTTCGTGGCACCCCCGAACGGCGGCTTTCTTATTTCTCCGTACTTGCAAATTGAAACCTTCCGGAGAAGCCGAAGGTTCGATTTGAAATGTTGCATCGGGGACGGTACTCTTGACGTTGCAGCCATAATCCCCAAGGAACCGATTGATTTGGCTTTCTTTGACCTTTCAAAATGCGTGGCCCGTAGCCCAGACGTGGGAAGCCAAGTAGTAATCTGCGGATACCCGATCGCGAAGGAAAGAATGATCCTTCTTGAGGACGATGTTAGAAGCTGCGCTAGTCCCGATTTTCAGTGCGCCAGAGTGATTCCGCCCACATCGGTGCCCGTCATGCAACCGCATCAATTTGCCATCGACTATCCCGAAATGCGCGGAATTGTTCAGCCTCCAGGTTACTCCGGGTCAATGGCGTGGTACGATACGGCCGGATACCGCTCGATCCAAGATATTCGACGGCAACTAACGATCGCACCGGCCGGGGTAATTACTCATCACTCCCCCGTGGAGCAAGCAGTTTTGGGAACGCGGATCGAGTCGGTGATCACATTCATCCGAGATCAGGTCTTACCCTGTTTCCAGGGCGATCGATAAGGCGCGCGAGCCATTCTAGACCGACGTCCCACATGCAGCGAAATGTCTTATGGATAGATGATAGTCAGATGGAACGCGAAGCTGCGGCGCGCATGCTTCGCGGCGTTCAGGGATTTCGCCTCTGGACTGCAGTAGGCTCAAGTGATGCAAGGGAGATCCTCAAGAATGAGGACATTCACTGCGTAGTAACCGACATCCTCAGGCGGAACGCAGCCCGAGATGTGCTGGAAGACGATGGGTACACATTCTTCTCCAACGTACTCCGGCCGTGGAAGCCTACCCTGCCCGTCATATTTCATACTAAGAATCTACCCACAACGTTTGCGGTTGATCCCTACAGCCAATATTTGTCCAAGTGGGACTCAGAGGACAAGAAGACGATTGAGCTAGAGACACGACTAAGTTCAGTAACCGCCCTGTATGAGGCCTATGCAGACGAGTCGATATGGCGTCGAATTGAGCCGAGACTTGTTATGGTTCAAGCCAGGCTTCTGAACGATTTGGGGGATCCTGCGGATGTCATGCGAATGGCACCCGACAAGTTTGAGCAACTCGTGGCAGAGCTACTAGAGAGCATGGGCTTTAAGGTGCTTTGGATCCCAGGCGGCAAGGATCAGGGCATTGACATCATCGCGGCAGCGGACACAGAAGATTTTCTGATCGATGTGAAGCGGTACTCTCAACCAGTTGGCGTCGAGCTCGTACGGCAGGTGTATGGAGTCGCATGCGCCGCGGGTCCACGGCAACAGGGTCGAGGTACGCACGGGGGTATCATCACTTCTAGCCGGTTCACGCTCGGTGCGCAAGAGTTCCGCCGCTCCGTTCGAACACGGCCGTTGTTAAGGGACGGCGAATGGTTAGCTGAGAGCCTTCGTAAGTACGCCCCCAGGCTTGCGTCAAACTGATAATACATTGAACTCTCGGATCGGTTCGGGAGGGTTGAGCGGTTCGTCGAGGACTATGGATTGGGGCATCTGCGGCTTGTGCAAACCACCGTCTCAGTTCCGAAATCGCAACCTCAAAGCCAGTGGGTCGCTGAGGGATTGGATACGTAGGTGACATACTTCTGATGCAGTGGGAGGCAGGCTTGGACTGCCTCGGCGGACGCAATGTTCTGGGCACTCAACTCTTTACCGCGCTTCCAGATCATCCTTCGGCCATAAGCCGTTCAAGCCGCGACAGCCGCAAAGACGTCCATCGCTCGTTGAATCTCAGTGAGAACATCACTCTGCCCCTGGTCGATCAGCGGCTCCAGGATGATTGGAATGTGCTCGGGTATTGACGCAAGAACTGAACTAAACGCACTTATCGCGTTGAATGAGATCGGATCGTGGCGGCTTGCCGTGTTGACCTCACTCATGTGAACCTCCGCCAATCGTTCGCGGAACGCCTTCAAAAGGAGAGCGGCCTCCGTCATGCTTGGGTCGACCTGCCTAGCGTGACCGATATCAAAGCAAAAGCGTGCTGCGGGTAGATCGAAGAAGAACGCGCGCAATTCACCAACCGTTCGGCCAATGGGCTTTCTCTTGTCCATGTTCTCGATGAATAAGCGCTCGCCGAGCACACGCCAGTGAGACGGATCGAAGATTACGTCAGGATGCACAATAACAGGAAAGCCTCGTTCCGCTAACGGTGAGAGTAAGTCAACGATCTCGAGCTCGAACTCAGGTGCGAATCTGCTAGGTGCATGAATCGAGACGAACTCAAAACCTTCCAGATCAAGACTGGGCACCGCCTTTACTAACGGTTCCAATTCATCAAAGCGTAGCGCCGAGAGTTCAACCAACTTCACTCCATGGCTACGAAGTGTTTGTAGGGCTGACCGAAAATCTCCGCGGGCAAGCGCGCCAGTAGAGAATCCAATACGTCGCATTAGAATAGTCCGTACCTCATTGTAAGATCTTTCAAAGCTGTCTCTTCTTGGAGAAAAAGCGAGACAAGGCCATCATGAAAGGGCCCGCTAACAGCTCGAACTTCGCCCCATGCCTTTGATGACCGCAAATCGTCGTGAGAGCGAGCGTGTGCCAGTTCAGCGCGTTTGCTGGGGTCGTCAAGAATGCTCAGGAATGCATCGTAGCTGTCAAATATCTTTCGGCTGGTTTGTTGACTGACAGCCAAATCTACACACAGCTTAGCGAGGAGTTCGAGAGGTGTGAGAGCCAACTGCTGCTCCAGGTACTCAGTCAGCAAAGACACTTCTTTGCGTTCGACCAGAGCCTGTCGCGCCTCGTTGGCAGCAGGGTCGAGATGGCACAGAAAAACTCGAGCAAGTCCGGCTGCAAATATGAGCTTCCGCGACATCCGAAGCTTGGCATTGCGAAGGGCCCACTTCTTATCGTCGTCAGCTACTTGCTTGTAGACGAAATCCACCGTCACTGTTCGCCAGTACCGGGTCAGGTCATTGAGCAAGAAACGCGGCACGCGCAAGTCGCCGCTGGCATGTGTCAACCCCCGATCATCTTCTACGTAGCGTCGGATGACTTGCCTTCGGACTCGGTCATAGGCCTCTCGCGTTCCGATTGGGTAGGACTCGAGCAACAGCAGCACGCGTCGAGTGCTATTTGAGTTTAGATCGTCCTCACCGCCAATGTTGTGGACGAGGTCGTGGCTTCCCACCATCTTGCCAAAGACTCCGCTCGCGCCGGGCTCAATGAATTCATTGGCGAGAAGTTTCCTCTTAATCTCTCGCTCTTGTTCCTTGTGCTCTGGGAATGATTGGCCATCGATGAGCAGAATCCAATCCAGGTCGCTACCAGAGGTGACCTCTGCCCTAGCAACGGAACCAAAAACGACTAAGCTTGTGTCGGAAGGTCCGCGCCGGGTGAAGCAGGCGTCCAGCTGGCTCCGGCGGAGGACAGTCGCAGCACGCGCGGCCCTAATCCCTCTCCAGTCGCATCCAATACTCTGCTCAAGTTCCTCGAGCTTTGAGCGATCAGGCGATTGGGGCTCCATAGAACAGATTCTCTATAGTACGATGGCCCGGACCTCGCCCGCATACCTACAGGTGTCCAGCCCAATCAGGCTGTGGCACGGTCTTCCTGGCTTATAGAATTACGATTCAACTTACGCAATAACTTGGGAGGGCGTGCCTGCTTTTCCACGGTGATATCTAGAAGCAATTGTTCGAGGATATGGAGCGTGTCACCGTGATTCTTGGCAAGATAGCGTTGGATGCGAGTATTGGCCAGGAGGCGTTCGGCGTAACGGCATGCGCCCGTAAGATCAAGGACATCACTGCCGTAGTTGGCTCTGATGCTTTCCGCATGTTTGAGCATCTGCTCGGTCTCTTGTTCCATCATAGATTTCTCTGACGGCAAGATCTTGTGGGTGCGTTGTTTCGGCGATGGAACCAGCAATTCCTCTCTAGTCCCGTCTAGTAGCGCGCGGGCGAAGCGCCCTGTGAACTTCCTTGAGTTAAGCATCAGTTGAGCTACATCAATTTGTCGCAGAGACCGCATCTTGCGGAGCGCACAGAAAGCATCGCCGCTGACTCTTTCATTGCGAAGTAGTTCCGCTGCTTCGGGGCAAATGCCTTTCAGCAGATCTCGCTTCTCGCGAATCCGTGCGACTGAGACATTCAGTGCCTTTGCAATCCGATCTTCGCTCACGTGGGCTAAGGCACGCAAAATCATGTGATGTTGAGCGATAGGAGGGATGTAGTTAACGCGCTTGTTGTAGGTATAGCTCTCATCATCCGTGCTGATGAGGCATCTCGCGTTCACGGAGTTAGTAGCCTTCAGAATGTCGAGTCTTGTGTGGCCATCGAGCAGCAGGTACGCCCCGTTACCAGTTGGGAAAACGACGAGTGGCTCTATGAGTCCGACGTGCTCCATCGACGTAAATATTCGACGATATACTTCGCTCTTTCTAACGGCAGGGACGATCGTCTTAATGGTGATGATGTCCTTGATGTCGAGAGTGCGAACCTCGAGTTCGAACGCCGCAGTCACTGCCATAGCTTGCCTCTTTCGTCCTATGTATGGCTCGCAATCTTAGAAGCCAGTTGTTCGGGGAGCGTCGGAAGTCCCTCCGCTCGCAATAAAGTTACAAAGTGTTCATCCGAGAAGAGTCTCCTAAGTGAAGACGTAAGCACGGCAATTCGGTGAGTAACGTTCGCAGAGCGACGTACGATGGCCCGTTGTTGCTGGGTATGATGTTCGTAAACACGCATCAGGTCGGTACCGGTGACCTCCCGTTGCTGGTCTCCTGGCGCGATCTCCTTCCTCCGCCTCCGAACAAGACGTTGAGCTTCACGCAGTCGTGTGCCGCGCAGCATTCCGTTATCGTACGCTTCGGACAATGCGCGTTGAATATCGGTATCCTTGCCTGAAGCGATTACGACAGCCGTTTCAAGGGGAAGAGAACCAGCCTCCACTCGGGCGATCAATTCCTCCTCGCCGTGTTGCAGAAGACCGATGATTCCGTAAATGTGAGCCCGATCCATTCCTAGCTTCTTTGCGATTGCTGGCGCTCGGTAATCGGGCATAAGGCGCTTCACCTCCCGAAGCAGCTCCCTGGTAGATGGCGGGCGGCGTGCGAGATTTTCAACGAGGCTTATGAGGTAGCGTTCGTCCTCCGGGGCGTCCGTGATCAGGGCAGGAATCATCGTATCTCCTAGTTCCTTCACGGATTCAAGTCTGCCCTGACCGCAGACTAAGTCGTATCGAGTTCCGTCCTCCGCCAAGGGTCGTTGGTGTACGGTTATCGGCTTTTTGAGCCCAACGGTTCCGATGCTGGTCATTACGCTGTGAAATCTGAGACGGTTGCGCGACCGCGGGTTCACGATACGGATCTCATGCACTGGTATTAACGTTATTTTCTGGCTAGTCATGCTACCTCGGGTAATGCAGAGTGTCGCGCGAGGCGAACAAGTGGCTGCAGATTTGCAGAGCGATATGCATCGAGCGCGAAACCGTTCTCGCGGGCAAGGCGGTATTGAGCCTCGACAATATCAAGGCTAGGGAACAGGTAGTAATCGGCTATCTCGATGTTGCCAGGAGCCATCCTCGCTGCTACGGTGATGTCTGGGTCAAGGGATGTATCGAATCGGATAACCCAGCGGTGTTCTGATTGACGGATCTCCCTGCATCGGGAAATGCTCACCGATATGGTGAACTCTCGATTGATAGTCAGTAAATTGTTCACAGGGTTTCGGTTAATAGTGGCTCCAACGCCTGCGAGCGCATCCACGATGAACGTTATCTGAGAGCTATGGAGGGCCCGAAGACTCTGATTGATGGCCAGGTACGAATAGTCCCGTGCGGGTGAGTACCCAATCAGCTCGTAGGCTCTTCGTAGATTTTGGAAACGGTGACGGTAGGTGGCTGCTGAGGGCATTCCTGCTGTTTCGTTTATGATCAATCCTGACAGCGCTCCTCGAAGAGCAAAGAGTTCTCTCAGGCGGTCGAGGAGATTCTCATTCGTGTAGTGTCGATCCCGATTGGAAATGATCTGTTGCGCAAGAGCGAACGTCTCAGGGTCTACGATTGGCTGGTAGGCGCCTGTGCAGCGGATCCATTCCTCGGGCTGGTTGGCAACGCGGGGCCTCTGCAGCTTTGTGCTGGTTCGATTGTAGAGGTTATTTCCAATGTACTTTTCATTCGTCACCAACTCATGCACCGATCCTCGAGTCCAGGCGCGGCCGCTCTCGCCCATCACGCCCTCAGCATTCAGGAGCGCGGCGATCTGAGCCTCGGGAATCTGATCATGCGTGAATAGACTGTAAACCCGTCGCACCGTGGACACTTCAACCTCGGGTCCAGGCGTCAGGATGACTCGCTCGAGTTGGAAACTTTTGCGTTCTCCGCGAGCTAGGATCGCTTTAGGCCTGCCGCTTTGGTCGAGTAGTTGCCTACGTAGACCATAACCCGGAGTTCCTCCTTGTCGATAGCCTAGAGTGATCAGGCGGCACTGGCCTGCAAAAACCTTTGCGCTCAGTTCGCGGCTGTATTCCCCGGCCATCGCTCGCTTCAGACTCTTCATGACGGCGCTCATTGGAGCATTGTCTGTGGGAAATTGTTCGGCGCAGTAACGCACCGTGATATTGGAACGAATGCACCTGAATTCGTAGTAGGCTCCTTCATCCGGCTGTTGGAACCGACCCCATCGACTGACGTCATATACAAGGATGGTGCTGAAATTGGCGTCGCCACTTTCTACAATTCGCAGGAGCTCTTGCAGGGCGTCACGGCCGTGGATGCCGACACCGCTTTTTCCTGCGTCCACGAACGATCGCACGATCGTGATTCCGTTGGAGTCCGCATAGCGTTGTATAGCGGCTCGTTGGTTTTCGGTTGAATACTGCTGGTGGTCAGTCGACATTCGCACGTATTCCGCGGCACAAATACTTGCGTCCTCGGTCACTCCGGGTGTGGGTCTTTTGCGCGCCATAGAGCAAGTCGGGCGTAGCCAAATCTTCAGATGTCCGAAGCTTGCTGCCAAGGACTGATGGTCAGGCCGGCCTGTCTAACTTATACGACTTTTATCGAAACCGCCCAAGTAGTTGTTCTTTACATTCCGCCGCCCCTCAGCCGGTCGAAAGTCTCTTGATCACAATCACTTCGACTGAGGCTAGGGTGTTCTTCATTCTGGGATCGCAGCCTATCAAAAACACCTTTGCTCTTTGCTTCTTAAGGTCAAAAGCTACGTTGTTCTTTACCGCGGCCAATAGTTTAACGATTTCCGAGTTCGCGTCTAGTGGGGATACCTTCGGTGCCCGCCGATAAGCTCGCATGTAGTCGGGATGCTGTTCACGCCATTGTCGCTGGCTGTCGAGACACTGAGAACGATACATGGGGTCATCCCGAATCTTTTCCCGATGATAATTGGTTCGACGTTCCCGCTGGCAATCTGGGCTACTGCAGACCTTTTGACTTGGACGGTACCGGGAGGGCACGAACGATTCTTGGCAGTGGGGGCATCGTGGGAGCGTCATGACTCAGCATGAAACGGTCGCCACCTCGCCGGCAGGTGATTGATATCGAGGACAAGCGCGGGACTCTCCGATGCCAAAATTGCGGCCAGGCCGATTTTAAATGAGGAATTCTAACGAAGTTACTGTACTGTACGGTACGGGAAAATCGCTTCTCCCATTTTTCCCGACGCTCTGGCCGTTCTCGTTACTGAAAGTAGTCTAGGACTAGACTAGTTGCAAGAAATCGGTTTTGCGGAGAAATCGACGATGTGCGGGCGCTTCGGTCTAGGCGGGGGGGGATTTAAGAGCCCGACCGTGAATTTTGGAACGGGGTAGGCTCGCTTCCTCGGTCCTTAAGGGCTCGATGCACCGTTGTGACCCCCAAATCCACCTCACGGGCGATTGCGCGGAGAGATAGGCCATTTTCCTTGAGTGCGTGGATTCTCTCCAGCGGCACAGGCTTTCTGGGACGGCCTCGTCGTCGGGGATTAATTTCCATTCTTGATTACTCGGAACTCGGATGCGGTGCGGGGTGGAAGGCACTGGGGACTGTGGCGCATGGGCTTCGCGGATGAGATAAGTCCTTTTGCCCTCTGACGTTCAATGAACTCGTCGCTCGCGCATTCACACGGAACAAACTCGCCCGCCACCAAATGCACACCTTCACCTCGCTTCCGGCTGCTGCACTTGGGGCACTGATAATTCCGATCCTCCAATTCCGATTTCGTTATCGGTGGGTCGGCCAGCTTCACTTTCCGCCTGAAACCCTTCGCGAGGGATTTCAGCATTCCGATAGGATTTTTCCAGAGGTTACCTAAATGCTTTCGGACCTCTAGGACATACTCCTCGTCGGAGACGCCCTGCAATTCAAGGTTCTCCAGAATCCAACGCAAGTCCTCAAGGGGCAAATCGCGGCCCAGCTTGGCTTTCGCGATCGCCTTGATTTCGTCTCGTGGAGTAGCGTACTCGGTTTTCAGGAAGTCATCATCAGCAGGCTTTTTTGAATCAAATGCGTTTTGAGGGGGGAATGCTGCAGTAGTGGGCTGTTCGACTGATTTTTCCTTTCTGAGTTCTACTTTCAGCTGATGATGATTCTTAGCTCTCTCTTGAAGGGGTGGCGTGGAAGACACCCTCGGGGGTGTCTTTGGTGTCACCCTGTCCATGTCTTCCGCGACGCGGACCAGGGTGTCATTTGTGACACCCTCCCCACGAAGCGACGGCTCGAGCAGCGCATGCCAAAGAAATTCGTATTCGTTACTCGTACTGCGACCGCTGCGATCAGTCCGGGGCACGGCGCGGATCATCCGAACTCCGACTAACTCCTTCAGTACGCGCCCGACTTGCCGTTCCTGGATGCCTACGTGCTTAGAGATATCCCTTTTCGAGGGAAAGCAGTGTCCGTTCTCACCGGCCCGGCGCGCGAGGTGGCCCCAAACCAATTTACCCGTGGAGGAGATGGTGTCGGTCGCTACCAACGCCTCGGGAAGGAAGATGCCAACGAACATCTTCCGCGGGTTGAAAACGTCCCCAAACGAAATCGGCGTGTGCCGATCTCTGGCCGAAGTCTTATTCTTACTTGAATCATCACTCACGTCTAACCCCATGGCACCGTCAACGACGGTGTTCTAAGATCAGCGCGTGGGTCCTGCGCTTTCCGGTCTTGGATCGATACTCCTTTTACTCCGATAAGAGTGCCGATCGAGAGTCTGGCAGAAAACTCAGTGGTTTTGAGTGGTCAGAATTCAGCGCCCTAGCGCCTATGTCGTTTATTTTCAAACGGCTCTCAAATTCCCAAGCTGGACGTCGCGGGTTCGAGTCCCGTCTCCCGCTCCAAAATCAATAACTTACGGACCCTCGAAAAACACACCCTCCATAGACCCTCCATTAAGAATCACGAGGCCTTCTTTCGGGACCGAACAGCCTTGGTCAAGACGGAGTCCTCAAGCTGTTTCGCCGCAGTCGCCCGATCCTTCATACTCGACTTCGTGTAGACGTCGAGCGCCACTCCAATACCGTGCCCGCGTTGGTCAGCGGACACCTTCGGATCTACCTTTGCCTCGTGTCCAAGACTTGCGTGGGTGCGCCGCAATACCTGAAAGTTCACCCATCCTAGGCCAATTGGCTCCAGCTTGGCCCTCACGTGATCTTCAAGCAACGAAGATCGCCAGAGCGGCTGACCCGTCTCTCCCGCGAATACGTACGCCTCGGGACTCTGGCCTACCGCCTTCTCCATCCAATCACGCAGCAACGCGGCCGTTGAAGGTGGGACAGCGATCGTGCGGACTAAGCCATTTTTCGGAGATGCAAATTTTCCACGATACACACGCTGCCGGATCTCAATCACTGAGGCGTCCGGTCTGACGTGTCCACGTTGAATCGCCAACAACTCCCCAGGCCGCATGCCCCCAAATACAGCAAGCTGCAGTATCACTTTCTCCCGGAACTCGACCGCACCGAGAGCCAGCTCGACCTCTTCGGCTGACATCGTCTGACTTCCACTTCGCTTTGCCGATCTCGGCGTGTAGAGCGACGCCGTTGGATTGAAGTTGACTACCTTCTCTGAAACCGCCATGTCGAACATCGACGAAAGATCCCATCGCAGGTGATCGACGACGCTAAATGAAAGTCCAGACGCCGCCTTTCGTTCCAGGTATTGTTGGAGCGCCGCCAAGGTTAGGTCTTGAAGGCGAAACGCGCCCAACTCTCTTACGATGTGATGCCGCAGGCGGTTCTCCGAGGTCCCCGCTGTGGATTCCTTCCACTTGCCCAAGTAGAAGGGCAAGTACACTTGGTCGAGAAATTCCGCTACGGTCGGCGGTCGGATCGAACCGGCGCTGCGTCCTTCGCCTCCATTGATCCCGCGCATGAACTCCTGGCGTTTTTCATCAGCCTGACCCTTGTTCATTTCTGTGGCCCAGCCGAGGGTGTGATAGCGCCGCTCGCCGTTGTTGTCGTAGTAAAGAACCACCCATACTCTCCTATCCGCATGCTTGCGAAGTTGCAAGCTGCCTTTTTGAAATCTCCTGCGTCTCATGAATTCTCCTTGTGAGGCGCAGGCGTTGATTCAGGGTGATTCGATCGTATCACTGGGCTGCGCCCGTTGTTGCCAAGCCGAGTTCCTGCTCTAGTAACCACCTGTCAATCACAGCCCGGCGGATGAGGGCGCGACGGCCCGCGCGAACGTAGGGAATGGCTGGGACACCAGGGACCTTGCCAGCCAGAATGTGGGATAGGTGCGACCGAGAGACGCCCAGGTAGCTTGCCGCTGCTTTGATGTCCATGATTTCCCGATTCGTCATTGGTTGATTCGCAGAGTTCACGGCGAAACCCTCCGATTCTTCCATTCCTCAAATCCGCAGTATGTGAAAGGACGTAAGGGCAAACAGGCGCATGAAGTCTGCGCCGGTCGCTTCGTGGCTTGTTGGGGGAGGTATCGTCTCATGCCCCTTTTTAGGCCACTTTTGAGATTCCTCCAAGCCAGTTGAAAACCAATCACCGCGGGTACAGTCAGACCCGAGACCAGCACGAACACGGTCCGCTACCCCCAACTGCGGGTTTCACCGATAGCGTGGAAACGTAGAAGCGCGCTGGCGCATCTATTTGGCCTTAGTACTAAGGTTGGGAAAACGTTGACTTGAGCCAACATCTCGACTACCATGCCCGAAGGCAAGCGAATATTGGAGAATTGTTCACCAAATTGGACCCATTCATGTAGAGAACAAATAGGCGTTGTATGCCGAAGCGACCTTCACGTGCTCAGCACCCCTCCTCCCCCGGGTCGGTTGGGGCTGCCTCGGTTGATGAGAAGCAAAGCACGAACTTCTCGTCCAACGGAGGAGCCGCGATTGAGCCATGCGAAGCTGCTGCCTTAGCGCCTTATGCCAGTGCCTTTAACGGCTCACAAAACGGTGATCCCTCAAGAACCCCCTGTCAGTGTTGGCCAAACGAACTCGACCAGTTTCTAAAGCAAGCAGCCAAGGCCGACAAGTCCCACGAGCGCACCTCCATCGCGCTCATCCGCCAAGCCTATCCTCAGCTTTCAAAAGCGGTCATTTGGGACCGCATCGTGTACCTAGGCCTGACCAGCCGTAAGCGCCCTCCGTACGAAGAACATGAATGGGCTCAGGCGGAGGACGATATCCTTCGCGCGGAATACGGACTTGGTTATGCGGAATCGAATGCTGCCATCGACAAGATTTTGCGTCTCCACCCCACGTGGTCCCGCGATACCGTTATTTGGCGCGCCAACGTCCTTGGGCTGACCCACCGTCGACCGCGGCCCCCGCAGAAATGGTGCCCGGCGCTCGACAACGCATTGCTTTCGCTGATGGGCTGTCAATTGGCAACTATCGCGGAGCGCTTGCGGCGGTCACCGAAATCGATCATGTCACGGTTGAGGAAACTAGGCAAGGACGCCGACTTCTTTGGTGGCTACAAGACCAAGGATTTGATGCGCGACCTGAACGTGACCGACGGTGTCGTGAACCGCTGGGTCCGGTTGGGATGGTTGGTGCGGAAGAAGCGGAGGATCACCGAAGAGTCCCTGTGCAGTCTTTGCCGCCACCACCCCGAGGAGATCCCGTTCGCAACGCTCTCGCCGGAACTACAGAATTGGCTGACACGCTCCATGGGCTATCGCCCGCCCGCTATCGCCGCTGAAACGAAGGCTCTTCGAAGGGCAACTGGACAAAGAGACTAGACAACGACGTACGCGTCTGCATCCACCAGCCATTGATCGAAATCAGGAAGCGCGGTTGGGAGTTGCCGCGACCACTTGAGGCTGCACTCCGCTGCGTAATCGGCGATTCTTTCGCCGCGGAGGTGCGAATGGGCGGTGGAGCGAATGTCGTCCAGCGACAATACGGACGAAGTGTTTTTGAAGTTGTGGCTTTCGATCCAATCCAAGAGTTCACCCCATAGCCACTGCGGATCGGAACATAGCTTCGCTCGTTGCTCTCGAGCGTGCGCCGTGAAGCCAGGACACCGGCGTTCCAATTCGGCCTCAACGAGTGCGGGAAACTCATGAGCCGCTTCGACGACATCACGCACCCAGAATGCAAACGCCTCCCACTCCAAATACCGCGCCGGCAACACAGCGATGTCATCGGCTATTGAACGACCGAGGGCGTCCTGGTGCCATTTTTCAAAGGCCGGATATTCAGTTGGGCGTTGCTTCCGCCAATCGGCATCCATGCGGGTCCAATGTTTCCAAATGTTCTCGGACGCAGCGGCGTGTCCGCTGTAGTAGTGGACCGCTTCAAGCCAGCCGCCATCTCGAGCGGCAGCGAAGAAATGATTATCAATCCACCCTGAAAGGTCGAGCCAGAGTGATTCCAAATTTGCATCGCTTCGCTGAGATTCCAGAAAGCCGGGGCACCGATCCCGAATGGCAGCGGAAATCGACACCGGAAGGGAACGTTCGGCGTCAACAATGGCTCTGACCCACAGGCCGAACGACCGCCATACAATCAGGCGCTCAACCGTCGCGGCTAGTTCAGACCATTGGATCTTCAGCGCTTGTGCGCGCATCTCGTGGTGAAGGCGATGGCCGGTACGAGGATTGCTCAATTCAGGACGCGTCTCGCTGGTTCCCATTTTCTCTAGAGTGAATAGGTCACCCGACTTCAATACGCGCGAGGGTACGGGCACCGTGATTCACACGGCGGATTGCATCTGGTAATCCCGTCCTGCACGCGAGAGGTTCCAGAATAGAACGCCGCGAGCTTTGACGCAAGCTCCATCGCGAAAGAATGATTTCTCGGTGCGATCCCGGGTTGCGTTGAGAAAAACTGTACGTTGCCCGTGGCTCGAATTTCCACTCCGGACCGCAGCCAACGATTATGCAACGTTATGATTCGCGGCCACAATTTGTCAGGACGCTCCGCAGATCTCAGCAGCGTTAGCCGCCCGCTCGAGTTTGCAGAAAGTGAGGTGTGCGCCGTACGATGCCGAGGAAGCGACTGAGCTGAAGGTGATTCGGCGGTGCGCAAAGCGTCCAACCTGTTCTGACTCCGAGCCCCGCATAATGCCAGGCTACGGAGCTGGATCTAACTCTTGCCTCCGGAGCAATCCGAGCGGCACTTGCACTCAGGAGGTGCTCAAAATGAGGATCTGGACAACAAAGGAGGCCCTCCAGGTAAAGACGTGGGCCGCGCTCGATTCCAGTGCGCGAATGCCCATTGAACAGCTTGCCGAGTCGCTGGGCCGGACGACGAAATCAGTTCAGGACTTTCTCCGTAGGGAGCTCGGCCCAGGAAAGTTGCCATGGACTGAGAAGCCCAGGTGGGGCCACGATGTGGCACGCAGCCCAGAAGCAATTCGCAAGTTTACGCAACGCCACCGGCAGCCGGAGCCCGAATCCGAAGATGACCCCGAAGGCCTGGCGATCTCGGACGTGGCCAAAGACCTCGGCCTATCCCGAACATCGGTTTACCGGCTGATCGCTGAAGGGAAACTGAGACGCTTTAAGGGGCGCGTGGCAGAGTCGTCATTTGAACGCCTGCTCAGGGATCACCCGGATGCAGTGCCCTACCGGCGGCTTGGTCGCGCACAGCAAGAGTGGTTGGTCCTCAATGGCTACCCGGATGCAAGCATGAACGTAAAACGGCCGAGTGCAGCGGGTTTGCTCAAATAGCCGCCCAGCTCCTTTGGCGAGTGGCAGGTACCGCGGTGAGATCGGTACCCCTTGGAAACCTCGCCTATTTCCTGTCGATGGAATGGCCGAAGTTAAGTGCGTTTTATCGGTACTGCTCCGCCCAAGTCAGCGAAGATGGTGTCATTCCAGTAGCTTGCGCCTTTCTCACTCGTGCGGATTACCTCTACGAGGGTACCGTCTGAGCGATGATCTTCCGCGCCGCGAGGGTCCCATCGAAGTCTTACAGCCCATGTGATTTAGGCGGATTCCGCAACGCTCGAAATCACTTGCAGCGATGCGGCGTTCACTGACTTGCCTTGGGCAAGTGCTGAAACAGCGGCATGGACGAGATTAGCTCTGGCACGCAAGAACGTCTCAAAGTCCGGCTTCAACTTGGCGACCAATTGTTCGCCTTCCAGCCCCTTGTAGCTCGCTTCTGCAAGGAGATCGAAGTCGATGAGATGCGACTTCATTCGTTCTCTAACCGACTCCTCGCCGGCCCACTCCACACGATCTTGCAGATATTCGAGCGGGTCCTTGCGGCCGATGATCCGGTTCGTCTTCCATGTGATGAACGCACAGTTCAAGGCAAGGTAACTGTCGATCTTCACTTCGGCCAATAGGGCGTCAGGGAAGATGTGGTGATATTCCCGATTCTGATTGCCTTCGAAGGATGCCGGCTTATTGTCAGCGAAATCCATGGCACCGAGGTACGTGGTGACGGCCAGGATTCCCCGTGCAGCGATCCCGGCCTGCTTTGGCCATCCGGTGCCCATGAGCGAATCAACATCGGCAAGAGCAAATTCAGATCTGTTTAAGACCGGAACAGCGGCCAACTCGTCGTCGGAGAAGGACTGTTTGAGCAGAAGCGCCCTGAGCGCCTTGAAGTCCGCATAGGCTCGCGAGGCGGCTGTGTTCTCATACCGATCGGTGAAGAAAGACGACCATAGATATTGGCGCAGCAGCTTCTCGCCCTTTCCCCGAAAATCTCCTGTATCCGGAATCATTTCGTAGCAGGCGGCTATGACGGGCAGCACGGCTTGCGTCGGCAGCCGCGCCTCGTCGTACACGCCCTGGCTCGCGAGGAGCTTGGCCATCCTATAAGCGCCGGAGTCAAAATAGACCAGTAAACGCCGCGTGAGCGGCGTTACGGCGGGAAGAAACTAGACCGCCGGGAAACTGGTTCCAGCAGACAT
>JBEBFS010000092.1:0-19524 GCA_040081855.1 Bryobacteraceae bacterium | reverse complement strand
CCTGGTTACTCGCCGCGAATCAGATCGTCGTACGTTTCGCGCTCACGGATGATGCGCCACGTGCTGCCTTCCACAAGCACCTCCGCTGCGCGGCGCCGCGCATTGTAGGTGAAGGATTGTGCGAAACCGTAGGCTCCGGCGGTGCATACGGCGAGTACGTCGCCCGGCAGAACTTCCTGCATCTCGCGATCGCGGGCCAGAAAGTCGCCTGTCTCGCAAACCGGTCCCACCACATCGGCGAGAATCCTGCCTGTATCGCGCTTCCGCGCGGGCAGAATCTCGTGATAAGCGTCGTACAGAGCCGGACGAATCAGGTCGTTCATCGCGGCATCAACAATGACAAATTCCTTGTCGCCACTGGTTTTGCGATAGAGCACCTTTGTTACCAGCGCCCCAGCTTCGGCCACGATGGAGCGCCCTGGCTCCACCATCACCCGCAGGTTCTTTCCCGCAACGCGCGCCTTCAACAGCTTCACAAAATCAGGAATCGACGGCGTCTGCTGATCCGGGCGATATGCCACGCCGAGGCCGCCGCCGAGGTCGGCGTGCGTGATGGCGATTCCTTTTGCGCGAAGCCGCTCAATCAGATCGAGCACGCGATCCACCGCTTCCATCACGGGAGCCGTGTCCATCAACTGGGACCCAATGTGGCAGCTCACGCCTTCCAGCAACAAGTTGGAGTATTGCCGCGCCCGTTCGTAAACGCCCTCAGCCTCCGCGATATCGATACCGAACTTGTGCGCGAGCTTTCCTGTACTGATGTAGTGGTGGGTGTCCGCTTCCACGTCGGGATTCACGCGTAGCGCTACCCGAGCCTTCAAACCACGGCGATGCGCCAGAGCATCAATCAACGCCAACTCAGGTTCCGATTCGCAATTGAAAGCGCAGATGCCCGCACCCAAAGCATCGTCAATCTCCGCAGCCGTTTTGCCGACCCCGGAGAAGACAACCTTGGTGGGATCTCCACCCGCTTTCAAAACACGGAACAGTTCCCCGCCCGAAACGATATCGAAGCCTGCGCCCGCTTGCGCCAGCATCCGCAAGATGGAGAGATTCCCGTTCGCCTTCACCGCATAGCAGACGGTGTGGGGCTGATCGCCGAAGGCTTCGTCGTAGGCGCGGAAGTTGCCGAGAATAGCTGCAGCCGAATAAACGTAGCACGGCGTGCCCGCGCGCGCGGCAATTTCGCCGACGCCGACACCCTCGCAATGCAGCGTGTGATCCCTATATTCAAAAGAACTCATCGAAATCAATGTATCCTCATCACGGCCACCGTCTGATCGTCGGTCAGCGTCGTGTCTTCGCGGAAGGCGTCCAGTTCCTGGAAGAATGTCTCCACAATTGCCTTGGGTTCCTCCCCGCCATGCTTGCGGAACAGATGCTGAATGCGCGTGCGCGAAAACTCTTTGCCATGTTCGTTCAGCTGATCTTCCATGCCATCGGAGAACAGAAGAATCGTATCGCCCTGCTGCGTTTCAAACACAGCTTCGTCGTATTCACGCCCATCGAGCAATCCGATCGGCACTCCCGTTCCTCGTAGAACCGTTACCTCTCCATTGCGCCACACCGCGGGTGGTTCACCGCCCGCATTCGTGTACGTCAGTCGCCCTGCGCGTGGTTCCCACAGCATCACAGTCAACGTCGCGTATTGCGCGTCTACCTTTCGTTCCAGGAGCGCTTCATTGAGGCTCTGCATCAAAATCGCAGGACTGCGCCGGCGCGGAGCCAAGATACGCAACAATCCACTAATCAACGCGCCATAAAGAGCCGCCGCAGCGCCCTTGCCGCTCACGTCGCCGAAGGCAATGATGGCGTACTCATCACCGTTCTCGAAGAACTCGTAAACATCGCCGGAGATTTCGCGCGCGGGCCGCGAACGCAGCGCCACATCCATGCCATGAATTTCAACGTCGCGAGGAAGCAGAATCCGCTGCAGTTTACGCGCGGCCTTAAGATCCTGCCCCATACGCTCTTCGCGCTGGGCCAGTTCCTCATAGAGCCGCGCATTCTCCACCGAACTCGCAATCTGCGGAGCCAGCACGCTCAGCGTATTTTCATGCTCTTCCGTAAAGTTCCCGACGCGTTCGCACTCCAGATCGATCACACCCACCACACGATCCTGCACAATCAGCGGCACGGCAATTTCCGACCGAATGTCGGGATGCGATGCAATGTAGCGCGGGTCTTTCGTGGTATCCACCACCCGCACGGGAGAACGAGCCTCAGCCGAAGCACCGGTAATGCCCCTACCCAGCGGAATGTTGTCCAGGTTGACGCGCTGGTCATAGCGAACGCTGAAACGGTGCCGCAGCAATTGCCTCTCGGCATCCACCAGATAGATACTGAACGCATCGAAGTAAATCAATCCGCGCAGAGAACCTGCGATCTTGCCCAGCAATTCGTCCAGATCCAGAATGGAACTGAACTCCTGCGACACGGATGCCAGCGTCTTCAGCGTCTTGTTCTGCCGGTCCAAGCGCCGGTACAAGCGCGCATTTTCAATCGAGGCCGCCACGCGGTTGGCAATCAGCCGCATGATGCGGCGGTCTTCATCGGTATACGCGTGCGGATGGGTGCTTTGCAGATCGATCACACCCACAAGCTTGCGGTGCGTCACCATGGGCACGGCCAACTCGCTGCGCACGGCGTCCAGCGCATTCAGGTAACGTGGGTCCTGGCGAACATCGTCCACCATGATCGGCTCACGCAACTGCGCCGCGTGCCCGGATATTCCTTCGCCCAGAGGAATGATGAGACTGCGCACCACTTCTTCGCGATGCCCAATCGCATGGCGAATCTTCAATCCCTGCGACTTCTCCTGATACAAGAGAATCGCGAATAAATCGAACGGAACCACCTGCTTGACAATCTGCGTCACGTTTGCGAGCAAACGATCCAGATCCAGCGTCTCCGTGGTAACGCGCGTGACATCCAAAAGGAAGTCGAGCAGTTCTTCCCGATCTGTAAAGCGTTCCGCTGATTTGCGAGGATGAGCCATGCGGACCTATACGCCCGCGGCTTGGACGATGGCGACACTTGCGCTGGCGCCGACACGCGTCGCACCCGCCGCCACCACTTTGCGGAAATCTTCCAGAGTGCGAATGCCGCCCGATGCCTTCACGCCCATCTCTTCGCCAACGGTTTCGCGCATGAGAACGATGTCTTCGGCAGTGGCTCCGGCGGTACTGAAACCGGTGGATGTTTTGACGAAATCAGCACCTGCCACCTTCGCCGTCATGCAGGAGGCAACCTTTTGTTCACGAGTCAGCAACGCAGTTTCAATAATCACTTTGACAATCGCGTTCGCCGCATGTGCGGCATCCACCACGGCACGAATATCGGCTTCCACGGCTTCCAGATGTCCCGCGCGCAACTCGCCGACGTTCTGCACCATATCGATCTCCGTTGCGCCCGCGCGAATTGCCTCCAAGGTTTCAGAAACCTTGCTGGCGGTTGTAGTTGCGCCAAGCGGGAATCCCACGACGGTGCAGACTTTCACCGGGTTGTCTTTCAACTCGGCGGCAACCAGCGGAACCCAATACGGGTTGACGCACACGCTCGCAAACCCATATTGACGCGCCTCCGCGCATAGCTTGCGGACGTCAGAAGCGGTCGCCTCGGGCTTCAGCAAAGTGTGATCGATGAAAGAAGCAACAGTGGAGGCCACGGAACGAACGCCAGTATAACATAGCGGTTTCCGCTGAATGTTACAGTAGTTGGCCGTTATTATAGATACATGTCGACCGCGAGTGCAGTTTCCCCTGTTGATTTGGAAAAGCAATACCTGCTGCAGAACTACGCGCGTTATCCGGTTGTCCTGCAGCGAGGCAAGGGTGTCTACGTGTACGACACCAGCGGCAAACGCTATCTCGATCTGATCTCGGGAATCGGCGTGAACTCCCTCGGCTACGCACACCCGCGCATGACCAAGGTGATCCGCGAACAAGTGGGCAAAATCATCCACACGTCGAATCTCTATCACCACGAGTACACGGGCCCGCTCGCCGAGCGCATGTCCAAAGCTTCCGGCCTGGAGCGCATTTTCTTCTGCAACTCCGGAACCGAGAGCGTCGAAGCCGCATTGAAAATGGCAAAGGCCCACGGCAAGCGGATCTCGCCCGATAAATACGAACTGGTTTCGCTCGATAATTCGTTTCACGGCCGTTCACTCGGGGCGCTTTCCATCACCGGACAGGAAGCCTACCGCGGCCCCTTCGAACCGCTGATTCCCGGCGCCCACTTTGTTCCGCGCAATGACATCACCGCGCTCGAACAGGCCGTGAGCCATCGCACTGCGGCGATTGTGCTGGAACTCATCCAAGGCGAGGGCGGCATTTTCCCCTTGACGGAAGAATACATCCGCAAGGCCCGTGAGCTCGCCACGCGCGTTGACGCGCTGCTGATTTTCGATGAAATCCAGTGCGGCGTCGGACGAACCGGCACTTACTTCGCGTATCAGTTGCTCGACCCCGTTGTGCTGCCCGACATCATGGTCACCGCAAAGCCGATGGGCTGCGGCATTCCGTTGGCGGTGGTGGGAACCACCGAAAAAGTGTCGCAGATCATGGGACCCGGTTCGCACGGAACCACGTTCGGCGGCAATCCGCTCGCCTGTCGCGTGGGCCTCGAGTTTTTCGAAATCCTCGACGAACTACTGCCGCAAATTGCAAACGTAGGCAGTTACTTCCGAATGAAGCTGACGGAATTGCAGCGCAAATATTCCTTCATCAAGGAAGTTCGCGGCATCGGCCTTATGATTGGGACCGAGTTGGAATTTTCCGCCAAGCAAGTCGTGCTCGATTGCCTGGAGCAAGGCATGCTGATCAACGTGACGCACGGAACAACGTTGCGCGCCCTGCCACCCTACATCCTCACCGAACAGGACGTCGACCGGGCTATCCTCATTCTCAACCGCGTCTTCAAGAAGACGAAGCCGCCCGCAGAAGCACCGCCCGCACACTAGTGGGGCGGACCGCCAAGTCTGCGCCGAGGCGCCCGCCTCGGCAAATAAAAAGAAAGAGGGCGGAGGAATCGCCTCCGCCCTTTCCAATTTTAATTGTGATCAGTGAGCCGGCTACAGCAAATCGTGCCGTCCGTGCTTCTCCAGTTTCTTCACCAACTCGCCCACTTCCTGGGCCCGGCTGCGATCGGCAATCAACAGCGCATCGTGGGTATCTACTACAATCAAATCCTTCACGCCCAGCAGCGCTACTAACTTTCCTTCGGCGTCCACATAGGTGCCGGTGCTGTGTTCCACCAACGAGGGCCCGCGCAGCGCGTTGCCGTTCTCGTCGCGCTTGTGCAGTTCGTAGACAGCGTTCCAGCTGCCCACATCATTCCATCCGATATCGCCCGCCGCGATGCCCGCAACGTTCTTAGCGCGCTCCAGCACGGCGTAGTCAATCGATATGTTTTCGCACAGCGGAAATACGGCCTCCAGCTTCTGCGCAAAATTTCGGCTGCCGAACTTCGGCAAACTCGCCAGCAGAGACGCCGTCTTCGGAAGGCACTCGCGCATCGCGTCCAGCAGCACCTGCGTCTTCCAGAAGAACATGCCGGCGTTCCAATAAAAGTTCCCAGCCTTCACGAATTTCTCCGCTGTCTTCGCGTCGGGCTTTTCGCGGAAACAGACAATCGGCACCGCTTTGCGCACCGGCGCGGCGCCTTTCGGGAATTCGATATAGCCGTATCCCGTCTCCGCCCAGCGAGGTTGAATGCCCAGCACCACAATGTGCCCCGAGGCAGCAGCGCGGAACGCGGGCGCCAATAGCTTCGCGTACGCCCCCGCCTTCGCAATGACGTGATCCGCCGGAAACACGCCCATCACGGCCTGCGGGTCGATCGAGTGAATAATCTGTGCCGCAAGTCCGATCGCAGGCGCGGTGTTGCGCTGTACGGGCTCGGCCAAAATCTGGCTCTTCGGCACCTCGGGCAATTGCTTGACGATCTCCGCCCGCAGGTGATGATTCGTCAACACCCAAATGCGCTCCGGAGGCAGCACAGGACGCAGACGATCCACCGTTTGCTGAATCAGAGTGCGTTCACCGAAGAAATTCAATACCTGCTTTGCGCGGCTGCGGCGGCTGCGCGGCCAAAACCGCGTCCCGCGCCCGCCGGCCAAAATCAATCCGTAATGATGGCTCATATTGGAAGGCGGGTCCCCCGACCCGCAGCCAGCCCCCGGCCGGCAATTTCTAGTTTCTCAACGGCCGAGGAAAACCTCAGCGCGGACCACCGGGTCCGCCTTCCATCAATTGATGGGTATCCCGCGAACCAGCTTCAACGTGCGGTTCCAACGGGTTTTCGAAAAGAAGTTCTGCAACAGATCGATGTAGTGGCTGCTGTTATCGCCCACCAACTGTTCGGTGGGCGCGTCGTAGGACCAGAAGATAAACAGCGGCTTGCCGATGATGTTCTCGCGCGGCACAAAGCCCCAATACCGGCTATCCAGAGAATTATCGCGATTATCGCCCATCGCGAAGTATTGTCCCTCCGGCACCACTAACTCACCGTTCTGTACATGGGACAGCATTTCGAACGCACGATCCGGCGGAACATTGCGCGCGATCACCGGCAAGGCTTCTTCCGGAGCCAGCGGGAATATGTCGCGGTACGGCTCCAGGTCCGGGAAGATGTGCTGCGCATACGGTTCCTGCAGCGGCTTGCCGTTCACATACAGCACCTTGTTGAGAATGTGGATGCGGTCGCCCGGCATGCCCATCACTCGCTTCACGTAGTTCTGCCGGATATCGAGCGGATAACGGAACACAATCACGTCCCCGCGCTTTGGCTCCGTGTACGGCAGCAGGAAACGCCCAATGAATCCCGGCGGCGCATAGGAGAGCTTATCCACCAGCATGTGATCGCCGATGAGCACGGTTGATTCCATCGATGCCGTGGGCACGATGAACGCCTGCACCAGCACCGTGGTGCCGAACAGCAAAATCAGAATATTTAGAGCCCACTCATGGATGAAGTCGCGCACGCTGCTCAGGCTCTCCTTAGTGGTTACAGGAAAAATGGGAAAAATGGGAACTGATACGAATTTCGCAGCGGCACCGTCTGTGTAAGCAAACAATCCAACCAGCGAAATTGGTGTCTGTCGCCATTTGTCGCTAATTTCCCCGGTAGGAATGAATCAACTGGAACGTGCGGTTCCAGCGTGTTTTGCTGAAGAAATTCTTCGCGACGTCCACCACATGATCGAAGCCGATTGAAGGATCCTGCAGTTGATCCGTGGGCGCGTCGTAGGACCAGTAAATAATCAGCGGCTTACCGATGATGTTTTCGCGCGGGACAAACCCCCAGTAGCGGCTATCCAGAGAGTTGTCGCGATTATCGCCCATCGCAAATACCGTGCCCTGCGGCACAACCACTTCGCCGTTCACCACGTGAGTTTGCAGCATGTCGATGGCGCCACGGTCCACCATGACATTCGGCTCGCCCGGAAAATTATCGCGATACGGATCGATGTAGTCGCTCTTGTTATATTTATAAGGCTCATCCAGTTTCACGCCGTTGCGCCACACCTCTTTGTTGACGATGCGGATGCGGTCGCCCGCAACACCGATCGCGCGCTTCACAAACGTCTGGCGGATATCCACCGGATAGCGGAATACGATGATGTCTCCGCGTTGCACATCCGTATAGGGAAGCAGATGCTTGCTCACTGGACCGGAGGGAGCGAATGCCAATTTGTCTACCAAAAGGTGATCGCCGATCAACAGCGTATCTTCCATGGAACCCGTGGGAATCACATACGCCTGTACCAGCGTGGTGGTCAGGAACAGAAGTAGAAGGATGGTAACCGTCCACTCTGCGATGGTTCCACGAGGTGATTCATCGTCGGTGGAAACAGCCGCAGGAGCAGCGGGAGCGCTGACTGTGGCTTCCGCCGTTTCCGCGGCGGCAACTGATGCAAGGTCCTGGTGTCCGCTCACCGCAGCATCCGGCGGCACGGCCGGGGTAAGCGGCTGCGAATCGCCTGCGGACGAATCCGTAGTATTTTCAAGGCTCACTAGCGTCTATTCTATCGTTTCCGCGGCTGGCAGCGCAGGAATGTGTTTAATAGGAACCGCGATCGAACGATTCGTTCGCAACGCGCTGCAGGCGGCGGCTGCCAGGCCACTCCAGTCGCATATCGCGGCAAACTTCATCGAGCATCGGGATCGTGCACTCCTTCTGCTCCGCGGCAAACGCCGTCAGCAGAAGGTTATCGCAAACCGCATTGATGACGCGCGGAATTCCTTGCGTGCGAAGGTGGATCTCCGCCATTAACTCTTCGGGAAATACCGATTGATCCAGCATGCCCGCGTGTTCCAGGCGCGATTCCATGTACTCCACGGCGTCACGCAGAGAGAAGGGATTCAAATTGCACCGCAGTACCACGCGTTGCTTCAGTTGGCGCAGATTCGGAGCATCCAACTTGCGATCGAACTCGGGCTGTCCGGCCAGAATGATCTGCAGCAGTTTGCCATTGCGGTTTTCCAGATTCCCCAGCAGGCGGATTTCTTCGAGGACTTCCCACTCCAGATTGTGCGCCTCGTCCACGATCAATACCGTGGTGCGGCCCTGTTGGGTCTGCTCCACCAGTAGTTGATTCAGAGCAAAAAGTACTTCGGTCTTCGACGTTCGCGCACACGACAGATTCAGATCGTAGGCGATCATTTCGAAGAACTGCTCGGTGTTCACGCGCGAGTTGAACAAAAACGCGAATTCGATGTATTGCGATTCCAGATAGTCGCGCAGGCATTCGAGCATCGTTGTCTTGCCCGTGCCTACTTCGCCCGTCAGCACAATGAATCCTTTACGCGCCTGCACGCCGTAAACGAGATTCGCCAAAGCCTCTTCATGCTGCTCACTGCGGTAGAAAAACGCAGGATCAGGGCTTAAACTAAACGGGGTCTCCGAAAATCCAAAAAACGCGTTATACATAGACGATCAAGCCGCTTTCCAATGCAACTGCATCCATCCGGCGGTCACGTGAAGGGTTGCGCCCTCTCTCTATAAATGAATCTCAGCCAGAAACCACTCCGACGACAAATATCCTTTTCGATAGTAACACGCCATTGTATGAGCGGAAACCTTAGCCGGAGCGTGGTAAAAATAGTAAAACTAAGGAGTTAGCACCGTATGCACGCCTACCTGGTGGTCAACATTGAAGTGAGCGACCCAACCGCCTACGAGGAATACAAAGCCGGCGTCCCTCCCATACTCGCGCGCCACGGCGGCGAATACATTGTGCGCGGCGGCTCCTGGGAAGCCTTCGAAGGCGATTGGCGCCCCAGCCGCCTGGTGATCATCCGCTTCCCGAGCATCCGAGCCATCCGGGCATTTATGGACGATCCCGAGTATCAGCCGCTGAAAGAAATCCGCCATCGCGTGGCACATTCGGAGATGATTGGCGTGGAAGGTGTGCGCGACCCGCTGGTGCCCTAGCCCAGGAGCGAAGAAATCTCTGTCGCCAACTGCTGGCCTCTGAAGTCACGAGAGAGCCCCAGCGTGGACAGAGCGGTCTGTCTTCTTTTGCCCCGCTATTCCGAAATTTCGAGGGTCACCCAACCAGGCAAGCTCGCCGGTTGGTTCCCCTCGAAAATCACTCGCCGCGTTTTCGGAAAGGGGAAGCCTGTTTGAATCGCCCGCTGATAGAGCGGCAGATTCCGCGCGATCTTGCGGTAGGATTCATCTTCGGTATTGAGGTAGGAAATCTTGCCCAGCAATCCTCCGCCCCAACCGACGCACAGCATGCAGGCATTACCGCTCCTGGTGATGCCCGCGAGTTTCGCTTCCAAATCCGACAGCGTCTGATCCAAATGGGCCAGTCCTGCGCGATTGGCGTAATCGCGATGCCGCGCGATCATCGCCGCTGCGTGTTTGTTGGACGCATGGAACAAACTCGCGCGATCTCCAGACGATTTTTCGCGCCAAACGCCCTCAAACGAAGTTCCCGGCGATGCCATCTCGACAAATGCCGGCGTACTTTCCTCGACGCGTCTGGCATCCACACTGCCGCGGGCCGACTTCCAACCCAGTTCAAAGCGGTCCGCGCCTGCTGGATCTTTTCCGCGCGCGACCAACGTTGCCACGCGGAGCAAGTAAACCTTCATGCCCGCATGGGACACCGCATTCGAATCACCCAATGCCACGCGTCGCATGCGCGAGTTGCCGGCCCCGCCGAGCACGGATTCCTCCGCCTTCACTGTGGCGTATCTCGGCAACCGTTCGTTACCAGCGCGTTCGGCCAAATCTTTCAGCGTCTTTTCCGACCACCGGTCAAATACGGAACCGGTGCGGAGCGCGCCTTTGATCACAGTGCCCGGCAGATAAGGTCCCGTCGCCGAGGTGGCAAACGTGGGGATAAACAAGTGTTCCGCGTGGGTGCGCTCCCACACAGAGATGGAACTGGCATGCTCGAATGGAATGCGGCGGCCGGAATAGTTCTGCGCAAATCCGCCCCATGAGGCGAAATCCAGCTTCTCGGCCTTCTTCAACTGCGCGAGGTACCCGTCCAGGCGCGGCCCCTTCGAGAGCAGCCGGAAAATTCGCCGTTGATCCAGCACATTCACATGATCCTTCCAGATCATGTAATCGATCGGCGCCAGCCTCTGCCCATCGCCGGCCAGCGTCGGCGTCAAACACGTCACGCGATATTTCATGACGACGCCTTCCCTTTCGGCGCCAGCGGCACAGGAATGCTCACGGCAAAGCCTGCGCGATACACAGGATGCGCGAAATTCTCCGGAGCGACGTTCGTCGCGCTGCCTTGCGGCGCAGCGGCGGAAACAACCACAGATCCTTCGGTGACCATGCGAGCAGGCTTCTTCATCTCGCCCCACCCCGCGCTGCTTTCCACGCGGCCGCTGCGCGTCGCAATGGCGTAGTTCCCGCGCCCCCAATCGACGCCGTCGGCATCGGACGGATGATACGAAGAGAGCAGCCAGTGCGCCGTCTCGCCGCTCTTTGCGCGCTTTTTCAATACTAAATTCGGCAAAGTTCCTTCGACAAACTCCGGAGCCTCAGCGTGTCCCCAACCTTGCGAACGCTTGCCGCCGAATCCAGAATCCGCCAGCAGCCGGACGACCGCCTTCACTCGTTCGCTCCACTGCTCCCGGGCGCCGTCATTCGCGAAACTGATCACAAACCACAAGCCGCTCTGCGGAGTAAATTCCAAACAAGCCGCCGAATGCGCCGCAACGCCCGCGCCATCGCGATCCACGGCCGCTCCCGATCGCACCGACGCGCGGAACAATCCGCCGCCCGCGCCCACCGGCACCAGGCATTCGTTGTCGATCAGCCATCCGTCTTCGCGCGGGGTCTCGCCCGCAACCAACGCTTCCACCACGCTCGTCGGCACGAACGTCGCGCCCTTCCAGCGCACCTTGGACGATCCTGCCGCTGGAGGCCACAGGTGCCGCGGAGGAATGACGTACAACGTATTTGCGTGAAACGGAAAGCAGGAACTGAACCGCACCGCCGGAGCGCCCGTGGCCGTTGCCGTCGCCGCAAGCCATTCCTCCAGCCACCCCATGCGCAGCATCGCGCCGCAAACGGCCGAGTAGAGGGAATCGCTGTGATACACGCGGTCCACGCGGTCGCGATCACCGGAATCCGGCCCAATGCGCCACGGACCCGCGGGACGCAAGCGCACGAGAATCGCGCGGCTATCGCTCTTCGATGTCGCGATCTCAGCAGGCTCCGGCTCCGTGGGCGGCTCCGCCGCTTCCTCATCCGCGATGCGCGCCAGAACTTCGTCGACAACCGATACCGGCACGAATTCTTCCGCGGTATCCGGCGCAGCAGGCTCCACAGGAGCTTCCACTGGCGGTTCCACCGGCGCTTCCACGACGGCAGCGGTCACCTCGTTTGGAGGTGCCTCCACCGCAGGCACGCCGCCGGCGTCCGTGCTTTGCGCGTTCTCTAGCTCTTCCAAATCCGCCATGCCCTAGCTCGAAAGTTTTTCAGAGAACGATCCGTCATTCACCAGCGCCTGCACGGCGCCCAGGTCGGCAGCAGAAGCAAGTTCCACTTCCGCCGCGCCCGAGGAATAAAATGCGCGATTGCGCCAGGTCAAACTCAAATTGCCGAAGCGCACGCGTCCGCTGCCGCGCGAGCCGCCGCCGCCCAGCGCGTCATCTTCCAGCAACCGAAGCCCTTCAATCAAACGCGCCGCCAGCGCCTTGTCCTCTTCGCAAAGAACGTCCAGCACCATGCGCACGCGGAAACGGGCGCCCGCCGGAACACGCTCCAGCGTCCGCGGATTCGCTTGCGAGGTGATGCGGTCGATCGCGTTCTCGCTCTTCACTTCGGTGATTTCGTCGTCGAGGTTTTCGCGCATCTGCGCCGTAATGCTATCGGAATCGAGCGGCGCATCGTACACTGTCAGCCGCGCGGGCGTTGCCGAACGCGTATCCAACGCATCGCCTTCGACCCGCTCCATGCGCCCGGGATTGCGGCCGAACAGCAAACAGATTTCGTCATCGGGGCGGTCGCTCTGGTGAATGCGAACTTCCTGCCCGCGGCGCTTCGACAAATACACCAGTTCGCCCGGAGCCGTCAGCCCCAGCGCCTGCTCCAGCAGCGAACGAATACGTCCGCGCAGCGAACTGCCTGGAATATAGGGCAATCCGAAGGCATCCTTCACCACCGGATTATCCGCGCCGCCGATTTCCAGCGACCCCTTGCCCGCGCCAATGTGCAGTCCTGTTTCGCAATGCAGATCGCCGGAGAGAATCAGCTTGCCGGCCAATTGAAGTTTCGTTTCCGCGGTATGTGCGCTCATAGTGTCCTCGCCGTGAACCCGTCACGGACCTCATTCCGATTCGTTATTCGTTATACGCGACGATCGCTTCAAACAGATCCTTGAAGCGCTCATAGCCGCGCGCGTCGTTCTTGCGCGTCACCTGCAGCAGCAGCCGCTCCAGTGCATCCAGGCTGCGCAGCGAGTGCCGGGCAATCGTATACGCCAGGCGTGCGCGCAGCATCACGAACTGGTGCTGCTTCTCGCTCTCCGGAGCCCGCACGGCGCGGCGCACAGCGTTGTACAACCGGCGCAACTGGCTCTTGGTGCCGGAATCCATATCGCGCATTCTCGCGACGACGGTGTGCGCCTGGTTGTCGAGATACAAGGAATCCGAGATCAAACGATCCAGCTCGATATCCGGCGCCAGTTCGAACGGACGCCCGCCACCGGGACGGCCTTCGCGGCGATCTCCACCACGATCTCCGCCGCCCCGCTCGCCGCCGCGTTCTCCGCCACGACGGTCATCACGGCCGCGTTCGCCGCGCGGGCCACGATCACCTGCTGGCCGGTCGCCGCGATTTTCAGTGCCCGGTGGACGAGCTTCCCGGCGCTGCCCTTGCTGCTGCGGCTTGGCACCTTGACGCTGTTGCCCTTCGCCGCGGCCCTTCTGGGCTTCCTGTTTTGGAGTTTCCTGCTTGGGAGCGTCTTGTTTTGCAGCTTCTGCCGCCGGAGCCGTTTCGGCTTTCACTTCCGAAGCCTCAGGTGCCGATCCCGATTGGATATCGTCTGCCATCGAATTCAATCCTTTGTCTTTACTTTACGTAAAACCGCAAGCCGCAATTAAGCCTGGGCCGCCAGCCGCGCCCATTCGAGCGCAACCCGGCCCGCCGGACGCAATTTTACCGTCACGGCACTACGGCCAATCAATTCCGCGATCAACGCGGTTCGTGCCTTTTGATATTCGCCGCGCGCCGGACCCGCCTTCGGACGCGCCGCACTTAAGATCCTACGAATGCGCCGGTGATAGCGCCACGGCCGCTCGCCACCGCTCTTCCGGGCCTGACGCTTCGAAACCCTCGCTTGTGTTTCGCGATAAATTCCGCACAAATCGAGCAAATACTGCGGCGAGCAGCCGAAATCGGCCACCATCCGCATCAACAGCGTTTTCAAATCCGCGGCTTCCGCGAACTGCTTCCATTCGAGCGTCCGGCCCAAGAGCGAAATGCAATCTTTGTCGGCGGACTTCGCCGCTTCGAGCCGCCGGCCTGCTTCTTCAAACACCGCGCCCACCGAGGCATCTTCCGCGGGCGCAAGGGCGAGTGCCATCGTGATCGTCTTGCCTTCGGGCCCTGCCAGCTCTTTCAAATTTAGTTCGGCAAAGCGATGGAAGAGCCGCTCCATCTCGCGAGCCATCGCGATCAAGGCATCCCACGCACCGTAGATGGCGAAATCGTCGCCGCCTGCGTGGATCACCGTGACCTTGCGCCAGAACTCGGGCATGGAGCACAACACTTCCAATTCGCCCGCGAAGAACTGCTTATACATCACGGAAAGCTGAATGTGCTCTTCAATCGTCTGCGAGCGCCGCAGCCGGGTGCCGAAGCTATCCACGTCGCCGCGCAAAACACCCCATGTGGTGATTCCCTGGGCGCGCTTGGCGAGGTCCGCCGTCGATGCGGCCTCGCTACCTTCTTCGTTCGGAGCGGCGTTGCGCGCAAATGGAACCGACTCGGCGTTCGACGCGGCGCTGCCCGCGATGCTCCAAGTATGTTTGCCTTCGCCGATCAAGAGGCGCCCCGGCGTCTCGGGGGACCATCCGGCGGTCTGCGCATCGCGCAGCTTCCAACCCAGGTGAGCAAAATATTCCGTGGCGCCGCTCTCAGCAGAGGCGGGTTCGCCGGCGTCCGCCGTGCTCCAACCCGGGGCTCCGGTTAGGCGCTGCATGTCTTCGGAAAGACGCTTGCGGACGTCACTCCAATCGCCTAAGTTTTCCGTGATCGCCCAAACCAACCGGACCAATCCGCCGCTCAGCGCAGAGATTTCCGTCGACGCCGCGATCAGAAATGCTTCGGCGGAAGCGCGGACTTCTTCGGGAAGAACCAACAGGAACTGCCCGCCGCCGCTGGAACCCAGTAGAATTTTGGCGAGCCCATGCTCGGCCAGGAGAGCGCGCGGCAAAATCTCGCTTAACAGGCTGATCCAATGGGATCGCCCCGCGAAGACGCGGTCGGCGTGGTCGGATTCGGAAGGCGCAAGGAGAAAATCTTCAATCCCCGCGATTTTGCCCTGAAGAAAGATCTGAACCGGCATGGTATCAGCGATTCCTCAGGTTATCAGAGATCGAGGCCTGCTCGTAAGAGTCTGTGTGAAAACTCGAGTACACGTCCGCTCCCTATAGTCGCGGCTCCGTTAAATCGCTGAAACCGCAGGCTGCTCAAACAGCGCCGCGACTGAAGGGATCGGTAAAAAATCACTTTTCACACAAACTCTCTCGCGCGGGGTCACTGCCAGGGTCAAAATCCTTTCAGGAACGCGTTCCTTTGTCGCCACTATCGGTAGACGACGACCGGCTATTGTTTCGAAACAGCTCACGACTTGAATCTTCCATTCCTCCTTGCGGGAGGTGTTTACCGTGCATCGAGCGGGGTCCGGAGTGCTCGCGCTTTGGTGGCCCCGTACTGTGCAAGACCAACACCGGGACTTCTTGGCTCCACTGTAGCGGTGGTGCGTTCGCGAAAGCCTGGGCATTTTCGCGATGTTGTGGGGACTGCGGCAAATTCTTGCTTGCGATTGGTTGTGATGGAGCTATTTCCAGGCGTCGAGACGAGTCTCGACGCGGCACGCTGAGAGCGTGCGCCACGTTAAAACCATGTCGAGAATCGATCTACCGCGCCGCCGAAGCCTGCGCCAGACGCACGCCCGAACCGGGTGCGGCAGATTCGTAGTAGCCAACAAAGCGCTTCGGCTCCATGGAGTTGTACTGTTTCAGGTTCATCGCCCAGCGGTAGCCGATCGGCTGATACCAGACTTCGACTTCCACCTGGAACGGACCTTGCGCGCCGTTCGTCGCCACGGAGTAGCGGATCGTATCGCCGCCCGCGGTGAAGTCGGCGTCATTTTCCGCCTCGCCGTGCACTGCGATTTCCGCATCCGCGGTGCGCTTTTCGAAGCCCAACGGGAGCAGGCGGTTGTCTTTGATGAAGCGCAGCGCCGTCAACAATCCTGTCGTCGGCTTGCTGTCCGGACCCACCATGATGTCTTCATAGATCTGCACCTGATCGGGTTGCGTGATCTCGCTGTAATGCGGCTCGTACTTCATGGCATCTGCATCGTTATCGTTGCCTTCGATGGAGCCATCCGCTTTCAATGCGCCCGATTCAAACACCACTTTGCCGCTGCGATCCTTCACCGTCATATGCAGCCACACGCGGCGCGAAGGATACGCGGTCGGCAGCTTGTGCCCGCCCAGGTTCTCGATGGCGATCTCCGCATTCACGCGGCCGTCGCGCACCTGCACGTCTTTGATGGTGACCTTCGCGGCTTCCGACTGCAGATGCTGCACGGTGCGGTTCGCCGCGGCTTCCATGTCATTCGGAGGAACCGGCACCGAAAGCTCATTGCGGAATTTGCCGAGCAAGCGCTGCATGAAGAAGTTCCCACCCACAAACGTGTGGCGTGCAAAACCGCTGCGAGGCTCGCCGAACACGGACGTGATCGGAACGTCTTCCTTCACCTGCGGCATATGGCAATTCTGGCAGCTCTTGGTTTCTTTATATGCGCTGTGCACCCATTCCTGATACGGCACCTGTTCGGGCAGCTCGCCAATCACCTTGCCGGTGTTGTCCAGAGCGGACGTAATCAGCGTGTGGCACGTCGCGCACAGCTCCGAAGATTGAATTACCTTGCTTTGGTCGGGCACGAATTTCACCGAACTCTTCATGATGGTCGTGTGGCCCTTATCGATTTCATACGGACCATACTCGTGCCGCTCGCCGGACTTCGTCTTTTCGTCGATCTTGAAACCGCCCACGAAACTGGCGCGCGTTCCCAAGCCTTCGCCGGTGATCTGGTGGCACACGGAACAGGACACGCCATCGTCCGACATCTTATCCAGCGGTTTGCTTCTATCCGGCGGCAGATGCGCGAACACTTGCCCTTCGCCGCCGGCGAGCTTCGATTCATAGCGCATCATCGGCATGTGGCAAATGGTGCACTCGTCCTGAATCAGCTTCTCCGCCATTGGGTGATCCGTAATTTCGCGGCGCACACCCGCCATCCAATACGGATCGCGTCCGGCGTTGCCCATCATGCTGGTACGCCACGCAAGGCCGATCGAAATGTCTTCGCCGGTTGATGTGGAGATGCCGTTGTGGCACGCGACGCAGCGGTCCGAAGTCTGAAAATGATTCGGATCGCTCTTCGGCGGGGCGCTCCGCCCGGTTGCCGGGAGCATCAGCAGCACACCACCAACCGCGGCGGCCGAGAGAATGGAGATCGTCAAACGTTTCTTCATGTGTGGCCGCCTTCCTATTTCCAACCGTCCTGTAATCCACCGTCAAACCAATCCCACAGCAGGTAAAACATCAATGTCGTGGACCGGTTCGACCGGTTGTTCGTCGGAATGCTCCAGCCAATATTCGCGCGGATATGCTGACGCTTGCTCAATGTCACCTGCATTTCCGGCACTACATTCCAGTTTGTAGTGGAGCCTGTAAAGTAATCGCGATCCGCGATCACTTCCACCATCGGCGTCCACATTCGCCCCAGTCCCCCGCCCTGGTAAAGCGATTTGCCCACGGCCGTCCGCCAAAACGCCGCCGTAACGACGCCCGAATCGCGATGAGTGGGCACCTCAATGCCTGTCTGAAACTGCACGAAACTGCTGTGCGGCAGGATTTGCGCGTAAGCGAGGTAGGGTTCAAGAATCGTCACTCCGGAGCCGTGACCGCTCTGGGCATTACCCGTGGAGAAATTCACTTCGCCCGAGGCGCTCAACATGGAGCCGCTCTTCGGATTCACAAACAGCACATGCTTGATTTCGGCGCTGATATCTCCGAGGCCACCGTTCCAGGTGCCAAAGTCGTTGCGCAGGAAGGTGAACGGAATGCGCGTTTCAAAGTTCGTCCGGGCGCCGAAGCGTTTTTCGAAGACCAGTTCCTGGACCACTTCGCCTGATTTTTTGTCGATGCTGGTGGTCAGCACCGTCTCGTTTTCCGGGAACGCCTTTTCGGTGATCAACGGACGCGGCAGATTGAAGTTGCCCAGGGGCCACTTTGGCTCCGTGCACAAGCTGCGCAGGTAACCAACCACTTTATCGATCTGGTCCGGCGTCAGTTGGTCCTTGAAGGATGGCATGATCTCCGAAAACCCGCGCGCCGTGCCGCCGTTAGTGATGATCGACTTCCACTGCAAATTCGCTTCGGGAGTGGACGTGGGACAATCCGAGAAATCGGGGAACGTCGCGGGTTTCTCGAAGCCGGCGAGGTTGTCCGTTTGGCCTTTGCCATCCGGTCCGTGGCAGGACACGCAACCGGCCTGAAAAATCTCTTTGCCCGTATCGAGCTTCAGCTTGCTTTGGGCGCCAAGTCCCGCGACGAAAATACCAAGCATCACCGCCACAGGGATAGCGATGCCCAGGCCGCGTTGCGTAGCCGACCGGCTCCAAGAGAATGAATGTTTTCTAATAAAAAACGGCGACTCATAGAGCCGATGTAGGATGGACCTTCGACTGTTGTCTTGCATTTCGGATAGAAACTGTAAAGACCCAGAGCCGTAGATGTTGGTTATCGTTCACGCGAAGTTTTTTGCGGAAAACGCGTTAAAGTCGGCCTTCGGACACGGAAACTCACTGTAGCTGCAATCAGGCTGCAAGAGGCATGCAGACACACGCAGGTCACTTGCAACAGCGCCGGAAAATTACGAGAGTTGAAACTTACTTGCTATCGCCGCCCATACCGAAGCGCGAGCGCAAAAAGTCACCGATGGCCAGGTGGCGTCCGGGACAACGGGCTGAGGGCGCGAAGCCGATGAACTTGGTTTTGCGATCCACCTGCAGGCCGAAGTCTTCGACGCCGGGATAGGAGTAGCCGAACACCACGGCCTCGCCCAACGGGCCATCGCCGCACGCGTCGACGACGTTCAGTTTCAGAGCATCCGGATTCTTGTAGAGGCCATCGGGTCCCCAATCTTCATTGAAGCGTTCGGGCCCATAATACCGGCACGGCGTCTGTGCAGTGCAACCCCACAGGGCGTAAGCATCCTGATACTTCTTTTCCTTCAGCAGCGAGAAAAACTGCTTCACCAAACGCTCTTCGGGAAAATTGCGGAAGAAAAAGAAAGCCGCGGCTCCCAGAATGAGAACCGCAATAATCGAAAGGACAAGGCGCTTAACCTTACGCTCTTTGCGAGCGTCGTCTACGCCGTATTGATCGAGGAATCCTGCCATGCCGCTCAGCTAACGGCGACTACTTCACCGGATAGGTCTTGTCGAAGGCGGCGATCGCCTCTTCGGTCAGGTCGAGCGCGGGCTTAAAGTAGATGGTCGTCGAGCTATCCACCACAACGTCCAGAGCCTTTTGATCCGCCAGCTTCTTCGCTACATCGCTCATTCTCTGCCCGGCGCGGCGCAAGATGTCATTGCGTTCGCGCTCTACGTCGGCCTGCAAGTCTTCGGTCAGGCGCTGCGCTTCCCGCTGGTCGCGCTGTCCCCTCAACTGCAGGTCCTGCGCCTGTGCGGCGGGAGTCTGCGGATTCTGCAGCTTCTCCTGAATTTCGGCCATTTCCTT
>JBEBFS010000091.1:0-19833 GCA_040081855.1 Bryobacteraceae bacterium | reverse complement strand
TGCTGCTGTAGGCGGGCTACTGCTCCACCTTTTCCAGCACGCTTTTCTTCACAACGTCTTTGCTCGAAGATGGGCCCGCTGTGGTGGGGGCGGAAAGAAGGCTGCCCTTGCTGATCGAAATATCGCCACGGCTGGTCTCGATTTCGATGGCCGCACCACTGCCCGCCGCGCCTTTGAGCGTCTTCCTCCGGCCGCGTTCCTCCAACTGCAATCCTCCGCCGAAGTTATTGGAGATGTCTCCGCTATCGGTGGAGGCGTCCATCGTGAACTGTGCGCCTTCCGGCAGCACCACTTGAATGTCGCCAGAGCGCGAGCGAATGTGCATGGGAGCGAGTGGAAGATTTCCCGGCTCCACGTGCAGGTCCCCGCGCTGCAAAGTTACGTTGAGCGAGTTGGTGAAGCCAGTCAATCGCAGATCGTTCGATCGGCTGGTCACGGCCATGGGACCGACGATGTCGCTGGCTGTCAAGTCGCCGGAATCCACCGTCAGTTCACCGGGAATTTTCTCGACAGTGAACTGCGTGTTGCGGCCCTTATAGTTCATGGGCTTGCTCAGGCTGCGGGCGCGCAGCGAGCCGGTGAATGCGCCATCCACGGTCACCGGGCCGTTGATTGCTTCCAGATCGATATCCGAGCCGCGGCCTTCCACGCGGACGGCGCCATCCAATCCGTTCATGCGCAGATTACCGCTCCGGCGCGTGGCGCGAACGCTGGCGCCCTTGGGAACGCTGAGCTCCAGCACTCCCGATATGCGCACCTGCGGCCGCGGACGCTCTTCTCGCAAGCGGATAGTCAGGTTGTTTTCGTCGCCCGTGATTTCGAATGCCGAGGCGTTGTTCGACGCATCGGCTGACTCCTTGGTCATTGCGCCGATGGACTTGTGGCCCGTCAGCTTGACCATGTTGTCGCCATCGCCTTTGACCGTGATGTCGCCGCGAAAATCCTCGATGGTGATTTGCGGAGTCTTCGCAGCGGTGTGGTCGAGCGCAACCGGATAGTCGTAATGTTCCGTGAAGATATCGACGTCCCCCCACGGAACGCGCACGTTGAAGTTGCGCGGAAAGTTGCGCGTGGCGTGCACGCCGCTGCCAAGCAGGATGAGGAAGACGATCAGGACCCACTCGCCGCCGGATACGCCGCGCGAGGGCAGGGGATCGCCCTTGGCCGACCACGCTACCACTTCTCCCAGCCGCATCAAGCCCCAGAGGATGAGCAGATACGGCCAATAGTTTGAGATGTATTCACCGAGAGGCAGCTCAGGATAAAGATTCCGCGCGAGCAGCACGGCCCCCAGCCCCATCAGCAACAGCGGACCGACAATCGAACGGTCTCTCATGATTTGCGCGCTCCGTACTCCCACAGCTTCATTCCGCCCAGCGCGACCAGAATCACGGGCCACGTGCGAGCGATGTTGGGACCGCTTGCATGATCGACGGCAAACAGCACGCCCACCACGATCATCATCACCGGTCCGCGAGCCGCACCTGCGAACGTTTGCGTTCTTGATTGGGTAGGGTTCATGAAAGCCTCGTTTCCGCGGAATTGGCGCTGTCCGATGGCGGTGCGCTCTCGCCACGCGGTGGACGCGATCCGCCAATTCTTTCCCACAGCAAATACGCACCGTATACAATCAAGGCCGCGGGCCAGTACCTCGCCGCTTTGCGAATATCCAAAAGGTCCAGGTTATTCAGCAGGAACAGCACGCCCAGTCCAATCAGCACCACGGGTCCGATGGGAAATCGCGAAGGTTGCTCGCCGCGAGGTCCGAAGCCCGAAAATTCATCTAAAGGCTGCCCCAGCCTGCGGCGCTTTGCCGTGTGATACGCCTCAAACGCCATATAGAACCAGAAACCGGCGAGGATCAATCCAAAGAGCGGTTCGAAGCCTCGTGCCTCGCCGCTATCGATGATGCCGATCAATACGCCCACGGCAATCACGTGGATCAGGCCCTTGGCGTACTGCCCGTTGTAGACTGCGCCGACGCCGGGGATCATTCCCAGGAAGAAAGCGAACGCGGGAGAACCGCCTTGTCCGGCCGGGGTTGCACCTGCCGAAGTCATATCCGGCAACGTCGCACCTGGCAGGGGAGGAGGTTGACTGCCGGTGTACCGATATGGAGAGTGCGGAGCGTGATACGGGCCTGCCGTGTGACTTGCCGCAGAACCGGTTGAGGCCGGCGCGGTCCAGGTAGGTTGCGATGTCTGCGCCGTGGCGTCAATGATCGGCCCGGCTGGAACTGTTCCAGGAACGTGCTCGGCGCAATAGATGGTTCCGTTCGCGTTGCGGACCGTGGCTTCGTCAAGCGCTTTGCCGCAAGCCCTGCAATACCCGACAATCTTTGGCACCGGATTCATTTCCATTTCGATTTCACCTGGCTTGCTCTTGAACTAGCGGCCCGGTGCCTCCGGATTCGCTTCTAGGCTGTCCTCGGGGTTATCCCGGCGCCATTCGGTGAACGAATCCTGCAGATCGCCCAACACCGCCATATTCTCGTAACCTTTGACGGTACGGTCCCAGGTGCGGACCAAGCGGTTCTCGGCCACCGCCAGAATTCTCACTGGATTCGCGGTGCCCGCCAGCCTGCCGATCATGCCGAAGGAGAGCACCGTCATCGCGAAGCCCATGGCGAAGCGCGGCTGCAGAATCGCTCCCGCGCGCAGTCCGAAAATCCGTTCAATCCACGAAGGCTGCACGACGGCGCGGCTTGGGCCTACGCGCAGCTCGGCCAGAATATTGCCCACCAGCGCCGGAGGAAGCTCCACCGCAGCTGTGCGCTCCATGAAAGCCACCGCGCCCGAGGCATCCCGGGCCAGTTCGGCGCAATCCGCGCACTGGGCCAAATGAGCATCCACCGCCGCCTTCTGATCCGCGTTGAGGGCGCCGTCCAAATAATCCGTGAGTCGTTCGTCGAGTTCCAGACAGGTCATACTGCCACCTTCTGCCGCCGTAAAATGCGCGCCAGTTCCGCGCGCCCCCGGTTGAGTCTCGATTTTACCGTTCCCTCGGGAATCTGCAGGACTTCGGCAATCTCCCGGTATTCCAGCTCTTCCAAGTCCCGCAGGATAACGGTTTCCCGTAGCTCCGGAGCCAGCTTTTGAAGAGCCGCTTGCAGAACCTCGCTTGCCTCGCGTCCAGCCAGCACGGAATCCGCCCGGCCGGTGGAGGAGGAGCGCTCCTCAAGCATCGGGAGCATTTCTTCAATGGAACCCGTCGCACGATCATATTTTTCTTTGCGGTAATGATCGATGAGCAGGTTGCGCGTCAACCGCGCCACCCAGACGCCGAAGGAGCCTTCCCCGACGCGATAGCTGGCGAGCGTTCGGAAGACCCGGAGGAAGACCTCTTGTGTCAAATCCTGGGCCCGGTGATCGCTTCCAGTAAAGCGGTAGCAGATGGCATAGACGCGACGAGTGTGGGTGCGGACCAGATCCTCCCATGCGGCAGCGTCGCCGGCCAGGCACTGCACAACAATTTGCGCATCAGCGTCCAAGAGAGGACCTCGCCGATGCTTCGTGTTTCCCTGCGGTTCCGCGACTTCGAGCGTTCCTGAAACAACCTGTCCAGCTGTGGCGGCCAGCGCCATGGCGTCTCCCTTTCTTTGCCGTATCGCGACGGTCTCTGTAGTAAAAACGAAACGCAGCCATGGAAAGTTCGCACTATCTTTGTATCACTCAACGGCATAGGCTGGGAGCTTCGGGCCCAGATTCCCGGTTGAGGCTGCAAATGGCACGCGTAAGACGTGCTTGGATTTACGCGCTTTGGTGGTATGATTCCAACTTCACGATGTTGGCGGCGGGGCGTGGGAAAAGCAAGAACGATAGTCGCCAAGATGCTTATTGTAAGTAACATAAAGTCGATGAGTGAAGGAAGAACATGATCTGTCCGTTTTGCGGCCACCGGCAGGACCGCGTGATTGATTCCCGCGAAAGTAAAGAGGGGGATGCCATCCGGCGCCGGCGCGAGTGCCTGAAATGCGAACGCCGCTTTACCACTTACGAACGCAGCGACGAAGTGCCCTACATGGTGGTTAAACGCGATGGAAGGCGGGAGAAGTTTGATCGCCAGAAGGTGCTGGAAGGGTTGATTAAGGCGTGCGAAAAACGCCCGGTAGCGATGGCCAAGTTGGCGGAGGTGGTCGACGAAGTGGAATCGACGCTTGCCGATAGCCAGGACCGCGAGGTCTCGACAACGGCCATCGGCGAACTGCTGATGAACCGCCTTCGCACTCTGGACAAGATCGCGTACGTCCGCTTCGCTTCGGTATACCGGGACTTCCAGGACGTAGAGGCATTTCTGACCGAATTGAAGGACGTGCTGCATCGAAGGAGCTAGGCTGCCCGTAAATATCTCTTTTGAAATAAGGACTTAACATAAGTACGGAAGCCTGATATAATAGTGGCGCCGTTCCTTTGGTGTCGCGCACGAATGCGCTTTTGAATCTGTAACAAAATAAAGATCTTATTAGTAGATGCCGCGCTTTGGACGGCACAACGACCCGGGCGATTGTGTTCGCTTGGAAGAAGGTGAGCGACTTGGACCAGTTTGAGGATCAGTTTTTAGGCGAGGCAGCAGAACCTCTCGGACTTCCGTTCGATGAGGAAGGCGGCTTCTTCCATCCGGAAGAACCCCATGAACCGGAAGAGTTCGCCGCTGCTCAACCCGTAGAAGAATCCATTTATACCGACGACCCGGTTCGCGTTTATCTGCGCGAGATGGGCGCGGTTCCGCTCCTCACCCGCGAAGGCGAAGTGAACCTGGCGCGCCGCATGGAGCGCGGCAAGCTTCGCATGCAGAAAGCGATCAGCCGTTCGGCGGTGGTCCAACTGCATGTTGTTGAAATTTGTGAAGCGATCCGCAAGGAAGTGGAAGACCTGGACGCTTTTGTCGATCTGGGCGATCTGGAAGCGGAAAGTGCCGCCTATGCAAAGCGTACCGCGGAAGTTCGCAACGATTTGGCGAACATCGTCGCTCTGCACAAAAAACTGGATCAGTTTACCGCCAAGGCCGCTGCCGTTCCCGCCAGCAACAAGAAACTGAAGCGCAAAGCGCGCGGCAAGATGGCGCGTTGCTGGGTTGAAGTTTCCCAGGCTATCCGTAAGACTTCATTCCACGGTTCGCAGTGGAAGCAGTTCGGCAAGGTGATTGAGCGCGCCGTCGAGGAGATGACCCACCTCGACCAGGACGTGAAGAAACTGGAAGGGCGCACCAGCCAGACCGCGCAGGCCAAAGTTAAGGAACTGAAGCGTGAGCTGCGCAAGCGCGAGCACACCGCCGGTGCGAATCTGATCGAACTGCGCCACACGGTTTCGGTGATCCGCCACGGCGAGATTGAAGCGGAACGAGCCAAGAAGGATCTGGTGGAAGCGAACCTCCGTCTGGTGGTTTCCGTTGCAAAGAAGTACGTGAATCGTGGCTTGCATCTTCTTGATTTGATTCAAGAAGGAAACATCGGCCTGATGCGCGCCGCGGACAAGTTCGAATACCGCCGCGGCTACAAATTTTCGACTTACGCTACGTGGTGGATCCGTCAGGCAATAACACGCGCTATCGCCGACCAATCGCGCACCATCCGCATTCCGGTGCACATGAATGAGTCGATGAACAAGTTCTTGCGCGCCACGCGTGAACTGGAAAAAGAACTGGGCCGCGCGCCCACGAACGACGAAATCTCGCGCCGTATGGACATTCCGGTGGAGAAGGTCCAGAAGCTGAAGACAATCTCGCGCGACCCGGTGTCGCTGGAAACGCCGGTGGGCCGCGACGGCGAATCCGCGCTAGGCGATCTGATCGAAGACCGCTGGGTGGGTTCTCCGGTGGACGCGGTTATCGACACCAATGTCCGCGACGAAACGGCAAACATCCTGAAGACGCTCTCGCCGAAAGAAGAGAAGGTGATCCGCCTCCGCTTCGGCATCGGCTGCGAGCGCGAACACACGCTGGAAGAGATCGGCCAGGAGTTCGACGTCACACGCGAACGCATCCGCCAGATTGAAGCGAAGGCGCTGCGGCAGCTTCGCTCGCCCGAGCGTGCAAGGCACCTGCGGGCGCTGTTGGCTGCGCGGTAGTCCTCACCTAAAGCTCAAAAGACCAATTCCGAGATCCGGGAGCGGTACCTGAAACAGGTAGCCGCGATCCCGGAACTCAACCTCTCGGCACTTACAGGTGCCCGCGGACGGCGTTAGCGGCCACATTCTGAAGCTGAACTCCAGTCGTCACGCACCACCTTGTTCCAACGCCACCCTCACCAACTGTCCTCGAGTTCTCACTCCGGTTTTAGCGAACAAGCCTTGCAGGGACGCTTTTACGGCGCTTTCGGATACCTTTAACTTCGCGGCGATTTCCTTATTGGGGCAACCTTCGAGGATTAGTCGGAGGATCTGCTTGTCGCGCTCGGAATATTGGGCGTTCGGTCTTCTGACGCCGTCGGCGGATTCCACCAGGCTCTGGAAGTAGCCTTGGTCGATCAGGAATTTCCCGGCAGCGACCTCTTTGATGTTTTTGTGCAGGTCCTCTGGCGGATGCTTCTTGTGAAAGATGCCAGAGACGCCGGCGCGAATCAGTTCCAGGGCGTCTTTATTCGGCAATCCAGCGGTAACGATGAGGATGCGGCCGGGAAAATCGCGCGCTTTGAGAGTCCGCACCAGGGGCATGGCTGTTTCGGTGCCCAGGTCATAGTCGAGGATGAGAATGTCGATGCCATCCAGGTGAATTCCATTGTGGCCGTTGCCGCCATCGATTTTTGCCAGCGTCGTCGCCTCAGAGTCGGCAAAGCCGACAATTTCCAGCGTGTCGTCCGCGCTAAGGAGACGCAGCAAACCCTCGCGCACGAGTGCGTGATCATCGACGACGAAGAGTCGGATGGGCCGCGTCATGCGCTTACCTCCATTCTTCGAACCAGAACCGCGGATTCCGCGGCGGTTTGCGGCGCGAGGCCTCCGATCACCGGAACAATCACGTCAAACTGGCAGCCGCGCTCGGTTGGAACATGCTTCAGATCGCCGTCGAGGCTGCGCATGATGGTTCGGGAAATGTACAAGCCCAGGCCGGACCCGCCGGCATCCGGGCGGAACGGTTGAAACAGTTTGGTTGTGTCGCCGATTCCGGGGCCGGAATCGATGATGCTCATGATCACGTAATCTGCTTCGGTGCGCGTCTGGACGACGAGCGATGGAACGTCCTGATCCTGCATCGCGCGCAAGGAATTGTGCGCGAGATTCAGCAGCACTTGCAAAAGTGAATGGGGGTCGGCGTGGACTTCCGGCATCGGGTTTAGTTCCCAGTGGAGTTCGCCGCCAGCGTCGGCCCAATCGGGCGCGATCACAACGCGCAGTTCTTCCAGAACGGCTTGCGGGTCGGCCGTCGTGCTTCCATGCCTTTTGTTGTTTTGGAGTTCGAATGAGGCAATGCGGCTGAGGCTTTCAACTAGCGTGGAGAGTGCACTGAAGTCGGCATCGTCGGAGAGATCCCGTTTCAATCGGAGGTTGCTGGTGACGACGCGAATCGCCAGGCACATGTTTCGGATTTCGTGCGAAACCGCACTTGCCAGCAGGCGGTTATATTCACCGAACTGACGGAAGGCTTCGAGTTCGCGGTCGCGAACTTCCTCGGACATGTCGACAAGAATGCCGGCAAGGAATCGGTCTTCTCCAGCACCGTAGGTGGAGAACCAAGTGGCGACGGGGAAGCGAGCGCCGTTCAATGTGCGCGCCCAAGTGGAAGCGGAGGCGCGAACGGAGTTCGATTCGGCCGTCATCCGCAGCGCTCCCGCGAATACCGGAACATTGGCCCCAATCTGTTCGCCGATGAGGGAATCGTTTGGCGTGGCGTCCAGAAGATCGTGCGCAGCGCGATTGGCCGACAGTACCTCGCCGCGATGATTCAGAGTAAGGATTGCCGCAGGACTGGTATCGGCCAAGAGGCGCAACTGATCCTCGGCACGATAGCGCAATTGTTGTTCGAGTTTCAGCCGTGTGTAAGCCTCCACCAGAGCGCGCCGGTTCCGGCTGAGTTCTCCCATGAACAGGCCCGCGCCGACATAGGCAGTGATCGCCATAAGCAGCGTGGCCCAATACTGCACCGGCGAATTATTGGTGAGAAAGTACCCGTGGATATAGGCGCAACCTGTGGCCACCAGCACGATCTGCGGACGGCTGAGCACAGACGCGGCGATGAGCACCGGAAGGATGTAGAAGACACTGAGCGGAAAATCGAGATCGGTAATCCACTCCGCAGTAACCACAAGCGCCAAGCTGGCAGCGGTGGCAACGAGTACGGCGGAACGCCCGCCTAGCAATTTTGAGATTGGTCTGGATTCCGGCATGTCAATGAAAAATTATGGACTTTAGCAGCAATGCCACGCGCCTCCACCCCGGAGGCATATAAAAACATGGACGACACCAGGCGCCAATCGTCACGTTATCTTCCGATAAATCGTTTGGTTATTCGGCAGGTACCCGAATGGGACATTCGGCTCGCCGCAAGATTACCACCGGATATCTGGAAACCTCGGTCTTTCCGGGTTACGGTTGGGATGCCGATGATTGTCCGTGACCACCTTCCACTGCGCCGAACCTGGCCCCATGTTTCCCGAAAAATTTCGGGATTGGTCCTGCTCTATTTGGCAATCGCCGTGGCGCATGAGCATTTTCACTGGACCTGGTTATCGCTGCCAGCGTTTCCGCTGGCCATGATCGGCGGAGCCCTGAGCGTCTTTCTGGGTTTCCGTAATAACTCTGCCTACGATCGTTGGTGGGAAGCGCGAACGCTGTGGGGCGGCATGGTCAACACTTCGCGAACCTTTGCGCGGCAGGTGTTGACCTTTGTGGATGAAAACGCGGAACCCGAGCTGGAGCACTCCCCCCGCCCGATGTCGCGCGAGTCACTGGTGGAATTGCAGATTGCTTATGTGCACGCACTGCGCTGCCATTTGCGTAAGCAAAATCCGTTTCCGGAACTGGAAAAGTGGCTTCCCGTGGAAATCGTGGCGTATCTACGGTCCCAGAAGAACGTGCCCCTGGCGCTATTGATGCTGAAAGCGCAGGTGTTGCGGCAGTACTTCGATGAGGGACGACTTGATTCTTTCCGGCTGTCCTCGTTGGACGGGACGCTGACAGAGCTTTGTAATGTGCAGGGCGCGTGCGAACGAATCAAGAACACTCCGCTACCGCGGCAATATCACCACTTCCCGCGGGTGCTGGTGTCTGTTTTTTCCTATATGCTTCCGTTGGGCTTAGTGGACGGCCTGGGTATGCTGATGCCAGTGGCCGCCAGCCTGGTCAGTTTCATTTTCGTCAGCCTGGACACTATCGGCGAAGAGATCGAGAACCCGTTCGAGAACACGGTTCACGACACACCGATGAGCAGTCTGAGCCGGGCCATCGAAATCAATTTGCGGCAGAACTTGGGCCGGGTCGATCTGCCGCCGGAAGTCCGGGCCGTCGACGGGTTCCTGTATTAAAGCAGGGCATTTACATCTATTCCATTCGTTGAGAGGAGCAAAAACTATGCAGTGGCGCAAACCGCTGGAAGTCGTGTTTCTGACCAATTTTTCCGATGCCTGTTTCCGGGCGATCCCATGGGTGGCGCAACTGGCGGACGATCTCAGTATCGGCCTGACCATCGCGCACGCCTACGATCCACAAGTGGCACGGCGCGCAGAAGTGGAGGCGTTGTTGAGCAGCTTCTTCCCGGAAGCGGATCACTTCGCACGCACAAGCCGTGTCGCCATGCCGGGCGATCCGGTGAATCTGTTGCGAAAGTTGGAGGAGACGCGCGATGTGGACCTGGTGATCTGCCCAGCATCGGACGCATTGGGGATGCCGCGCCTGGGCCATCGGTCGTTGCGCGCGAGCATCCTGCATGATTGCGGTTTTCCCGTTTGGACGATTGGCCGTCATACCGATACGGTGAAGCTGAAGCAACCGGTGAAGAACGTAGCTTGCTGGGTAGAGGCTGGCCATCAGGCGCCGGTTCATCTGAAGCTGGCCGTGGCTTACGCGACCGCGCTGGAGGCCCAGCTTCATGTGTTGCATCTGGTGCCGGAGATCCATGAGGGACTGATGGCCCTTCCCACAATTGAAGATCGTCCTCTGCACGAAGATGGAGCGCGACGGGCGGTGGAGGATCTGGTCCCAAGATCGACGCAGTCCCTTCATGTGCATGTTGCCTCCGGCAACGGCGTGCGGTCGCAGTCGAAGTTGTTGAAGCAGTGCAATGCGGATGTAGCATTCGCCAGCGTCGAGCGTTTTGCTCTAACGGATTGGATCCGGTCTGACATCGATCGCGTCGACCGGCACGCATGCCCAACCATCTGTGTCAGCTCACGGGCGGCTTCGCGCGAATGGAATTTGTTGCCGGGCCCGGCCTACGCAACACGCCAATCGGAACGCGGAAATCTGGTCACATCCATTCCGGCAAGTTTTTATTCCCAGAAGGCGAGCTGAAGACGTAGGGCGATGGGCTGGGAGGAACTCATTCGGCCGCATCCCTTAGTCCGGTTGTCGGGTATTTCGCTTTATCGAATCTAAAGTGTTTCGATGCAGGAAAACAGGCAAATGCGGGGCGGCGATGGAACGGGCGTGGGGCTACGATGATCTTTAGACCATAAAGGTGAGTTATGGTGCAAAGTCCACAAAGCTCCGTGCCCGGACCAGTCACTTCATTGAACCGCTTCGAGACTTCGACCCACATTCTTCGCTTCGCACGATCGGAACGTTGGATGCACTGGGCTATCGCGGTGCCGTTTCTGATTTCCTACACGACGGCGTTAGTGCTTGTGCTGGTCTATAACGCCGACCGCATGCGTCCCTACCGGGACCTCGTCTCGGGTATTCATCGCCTGTCTGGGGTGGCTTTGGTTGTGCTTCCCCTGTTGGCCGCTCTATTTGTGCGCGGCGATTTGCGCCTGCATTTCCACAACATCGGTCAGGCGTGGACGTGGATGTTCGACGACTTCCGCTGGTTGGCGCGCATCTTTCTCGCAAACTTTTCCGACAAAATCGAGCTGCCGGAGCAGGGAAAGTTCAACGCCGGGGAGAAGCTTAACTTCATGGTGCTGCTGGTGACCTATCCACTGTATGTGTTGACGGGCATCCTGATCTGGATCACGCACGTTCATATCCTGGCCTGGTTGATGCATTTTTTCATGGCGGCGCTAGCGACGCCGTTGATTCTGGGCCACATGTACATGGCGGTGCTGAGCCGCAGCGGACGTCCTGGCTTGCAAGGAATGATTTCCGGATTCGTCGACCGGCAGTGGGCCAAGCATCACTACCGCCGCTGGTACCGGGAACATCACGAGGCCTCGGAAAGCATCGGAACGCCGTCGAAGTAATCAAAGCACCCAACAAGCTTCCCTAGCGAATATTTGCAGTGTCTCCAGCTTTGTTAACCGATTATTAATGAAAGCTTGGGATACTAGCATCATGCTTCAAAAACTTGCGGTAGTAGCTCTAAGCGTAGGGCTGCTCGCTACTGTTGCCTACGGGCAACAGTCCGGCGCGGCCACGCTCAATGGAACGATTACGGATCAGTCGGGTGCAGCAGTCCCGGCTGCCAAGGTAACGGTTAGTCAAGCGGCGATCGGTTTGACGCGAACCACGGAAACGACGAACTCGGGATTGTACGCGTTTCCCTCGCTACCGGTCGGAGGGTACACCATCAGTGTAGAGAAGTCGGGCTTCGGTCCGGCGAAAGCGGAGAACGTGGATCTCTCCATTGGCACCACATCGACCTTGGATTTCAAACTCCAGGTGGGCACCACGACGGAAACGGTCAACGTGACGACCGAGGCTCCTCTGGTGGAGACGTCGCAGTCGCAAACGTCCACGGTCATCGATAACAAATCGGTGAGCGACCTTCCAATCAATGGCCGCAACTTCCTGGACTTCACGCTGCTGACGCCGGGTGTGGTTCTGGACCGTTCGCGCACTGGCGATCTTTCGTTCGGCGGCCAGCGCGGCACGGCAAATAGCGTGCAGATTGACGGTTCGGATTCGAACAACAGCTTTTTCGGACAGGCCATGGGCCGCACTGGCACGGGCCGCAATCCATATAGCTTCAGCCAGGATTCGGTGCAGGAATTCCAGGTGAACGCAAACACCTACGCTCCGGAGTTGGGACGTGCGGGCGGCGGCGTGATCAACGTGATCACCAAGAGCGGCACGAACGATTTTCACGGCACCGCGTTTGAATTTTTCCGCGATAAGGCACTGAACGCCAATAGCTGGGAGAACAACCGCGCCGGCTCGCCCCGCCGCAACTATCACTACAACCAGTTTGGCGCCACGCTGGGTGGGCCGATCAAGAAGAACAAGGCATTCTTCTTCTTTGACTACGACGGCCAGCGCAATAGCGAACCGATCGTCGTGTTCTTTGCCGGCGGCACCGCCCCTGCCGACGCCGACTCGCAGCGCGGCGTGGCACTGCTGCAGAAGTATCTGGGCGCGTACCCGCGCAGCTTGAATAACAATGTGTACTTGTTTAAGAGTGATGTGAATCTTTCGGATTCGCAGCGCATTTCGGTCCGCTACAACGCGAACCGCTTCAATGGCGTGAACTATGAGAACTCGGGCAACCAAAGCGCTTTGGAACACACAGGCAACGCGGACGTGACGACGGACAACGTCGCTGGCACGCACAGCTGGGTCCTTTCTCCCAAGGCATTGCTGGAATCGCGCGTGTCGTTTACGCGTGACAATGAGCCAGGAGCTTCGAACTCGACGGCTCCGGAAGCGGTCATCCAGAACGGCGGCAACACGGTGATCAACATCGGCCGCAATAACTTCAGCCCGCGTTTCACGAATGCGAAAACGTTCCAGTGGGCCGAAGGGTTCTCGTACACTCGCGACCGCCACTCTTATAAGATTGGGTCCGACTTCATCTTCCAGCGCATTGGCAATTTCTTCCCGGGATTGTTTAGCGGTACCTTCACGTTCCCGAGCTACGCAGCCTTTGCACTTGGCCAACCCTCGCAGTACCGCCAGGCGTTCGCCGGTGCGGGCACCGACGGCGCGCTCACCCATCCCAACGTGAACGAATATGCGTTTTACGTGCAGGATTCCTGGCGCGTAAGCAATCGGTTGACGCTGAACTACGGCGCGCGTTATGACCTGTTCGACTACGCAGCAGGAACGGTGAAGAATACCGACGCCGGCCTGGCGGCGCTGAATCTGGATACCGCTAGAATCAACCTCGACAAAAACAACCTTTCCGTCCGTCTTGGATTTGCCTACCGGGTGTCGGACAGTGGCAACCTCACGGTACGCGGCGGCTACGGTATGTTCGTGGGCCGCACGCCGGCCATCATTACGGGAACGTCCCTTTCGCAGAATGGCATCCAGGTGCAGACCTATACGTTGACTTCGAACTTTCCGACCTATCCGAACGTTCTCTCCGCCCCCCCGGCGCTCAACCGTACGCCGGACATTTACGTGTTCGATCCGAACTACCAGCAGCCTACCTCGCACCAGTGGAGCTTGAATTTGCAACGCCAGATCGGTAAGAGCTATTCGGTTCAGGTTGGTTACCTCGGCGTGAAGGGTACGAATCTCACACGCACGCGCGACATCAATCTGTTCCCCGCGGTTGCCACGGCAGGAACTCTGGCCGACGGCACTCCGGTGACTTTCGCACGCCGCCCAAGCGGGCGCCCGAATGCGAACTTCGGACGTATCAGCTTGTTTGACAGCGGAGCGGCGTCGATTTATCACAGCGGCTTCATCCAGGTAAACAAACGCCTGGCGCAGAACTTCCAATTGATGGCGTCCTATACGCTGGCGAAGGTGATCGATACCAAGCCGGATGCAACCTCCGTCGTAGTTGGCACGGACGACGCCAAGAACGCGCAGGACACGTTGAATCCGGACGGCGAGCGTGGACGCGGGAACGCGGACATCCGCCACCGCTTTATCTTCTCGGGCGTTTGGGACATCAACTACGCCAAGCGCGTGAAGAGCGCGATGCTGCGCAATATCATCGGCGGTTATCAATTGTCGGTGGTGAGCACGCTGCAGAGTGGCCGCCCCTACACCGCCACCGTGGGCAGCGATCCGAACAATGACGGCAATATCTCGACGGATCGCCCGTTCGCTCTCGGCCGCAACACGTTTGAAGGAGCGGGCCTGGCGCAGGTGGATATGCGCTTCACCCGCGACATTGCGCTCTACAAGGAACGCGTTGCGCTGCGCTTGATGTTCGAAGCATTCAACCTGACCAACCGCGTCAACTTCAACAACTACAATCTGTCGCAGTACAGCTTCAGCGCGAGCGCGTTCCGCTTTACGCCGAACGCCTCGTTCTTTACGCCGACTTCGACCAGCCCGAACGATCCCCGCATCCTGCAGTTGGGTGCGAAGATCACGTTCTAACTCACTTCATTACCAAACAGAAACTCCCCGTCTCGCTTCGGCGCGGCGGGGAGTTTTTTACTTTAGGGAGAAGGGAATTAGCGCTTCGACTTCACGTCTGGCCGGGCGTCGGGGATGAAGCCGTCGCGGTTGGGCATTTTCACTTTGGGGAGGGTCGTCTTATTCATTTCGTCGTTATCGCCAATAATGCCGTTGGCGTTGAGAATGAAGGCGACCGAGGCGTAGATCTGGTCGGATGTCAGCGAGCCCGGCTGATCGTACGGCATGGCGCGGCGGATGTAATCGAAGACGGTTGTCGCGTACGGCCAATAGCTGCCCACGGTTTTGATCGGCTTCGATGAGTTGATGGTTCCGATGCCGCCGACGAGCGGTGGATACTGATTCTCGCGACCCTCGCCGTGATCGTTGTGGCAGACGGCACACTTTTCCTTGAAGACTTCCTTGCCCGCTGCCACGGTGCCTTTGCCGTCGGGGAGTCCGCGGCCATCGGGGAAGACGGTGAGGTTCATCGCTGCGATTTTGTCCTGCGATGCGGGCTTGCCGATGGTTGCTTTTTGTTGAGCAAAGGCGAGCGGAGCTGAAAACAGCACACCGGCTGCGAGCAGACGGCTAAACACTGGCGGCATGCGTCACGCTCCCATCTGCTTTGACGAACCAAGTTTTGATGCCGTTGTTGTGATAGCCGTAATTGTGTCCGCGCGCGGCGGTCAACTCATCTTGCGTGGGCTGCAGGTAGCCGGAGTCATCGGTGCAGCGAGAGAGAATCGACGCCGGTTGGCCGTCCCAATCCCAGGTGAGCGCGAATCGCGTAAATGCTTTGCTCAGAATCGGCTGCTGCAGCGCCGCGTCTTTCCATGTTTTGCCGCCATCGGTGGAAACTTCCACGCGAGTGATCTTGCCGCGGCCGCTCCAGGCAATGCCGGTGATCTCATGCGAGCCTGCGCCGCTCAGCTTCTGTCCGCCGGAAGGCCGCGTGATCAGCGACTTCGCGTCCATGTCAAAGCTGAACTGCCGCGCCTTGCCATCGGCCATGACGTCGGTGTAGAACGCCGTCTCATGCGTGGTCATCGCGGGAGCATCGGCGGCCATTAAGCGCCGCAGCCACTTGATATTCGTGTTGCCTTCCCAACCAGGGAGAAACAAGCGCATCGGATAACCTTGTTCGGGACGCAGTGGTTCGCCATTCTGCCCGAAGGCGATGATGGCGTCGTCGAGCAACTTCGCAATGGGAATGCTGCGCGTCAGGTGGCAAGGATCGGCACCCTCGGCGATCACCCACTTCGCTTCGGGCTTCAACTTCGCCTCTTCCAAAAGCAAACGCACGGGAACGCCCGTCCATTCACTGCAACTGGCAAGACCATGACTTGCCTGCGCCGTAGCCGCGGGAGCGGCGGTGTATTCGGAGCGCCCATTGCCCGAACATTCGAGGAAATGAATTTGCGAAACGGCGGGAAAGCGCTTCAGGTCATCCAATGTGTAAACGAGCGGTTGTTCCACCAGACCATGCAACAGCAATTCGTGCTTGGCCGGATCGATGACCGGAACTCCCGAGTGGTGCCGCTCGAAATGCAGCGAAGACGGCGTGAGAATGCCGTAAGAATCCTGCAGCGGAGTGCGCGACGAACCGGTTGCCGGTGTGGGGCCTTCTGGAGGGAGAAGGCGTTCCGTTTTCTCTGACGGCGAGCGGTTGCCATACTTCGAAAGCGGTGCTCCCAACATGCTGGGAGCTTCCGATTTCTTACAGCCCGTGAGCGTGGCCAGCGCTGCGCCCAGCGAAATCAGCTTTCGCCGGCTTGGCTTTAGAGCATCGACTGAATCCGTCATGCAGACAAGACTAGCATGCGAAACAGAATCGGCATATCGCGTTGTTTGGGGAATTTCGTTGGGTATTATTTCCATCAGGATGGTATGGATTGGCTGGTTAGACGGCGTCTGTGTGAGGAATTCCGACGATCTGCAATTTGTTCCTTCTACTTCATTCGTTACACTCGTAGCGATGACACAGATTCTTGCCGAGCAACGTTCCACCGGGTTGCGCGTGGCGTTGGATGCTGCGATGCGGCACTCGTTTGCCTTTCTCGAAAGCCTCGATCAGCGTCCGGTCAACGCGACGGCGGACATCGAAACGCTACGCCGTAATTTCAGTAAAGAGTTAACCGATCGCGGGCTGCCTGCGGATCAAATCATCGAAGAACTGGCGCGCGATGCCGAGCCTGGATTGCACGGAAACGCAGGCGGGCGCTTCTTTGCCTGGGTGATCGGCGGGGCGGTGGATGCATCGCTGGCGGCGGATTGGCTGAGCGCGGCATGGGATCAGAACGCGGGAATGTATGCGGTCAGCCCCGCGGCGGCGATTGTTGAGGAGATCGCGGGCGAGTGGTTGAAGGATCTGCTCCGTCTGCCGAAGACGGCGAGCTTCGCGCTGGTCACCGGCGGGCAGATGGCGAATACTACGGGCATTGCGGCTGGCCGCTATCGGGTGCTTGCGAACAAGGGCTGGGATGTCGAAAAGCAGGGGCTCTTTGGCGCGCCGCCGATTCGCGTGGTCACGGGCAAACACAAGCACGCAACCATCGCGCGTGCGGTGCGGTTGCTCGGCATGGGCACCGATTGCATCGTCGATCTTCCGTTGAACCAAGAATGGACGCTGGATGCAGCGGCGCTGGAAGCGGATCTTGCCGCGCATAAAGACGAGCCAAACCTTGTGCTGATGCAGGCGGGCGAGATCAACACGGGCGTCTATGACGATTTCCGTACGCTGATTCCCATCGCCAAAAAATACGGCGCGTGGGTGCACATCGATGGAGCTTTCGGGCTGTGGGCCGCATCCAGTCCAAAGCTGCGTCACTTCATGGATGGCGCCGATCAGGCCGATTCGTGGGCTACGGACGGCCACAAGTGGTTGAACGTTCCTTACGATTGCGGCTATGCATTCGTGGCCGATCCCGAGGCGCACCGGGCAGCGATGTCACAGCGGGCGGCGTACCTTGTTTCCACCGCCGCCGTGCGAGAGCAGGTCGATTGGAATCCTGAGTTTTCTCGCCGCGCGCGTGGATTCCCCACGTACGCGGCCATTCGCCAACTGGGGCGGGAAGGTGTCGCCGCAATGATCGAGCGGTGTTGCGCGCATGCGCACTCCATCGCCACGGGTATCGGCTCACTCAAAGGCGCGGAACTGCTCTGGGAGCCGCTGATTAACCAGGGACTGGTGCGCTTCCCTGATCCTCGTCCCGGCGCCACGCAGGAAGACCATGACCGCCACACCGAAGAGGTGATCGCAAAGATTACCGCCACTGGCGAAGCTTTCTTCGGCCCCACAACTTGGGATGGCCACCGCTGCATGCGGATCAGCGTGTGCAACTGGCGGACATCCCAGAGTGACGTCGCACGTGCGATCGCCGCGGCAAAAAGAGTTTTAGCAGGCTGACCGGTGAAGAGAGAAACGGGCGCACAACTTTTGGTGGTGGTTCTGGGCATCGCGATTGCCTCGGTAGCTACCAGTTTGGACGCCCAGCACCGTTTCATCCCAGAGCGCCTCATTTTGAAAATCAGCAACCTCGGCGGCGAGGGCGCGGGGCGGGCGTTTGAGAAGTTTGTGCGTTCCTTCGATGGACTCCGCCCGGTGCGTGTCGAGGTGCAGCCGGGAGTCAATCTTCTTCTCGATCCAAATGATTACCTGGGCCGGCAAGTTCTGATCTCGGGCAGTTGGCAGTCGGACGTTTGGAAGTCGATTTCTGACCGCCTCGTTCCCGGTGCGGTCTATTTCGATGTGGGCGCGCACATCGGCTACGACACGTTGCGCGGCAGTGTACTGGTGGGGCAAGCGGGGAAAGTAGTGGCGTTCGAGCCGAATCCGAACACATTGGCGTTGCTGCGAGACAACGTTTCCGCAAGCAGGGCGGCAAACGTTGTCGTGGAGCCGTTCGCCTGCGGAGACAAAGACGGGACATTGACGCTATACGATTCGACGAATTCCGGAAACAGCGGCGCCTCCTCGCTTTCGATGGCCAATGCGGATCAACAATCGGTTGGCAGTTTGCCATCCTTCATGGTTCGTGTTCGCAGGATCGACGACGTCGCCAAGGAGCTTGGCATCACCCGCCTGGATCTGATGAAGGTCGACGTCGAGGGTGCCGAGTACATGGTTCTCCGCGGCGCCGAAGCAACGTTGCGGCGCTTCCATCCCAAAGTGGTCCTGGAAATCATCCCAAAACAGTTGGAAAATATGAACACCTCAAAGGAAGAGGTGTTTGCGTTCATGGCCAACTTGGGGTACGGCCCGGGCAGGCAAGTGGACGACGAAGATTGGGAATGGGTGGCTGGCCCTTCCGCGTCTCGTTAGTGTACTTTTGCTTCCCAGAACCGCAACCATTCTATTTTTCTGCAACTTCTGGCAGCGTCCCGCCTCTAATATGGGGTAGCTTATGAATTCCCCTATTGTTGACAGAGATTTAGGGGGATCTCTACAATCAAAGAGTACCCTCTTCATGGCTCCTGTCTCTTTAAAGTCCCCGGCGACCCCTGCCTATTCGATCCTCTCGAGGATCGGGAACACGCCGCTCATCCGGCTGGCCATGGTGGACGAGGATCTTCCGGGAGTCGAAATTTATGCAAAGGCGGAGTTTTTCAATCCAGGCGGATCGGTAAAGGACCGCGCCGGGTTGAACATGATCCTGGAAGGTGAGCGCAGCGGCAAGCTCACGAAAGATCACGTGCTGCTGGACGCGACCAGCGGCAACACGGGAATCGCGTATGCGATGATCTGCGCGATCAAAGGGTATCGCTTAAAGCTCTGTTTGCCCGCGAACGCATCGCATGAGCGCAAGCAGATTTTGAAGGCGTACGGCGCGGAGATGGTTTTCTCGGATCCGGGCGAAGGTTCCGACGGGGCCATCCGCTTGTGCCAGAAGATTTTTGAAGCCGGAGAAGAGAAGTACTTTTATCCGGATCAATACGGCAACTCGGCAAACTGGCGCGCGCATTTCGAAGGCACCGGCGTTGAGTTGATCCGGCAGACCGAAGGACGCATCACGCACTTCGTCACCAGCATGGGCACCAGCGGGACATTCACGGGAACATCGCGGCGATTAAAGCAGGATCTGCCGCATGTGAAGTGTATTTCGGCGCAACCGTCTTCGGGCTTTCACGGCCTGGAAGGTTTGAAGCATATGCCCACGGCGATTGTGCCTGGAATTTACGATCCGACTCTGGCTGACGAGAACCTGTGGATTGAAACGGAAGACGCCTATAAGATGACGCGTTGGCTTGGCCGGCACGAAGGTATTTTGGTCGGTATGTCGTCCGGTGCGAATGTTCACGCGGCGCACACGGTGGGCAAGCAATTGGTGGCCCGCGGCGAAAGCGGCGTGGTGGTTACGGTTCTCTGTGACGGCGCGACGAAGTATTTGAGCGAGCCGTTCTGGAACGAAAAAGATTGATAAGAGTGGGGTAGGATTCGATCCTGCAG
>JBEBFS010000090.1:0-19867 GCA_040081855.1 Bryobacteraceae bacterium | reverse complement strand
AGTTAGATCGTAGGGAAGCAAGCCATCATTGAAGCCGTCGCTGCCAGGGGCATTGAACAAGTGGTTGGTGATTCCCATCGTGAAGTTCTCGCTGATCGGAAAGTGCTGAATGTCGGCGCCCGCACGGATGGTGTTCGTGCCGATGATTTTGTTGAAGCGATTCGCGAAGGTAACAGTGGAAAGATGCCGCGCCTGCGAAGCGGTGACGGGCGTATCGTTAGCGCTCCCGAATAATTGCGCCACCGTCGGCCGGTAAGCAAGTGTCGATTCCCACGTCGAAGACGGACTCAAGATCCGGTTCCAGCGCACCCACATCGAAACATCGCGCAAGACCTGCGATTGATCCATGCCCACGGCTTGTTGCGACCGAAGGTTCGCCAACTCAAAGCGCGAACGTCCACTCATCACATTGAAGTGCACCGTGTCGCGCGAGCCAGGCTGATAATCCAGCCGCAGAAAACCTCGTTCGGAGTTGCCGCCGTTGTGTAGGTTAGCGAGCGACACTTGATCCAAGAAACGATGTGTCTCCACCGCGGCAATGGAGGCAAAGTAAGCGAAGCGTCCTTTTTCGCCTCCAGCTTGCGCAACGCCTTCGAGCGTATCGAAGCGCCCCGCGTTAACCTGCGCGTTGCCGAAAAACCGGCGTCCGGAACCCGCGGCGCTTTTTGTCGAGATTGCAGCAACGCCAGAAACCTTCGCGCCAAACTCCGCGGGAATATTGCCAGTGTGCAGCGTAAGGTTATCCACCTGATTCGGATCCAGTGCCGTGGCAAAGGCGCCGGTGAGCTGGTCGCTGATCGGCATACCGTCGATCACAAACGTCATCTGGTTATGCGCGCCGCGCGGGTGAATCGCTCCGTTCGCGTTCATCGCGAAGCCGGGGAAGGAAAGCAGGTAGGTCTCCAGGCCACGGCTTCCCAGCGGCGCGGGCATGGTTTCCATAATATTGGCGCTCAGCGCGGTGCTGGTGCCGGTAGCTTCCAGGTCGATCAATTCGGATGCCGCATTCGCGCTAACCGTAACGGTGTCGCGGACGCTCGCAAGTTCCAACTGGATCTCCAACATCACAGGCACGTTGCTGCGCAGCGCGACGTCTCTTTGGTCCGGCCGGAATCCGTTTGCTTCGGCCGTCAGCCGGTACGACTGGAGTGGAACATTGCTAACGCTGTAGCTGTTGCCGCTGGACGCGAGGGAGCGGTCGAATCCCGTCGTTGGATTTGCGATGCGCAGGGAAGCGCTCTCAACGGGCGATCCGTCAGGCGCGGTGAGCCGGACCGTGAGCGATGTTGTCGTTTGCGCGCACGCCGACACTGCCGCCAATACGATTAGCCAAGATTGTCGCATTGGTGTAAACCATAGTTTACATCAACTCCGAGACTATAGTTGACACCAGCAGAAAGACGAGCCCCGCGGGCAACAAAATACTGATGTTTCCGGCGCCGAGAAGGAAGTAAAAAGGAGGCGTCAGCAGCAGGAGTCCGCCCTTCCGCAGCCATGCACTCTTCCGGGCCAGCGCGGCGGCAGCGAGCAGCAGGCAACAGTCTTGTATGTAGGCATGGTGGCTAACAAGCAGCCCACCCACAAGCGCGGCGGCCATCGCGGTTTCGAAATCGGCGATTTTCCGCGCCGCCAAAGCCACCAGCACAACTACTGCTGCGGCCAGAACCAACTCGGTGGGGAGCGACTCGCCGACAAGGGCGTTTACCAGGCCGCGCAAATTTGGAAGCGTGTAGGCGACGGAGTCTTCGGATTCGCTCACCAGCCGGAAATACGCCGCAGGCCAGTTCCATCCTTGAGCTATTGTGCTGATCAGGAACAGCACCGCGCCACCGGCGGCGCCCCCGGCAAGTATCCGCCACTGTTTCCGTGCCAGCAATAAAAGCGGCAGAAGCAAGAACATGTGCGGCTTGATGGTGCATAAGGAGAGAAGCACGCCCGCAAGGAACCGCGAATCGCGGCGGATGAGAAGCACCGCGCCGCCCACGATCAATAGAAGCAAGGCCACGTCCTGCCCTGAGACGAATGCGGTCAATACCGGAATGGAGATAACGCCGCACAGCCAATACGCGATCCGCCAATCCCACGGCGCGCGGGGAGCGAACCAATAAAGAAACACCGCCAACGCTGCAAGGTTCACGAACGTGTACGCCCGGTAAGCCGTTGCGTAAGGCAGTAATGTCAGCGGCTTCCACAACAGTGCGTAATAGGGCAGGCGAGCAAACAGAACGTGCTCTCCGTGAACATTGGCAAACTCGCGCTGGGCCCTTTGAAAAGCCGCCGCGTCATAGAGTGAGGCCGAGCCCACCAACTTGGCCCCGGTGTACAGCATCGCGAAATCGTTATCGCCGCGGGAAACGATGCTCCAATCCAACTGGCTGCCCCACAAGGCAACTAACCCAAAGCAAATCAATGCGGCGGCGATGACGAGGATCTTGCGGGGCACGAGTCTCCATTCTGTCGAAATCCAGAGGGCTCCGTGCAAGGGCGGGGGAAGTTGCCATTTGGCTGCGGCGTCCTTTCCCGGCAGTGGTAAAATCGTTTTTCCCCATGAAAATCTTCATTGGTGCGGATCACGCGGGTTATCAGTTGAAGGACGAGATCGCTGCCACGCTGCGTTCAGCAGGCCACGAGGTCACCGACGTCGGCACCAACGGACCGGACTCCGTCGATTATCCGGATTTCGCGGGTCTGGTGGCACGTGCGGTTGCGGCGGGTGAGGCCGATCGAGGTATCCTCGTTTGCTTCACAGGCGTCGGTATGTCTATCGCGGCCAATAAGGTACAGGGCGTACGCGCGGCCTTGGCGATGAATACGGATGAAATTTCGCTGACACGGCAGCACAACGATGCGAACGTGCTGACCATCGGCTCCAAATACACCACGCCTGAGGCGGCCAACGAGTACGTAAAAGTTTTTCTGGAAACGCCGTTTGAAGGCGGCCGCCATGAGCGCCGCGTCAACAAGATCTCCGCATTGGAACAGAAATGACCGAACAACAACGCATGGCCCGGCCTCTGGCTGAGGTCGACCCTGAAATTTTTGACATGATCGGCAAGGAAACCGGGCGCCAGAACTCGCGCCTGGAGTTGATCGCCAGTGAGAACTTCACTTCCGAAGCCGTCTTAGAAGCCGCCGGAAGCGTATTCACCAACAAGTACGCCGAAGGTTATCCGGGCAAACGCTATTACGGTGGTTGCGAATACACGGACGTGGTGGAGAACCTCGCGCGCGACCGAGCGAAGGCTTTGTTCCGCTCCGAATACGCGAACGTCCAGCCGCATTCGGGCTCGCAGGCGAATCAGGCCGCGTATGCCTCGGTGCTGAATCCGGGCGACACCATCCTCGGCATGAATCTGTCGCACGGCGGGCACCTCACGCACGGGCACCAGCTGAATTTTTCCGGTAAGTTGTACAAAATCGTCCCCTACGGCGTCCGTGAAGACACCGAACAGATCGATTACGATGAACTCGCCCGCCTGGCCGAGGAGCACAAGCCGAAGCTGATCATCGCCGGCGGCAGTGCCTATCCGCGCACGCTCGATTTTGCGCGCTTCCGTCAGATTGCGGATTCCGTGGGCGCCATTTTCCTGGTGGATATGGCTCATATCTCAGGCCTTGTGGCGTCGGGAACGCATCCGAATCCTTGCGATTACGCGGATATCGTTACCTCAACGACGCACAAGACTCTGCGCGGACCCCGTAGCGGCCTGATCCTCGCCAAGGAAAAATTTGGTGCCGCGATTGATAAAGCGGTGTTTCCAGGAGCGCAGGGTGGTCCGCTGGTGCATATTGTTGCGGCGAAAGCGATTTGCTTCAAAGAAGCGATGACGCCGGAGTTTGTGGCGTACTCGAAGCAAGTGATTGTGAACGCTAAAACGCTGGCCGAGACGCTGGCGCAGGCAGGCTTCCGCGTTGTCTCCGGAGGTACGGACACGCACCTGATGCTGGTGGACGTGTTCGCCAAGGGCGTCCGCGGCAAGGAAGCCGAAAAGGCGCTGGATGAAGCGTACATCACCGCGAACAAGAACGCGATTCCCTTCGATAAAAACCCTCCGCTGAATCCGAGCGGCATGCGTTTCGGCAGCCCCGCGGTGACCACTCGCGGGTTCAAGGAAGCGGAGATGCGTGAAGTAGGCGCGTTGATCACGAGGGTTCTCGAACACGTAACCAGCGAGGAAGTGCAGGCCGAGGTTCGCCGCCGCGTTGGCGAATTGACCGCGGCTTTCCCGCTTTATTCCTGGAAGTTGAGCCGCTAGTCTCGGGAGGAAACGATGCCGCTGCATATCGTGATGGATGTGCGGCGGATCCGCGACTTCGGGATCGGCACCTACATCCGCAACCTCACGCGGGCATTGTCCGCATTGGACAAAGAGAACCGTTACACCCTGCTGGTCCGCGCCGGTGAAATGGATCAGGTGCAAGGGCTCAGTAAGAATTTTCGACCCGTAGAGGTATCCCGCGATGACCAGGGGCTCCGGCATAACCTCCAATTAACCGGCTTTTTACGCTCTTTAAAGCCGTCTCTTTATCACATCCCGCTCAACTCGGTTCCGTGGCGCATGCCGCACCCGTACGTACTCACCATTCACGACATGAGTACGCTGCTGTTTCCCAACCGGCGCGACTTCCGCCACATGCTGCACGAAGAACGCTATCGGCGCGGGGCCCAAAGGGCCGCACGGATTATCACGGTGTCGGAGGCAACCCGACGCGACGTGGAGTCCGTCCTACGGATTCCCGCCGAGCGGACGACGACCATCTACAGTGCTCCGGATCCGGCCTTTACTCGCGACAAAAAACCGTCCGATGCACAAATATTAGACAGATATTCCATTAAATATCCGTATATTTTGTACGCGGGAACCATCCGGCCGCGCAAAAACATCCCTCGCCTGGTGGAGGCGTTCGCCGTGCTTCGCCAGGAACTCGCACATCATCCGGTGTACAAGGACCTGAAGCTTGTAGTGATTGGCGATGAAGTTTCGAAGCATCCGGCTGTACGCCGTGCCGTGGCGCTGACCCGGACGGAGTCCGCCGTACGCTTCCTGGGTTTTGTTTCCATTGAAACTCTGCGCGTCTTCTACGGGGCTGCGGAATTATTCGCATTTCCTTCGCTTTATGAGGGGTTTGGGCTGGCGACATTGGAGGCGATGGCGTGTGGAACGCCGGTGGTTGCCTCGGATTTGCCATCTGTGGTGGAGGCGGTCCACGATGCCGCCGAACTGGTGAGTCCGGATAATGTGTTCGATATCGCTCGCGGGCTCCGGGATGTGTTGCTGAACCCCGGGCGGCGTTCGCAGTTGATCGAGGCGGGCATCGCGCAAGCGGGACGCTTTCACTGGGAGCAAACGGCGACCCAGGTTTTGTCCATCTATAGGGAAGTCGCAAGAAATAGTCCCAATAAATCGAACTAATTGCAAAAATCTCTTTGACATTAAATGGTACTATTAGTACTATACCTGCTCAGTACCATTCTGCCGGAGTGTCTCCGGCGGAGAGTGTCATGGAGGACACGGAGTGATGGAATGGAGCCGTTCAGAAGTGCTAGCGCTTGCCAACCACGAATGCACGCAATGCCACGGATCGGGATTGCGGCTGGGGAGGCGAAGGGTATGGTTGCCTTGTAACTGTGTATCGAGAAGCATTTTTCGGATATGTTTTGCACGATTTGTACGCTGCGCCACGCAGGAGCGGCATCTGAGTAGGGTTTCGCTTGAGCCACACCTGGGCAAAAAGCGGCCGAATACTTGGGGCCGGAAAGACGAGGAATACATCGCCGACTTCTGCCTGATTTCGCGTAGAATCCTGACGCAGGAGGAGTACAAGTTGTTCCGCTACCACTTTCTTTTAGGCGCGGATTGGAAACTTTGCACGCGTCGATTGGGCATGGACCGGGGCAATTTCTTCCATGCCGTCTATCGGATTGAGCAGAAGCTAGGCCGCGCTTTCCGGGAATTGGAGCCGTATGCTCTCTTCCCCTTAGATGAGTACTACAACGGGCCATCGCGGATGACACCTGGCCGTGCGGTAACCCTGCGCGGGAAGGAAGTGCCGGAACGGCTGCGATTCCCGGTGCCCGCAGGGGCGATGCCGGCGCAGTTGGTGCCGGTGGGCCGAACAGCCTAGGGCAACAGAAGTAGCGCAAGAGCGGATTGGCGAACCAGGGTGTCCGGTTGTGGTGACCGGAAGGGGACGCGGATCCGCTCTTCGTGTCTATGGGGCTTGCTAGCGGCGTTTGGCAAAAAAATCCTGTATTAACTGGGTGCATTCCGCGCCCAGGATGCCTTCGGTGATGACAATCCGGTGATTGAGGACGTCCGAATCCGCGATCTGAAACTTGCTGCGGACGCCGCCAAAGCGTAGATCGCGCGCTCCAAAAACAAGTTTGGTGATGCGTGCGGCGACCAATGCTCCGGCGCACATCACGCAGGGTTCGAGCGTTGCGTAAAGCGACGCGCCTTCAATGCGATAGTTGCCGATGGCGCGGCCCGCTTCGCGTAGCGCGAGGATTTCCGCGTGCGCGGTGGGATCGCTGGCCGAGACGGGTGAGTTGCGGCCGCAGCCGATGATTTTGCCGTCGAGAACGATCACCGCTCCTACGGGAACTTCGCCGGCGGCTTCGGCTTCCCTCGCGAGTTTCAGCGCCTGGCGCATGAACTCCTCGTGCTGCAAGAAATCATTTGAAATCATTCGGCGGCGTCCGTATCCTCCAACGAGAATAGCGTCATTTGCGGATTTTCCGCAGCGGTTAAGGCCCTTCGGATGGGGCCATAAATCAGGTAACGGGCGATCGTCAGGTGGAGACATTTAACCTGAACAAGGCGGTAAAGCGAAACCTGACCCGTTTTCCGGAAGACTTCATGTTTCAGCTCTCCAAGGAAGAGGCCGAATCTTTGAGATTCCAAATTGGAATCTCAAATGGGCGCGGCGGAAGACGCTATCTTCCGTACGTGTTTACCGAGCATGGCGTCGTGATGCTGTCCTCGGTGCTGAGCAGCGAACGTGCGGTGCAGATGAATGTGATGATTGTTCGCGCGTTCGTGAAGCTTCGCGAGATGCTGGGCTCGCACAAGGACCTCGCGAACAAAATCGCTGCTATAGAACGGTGCCAGCACGAACATGGGCCGCCTCGCGGGCGTGCACACGATGGTTCGCCGGTTGATGGATCCTCCACGCAAGAAAAAACGTCAGTTTGGTTTTCGGGTCGTTACCGAATAGGCGTGGTTAAACCATAGTCCGCTTGCGTCCGTAAAAGAAGTAGATGGCAAGTCCAATAATCAGCCATCCCACAAAGCGCACCCAGGTTTCGAGCGGCAGACTCAGCATCAGTGCCAGGCAGCACAGGATCGAGAGGACGGGCAACACGGGGACCCACGGCACGCGGAAGGAACGAGGATATTCCGGATGCGTGCGGCGGAGGATGATGACGCCAACAGAGACGACGATAAACGCTGCTAATGTGCCGATATTTGTGAGATCGCCAAACGTACCGATGTCCCAAACGCCTGCGGGAATCGCCACGCAGATTCCGGCGACCCACGTCGCCACGTGCGGCGTTTCATACTTCGGGTGAACGCGCGAGAGGAATGGCGGCAATAGCCTGTCGCGCGACATCGCGAACCAGATTCGACCCTGGCCGTATTGGCCGACAAGTACCGAACTGACCATGCCCAGCAGTGCTCCCACGGTGACGACGAAGCGGAGCCGGTTCAAGCCCACGGCCTTTAGCGCATTGGCAACGGGTGCGTCGTTGTTCAGTGTATTCCATGGAACGATGCCCGTAAGCACCAGTGCCACGCTCGCGTAGAGCACGGCACAGGCGGCAAGCGTGATCATGATGCCTCGCGGCATGTTGCGCTGCGGGTCGCGCGTCTCCTCGGCAGCGGTAGAGATCGCGTCGAAGCCGATGTAGGCGAAAAAGACAATGGCCGCGCCGGTGAGCACGCCTCCGACACCGTTTGGCATGAAGGGTTGCCAGTTGTGCGTGTCCACGGAACTGGCCGCCCCGAAGACGAAAAGGAGAATGGCTCCTACTTTGATGGCCACCATCACGCCGTTTGCTTTTGCGCTTTCGCGAACACCGCGCACAAGCAGCCAGGTGAGAAGCATCACCAGCAGAAAGGCCGGCACATTGAACCATGCTCCCGTGCGATGGCCCTCGATAAAAATAGGATTCGCCAATTGGGGCGGCAGGTGGACGCCGAAGACGTTTTCGAGGAGGTCGTTGAAGTACGCACCAAAGCCGACGGACACGGCCATGTCGCCGGCGGCGTATTCGAGGATCAAATCCCAACCGATGATCCAGGCGAAAATTTCTCCCATGGTTGCGTACGCATAGGTATAGGCGCTGCCGGAAACCGGAATCATCGACGCGAGTTCCGCATAGCAGAGTGCCGCGAAGCCGCAGGCGATGGCGACCAGGATAAAGGAGAGCGAAATCGCGGGGCCCGCGCCCGGGCGTCCGAAAGTACCAACTGCGTTGCGGCCGTCGAGGATCAGGTTGATCAACGGCGCTTTGAAGACGGAGGGATAATCGAATTTCAGTCCGGCCGCCGCGGTGCCGGTGAGGGTAAAGATGCCCGAGCCGATGACCATGCCGACGCCGAGCGCCACTAAACTCCACAAGCCCAGCGTGCGCTTTAGCGAATGGTGCGCTCCGCCAGCCGCAATCAATTGCTCGATGGATTTCTTGCGAAAGGGATTGGAGGGAGCCGTGGCCATGCGAGCGTGATCACGCAACGTTAAAGGGCCATTGTTGCATACGCGACTGGATCACCGTCGCAGTTTGCGGTTGGAATAACGAAATGCGGCGGCATACCGACCCACGCACCGCCGGAATGGCGAGGTGGAGCGGGACTGCCGCCGCATTTGCAAACGAGGTTGTAAAGAAAGGGGAGCCCGCGGCTAACGCTTGCTCTGGCCCTTCACCACTCTCGCGACTTTGCGCTTTTGAGAGCCGCGGGCGATGTCGTTCGGGCGCTTCGCCTTCGGCGCGGCCTTTTTGCGCGCGGTGCGCTTCAGTTTCTTGCGTTCAGCCTTGTCGGCAACCTTTTTGGTATTCATTCCACCTTTATCCCTGCGTATTTTGCGATTAACTTCTTTAACCCGTGACCGGGAAAACTCACTGTCAACTTCGCTTCGTCTCCGGTGCCTTCCACTCGCAGCAACGTGCCGCGACCGTACTTGGCGTGTTCCACCGTGGACCCGGGCCCTAACTTCCGTGGACCCGCCTTCTTCGCCGCACCAAGTGGCTGCGCCTGCGGTATGAACCGAGGCCCGGTTGGCGTTGCGTTACTTCCTGCATTACTGGCCGGAACATTACCGGATCCGGCGGGCCGGACTGGACCGCCCAGGGGAGGACGGAAGTTGCCGGTAGAACCCGCTCCCGGAGATGACGGCGCGGCTGCCGAAGAACCCCGTTCGTTGAAAAACTGGCGGATGTTCTCGACCGAATTGTAAGTCTTACCAGTATAAAGGTTTCTGCGGACGGTTTCCCGCACCTCATAACGCTCTGAGTAAAGGTCCACCTGGCGGCCCTGTGGCGCGCCTCCGCGAACGGAGTCGACCAGTTCGCGCGGAACCTCTTGCAGGAAGCGCGAGGAGATGGATGCTTCGGGTGCTCCACCGCCAAAACGGCGGCGGTAACGGGCCCAACTCAAGTAAAGTTTTTTCTCGGCGCGCGTCATGCCGACGTAACAAAGGCGGCGCTCTTCTTCCATGGCCGCTTCGGAATCAAGCGAGCGGCTATGCGGGAAAAGGCCTTCTTCCAAGCCTGCGACGAAGACTACCGGGAACTCCAGGCCCTTGGCGTTATGCATGGTGAGCAACGAAACCGGAGCGCGTTCGTCGGCGGAATCGGCGTCGGCCACCAGCGCGGCGTGATCCAGGAATTCGCGCGCGGATTCTCCACGCTCGGCGGCATCGGCGGCGGCGTTCAGCAGTTCATCGAGGTTCGCCATGCGCGTGCGGGCGTCTTCGGTGCCTTCTTCTTCGAGCATCTTGCGATAGCCGGTGCGATCGAGAAGATTGGAGATGGTAGACGAGACGGGAAGCGCATCGAGGTCGGCTCGAAGTTCGGACATCATCCGGTGGAAGGCGGCAAGCGCGGCTTCGGCACGGCCGGAGAATAGCTTTTGCTCGAGCATCTGATCGAGTGCCGACCATAACGGCAGGCTGTTATGCAGCGCAAACTGCTCCACTTGTTCAAGCGTCGTGCGCCCAATGCCGCGAGCGGGCGTGTTGATGATACGCAGCAGGCTGATGGAATCGGCCGGGCTGATCAACACTTTGAGATACGCCAGAATGTCCTTCACTTCGGCGCGCTGATAGAAGCTGAAGCCGCCGACAACAACGTATTTGCGGCCGTAGCGGCGCAGCGCTTCTTCAATGGGGCGCGATTGCGAGTTGGTGCGATAGAGAACGGCGATGCGCTCGGCTGGATTCCGAGTCAGGCGGTTCTCGACGGTATCGGCAATCCACAGCGCTTCGTTCTCGGAATCGGGCGCTTCATAAAGAGTGATCTTGTCGCCCGAGCCCGATTCCGTCCACAGCGTTTTGCCGATGCGCTCGGTGTTATTGGCGACGACCGACCCGGCGGCATCGAGAATCGTTTTGGTCGAGCGGTAGTTCTGCTCCAGGCGAACGGTAACCGCGCCGGCGAAGTCGCGCTCGAAATCGAGGATGTTGCGGATGTTGGCACCGCGCCAGCTATAGATGGACTGATCTTCGTCGCCCACGACGCACACGTTGTGGCGGTCGCCCGCCAGCAGACGCATGAGTTCGTACTGGCTGCGATTGGTGTCCTGGTATTCGTCCACCATGAGGAACTCGTAGCGCTGGTTCATGCGCTCGCGCGTTACTGCGTCGTGTTGGAGAAGGCGGACGGATTCGAGCAGCAGATCGTCGAAATCGAGTGCGTTCGACTCGCGAAGTTTCGCCTGATAGCGTTCGTATACGGTGGCGAGCTTGGTGGACGCCGGGTCCTTTGCCGAGCGCAGCATTTCTTCGGGCGACATCTTTTGGCTCTTGGCATTGCTGATACGGGAGAGGGCCGCGCGGTGCTGCATGAACTTGTCGTCCAGCCCCAGTGCTTTGTAAACGCCCTTGAGTGTCGCGATCTGATCGTCGTCGTCGTAGATGGTAAAAAGCGGCGTGAAACCGGGGCGAAGTTCAGCGAGCGGCGCTCCTTCGCGGCGCAGGAGGCGCACACAAAAAGAGTGGAACGTGGAGACGGTGGGTTGCTCGGAGGGTCGCGCGTCAATGCTTGCCACCAGACTGCGGACACGCTCGCGCATCTCGCCCGCAGCCTTGTTGGTAAAGGTGACGGCGAGGATCGCCCAGCCGGGGACCTTATGGACCGCGATCAGGTGGGCGATTCTGTGCGTGATGACTCGGGTTTTGCCGCTACCGGCACCCGCCAGCACGAGGAGGGGACCCTCAGCGTGCTCGACGGCTTCCCGTTGACGGGGGTTCAGCCCCTGCAGAAAATCCATCCATTTGTCATTCTAACAGCCAGGCAAAATTGAGGCGAAGAAAATGTGACAAGAAAAAGCGATGGCGTAACGATGCACGGTCTAAACCTAGTGGGCGCAAGCGTTACGAAATATTAAGCGGACCCAAAATGAGGTTTGGAACGTCAAACCCTAGAAACGTCTGGTGTACCCTAAATCAAGGCACAATTGTGGCCTCGATCTGCACCGGAAACCGAATGTTCTGCCAGATTGGGGTTATACGAAAGTCCGTAGGGATGGGCCGGAACAGGGTGGTCCGCTCCAAGCTTCCATGCGGTTTCCGTATTAAGTTCATACTCGTTATGAACTTACGTGACGGGAAGAGTGCGCGGTTCCGGGAATCGCGAGGCTCTGTAACCAACTTATACGACCGTGCGCCTTTCTAATCGGAAGAAATGGGTATTGATGGCGGCCTGGCCGGACCAAAGAGTCGGGGGCGGCGTCAATGCTGGTTGAGTTCGAGTTGATCGAGCGGGCGCGCCAAGGCGACGACGCCGCGTTCAATCAGGTCGTCCAGGCGTACCGAAAGCGGATCCTCGGAACGATCGCCCGGCTAATCGGTAGGCCGGAGGATGTGGACGACGTCGGCCAGGAAGTTTTTCTCCGCCTGTATTTTTCCCTCGACCAATTGAGATCTCCGGAAGTGTTTGAGCCGTGGCTGTACCGGCTGACGGTGAATGCTGCCTACGACTACTTGCGGCGGCAGAAGCGGAGGCCCGAAACGCGAATGTCGGATCTGAGCGAACAGCAGGTGATGATGGCCGACGCTGCTGCCGGCGGGAAGTTCCAGACCGAGGAAACCCGCAGGACGAAGATCCGCGAACGGGTGCAGTCGTTGTTGGGGCATGTTTCCGAAGAAGATCGCGTTCTGTTGACGTTGAAGGAAGTGGAGGGGTTGTCCCTCAAAGAGCTGGAGCAGGTATACAAAGTGAATGAGAACGCCCTGAAGGTCCGGCTGTTCCGGGCCCGCCAAAGAGTACTTAAGGCGTTTGAGTCGGAAGAGGCGTAGGGGCCCCCTTGCGGCCCACGGTCGGTTTGAGGATTATAAGTAGGAGCAACATGGACGACAAGTTACAGTCGCTATGGTCGGAGTACCGGGATGCGTGCCCGGATACTGAACCAGGTCCGGACTTCATGCCTGGACTATGGCGCCGCATTGATTCGCGCCGCCAATCGGCCACCTCGTGGTTCCGCCGATGGGCGGAAGTCTGCGTTTTTGCCGCGCTCGCCGCCGCGTTGTTCATGAGTACGGTGGTCATCCCCAGTTACCTGCGCGAACCCGTTTACGAAGCCAACTACGTGGATGTACTGAACGCGGCCGAGACCAGCGCCGATGGCATCGCCGTTCTGGTAGGAGACATCGAGTGAAGTTGAATCGAGGGCTGGTTGCGGTTTATGTAATCGCTATCTTTATCAGTGGAGCGGTCACCGGCTACTACGGACATCGTTTTTATGACGTTTCCGCGGTGAGCGCGAACGCCACCCGCAATCCGGAAGAGTTCCGCCGTCAGTACATGGAGGAGATGAAATCCCGCCTCAAACTGACCGAACAGCAGGCAAAGCAACTCTCCGCCATTCTCGATGAGACCCGCAGCCAGTTCCGAGCCACCCGTGCAAGCATCGAGCCGGATCTGCGGACGACGCGTGATCGCATTGAACCGCAACTACAGAAGATTCGCGACGATCAGCAGCGGCGCGTGCACGAAATCCTGAATTCGGATCAGCAATCGGAATACGACAAGATCCGCGCTGAGCGCGATGCCCGGCGAAAACAGCAGGAAAAGCGCAACCCACCGCAAGGAAGATAGAACTCTCCCCGCAGCGGAAATCACTCGAAAAAGTTGGTTGGTAAGGAAAGCGATCGCGACTAGGCGACCGGCTGGGCTTTCTTCGCCGCAGCGGCTTCGCGCGCCTTCTGATACTTCTTCTGGAAGCGGTCCACGCGGCCTTCGGTGTCAATCAGCTTCTGCTTGCCCGTGAAGAACGGGTGGCAGCTGGAGCAGATTTCCACACGGATATCGCCCTTATGCGCCGAGCGCGTGCGGAAGGTGTGCCCACAGGCACAGATCACATTGATTTCTTCGTATGCAGGGTGGATACCGGGCTTCATTGGGAAAATACTCCAGAACTGAGACTGAATTTAGGATACCACAGACGGCAAAGCCATAGTCAGAGCGAAGCCCGCAGACAACAAACCCCGCACAGGCCTCAGCCCGGTGCGGGGTTTCGTTGTTTACGTTTCTGGTGGACTGAACCGTTATCGGCCCAGCCGCTAACTCATGCTTCAGCGTGAAGCGACCGGTCCACAGGAGGATCGGTCTCGACACTGTTCGAAACCTGAACTATTAGAGGTCGACGTTTAAGAGTCGGCCACCTCACGCTTGGTTAGAGTCCCATGTTTACTACTGTCTGAAATCATTAGACTGGACCACCTCCTTCCTCAGTGATGCCTTCATAGTAAGGCGGGAACGAAAAGGTGTCAAATGTTTTTCGCCAAGATTTTTCATCTTCCTTGTATCGTCTGACCTGGACACCAAGAACGGTGAAAATGTTTTATTGCGGGCGGTGGGCGGGCGGCGGTTTCGCGCACCGTGGGGCGGCGCAACCCGTCCCTCAACGTGTTATATTCTCCCAAGAGGAGCCAGCCAATGGATCAGATCAAGTCGAAAATTCCCGCAGAAGCGATTCAGCTCTACAACCTGTTTGTACACGGCGATATCAGCCGCCGAGACTTCATGGACGGCCTACAGAAGTTTGCCGTCGGAGGATTGACCGTCGCTGCTTTGGCGCAAGCGTTGATGCCGGACTACGCATCGGCGCAACAAGTGCCCAAAACAGATGACCGCATCAAAGCGACGTATGAAACGGTTCCGTCGCCGCAGGGTAACGGCAGCATTAAGGGATACTTGGTGCGCCCCATCAGCGCCGATACGCGCAACGAAAAGCCCACCCAGTTGCCGGGCATCCTGGTAGTGCACGAGAATCGCGGCTTGAATCCGCACATTGAAGACGTCGCGCGCCGCTTTGCGCTTGAAGGTTTCATGGCGTTTGCGCCTGACGCCACCACCTCGCAAGGCGGCTTCCCCGGCGACGATTACAAGGGCGGCCTGGCGTTCGCCAAAGTTGATCCCAAGAAAATGGCGGAGGATATGATTGCCGCTGCCCGCTGGCTGAAATCCCGTCCGGACTGCACGGGCAAGATCGGCGCGACGGGCTTCTGCTATGGCGGCGGCGTTGCGAACATGCTGGCCGCGCGTTTGGGCGCGGACATCCAAGCGGTGGCTCCGTTCTACGGCGCCGTGCCGGCTCCGGAAGAGATCAAGAACATTAAGGCGGCGGTCCTGGTACACCACGGCGAGTTGGATACCCGCTTCAATTCCACCTGGCCGGCGTATGACAAGGCCTTGAGCGAGATCAAGGTGCCGCACGAAGGCTATATTTATCAAAACTGCGTCCACGGTTTCCATTGCGACGCCACGCCGGAGCGCTACAACAAAACGGCGGCAACGCTCGCCTGGCAGCGGACGGTGGATTGGTTCGGCAAATACGTGCGCGGCTAGATCGCCTCGAACTGTTAAAGAAATACCCGCCACTGGGGCTTTCCGGAAGGAACGCTCCGGTAGATTCTTTGCACGATGCGCGGAGGATGGCGCATCGTGCATACCATGGCTCGCCACTGACGCGCCTTCGTCCCGCAGCGGAGTGTGCGCGGAAACGGCCGCTGCTCTCGCGAAGTGAATTCGCTGTCAGGCTGCGGTCACCCCGTGTCCGGTCCAACCCACGCGATATACTAAGGCGGGTCCATATTCCATCCGGCTTGGGCTCCGTGGCCTTTAAAACCCGCGTGTTAACGGTTTGTGAGGAGAAAACAAACATGAAGCGAATCAGTTTTCTGAATTTCACTTTTCTGAGTTTCACCATGTTCCTGGCCGTTTCGGCCGGCGCATTTGCGCAGTCGGCGGACGATGCTGTGGAGAAGGCCCTATCGGCAGCGCCTCCCCAAATGAAAGAAGGCGCAACGGTGGTGAAGTGGAACGCCGATTTCACTTACGAAACAGTGAAAAAAGGTACGAATCGCCTGGTCTGCTTCGATCGCACAGGGCAACCGGGTCAGCAGCCGTTTGCCGCTGAGTGCACCAGCATCGCGAACCTTGACCGCGTCGCGCAAAATTTGAAGTACGAAGCGATGGGTGACAAGGCCACCGTGCAAGCTGCTCTGGACGCTGCCGAAAAGGCCGGCACGCGCGTGAAGCCGGAGTTCGGCTCCTTGTGGATTCACGTGAGCGGTCCGGATGCCGCGCACACCCGCAAGCATGTGACGGTCGCCGTTCCGGGTGCCACTGCGCAGTCGATGGGACTGCCGGATAACCCCAAGCAGGGCGGCATGTGGATTATGAACGCGGGCACAACCACGGCGCACTTGATGACGCCGGGGCAGTAGACCGCCGGTTCTTTCATGAGTCCCAGAATCTTTGCGCTTGTCGCGGCGGCTGGCCTGCTTCTTGCGGCCATCGCCGCAGGGCAGGAGAAGCGGACTATGACGGGCGTCATCACTGATGACATGTGCGCGCGTGCGAACCACGCACAAATGCAAATGGGCCCGACGGACGCCGAGTGCGTCAAGGCGTGCATTTTGGCGCATGGCGCGCAGTACGTGCTGTTCGACGGCGAGCACGCCTACACGCTGAGCGATCAACAAGCTCCCGGGAAATTCGCAGCGCAGCGGGTCACGGTGGCTGGAACCGTGGACGTGAAAAAATACAGCATCCAAGTGGAATCGATCGCGGTCGCGAAGTAGGCCTACTTCAAAATCTGGAGCCACTCTTTTGCCCGCGCGCGGATCTTGCCGTCGTGCGGGAAAAGATCGCCAATCAGTGCGATGGAATCGGCGCCCGCTTCGACCACCGATCGTGCGTTTTCGCGCGTGATGCCGCCGATGGCGACCAATTGCAGATCAGTCAACGGACGCAAGCGCCGCAATTCGTCCAAGCCAACGACGGGATCCGGGTTTTGCTTGCTCGCCGTGCCGAAAATAGGGCCGAGCGCTAGGTAATCCACCGGCTCGGACGCTGCGGCACGAAGCTGCGCTTCGTTGTGCGTCGACAATCCGGTGATCGTATCGGGCCCCGTAACGCGCCGCGCGGCGCTGGGAGGGAGATCCTCTTGTCCCAGATGGAGCCACGCGCCGGCAAGTACGGCGAGATCGGCGCGGTCATTCATTACGAATGGAATTTTCGCGTCACGGCAGAGGGCGGCCAATTGTTCTATCGTCTCGAAGATTTCCCGGCTGAAAAAGCTCTTGTGGCGGAACTGCAGAATCTCTACGCCGGCATCGATCAGTTCATTCGCGGCGTGAAGAATATCGTGCCCGCGCGATGCGGCGACAACAGAATCGAGGATCGGGTAAAGACGCGGGAGCTGGTTCATGCCGCGGTTGCCAGAACTTCGGACGGCTTCGGGACGCCGCGCTTTGCATAGCGAATGACGCCGTCCGGGCCGATCAGGTAAACGGTTCTCTTCACAATCAGTCCGCGCGTCTTGTATTTTTCGCCCATCGCCTGGCCGTTGTCGATCAGGAGAGGGAACGGAAGTTTGTGTTTCTCGCGGAACTTGGTGTGGCTGCGTTCGCCTTGCGGATTCACGCCGAAGACGACGGTGTTGCGCGCCTGCGCGTCGCTCCAGCGGTCGCGGAATTCGCAGAGCTGCTTGGTGCAGACTAAGGTGTCGTCGCCGGGATAGAACACCAGCACCACATTCTTGCCGCGCAGGGACGCAAGCGAGACCAGCTTCCCGTCTTGATCGGGAAGCGAGAAATCGGGAGCGGGTGTGCCCGGCGGAAGCGGGTCAGAAAACAACCAGTCGAGCATTTGCCTCTATTGTACGGCGCTCGGCCGGGCGGTTCTGTTCTTACTTCACTTCCGCGGGTTCGCGGGAAAGTTCCTGATTAAAGCTGTAGCCGAAGCCCCGGACGCTGCGAATGTAGGCGGGGGCGCCTTCCGGCTCAATTTTCTGACGCAGGCGGAGGACGTACACGTCCACGGTGCGGTCGGTGACGGCACGGTCGTGCCCCCAGACGGCATCGAGGAGCTGTTCGCGGCTGAAGACGACGCCGGGGCGGCTCATCAGATATTCGAGTAAACGGAATTCGGTGGCCGTGAGCGTAATTTCACCGGTGCCGCGTTTCACCGTGCAATGCGCGCGGTCGAGTTCGAGATCGCCGGAGCGCAGAACCTTGCTGACCGGCTTTTCGCCGCGGAAATGAATTTTAACCCGGGCAATGAGTTCCCGCACGAAAAACGGTTTGACGATGTAATCGTTGGCGCCGAGTTCAAGGCCGACGATGCGGTCGGTCTCCGAGGCGCGAGCGGTGAGAAAAATAATTGGCGAAGTGGCGATGTCCGGGCTGGCGCGAATTCCCTTGCAGATTTCGAGGCCATCCGAATCCGGCAACATGACGTCGAGGATCACCAAATCCGGGCGTTCCCGGCGGCACATATCGAGCGCGCCTTTGCCGGTCTGGAGGCCGACCACCTGAAAGCCTTCTTTTTCCAGGTTGTATTGGACCAGAGAGTAAAGGTCCGCATCGTCTTCAATCAGGACGATTTTTTTCATAAAGACAACTTCAGAGTAACAATATCACTGTTACAGCCTGATTACGGCACGGTTCCAAACTGTTGAATTATTGAAAGGAAAGGACTTTGAGGGGGGGAACTGGGGCGGCTGGTGGGGCTTGAACCCACGACATCCAGAACCACAATCTGGCGCTACTACCAGCTGAGCTACAGCCGCCACATGAAGGAACGATTTATTTTACCACTTATGGACGGAATTTTCGAAGCGGCAAGGGCCGAATCGGTAAAATATCGGCCCAAGCCGCCGGGCGCTACTTCAGCCCTGCTTTCTTCCAAAGATCATCCACTCGCTTCTTGACCTCGCCCGGCATGGTGATTACGTCGGGCCAGCGGCGCTCGAAACCTTCACCGGGCCACTTCTTGGTCGCATCAACGCCCATCTTTGAGCCGTAGTTCACCAGGCGGCTGGCGTGATCGAGCGAATCCACAGGACCCATTACGAATTGGATATCTCGTTCGGGGTCGATGTTGTTGAGCGCCTTCCAGGCCACTTCGCTGAAGTTTTGGACGTCGACGTCTTCATCGACGACCACGATGACTTTCGAGAACATCGCCTGGCCCAAGCCCCAGATGGCGTGCATTACTTTGCGTGCGTGCCCGGGATACGTCTTGCGGATGGACACAAGAATCAAGTTGTGGAACACGCCTTCGGCAGGCATGGCGATGTCGCGCACTTCCGGCAGCTGCATACGCATCAGTGGGAGGAAAATGCGCTCGATGGCCTTGCCCATGTAGAAATCCTCCATGGGAGGAGGGCCGACGATGGTGGTGGCGTAGATCGGATTCTTGCGGTGCGTGATGCACTCGACGTGGAAGACGGGGTAATCGTCATCCAGCGAATAAAAGCCGGTGTGATCGCCAAACGGGCCTTCGCGGCGCAGTTCGCCGAGTTCCACGTAGCCTTCGAGCACGATTTCGGACTCCGCGGGGACCTCCAGATCCACCGTTTCGCACTTCACCATTTCGACGGGCTTCGAGCGCAGGAAGCCCGCGATCATCATCTCGTCCATCTCGGGCGGCATGGGCAGAATGGCGGAGTACATGGTTGCGGGATCGGCGCCCAATGCCACGGCCACTTCCATGCGCTTCACTTCTCCGGCTTCGCGGAGACGGCGGTAATGATCGGCGCCCTGTTTGTGCGTCTGCCAGTGCATGCCCGTGGTGCGGTGATCGTACACCTGCATGCGATAACAGCCGCAGTTGCGTTTGCCTGTGTCGGGGTTCTTCGAAAAAACCATGGGCAGCGTGATGTACCGGCCGCCGTCATCCGGCCAGCAGTGCAGAATGGGGAAATCGTCCAACGAAAAATCGTTCTTGCGGATGACTTCTTTACATGGGCCGTCTTTGACGATCTTCGGGAAAAACGCACCCACTTCGGCGAGCATGGGCAGCATCTTCAACTTGCCCATGATGCCCTCGGGCATCTTCATCTGCAGATACTCGGCGATACGCGCGGCGATTTCGTCGATGGAATCGACTTCCAAGGCAATCTGCATGCGTTTTTCGCTGGCGAAGGCGTTGATCAGCAGCGGTACGTTCGAGCCCTTGGGTTTCTCAAACAACAGCGCGGGGCCGCCATTCTTTACGCTGCGGTCTGCAAATTCGGTGATCTCCAGGCGTGGGTCCACTTCGAAAGGGATGCGCTTCAGTTCCCCGGCTTTTTCAAGAGCGCGCACGAAGTCGCGCAGGTCGGCGTAGGCCATAGGTGTAACTTTCATTATTCCG
>JBEBFS010000012.1:0-69926 GCA_040081855.1 Bryobacteraceae bacterium | reverse complement strand
CCTGCATTTGCCGGCTTGGTGGATTATTTTTACAACACCGCATCTCCGGGGGGAACCTCTGTCCCGGATTTGACTCTCACGAAAACTCATACGGGCTCCTTTCCTCCCGGCGGCACCGGAAGCTACTCCCTGGTGGTCGCCAATCGAGGTACTGCCTCCACTTCCGGGACCGTAACGCTCACCGACACGTTGCCCACAGGCCTGGTTCCAACAGGGCTGAGCGGCACAGGCTGGACTTGCGCGATCGCCACCATTAGATGCACCCGTTCCGACGTGCTCGCCGCCGGCGCGAGTTACCCAAGCGTTGCCTTGACGGTGTCTGTTGCCTCCAACGCGCCCGCTAGCGTCACCAACACCGCCGGTGTCTCCGGCGGCGGAGAGACCAACCTTGCGAACAACTCAGCGAGTGACCCCACAACGATCTCGACTACCTCATCCTCCATTCCCGCAAGCGACGATTTTCAATCCGGAAGTCTAAACACATCGGTGTGGACTCCCGTAACGCCTGGCGGTGGTTCGGTATCCGTGAGTGGATCCCGTGCGCTGATTTCCGTCCCTGGGGGAGTCAATCATGACGCCTGGACAACGGGGAATGGCGGCGTAAGGCTCATGCAAACCACTTCAAATATTGATTTTGACGTGGAAGTGAAGTTCAGCTCCGTGGTCTCCACTCAATATCAAACGCAAGGTTTGCTGGTCGAACAGGATGCCACAAACTTTCTGCGATTCGATGTGCTGCAGGCCGATTGTCAAACCGCGTTGTTCATTGCCGGTATCTCCGGATCCACGGCAACAATATACTTTAACAATCGCGTTCGCAACGGTTCCGCGCTGTATCTGCGCGTGAAGCGGACCGGGTCCACCTACCGCGCCAGTTATTCTTACGACGGCTCGCACTGGACACCGCCGGTCAGCATCACGAATTCTCTGACAGTTGCAAAAATCGGGCCCTTCGCAGGCAACTCGGGCGTGAACGGTGGTGGCGCTCCCGCTTTCACCTCCGCTGTGGACTACTTCGTAAACCGCCAGAGCCCGCCCTCGACGCTGGATGGCCAAAGCTACCCGCCGCCATTGGCGCCGCCCGTCATCGAGGTTTGGTATGGTGCGAATCAAACGTTTGGCAGCAATGGCGTGCCGCAACAGTGGGTGAACGTGCTGGGTTCCGTGGCTGACTACTATGGCGTCTCATCGCTGACGTACACCCTGAATGGCGGCGCCAGTCAAGCGCTCGCGATGGGCGAGAACGCCGTGCGCCTGGCCTCGCCCGGACATTTCAACGTGGAAATCGACTACGCCAGTCTCCGTTCCGGCGTCAACACGGTTGTGATTACGGCCGTGGATAGCGTTGGATTGCAGTCCAGCCAAACCGTGAACATCAACTATGTCACCGGCCAAACATGGCCCATCAACACAGCGATTCGCTGGACCGCCGGCTCGAACATTCAGAATCTCGTCCAGGTGGTCGACGGCAAGTGGCAGATCCAGGGCGATGGAACCGTCAGAACCGTCGATACCGGCTACGACCGTTTGTTGGCGCTCGGTCAACGCAACACGTGGGGAAGCCTGGAAGCTTCGGCGGAGGTGACGATCAACGCGCTCAACTGCCACGATTTCGGCGTGGGTCTTGTGTCCGGTTGGCAAGGGAACACCACCTTGCAGTATGGCGTGGCACTGCCCGATCAACCGCGAACCGGCCACCCGTTTCCTGGGCTCGGATGGTACAGCATGGAGAGTTCTCCGAATGAGCGGCTCGATATCTACTCGAACACGTCCTCCCGTCCGGAATACGTTCTGGTTCAAGACACCAGCGGCCGGAGGCTTTCCACCGGGCAAAAATACATTTTCAAATTCAATGTTCAGGACAACGCCTTCGGGGGATCGCATTATCGGCTGAAGGTTTGGCCGGCGGCCAGTTCGGAACCCGCAACGTGGGACTTGGAGACCGATGGGGAACTTAGCCGGGGCTCCATTATTCTGGCAGCACATAATGCGGACGTCAGTTTCGGCACCGTAACCGTCACCAGCACCGCTTCTCCCGTGCCGGACATGAGCATCACGAAAACGCACAGCGGAACCTTCCTGGCCGGCGGCACCGGCAGTTACACGTTAACCGCTTCGAACGTTGGGTCGGCGGGGGCCTCCGGTACGGTCACCGTAAGGGATACGCTACCCGCAGGGTTGTCGGCCACAGCGATTTCTGGAGCCGGATGGTCGTGCGTTCTCGCGACGGTAACTTGCAGCCGTAGTGACGCGTTGGCAGCTGCAGCCAGCTATCCATCCATCACGCTGACCGTCGCCATCGCCAGTAATGCCGCGGCATCCCTGGTCAACACGGCTACGGTTTCCGGCGGCGGAGAAACCAACACGGCCAACAATACGGCCTCGAACCCAACGACGATCTCAAACGGCCCGCCTCCTTCTGGCCCGGTATCGGATGATTTCAGCGGCCCAGCCTTGAACAACAGCTTGTGGACGATGGTTGATCCGGTAGGCAATGCAACGTACTCGATGACCGGCACGCAGCTCCGCATGAGCATTCCCTCGGGAGCCGATCACGACGCGTGGGAATCCGGAAACCGGTCTTTCCGCGCCTTGCAAAGTACCTCGAACAGCGATTTTCAAGTCATCGCCAAGTTCGATACGATGCCTTCGGTGGCGTACCAGACGGAGGGCATCCAGGCCCTTCAAGACGCTTCGAATTACGTTCGCTTCGACGTTTACTTTGACGGATCGTCCATCGTCATCTTCTCTGCGTCCATGCTGAACGACGTGCCGACGGTCCGGGTGAATGCGACGATTCCCGTATCGGCCGCCCCCGTGTGGCTTCGCTTGAACCGAACCGGCAACACATGGACAGGTAGCTGGTCCACGAACGGGGCCAATTACACAACGGCGGCAACCTACACCCAAGCACTGACCATCAGTTCCGTCGGCCCCTTTGTCGGCAATGCCGGAGACCCCGTTCCCGCGTTCACCGCGTTGGTCGACTACTTCTACAACGCCGCGTCACCCGGCTCCGGAAATATTCTGGCCCAGCTAGGGCCCGTAAACACGAATTCCGGAGGCCAGCCGCAGACAACGCAATCGCTGGTTCGGAAGTTGTCGCTCCGCTGAGGGCATTTGGACAGATCGAAAATTCAACCTTGAAGAGAACCAACCGGTTCGCTCGGGTTGGATTCGCTGACACCGCTTAGCCTGGGTCAGGTAATCCCGGGTCGCCGCTCCCGTTTCGCGCTGGCTGCCGAGTCCTGCGATATATTGGACAGTTTCACGGCGGAATGCGATAACGGTTACAGCGCCCGGGAGCGATATGATTCTGCACTCTTTGAATGCCAGGCCAGCCACACTTTTTCGTGTTCTGGCTCGCTCAGCACAATGGAGCTTGTTCGCCTTCATGATCAGTTCCCTCGCCGCCCAGTGGCCGAATGCGCTGCCGCGTGGGTTTCCGAGGACGCCCGATGGAAAACCGGACCTCTATGCGGCGCCTCCCAAACTTCCCGATGGCCGACCGGATTTTTCGGGAATTTGGCATGCGGACAACAACCGATTGCAGTTCAATCTGCTGGCCGACGGCCCCGTCGACTTATTGCCTGAGGCCGCCGAAATCTATAAGCAGCGCCTGGCAGGCCGGGGCAAGGATAGACCGTCCGCACACTGTCTGCCCCACACGGTCCCCGACGCGATGATCGTCCCCTCGCCGTTCAAATTCGTGCACACACCCGGGCTCACCCTGATTCTCTACGAGGAGTTTATCGATTTCCGGCAGATCTTCACGGATGGCCGTGCGCTTCCCCAGGATCCCCTTCCCGCATGGTTCGGTTATTCGATTGGACGCTGGGAAGGAAAGGATTTCGTCATCGAATCGAGCGGATTCAACGACCGGAGCTGGTTGGATGACAACGGCCACCCGCACAGCGAGGCGCTGCGAACCACCGAACGATTCCGCCGCCTGAACTATGGGCAAATGCTCATGGAAATTACGATCAATGATCCGAAGTCCTATGCAAAGCCCTGGAGCGCAACGGTGACGTTCCACCTGTTACCCGACATAGAACTCACGGAGTACATCTGCGAGGACCCAAACCCCGACACGGTGGCGCGATAGCGGCTGGACTTGAGGGAAGAAGGGTGAACTACAGAGGGGAAGTGATTGAAAAGACTGGAGCCACCCGCCGGGATCGAACCGGCGACCTGCTGATTACGAATCAGCCGCTCTACCAACTGAGCTAGGGTGGCTCTGGGTTTCAGAATATCATATGCGCGGGCGTTTTTCCGCTTTTGCGGGGGTGGTACTCGCGCCAAACGGTAACATTTTTGAACGCGGCGGAGGATCCCAGCAGGGGGTTCCTTCAGATTCGAAGTAGGACTGCCGATAGGTAATCGAGAGGCAGGGTCGTGAACGAAAATCGCTGGCGATGGCGCGTTCGCCACCCCGCCGGGCGAGCACACGGGAACTGGGATGACGAATTCTTCTTCGCACGACTCGCAGTCAACGCTTGATCGCGAAGCGGCGCTGATTCGCGTTGGCGGCGATGAGGAATTGCTGCACGAAATCGCACAGATCTTTCTTGAAGACTACCCTAAATCGTTGGACGACCTGCGGGAAGCGGGCATGCACGGCGATGCGCATCGTGTGGAGCGCACGGCGCACGGGCTGAAAGGCGCCGCGGCGAACTTTGGCGCGCAACCGGTTGTGGACGCCGCTCTCACACTCGAAAAAATGGGCCGCCAGCACGATCTCAGCGATTTCACAACGGCGTTAAGCGCCCTGGAGCAGACGCTTTCCAAGTTTAAACACGAGCTTGAAGATCTGTAGACGCAGCATTGGCCGGTATCCCAGCCGCCACATTTGGACGCGAATTTGCTTCACGGCCTAGTGTGTTCCGCCGCTAGCTCCTGCTATCATTGAAGTTCACCCAGATGTCCTCTCCTACGCAGGTGGTTTGCGCCTATAGTCCGGATTCCGACGACGCTTTCATGTTTTATGCGATTGCGACAAAAAAGATCCGGTCAAATATACTCGAGTTTCGTCACGTTCTGTCTGATATTCAGACACTAAATGTGAAAGCGCGCGAAGGCGAGTACGATCTAACCGCGGTTTCCTACGCGGCGTACCCTTACATTGCCGACAAGTACCGGCTGATGGCCGCGGGTTCGAGCATCGGCGACGGCTACGGGCCCATGGTGGTGACGGCACGCCCCAGCAGCGTGGACGAAATCAAAGGCAAACGCATCGCGGTGCCGGGCAAGATGACAAGTTCTTACTTGGCTCTGCGCCTGTTGCAGCCGGATTTCGAAGCGGTGGAAACACCCTTTGATAAGATCCTCGACGTGGTTCGCGAAGGCAAAGTGGATGCGGGCCTGATCATCCATGAAGCGCAGTTGACGTACGCGAAGGCCGGCTTCCATAGCGTGATCGACCTGGGCCGCTGGTTCAAGGAAAAATATCAGCTGCCGCTGCCGCTGGGCGCCAATGTTCTCAAGCGCAGCCTTAGCCCTGAGGTTTCCGCGGAATGCTGCCGCCTGATGCGCGAAAGCATTCAATACAGCCTGGATCACCGCGAAGAAGGTTTGAATTACGCCCTGCAATTCGCGCGCGATATGGAAGTTCCGCTGGCCGAGAAGTTTATCGGCATGTATGTGAACCATTACACAATCGACTGCGGCGATATCGTCCCGAAAGCAGCGCAAAAGCTACTGGATCTGGGCTACGAAGCCGGCCTGATTCCGGTGCGCGTGGAAGCCGAGTTCGTGCGGTAGAGCCGCGCTAACTTTTTCTGACCTCGAAATTTGCCGATGTGCGCCAGCCTCCGGGTTTGCAGGCCACGGGCTGCTGCGGTGAAATAGAAACATGCGATGGACATCTGGGTTCCGGAGCCGGGAGACCGCGATGGCTCGCTCCTTTCTCTCCACATCTTTTCCTGGTTTGATGGCGGCAGTTGCGCTATCGGCGATTGCGTTGTCGCTCGCGCCGCAACTGCTCGCGCAGGATGGCGACGCACGGCAGCGCGCCAAGGCCGTGCGCGATCTGGCGAAACAGGGCGATGACTCCATTCCGAAGATCGCCGCCTACATCGCCGATTCCGACGTCACCGTGCGTGTGGAAGCGATCAAAGCTCTGGTGGAAATCGGCGGGCCGAAAACGCTTGACGGATTGATTCGCGCCGCCGGCGATAACGACCCTGAGGTGCAGATTCGCGCCACCGACGGCATCGTCAATGTGTATCTGCCTGGGTACGTCAAGAACGGATTAAGCGGAACGCTTTCGCGCGCGGGCAGCGCGGTGAAAGGCAAGTTCACCGATACCAACGACCAGATCATCGACGCCTTCGTGCAGGTGCGGCCGGAGGCGATCACAGCGCTGGGCAAACTGGCTCGCGGCGGAAACGGCATGGATTCGCGGGCGAACGCGGCTCGCGCGATCGGCGTACTGCGCGGGCGTGCGGCATTGCCGGATTTAATTGAGGCACTGCACTCCAAAGACGACAAGCTGATGTATGAATCGCTGGTGGCCGTGCAGAAGATCGGCGATCCTAGCGCGGCTCCGCGCATTGCGTTCTTGTTGAAGGATTTGGAAGAGCGCATCCAGATTCAGACGCTCGAAACCACCGGGCTGCTGAAAAACAAAGAAGCGGCAAAAGACGTCCGCGATGCACTGGAGCATGCGCGCACGGTAAAGATCCGCCGAGCGGCGCTGGGTGCGTTGGCACAGATTGCCGATCCGGCGGACCGCAACGTGCTGGCGGCGAACATCAAGGATAAAGACGATGGCGTGCGTGCAGCGGCGGCGGAAGGATTGGGCCGAATCGGAAACACAGCGGACCGCGACGCCGTGACGCAGGCGTATAACGGCGAGCGTGGCATGAGTCCAAGACTCGCTGCGGCCTACGCGATGGTGTCGCTTGGGGAGCGCGACATCGGCCGCTACAGTCCGCTGCGGTATTTGGTCAATTCACTCAACCAGAAGAGTTGGCGAGGCGTCGCGATTGCATACGTGATTGAGCTGGCGCGCAGCGCTGACGTACGGAAATCGATTTACGCGATGCTGGCCGAGTCCTCGAAGGACGAAAAGATCCAGTTGAGCAGTGTGCTCGCGGCGTCGGGGGATAAAGATAGCGAGCCTGTGCTCGAAGGGCTTTCGCGCGATGCAGATCCCGATGTTGCGGCGGAAGGCATCCGCGGGCTGAGGACACTACGGGCGCGGCTGCGGTAAAAACGGGCGCAGAGCGGGTGGCGCAGCACTGCGAAGCTAGCCCCCTGCATGGGTAACAGCGAAAACCGGGGAATCCCCTCCGTTACCGTCGGGGCTCGTTGCCAAGTTGGAAAATCCTTTCAGGAACGCGTTCCTTTGTCGCCACTATCGGTAGACGACGACCGGCTGGCTATTTCTGAAACCTGCCGCACAACGGACTTACGCCTGTGCGGCAGGAGTCGAAACAGCTCACGACTTGAATCTTCCATTCCTCCTTTGCGAGAGGGCTTCACACTGCAACGAGCAGGGTCGCGAATGCTCGTGCTTTGGTGGCCCCGTACTGTGCAAGACCAACACCGGGGCTTCTTGCCTACACTTTAACCGTTGACTTAGCGCTTGTGCGCCGGCTGAGTGGGATGTGGTGGATACTGCGGCGGATTTTGTTTCCCTTTGGCGGGTGACGGAGCTACTCCAGGCGTCGAGACGAGTCTCGACGCGGCACGCTAAGAGCGTGCGCCACATCGGTGTCCGGGTCTTTACGTGGGTAAGTTACTGAAGCGACATGGCGAGTGGATTGCGGAGTGAGGCGTAAGAAACGCCAAAACCGCACCGGCCCAATACGGGCGATGCGGCTTTTGAAAACCTGAACTGCGAGTGTTCCGGAGGGAACTACTTCGCTTTCTTCTGTTTCTGCTGACCGACGCGGACTTTGAACTGCTTCTGGATGGCGTCCTGGTGTGCCTTCCAGTCAAAGCGCTGCGAGGCTTCCGACAGGTACTTGTTTACGTCGATGTCCTTCGGCAACACAGCCATCAGGCTGGCCGACATCGTTCCGTCCGGACTCGTAATCCGGTAACGCTTCACATTCGGGATAGACATAACATTTCTAGGGTAGCACGGAAGAAGGGCGATAGGCGGCCTGAAGCGCCGGGTTCGATTGGCTGGGCGCAGTGCCCCTCCGCCGCGGATTTCCAATCCGCCCCACGGGGCCGCAGTGGGCGGTGACGAAGTTGGTGCGCTATTAAAGCCGCACTTTTGGATTTTCCGGTTTTCGGCCAACGCAAGTACCGCTATACTGAAGTTCTCCCCCCGGCTGTTGCGCAGGTTTTTACAGGCGCTCAAGCAGTAGCTATGGCCAATCCGTTCGTCCATCTTCATAACCACACCGATTACTCGCTGCTCGACGGAGCTTGCGAAATTTCGCAGTTGATGAAGATTGCCGAGGAGCAGAAAATGCCCTCGGTGGCGATGACGGATCACGGAAATCTGTTCGGCGCGGTGGAGTTTTACAGCGCTGCGAAGGCGAGCGGAATTCATCCCGTGATCGGCTGCGAAGTGTACGTGGCCCAGCAGGGGCACAAGAACCGCACGGACACGAACCGCTACAACCACCTGGTGCTGCTGTGCGAAAACCAGGAGGGCTACCGCAACCTCATCAATCTGGTTTCCACGGGTTATCTGGACGGTTTCTACTACAAGCCGCGCATTGATAAAGACCTGCTGTCCCGCCATTCGAAGGGACTGATCGCGCTTTCCGCCTGCCTGCGTGGCGACATCAACGAAACGTTGATGCAGGACCGCTACGAAGACGCCCGGCGCATCGCCTACGAATACACCGATATGTTCGGGGCGAAGAACTTCTTCCTGGAACTGCAGGACCACGGCCTGGAGCAGGACGGCAAGGTGATGCCGCTGGTACACCGGCTTTCGGCCGATACCGGCATCCAGTTGGTGGCCACCAACGATTCGCACTACCTGCGCAAATCCGACGCGCGCGCGCATGAAATCATGCTGTGCATTCAGACGGGCAAGACGATGTCCGACCTGAACCGCATGCGGTTTGAGCAGGAGGCCTTTTACCTCAAGACGCGCGAAGAGATGATGACGCTCTTCGGCGAGGTGGAACATGCGCTGGACCGTACCTGGGATATCGCGCAGCGCTGCCAGTTGAAGCTGGAGCCGGTGCCGGAGCCCTTCCCCAAGTTCCCGATTCCGCCCGAGCACACCACCGACACGTTCTTTGAATACGTGGCTCGCCAGGGATTCGAAAAACGCCGCGTGCGACTGGAAGCCCTTGCCAAGCAAGGCATGCTGAAGCACGATCTCGCGGAATATTGCGAGCGTCTGGACCGCGAGATCAAGACGATTCAGCAGATGAAGTTTTCGGGCTACTTCCTGATTGTGTGGGACTTCATCCGCTACGCGAAGCAGCACGGGATACCCGTGGGTCCGGGGCGCGGATCGGCGGCGGGCAGCCTGGTCAGCTATGCGATGGAGATCACCGACATCGATCCGCTGGCTTACGGGTTGCTGTTTGAGCGGTTCCTGAATCCCGAACGCATCTCGATGCCTGATATCGACATCGACTTCTGTACACGCGGGCGCGGCGAGGTGATTCAGTACGTCACCGAAAAGTACGGGCGCGAACAGGTCGCCCAGATCATCACGTTCGGTACGTTGGGCGCGCGCGCTGCGATTAAGGACGTGGGCCGCGTGCTAGACATGGGCTTCGCGGAAGTGAATCGCGTCACCAGCCTGATCCCCGGCATGCCGCTCAACATCAAGTTGAAGCAGGCGCGGGAGATGGAACCGCAGATCGACGATCTGGCGCGCAAAGACCCGAAGGTCAAGGAAGTTCTCGAAGTGGCCCAGCGCCTGGAGGGAATGGCGCGCAACGCGAGCGTCCACGCGGCGGGCGTGGTGATTTCCCCGGCACCACTGAAGGAACTGGTTCCGCTTTACAAGACGAACAAGGACGAAATTGTCACGCAGTATGACATGGTGGGCCTGGAGAAACTGGGCCTGCTCAAGATGGACTTTCTTGGGCTGACGACGCTCACCATCATTACCGATGCGTTGAAGTTGATTGAGAAGTACCGCGGCGTGAAGCTGGCGGTGGAAGATATTCCGATCGACGATCAAAAGACGTACCGCGACATTTTCAGCAAGGCGTACACCTCCGGCGTGTTCCAGTTTGAATCGGCAGGCATGCGCGACATTTTGCGACGCTATCAGCCGGATCGAGTGGAAGACCTGATCGCGCTGAACGCGTTATATCGTCCTGGCCCGATGGACATGATCGACGACTTCATCGACCGCAAACACGGCCGCAAGGAAGTCGCCTACGATCTACCCGAGATGAAGGAGGTTTTGGAAGAAACCTTCGGCGTCATGGTGTATCAGGAGCAGGTGATGCAGATTTCGAACCGCATCGCCGGCTATTCGCTGGGCGACGCGGACCTGCTGCGCCGCGCGATGGGCAAGAAGAAGATCGAGGAAATGGCCAAGCAGCGCGCCCTGTTTGTGGAAGGCGCGAAGAAGCGGGGCCATAATCCGAAGAAGGCTGAGAAGGTCTTCGACCAAATGGAGAAGTTCGCGGGCTACGGCTTTAACAAGTCGCACTCGGCCGCTTACGCCTATCTGGCTTTCGTGACGGCGTATCTCAAGGCGCACTATCCAACCGAGTTCATGTCCGCGCTGTTGACGTCGGAAACCGGCAACACCGCAAAGGTGGTGAAGTACATCAATGAATGCCGGGACATGAACATCAAGGTGTTGCCGCCAGACGTCGATTCCTCGGATTTCAACTTCACGCCGGACGCTGATAGCATCCGCTTCGGCTTGGGTGCCATTAAGAACGTGGGCGCGAACGCGGTGGAGTCGATTGCGAAATCGCGAGTGGAAAAGGGTCCGTTCGCATCGCTCTACGATTTTTGTGAGCGCGTGGATCTGGGCGCCGTGAACCGCCGCATGATCGAAAGCTTCATCAAAGCCGGCGCAATGGATTCGCTGGAAGGCACTCGTGCCCAGTTAATGGCGGTGATCGATGGCGCCATGGAGGCGGGTGCGCGCACGCAAAAGGATCACGAAAGCGGGCAATCGGGCTTATTCGCTACGTTGATCGCCGAAGCGCCGGCGGGCAGTCATCCCTTGCCGAAGGTTCCGGATTGGACGCCGCGCGACAAGCTGGCGGGCGAGAAGGAACTGCTCGGCTTCTACATCACGGGGCATCCGCTGGATGAGTACATCGATAAGGCAACGGAGCTGGCGACGCACCAAACTTCAAACCTTGAGGGCCTGAACAAGGGCACGGAGGTCGCGCTGTGCGGCATCCTCAACTCGGTGGCCCGGCGGCGGACCAAAGAAGGCAAGCCGTGGGCCTCGATGCAGATTGAGGATCTGGAAGGGTCGGTAGAGGCGATGGTTTTCTCCACACAGTTTGAGCGTCTGAACGCCTCGCTGGTGGAGGACAAAGCCGTGCTGGTGCGCGGTTTGGTGCTTCCGGAAGAAAACGCTCCGCCGAAGATATCGGTGCAGGATGTGGTGCCGCTGGAAAACGCGCGTGTGAATCTGCCGTCGCTGATTGCGATCAAGATTCCGATGAACGGCACAAGCGAGTCTGATCGCGCCGAAGAGTTGCAAAAGCTGTTCACGAGCAAGCCTGGCGAAACCGAGGTCCGGCTGCGCCTTGAAAAGCCGCGCGACTTCTCGGTTATCCTGGATATTGCAGCGAAGGTTCGTCCGGATAAGGAGTTCAAAGCCGAAGTGGCCCGCATCTGCGGCTCTGAGGCGATGGAGATCCTGGCCGGTTAGCGAACATCGTCTTTTCCCGTGAGGGCGAAGGCGCGCTGACGTCCCCGGGCACGTGCCGCGGGGTTTCATCATGGCTGATTCCCCGACACCGGCTCCTTCCAATCCCAGCTGGGAACGAGTGCTGCTTGCGCGGCATCCGAAACGCCCGCACGCACTCGACTACATCCAGCGTCTTTTTACCAATTTCCACGAACTGCACGGCGACCGTTTGTATTCCGACGATCACGCGATTGTCGGCGGTATGGCCTGGTTCGATGACAAGCCGGTGATGGTGATTGGCCAGCAGAAGGGCCGCGACACCAAGCAAAAGGTTTTGCGCAATTGGGGCATGCCCCGTCCGGAAGGCTACCGCAAGGCGATGCGCCTGATGGAAATGGCGGCCAAATTTTCGCGCCCGATCATCACATTGGTGGATACGCCGGGCGCTTATCCGGGCATCGACGCTGAGGAGCGCGGGCAGGCCGAGGCAATCGCCTGGAATTTGCGCGAGATGGCGCGACTGAGTGTGCCGGTGATCGTGGTGGTGATCGGCGAAGGCGGAAGCGGCGGCGCTCTTGGAGTGGCCGTCGGCAACCGGATCTACATGATGGAGAACGCGGTCTATAGCGTAATTTCACCGGAAAGCTGCGCGGCGATTATTTACCGCGATTCGGGACGCGCGGCGGATGCGGCGGCGGCGTTGAAGATGACGGCGCAGGACTTGGTTCGCCTGCAGTTGGTGGACGGCACCGTTCCCGAGCCGGGCGACGGCGCGCACACGGATCCCGATAGCTCGGCAGAGAATCTGCGCGTGGTGCTGAGAAAGGCGCTGGCCGAATTGAGCGGCAAAAGCGCGAAAGAATTGATCGACGAGCGGTATGACAAGTTCCGCCGCATGGGATCGTTCTTCACGGAATCTGCGGCGGTCGGCCGTTAAAGGAAGGCGCTAAGGAATCGCGAATGAAGAAACCCGTTCTGCTTGGCATCGTGTTCGTTGTTGTGATCCTGGGAGTCATCATCTACTCTTCGATGAGTATGGCTGGCCATCGCGTGGAAGTTTGTATCACCTTCAACGGACACACGAACTGCCGCACGGCTTCGGGATCCACCGAAGATTACGCTCGCCGCACCGCGACGTCGAACGCTTGCGCGGAGATGGCGTCGGGCGTCACCGAATCGATGGCCTGCGAGCGGACGGAGCCGGACAAAGTTACGCTGCTGAAGTAGGGCAACTTTGTGGGCTGCCGCGGATTTAAAACCCAACCTGTTCGAGCGATTGCAAATCGCGCGCAGGTTTCCACATTGGAGAGCTGGAATTCCCCGCCGTTTTTCCGGTGGACCGATCTCGACCTTTCCCCGTAGACTTCCTTCATGCAAGCGACGCAACATGGCCGGACCACCGGTTCCATCGCAGCCACCGCGATGATGGAGTGGCCGCACGGAGCACCCTCAGAAAAAGAAATGCTGCGGGCCTTTCTCGCCGGGGACGCAACGTATACCGGCGTCTTCTACACAGGCGTTCGCACTACGGGCATCTTTTGTTTGCCCACCTGCAGTGCGCGGAAACCGCTGCCAGAGAATGTCGAATTTTTCCCGACTGTCAAAGCGGCGATGTTCGCGGGCTATCGCGCGTGCAAACGATGCAAGCCTACAGAGTTGGCTGCGCCGGAGTGGGTGGCGAAGCTGCTTGCCGAAGTGGAGCAACGCGGCGGCGAGCGCATTCGCGAATTGGCTCTGAAGGAAATGGGCCTGGAGGCCTCGAAGGTCCGCCGCTATTTTCAGCGCGAGTACGGCATGACGTTTCAGGCCTATTGCCGCGCACGCCGCTTGGGGCAAGCTTTTGAACACATCCGAAAAGGCGCGGAAATCGACGACGCCGTGTTTGCCTCAGGCTTTGAATCGCACAGCGGATTTCGTGAGGCATTCGGCAAGGTGTTCGGCGCGGCGCCGGGGCGCGTGAAGCAGGACGCGACGGAAAGTGCGTGCATTCAACTGGCATGGATCGAAACGCCGCTCGGCCCGATGGTGGCCGGTTCTGTTGACGAGAAGATCTGCCTGCTGGAATTTACCGATCGCAGAATGATTGAGGCCCAGTTCCGCAAGCTGCGCGGGCATTTTCAGCTGCCGATGATTCCAGGCGATTCAATGGTATTGCGGACACTGCGGGCGGAGATCCACGAGTACTTCGACGGGAAACGCACGGATTTCACGCTGCCGCTAGCCTACCGTGGGACGGAGTTTGAGGAGACGGTGTGGAAACAACTGCTGCGGATTCCGGCGGGCGAGACGCGGTCGTATCAGGACATCGCGAAGGAGTTGGGGAACCCACAAGGATCCAGAGCCGTGGGCCGGGCGAATGGGATGAACCGTATCGCGATTTTAATTCCCTGCCATCGCGTCGTGAACCAGAACGGAGACCTCGGCGGCTATGGCGGAGGCTTGTGGCGGAAGAGGATTCTGCTGGATCTGGAGCGGAAGGCGAGAGGGGCTTCTTAACCAAACGAGATTGCTCACGAATCGGGAAGACAGGCCTGCGAGCTATCAAGTCTTGTTTTCACCCGGGACTCCCGAAGATTCGCACCTGGCATCGCGATGAGTCGCGATGCGGCACACAGGAGTGCGTGCGCCACATCCGGCGCCGCTGCTTCAGTATCTCTATCCAAAAACAAACACACCTCTCCTGTTCGGAGAGGTGCTTGTCTGAAAACTTTCGAAAAAGTCCGCGCCGGATCGGGAACCGCTGGCGCGAGGGGAACTTTCGAGCTTAGGCAGCCTTCTGGACTTTGTTGCTTTTGATGCAGTTCGTGCACGCGCGAATGTGCTTGGCAGCACCGTTCACCAGCGCACGCACATTCTGCAGATTCACATTCCAGCGCCGCTTCGTTAGATTGTGGGCATGGCTCACACGATTACCGAATTGCGGGCCGCGGCCACAAAGATCACACACCTTCGCCATCTGAGGACACTCCTAGTACTGTTTTACTCAGAACAAGTCTACCACATTGGCCCCTTCGGTGGGATAATCGGGGCGGAGATTTGTCATCGGCACGCCGTCCAAAGCGATGAACCACCGCTACATCGACGAAACGTCGGTGGCCGAGCGCTACATCGACAATAGGCTCCGGCCTCAGGAGCGCTGGGAGTTTGAGGCTCACCTGAAGGACTGCGACGAGTGCGCCGACCGTGTCCAGTTGGCTCGCTTGTTCCTGGAACAACAGGCGTTACGGCCCGAAGTCGTCTCCCCGGCAGCTCCCGCACGTGCAGAGAAGCCGGTTGCCCCCACTTCGCGCCCCGTCGGCAGATATTCGATCCTCATCGATCCGGACCGGGAACCCATCATCCCGATCTCCCCACCAGAGATTCATCCTGTAGGCGCACCGTTTGCTGCCAACAGCACGCTGCCTTGGACGGTGCGGTTTGTGGCGCAGTTCCGGCCGTGGCAGTTGCTGGTGATTTTGGTGATTGCGGCGGCGCTGCTGCTTTCCGTGCCCACCTGGTATTTCCTGAAGCGCGGTTGAGCGGAGGCCGCTAGGCTGGCGCCGGGTATTCGTAATTACGGCTGGCGCTGGTGACGCCCGGACGGCGCTCCTGGCGTTTGGGAGCGATGGCGGCCAGTTGTTCTTCAAGCAGGCGTTCCCGCGTGCGATCCGCGATAAGACAGTGATGCCCCACAAAGCGCATCTTGTGATCGTGTACGGCGACCAGCAGCAGCTCGATACCTGCGTACGTTCCATCCATCCGTTTCCCGAGCACGTCCAGATTGCACTTGCCCAGCAGCAGCATCTGACTGAAGGCTTCCTGAATACGGGGCCGGTCCTGCTGCGCGAACATTTCGTACCAATCCCTGCCCAGCAGTTCGCGTTGCAAGGCGCCGAGCGTGGAGGCAAACGACGCGTTGATGGTCCGGATGGTGCCGTCGGCGCGGATCCAGGCAACGCCGCTTTGGACGTGCTCGATGGCGACGGTCTTCGAGTACAACTCGTCGCTCAAAGGGGTCTGGCGAGCCAGCACACGCCGTAGCGCGATGACCAGCAAGACGGACAAGCCCAGTAGATAGAACCACAGCTCCGGGCTCCGAAATGTCATCTTTTCCGGAGTGGCCGCGTCGGATGCGAGGATGAAAGCGATCGTGAGTTTCACCACAAATACTATCGGCAATCCACGCAGCATTAAGTAGGGCAGTCCTGTAATACCAGGACCATGCCGCCGTTCACGACCGATAAAGCAGTTAACCCATTCATCATCACATAGTTATCGGCGATGGGAGCCTATTCTCAGTGATTGAATAGCGGCAAATCCTGCCCATCGGGGCCGATCAACCGGTTGATCCACACGGCGGGCGTGCCATCCTTCATGGGGTAACCGTGGAGCGTAACCGCATCGCCCGGCTTCAACGTATTCTTGTTCCAGCCCCCGCGGCGAAGAATGTTGGGGGCTTGGAGTTCCCCGATCCAGTGCACCGTTTGGCCGGCTGCATCGCGAACGTCGAATTGAATCATCGCGTGCGGGTTGGTGAATTGAAAAACGGTGATGGTGCCTTTCAGCGTTACGTTCTTGTTCGGATCGAACTGAGCGGCACCGTGGTGGGCTTGGACGGGCTCGGGCGCCAAGGACATTGCAAGCAAGGTTATTACAAAGATGATCGTCAGACGCGTGGCCGCACGGAGAATCGCGAATTCCACACCGCGGCGCACTAGATGACTCCCCACGCCGAGGCGCTTTGCACGAAGAATCCGTCCGTCATTCCGGCGATGTAATCGCAAACCTGACGGTGGAGCAATTGCCCGGCGGATTCCTCGCGATAGGCCGCCGGCAGCGAATCGGGATGTTCCATCAGGTATTCGAACACCCTGGCGATCTGCGCGGCGGAGCGGGCGCGATTCGCGACCAGATCGGGCGATTCGTAAACGCTGCGGCGCAGGAACGTTTTCAGCTCCCGTGCGCCTTTCGCGGTTTCGGGCGTAAAGCGCACAACGCGCTCGGGATGCGAACGCACGGCATCCATTCCGGTCAACCCATGCGTCGCGTCGTAGGTGCCCTGAACCAGTCCGGAGACCAGCCAGTTGATCAAGGCGCGGACCACTTCGTGCATCAGCACTCGATCCGAGGCACCGGGATACTGGTGCACCAAAATATCTTCGAATTCGCGGAAGCTCTCCACCGATTCGCGCGCGTCCTCGAAGCTGACCAGGCCCGCGAAATAGGCGTCGTCGAGATCGGCGGTGTCGTAGGCGATTTCGTCGCACAGGTCGATCAACTGGGCTTCAATGGGAGACTTCTGACCGGGCAGATATTCGTCAAGTTCCGGAATTTCGCCGGGCTGAAAATCGCGCGAATGCTTGGCGATGCCCTCGCGAACCTCGAATGTGAGATTGAGTCCGGGAAACCTTGCATAAGGGTTTTCAAAGGTTTCGACAATACGGAGAGCCTGCAGATTGTGATCGAAACCGGCTCCGTAAGGGCGCATCAGGCGGTCCAGTTGTTCTTCTCCGGAGTGACCGAAGGGCGGGTGGCCAATGTCGTGCGCAAGCGCCAGCGCTTCGGTCAGATCTTCATCCAGGCCCAGCGTGGCAGCCACCGTACGCGCGATCTGCGATACCTCAATGGTGTGAGTCAGGCGATTGCGAAAGTGATCCGAAACGCCCGCGGTGAAGACCTGCGTCTTGTTTTCCAGGCGGCGGAAAGCGCGCGCATGGACAACACGGTCGCGGTCGCGTTGGAAGTCGTTGCGGTAACTGTGGGTGGGTTCGGGGTAGCGGCGGCCCCGTGCGCGCTCCAGCGGAAAGCGGAGATGCGCTAACGAGAGACCGTGTCCGGAACCCGGAGCGTTCACTTCTTGCCGGTGCTGTCGATTTCCGTATACGCCTGGGCCGCGGCGCCGCTGACCGGAACTCGCTGCGAGGTGCGGAGCTTATCCAACATCTTGAGCGCCTCCGCCTTGTTGTTGGAGGCCATGTTTCGGGCAAGCGCGATACTTGCCTGTTCTTTCGAAACCGTTTCGCTCGGATTGTTCACGGCGTCCTGCAACAGCTTCTGCGCGTCGGCGTTCTTGCCCTGCGAGTCGTAGACCTGCGCCAAGGCGAGGCGCGCGAGTGAGGCAAACGCTTTGGGGGCGTTATCGACAACAGCCTTGTATTGTTTCTCGGCGTCGGCGAAGTTGCCCTTGCTGGCGGCGTCGGACGCGAGCGTCATGGCGGCGATGGCACCTTCGCCGCTGCTTGCGAACTTCGTAGCAAGATCGGTGTAGGCCTTCACCAGCGCCTTATCCTTCTCTTCCTGCGAGGCGAAGTGCAGGCCGCCGGGGGGCGCCTGATCCGGTCCAAACGTAGCTTCAGCCGTGTGCAGTGCATCGGCGAGCGCTTTCTGGCGGACTCCACTTTGGTAGTCCATGTAGAGGTAGGCGCCCAAGGCGATCACCAGCACGGCGACCGCGATGGATCCATAACGGATCGCAAGGGCTTTGTGCTCGTTTGTCCACTGGAAAACGTCTAATACTTCCTCGGCGAACTTGTCGGTCTTCAGATCTTTACGGGTTTGACGATCCACGCGAAACTCCAGGAAACAGATGAGATTTTAGGATAACACGGTAGCGCCTAAGGCTCGATGCGGAACTTGGCTCGGGCTTCGGCGGTCTGGTTCCCGGTCTTGTCCTTCATCAGGATGACCAAGGTGTAGGCACCGTGCGGGACGTTGGGGTCCAGGTTTAAGCTGACAGCGCCCGGGACGTAACGCTGCGGGTAGTAGGATTCGCTTGAATCCTCGGCTGCGGTGGGCTGGGCGAAGACCTGCTGGCCGTCTTCTTTTTCGATGGCCAAGCCATATTCGACGGCGTACCGGTTCCTGGCGGCATATTTGTAGCCGGTGATTTCAAACCGGGCCCACAATACCTGGCCCGGGTGATACACGGCAGGCTCCAGTGGCGTGCCGTCCTGATCGCCTGGAAGAAGACGCAAGTTGCGGGCCACAAGCTCCGCGCCAGGTTCGACATCCCGGCCGCGGACGCCCAGTTCAATGTGCGAGGTCAGATCGGTTGCGCCAACTTCATCCTTGGCTTGCACGGTGACTTTGTAGGTTCCGCCAGGTGCGAAAGGTGGAATAACGAAATCCCAAACAAACTTGGGGCGCCAGTCTTTGTCCTGGGTGAAGACCTGTTGCTCCACTCGACCAGCGGCCCTGGGGACCAGCAGCACACCGGCGCCGTCGGCGGCCTCCACCTGCCAGGCGAGCTTGACCGATTTTTGTTCGTCGGTTGCTCCTGCCACCGCGTAGCCGAAAAAGCGGCAGCTTATGTACACGCGTTCGCCCGGCAGGAAAACATGCGAAGCCGGCAGGATAGGCCCGTCTTCAAATTGATGGAGCGCGATACGCTCGACGGTGAGGGCCGCGTGGCACGGCGCGGCGAGCATAAGGATGCCCGCGAAAAGCGCAGTTGCGGTCGCGAACGCCGCTACTGCTGTCCGGGCGTGGGGGCGGCGATGGTGGTGTCGGTATCCATGCGGAGAGGAATTTCCACCCATACGTTTTTCTCCGTTCCCAATTCGCCGCCATCGGTCAAGCGTAGCCGGTATGATGTCAGCGGCACGTCAAACACCACATTGCCTTGACGCGTCTCGGCGGGCTGAATGGTACGGAGCACCCCAAACCAGCGCTCCACACCCGTTCCATCCTGTAGTTCCTTAAATTCCTTAGCGCCCTGGCCTTCCAGCGTCAGAAAAGGAATGGACACTTCCTTGCCGCCGCTGTTTGTCGCCGAAAGGGTAATGACCAGAAACCGGTTCTCCGGCGTGCGGAGCTGGAACAGATCGCCAAGCTGCGTCTTCCATACCGTCTGCACTACGTTATAGACCATGGGGCCGGCGACGATACGCTCCCCCATCTGATAGTTAATTTGGGTGGAACTTTGCCTCTTGCAGCCGGTGACCGACAAAACCGCCACAGCCGACAGGAGAAGGATAAGTAATGGCAGCGGTCTGCGTTTGATCATGTTAAACCAACACTCTAACGGTAATTGCCGGCAAAGGCAACTTGCAAAGATCGCATTGCAAAGTTCGCCGCCCCCCCCCGCCGCGCGGCTGCCCTATAAGCATTCGGCCAAGGCCCGGTTTTCCGCGGGAAAGACATGGATGGCCTGCACGCCACTTCCCTGCCGAGCGTCATACATTACAGGGCGACACCCCAAGCGGCGGACGTGTCGCTAATGGTATCAATAATTTACACGCCTCTTATGGCCGAATGGACACTCAAGTACGCGGACGCCCGAGGCGAGATGCACCAACTGGTGGCGGAAGCCGGCTCCGAAAAAGAACTGCGCGACCGCTACACGCAGCAGGGGTTCCTTGTTTATTCGGTCAGGCCGCGCTCCGAACTGGCCGGACTCACATCCGGTCTGCGCCCGTCGGCGAAGAAGCTGGACATTGAAAAATTCCTGATTTTCAACCAGCAATTTGTCACGCTGATCCGCGCGGGCCTTCCGATTCTACAGGCGCTGGATTTACTGGCGGACCGGTTGACCGACGCCAAACTCTCCACGATCATTAGCAACGTCCGGCAGGAGGTTCGTAGCGGCGCATTGCTTTCCGACGCATTCGCGCGGCAGCAGGCGGTTCCGGCCATCTACGTGACTACTGTTCTTGCCGGCGAACGAAGCGGATCGCTGGCAGAAGTGCTGGAGCGGTTCATTTCCTATCAGAAACTGGCGCTTTCGGTGCGCAAAAAGCTACTGGTTTCGTTGATGTATCCCGCGCTGCTGGTCACCCTTGTCATCTGTCTGGTGGTCTTCCTCATCACGTACGTGGTTCCGAACTTCGCGCAGCTTTACTCCAGCATGCAGGCGCAGTTGCCGAGGCCCACGCTGATTTTGATTGCCATCGGCACCACGGCCCGCAATTACGTGCTGGTCGGGTTCGTCGCTCTGATCGGCGGCGTTCTCGCGCTCAGAGCTTGGCTCCAGACAAAGAGCGGCAAGGAAGCATTCGATCGCCTTCTCCTCAAGATGCCGATCGCTGGCGAAGTGTGGCTCAAATATCAAGTCGCGCAGTTTGCGCGCGTGCTTTCCACGCTGCTGATTGGCGGCATTCCACTGATGCAGGCACTGGAAACGGCGTCGGAGTCGCTGGGAACCGAGGTTTTGAAACGCGTGTTGGCCAACGCCGCTAAGATGGTAAGAGAGGGCCAGTCGTTATCCGGTTCGCTGCGGAGTGTGGGCATTTTCCCCAGCCTTTCCATCGACATGATTGAAGTGGGTGAGTCGACGGGCGCATTGCCAGCCATGCTGGGAAGCGTCGCCGAGTTTTACGAAGAAGACGTCGCCACACAGGCGACGGCGGCGCTGAGTCTGATTGAGCCCATTATCATGATTGTGATGGGCGTGTTTGTGGCGTTTGTATTGATTTCGCTGTATCTTCCGATCTTTTCGTTATCGGATACGATCCGCTCCTAGGCCATGGCAACCACTGAACAAATTCTGCCCAAAGATCCGGCCCAGGAAATCGCGCAAGCCCGCGCGCTGGCAGAGCGTTATTACCACGAGTTCGTCAACCTCACCGAAGTCCGCATCGATCACGATCTGTTCCACTCGATTCCGGTGGATCTCATGTTCCGCTATAACTTCGTGCCCATTCAGGCGCATGGCGGAACACTCGAGATCGCGTTAGCCGATCCGCGCAACCTTAGCCTGATCGACGAATTGGCCGTGCTGCTCGACAAGAAACTGCGCGTCAAGGTGGCCACGCTCTCGCAGATCTCCGATCTGCTGAAGAAGACCGAGCAGTCCCAGCGCGTGCTGGAAGAAGTGACCGAGGGCTTCACGCTCGATGTGGTGGGCGATGAAGAGAATCCGGACGAAACGCTTTCGATCGACCGGCTTGCGGCGGGCGATAGCGACATTGCTCCGGTGATCAAGCTGGTGGACACCACCATCTTTAACGCGCTGGAACGGCGTGCCAGCGACATTCACATCGAAACGCGCGATCAGGAAGTGGCCATCAAGTACCGCATCGACGGCGTGCTGCATTACGCGATGCCGCCGATCGCCAAGGACTGGCACTCCACCATCATTTCGCGCATCAAAGTGATGAGCGAACTGGACATTGCCGAGCGCCGCGTCCCCCAGGACGGCCGTTTCCGTGTCCGCTACAAGAACCGCCTGATCGATTTTCGCGTCTCGATCATGCCGACGATTTATGGCGAAGACTCCGTGCTTCGCGTGCTCGATAAAGAATCGATGAGCGAGAAGTTTTCCAAGCTTTCGCTCGACGTCGTCGGGTTCTCGGACGGCGATTTGAGCAAGTTCCGCCGCTACATCAAAGAACCATACGGCATGGTGCTGGTCACCGGCCCCACGGGCTCCGGCAAAACAACGACGCTCTATGCGGCACTGAGCGAGATCAAAAACGACGAAGACAAGATCATCACCATCGAAGACCCCGTCGAATACCAGATCAAAGGCATCACGCAGATTCCGGTGAACGAGAAAAAGGGCCTGACTTTTGCTCGCGGGCTGCGCTCCATTCTGCGCCACGATCCCGATAAGATCATGGTGGGCGAAATCCGTGACCAGGAAACCGCGCAGATTGCGATTAACTCCGCGCTGACGGGTCACCTGGTGTTCACCACCGTGCACGCAAACAACGTGCTGGACGTGCTGGGCCGCTTCCTGAACATGGGGGTGGAGCCCTATAACTTTGTCTCGGCTTTAAACTGCATTCTGGCCCAACGCCTGGTGCGTGTGATCTGCGAGCACTGCAAAAGGCCGGTGAAGGCGTCTGATGAAGAACTGCGAGAGAGCGGCCTTGATCCGGCGCTATGGCGTGACGTGGTTTTCTACGAGGGCGCTGGATGCTTTGAATGCGGCGGCACCGGTTATCGCGGCCGTAGCGCGATTCACGAATTGCTGAACCTTTCCGAAGTGATCCGCGAGATGATTTTGAACCGGCGCCCGGCGTCGGAGATCCGCCGCGTGGCGCGCGACGAAGGCATGACGTTTCTGCGCGATTCGGCGCTCGCCAAGGCGAAAGAGGGCGTGACGACGCTGCGCGAAATCAACAAGGTGACTTTCATCGAAGGATAGCCGCGGCGCATGCCTTTACTAGATTCCATCACGCAGTTCGTCAAAGACCCGCCGCCGAACTATGTCTTCGAGTTTTCGGATGCGGGCATCGCCTACGCACGGCCTTCGGCCAGCGGCACGCGGGAACTGGGTTTTGCCTCGCTCGATCCGGGAACTCTAGTGCCTTCACCCGTGGCCGATAATTTGTTACGGACGGAAGCAGTATCGTCGACGCTCGCGCGCATCGCGCCCGCCGTTGGCGCGACCAAGCGCCGCCGTGCTGCGTTGATTCTGCCGGACTGGGCGGCTCGCGTGAGCGTGCTCGATTTCGATTCGTTCCCCTCGTCCGCCGCCGAACAGCTTTCGCTCATCAAATTCCGCCTGAAGAAGACACTGCCGTTCGATATCGAATCGGCGGCGGTCAGCTACTTCGTGCAGCCCAAGTCGGTTCAAGCAAAGACGGGCGGCGGTAAGATCGACGTGGTCACCGTTGTGGTTGCGCTCGAAGTGCTGGCCCGTTACGAGGCGCTGTTCCGCGCACAGAATTTTCATGCCGGAGATATCACTACCGCCGGGCTCGCATCGCTCGAATTGGTGGAGGATACCGATGCCGTGATCGTCGCGAAGTTGACGGGCCGCGCTCTCACGGTGATGGTCGTCTCGGGAGGCGTTCTCAAGCTGTACCGTTGCGTGGATCTCGATAACGCGAACGATGAGGAAATTTTGCAGGTGCTGCGTCCGACGATCTCCTACGTGGAAGATGAACTCGACACAAAAACGCGCAAGATCATCGCGACGGGCTTTTCGGTGAACGGCGAATTGCCGATGGAAAAAGAGCCGCTGCGCAGCCGCTTTGGCTCGCCGAATCCACACAACGCCGGGCTGTTGGGGTATTTGGAAGGAGCCGAGAACTAATCGTGCGCATCCCGATCAACCTCGCGACCGAGCCGTTCCGCAAAGACCGGCCTCTGCAAGCCGCATTCATGGCTGGTTCGGCGGCGCTGGCCGTATCGCTGGCCGTGCTCGTTTATTTGAGCGTGAGCGGCGCTGGCCGCGTCAGCGACACTCGTGCGTCCGTGAACGATTTGACCAGTCAAGCCCGCTCACTTGCAGCGGAGCAGGCGAAGTTCGATGCCGTTCTGCGGCAGCCTGCCAATGCTTCCGTGCTGGAGCGCAGTGTTCTATTGAACACGCTGGTGGATCGCAAGTCCGTCAGCTGGACAAAGATTTTCGCGGATCTCGAAGGTGTCATGCCCGGCAACGTGCGCCTGATTCAAGTTCGTCTGCCGCAGATCGATTCGCAAAATCAGGTGTTGCTCGACATGATTGTGGGCGCGCAAAGTCCCGCACCCGTCATTGAATTTTTGAAAAAACTGCAGGAATCGCCGCGTTTCGGCCCCGCGAGCGTTCACAATTCGGTGCCGCCGACCGACAACGACCCTCTGTACCGCTATCGAGTGAGTGTGAGTTATGCTCAAAAACTTTAAATCGGGCGGAACAGGCGGTGCGGCCACGGCCATGAGCCGTTCGACGAACACTTGGCGCACCGTGTTGATCACGCTGGCCGTGCTCAACTTGGGTGCCGCTGGTTTCCTTTTATTTCCTCCTGGTGGTTCGGCAGACGATCTGGAGATGCAGCAGACAAATTTACGCGCGCAAGTGGGGGCCGCGAAGATGCGGTTGGAGCAGACCAAAGCGCACGCCGCCGCGGTGGAAAAAGGCCGCATGCAGGGCGATGAATTCCTGGCGAGCTATTTTCTGGAACGCCGCACGGCTTATTCAACACTGTTGAGTGAACTGGTTTCGGCCGCCGAACAGTCGAAGATCACGCCCAAAGAACACGCGTATTCCACCGAGCCGGTTGAAGGCTCTGATTCGCTCAGCATGATGACGATCACGGCGAACTACGAAGGCAACTACGAGAACCTGATGCGCTTCGTGCATCAGATTGACCGTTCTCCGCGTCTACTAATCATCGAAGGACTGAACGCCGCGCCGCAGCAGGGTTCGGGCGTGCTAAATGTCAGCATGAAGATTGAAACGTTTGTGCGGGAGGATGGCAGCGAGCAATGAACCTTCTTCCTACAAACTTAGGTGCTGAGCCCAAGAAGGTGGCAATCCTAGTCGGGTTGCTGGCTCTGGGCGGCGTTGCGTATTACGTAAACCAGGGTGACGACGTTCCGCAGCAGAGGGCCACAACCGCACCCAGGCCCAGTGCACCCCGTCCATTGCCCACGGCGCCATCGGCAGTGGGTGGAGCCCGCACGATGGATGCGCTGACGCCGATGCCGTCCGGCCGCGCGCCCCGCCGCGGCGAGACGGCGATTCAGGATTTCAAGCCCACCCTAAAGCTCGCCGAGGGCACCGATGTCAGCCGCATCGATCCCGAGCTGCATCTCGACCAAATTGCCAAGCTGCGCGGCATCGATACACAAGGCGGAAGCCGCAGCCTGTTCGACTTCGGCGCGCCACCCAGACCAAAGGCTCCGCCGGTTCCACCGGTGGCTCCCGTGAAGCCCGCCGATCCAAAGCCAGTTGCTGGATTGGTTCCTGGAGTTCCGGACGGTCCGCCTCCCGCTCCGCCAAAGCCCACGGCACCGCCCATTCCTTTGAAGTTTTACGGTTATGTGAACGGTGCCCGGGGCGGATCGCGTCAGGCGCTGTTTCTCGAAGGCGATGATATCTACGTCGCTGCCGAGAACGATACCATTCATAACCGCTATAAAGTGATTCGCATCGGGATCAATTCAGCCGTCGTCGAGGACACCACGAACAGGAACCAGCAGACGCTGCCGTTGGTGGAGGAGTTAGCGGGATGAAAACGCGACGCGCCATTCCGGTTCGCGGCACACGCGCGGGACAAAACCAGCGCGGTTTCGCGCTGCTTGTTGTGTTCCTGATGGCCGCAGCGGTGGCGTTTTCTCTCTATACCGAGCTGCCCCGTGTGGGCTTTGAGAGCGCCCGCGCGCGTGAACAACTCCTGATGGATCGCGGCAACCAGTTCAAGCGCGCGATTGAGGTTTTCTACGCCGTCAACAAAAAGTATCCGGCGACGATCGAGGATCTGGAGAAGTCCACCGACAGGCGCTTCCTGCGCCACCGCTACAAAGATCCGTTAACAGGGAAAGACGAGTGGCGATTGATCCACACCAACGGATCCTTCCTCACCGATTCTCTGGTCAAGAAGCCACCTGCACAGAATGCGCAAAACGGGCAGCCCGTGAATCAAGGTGTTGGCGGAGGTCCGCTCGGCTCAAACACGATGAACACCGCCGCCGACGGGTTCGTGAGCACTGCGGTCAATGCTGCTGGCAACAACCTCGATCCAAACAATCCAAACGGGCAGCAGGTACAGCGCAACATCGCCGCGCAGCGCCGTCCAAGCGATCTCACGGGTCGCCCGCAGTCGTTCGACCAGGGCCCTTCGCCCCAAGACTCCAACACGCCGATGTTTCCCGGGAACCCACAGGCTTTCAATGCAAATGATCCCAGCACGTGGCCTCCCATCGGTCTCGCGCCCTCGGGCCAGCAGCAACAGGGTCAAGGGGTACCGCAGAACCTCCAGGCCGGCCAACCGGGCAATCCGTTCGGTGGACAGGGCAACCCATACCCCGGTCAGGGGGGATTTCCGAACACGGGACAACCTGGCTTTCCAAATTCGGGTGGAAATCCGGTGACGATACCCGGTTTCGGCGGCACGCCGCAGATCAATGTGCAGCAAAGTGCGCCGCTCGGGAACAACGACATGGTCAGCAATATCGGGGCCCCGCTCGGTGGTTCTCTGAGTGGCCCTGGCGCCGGTCAGGACAACTCCGGCTTGGTACCGCAAAGTAACATCCCCGGCCAACTCCCTGGTTTTGGCGGTCAGAACCCACAGGGAAATCCCTTTCCGGTGAACAATCCGCTGAACCAGCAGGCGTCGGATTTGGCGCAGCAGCAGATGAATCAGGATGTGTTTAATCAAAATCCGGCCGGCACGACGCCGGGATTCAATAACCCTGGATTCAACCAGCTGAATAACCAGAATAATTTCAACAACCAGCCTCTAAACAATCAGGCCTTCAACAATCAGGCCTTCAACAACCAGCCTTTCAATAACCAGCCTCTAAATAATCAACCTTTCGGCGGCAATACCCAGGCGAATCCCATCGGTGGCGGACAAAATGTTCCGGCAGGGGGGAACCGGCAAGCGTCTCCGGGTGGCGGCGGCACGGTGATTCCCGGCTTCGGGGGCACTCCTGGCGGGGGCGCAAATTCAGGTGCCCTTGGCGCCATCAACGGTGTTTTGAGCGGCCAAAATGCGAACGGGCTCCCAGGCGGCAATGCCACGTCGCCTGGCATCGCGGGTGTTGCCAGCAAGTTTGAAGGGCCCAGCATCAAGAGCTATGGCGAGCGCTTAAAGTATCAGGAGTGGGAATTCGTCTTCGATCCTTCCGCCAACCAACCGGCGGCGCAACAGCAGAACCGGAATCCGCTAGGCAATGGGAATACGCCCGGAAATCAGAACCCGAATGCACCCGGTGGAACGCAGAATCCCTTCGGTGGCGGCGGCCAATTCAACGGAAACCCCGGTGGAGCACGGCAACAGCCGAACCCTATGGGCGGACAGGCCCCGCAAGGCAACACTCCAACGCCTTTCCAGAGTTTGTTCGGGCCAAGCCGCTAAAGGCCGAAGCGGCCCGTTACGCGCCGCGCTTCCAATCGCGTTGTAGCATCCCAAAGATCATCAGATCGTGGCATTCGCCGTTGACGAAGTGCGCCTCGCGCAGCGTCGCTTCCTGGGCAAAGCCGAGCCGCTTGGGCACTGCGGCGCTCTTTGCGTTCGCAACGGCACAGCGGATCTCCACGCGATGCAGGTCCAGTGCGTCGAACAGATGCGTCACCATCGCGCGGCACGCGTCCGTCACCAGGCCGCGGCCTTCGAATTCGCGCGCCAGCCAATAGCCTATTTCCACCTTCCGGTTTAGCCAGTCGATGGTATGCGTGCCAACGGTGCCTGCAAACAGCGGGCCCTTCCAAATGCCCGCGGCGAACCCCCGATTGCCGGCAAATTGTTCGAGCGAGGAGCGAATAAAGGCCAACGAATCATCCGGGGTCCGCGTCGCATCCACCCAGGCGAGCCAGGTACGCAGGTGCATCCGTTCGCGGTCCACGACGGCGAACATTTCTTCGGCGTGCCGCTCTTCAAGTAAACGGAGCTCAAAGCCGTCGCGTAGTGGTTTTGAGAACATGCGCGGCTCAGCGGTTGGCGTAGTTGCTTGCGTAGAATTTTTGGTACTCGCCGGATTTCACGTGCGCGATCCACTCGGGATTCGAGCGGTACCAGTCGATGGTGGTCTGTAGGCCGTCTTCAAAAACCATCTGCGCGCTCCAACCGGTTTCGCGCATCAGTTTTTCGCTGGACAAAGCGTAGCGGCGGTCGTGGCCGGGGCGATCTTTCACCGTCTGCATTAAAGACTCGGGCTTCCCTACGGCCTTCAAAATCTTCTTCACAACGTCGACGTTCGGCAGCGCACGGCTACCGCCAATGTTGTAGACCTCGCCTTCGCGCCCGCGCTCAATCACGGCCAGAATCGCGCGGCAGTGATCGTCCACATACAGCCAGTCGCGGATCTGCATGCCGTCGCCGTAGATCGGCAGCGGCTTGTCTTCGATGGCGTTGGAGATCATCAGCGGAATTAGTTTTTCGGGAAACTGATAAGGGCCGTAATTGTTAGAGGCGCGCGTCACCAGCACAGGCATGTTGTAAGTAACGAAATAGGAGAGCGCCAGCAGGTCGGACCCCGCTTTGGATGCCGAATACGGGCTCGACGGCCGCAGCGTATCCGTTTCCACGGCGTCATGCGGCGCCTCAATGCTGCCGTAGACCTCATCGGTGGATACGTGCAAAAAACGCGGCGTTTTATTCGCGCGCGCGGCTTCCAGCAGCGTGAACGTACCGCGCACGTTGGTTTCCAGCACGGGCGCGGGCGAGAGAATACTGCGGTCCACATGGGATTCCGCGGCAAAATTCACGATGACGTCCGGCTGCACCTCGGCGACAAGATCGTTCACCAGCTTCGTGTCGCAGATGTCTCCGTGCGCAAAACGATAGCGCGAATCGGCCTCAATGGGCCGTAGATTTTCCAGATTTCCGGCGTAGGTGAGTTTATCGAGATTGACCACCCGCGCCGCGCGGCCGCCGGGATTTTGCAACAACATGCGCACGAACGCGCTGCCGATGAAACCAGCACCTCCGGTAACTAAGAATTTCATTTGTGTTGGAGTTCCCAATCGTAAGCGATGGAAGGATCGTTATACGCGATGCGGCCTTCGTCCTTCGGATTGTAGAGCTGGTTGGTCACGTAAACCAGCATCGCCGCGTGTTCGCCGATCACCTTATAGCCATGGCCGACGCCGGGCGGAATCAAAATCTGCCACGGTTTCAGCGCGCCGGTGTAGAGCGTGTTTTTCCGTCCAAAGGTCGGGGAATCGGGCCGGAAATCCACCAGCACCACCTGGAACATGCCCTGGGCGGGCACCCAGACATCGGTTTGAAAACGGTGGAAGTGAAACGCTTTGATGGTTCCGGGGTAGCTCAGCGCCGCGGAAATCTGCGTTGTCGCAGGGGCGAAATCGCTGACCAGACCTTGCTGCAAGCGCGCCACTTCAAGGAAGTAGCCGCGATCATCGGGCCAAAGATCGTACGACTGCACGCGGACTCCCTCAATGAGATCGGCCGATTGCGGCGTGCGGATGATGCTCCCAATGCCCGGCGGGCAAGTAGGAGTGGAGATCTGCACGGCATCGGCTGCGGGCGTGGTCATGGTGGCTTTTTACAAGCTTACCTCGGAACCGCGCCCAATCACCATTTCGGCAACCGCTTGGACCCCTAGACGCGCCAGTAGTCCGGACGCCAGGTTTTGATGCTTTGTTTGATCTGTTTCTGGTTCCAGTTGCCTGCCAGCGTCTTTTCCACCACGCCGGGAATTTCCGCGTCCGAGGCGAAACGCAGCGCGACCAGCTGGCCTTCGGTCAGCTCGCCAATCCTCCCGCGCGTCGAGTCCGGCAGCAACTGACTGAGCCGCAGGCGCTCCTCCAGGCGAATTAAGCGGTCTTGTACCTTCATTGCGTAAAGCCGTGTCTTCAGCATCAGCGTCAGCAACCAGATCACACCGAGAATGCGTCCCGCATTCCACCAATTCGGTTCTTGGTACATCTGGTAAACCGCCGCTCCAAGGAAAACGAGGACGGCGACAAACAAAAATCCGTGAAAGACCGGATCGTACCGGGCGTGGTTGCTCAGGTTCTGGCTGTTCAAATTCTGATCATTCGGTTGGGACATTTTTGTGGGGGCTCCAGCACGTTTGCAGCGGCGCGAAATGACGCTCACGACACTGAATTGGTCTTGGCGTGATAATAAGACAAACTACACCATATGGTCAATCGCCAATTTATTCTCGCTTCTCGCCCAGAGGGAATGTTGCTGGAATCCAATTTTCGTTTGGTCGAAACATCTGTTCCCGACGCAGGAGACGGCGAGTTCCTGGTTCGGGCACTTTATCTTTCCGTCGATCCCTACATGCGCGGCCGCCTCAACGCCGTGCGGAGCTACTCGCCCTACGTCGAAATCGGCCAAGTGATGGTCGGCGGAGGCGTGGGTGAAGTGGTTGAATCGAAACACCCGCAGTTCCGCGTGGGAGATATTGTGAACCTTCCGATGGGCTGGCAGGAGTATGCCGTCTCTAACGGAACCGGTGCGCGCAAAGTGGATCCAAGCGTTGCCCCTGTTTCGACCGCAGTCGGCGTGCTCGGCATGCCGGGCTTGACCGCGTATTTCGGATTGCTGGACGTTTGTAGCCTGAAGGCCGGTGATACGGTCGTGGTGTCGGGTGCCGCTGGCGCCGTAGGCTCCACCGTTGGACAGATCGCCAAAATTAAGGGCGCGCGCGTTATTGGCATCGCCGGTGGCAAGGCAAAGATCGACTATATTCTGAACGAGTGCGGCTTCGACGCGGCGATCGACTACAAATCGACCTCCGATTATGGCGCCGCGTTGCGCGACGTTTGCCCGAATCGCGTGGACGTCTATTTCGATAACGTGGGCGGGCCGATTGCGGATGCCGTGCTCGGATACCTGAACCTGTTCGCGAGAATCGCCATTTGTGGGCAAATTTCAGGAGCAAACGACGCAACGCCTGCGACGGGACCCCGCATGTACCGGCATTTGTTGGTGGCACGCGCCCGCCTGCAGGGCTTCCTTGTCTTTGATTTTGAGGCTCGCTACGCCGAAGGCCTCGCGCAACTGACGGAGTGGGTGCGCGATGGCAAGTTAAAGTACCGCGAAGACATCATCGAAGGTTTTGAGAACATGCCCCGCGCGTTGATTGGCCTGTTCACTGGCGAAAATATCGGAAAACGAGTGGTAAAAGTAACAGCAGGCCACTAAAGGCATACACAGCAGGAACACGGACCCAAGCAGCGATGCCGGCAGCTCCGATTATCGCCGCAAGCTGGGCGAGGGACGTGAACGAGGCTGCGACCGCTGCAACGCGGCCCCGCATTTCCACCGGCGCAGCGGCTTGCAGCAATGTTGCCGAAGCCGTCATCGCCGCAGCAGCACTTGCGCCAATCAGCAGGAACGCTGGATAGGCGACGAACGGAACTGGCATCGCGGCGAGCGCAAGGATGGCAACGCCAACCACACTCAGCCCGACGTGCAACCACATTTCCGTGTGACCTTTTCGGGCATACCTCGAAAGAAACAACGATCCCGCAAGGGTGCCTGCGGAGAGCAGCGTTCCCAGCGTTCCGTAAGCCGAAGCTCCCAAGCGCAGGCTGTCGCGCACAAAAACGGGAAGGAGCGCGGTGAAACATCCGGTGGAGAACACGGCGATGGTCATCGAAAACACTGCTGTTCTCGTTTGCGCGTTGCGGATCGCGGCGCGAACGCCATTGGCGAAAGGCTCCCGTTTTGCTGGGGTTCGAGATGGGGCAGTGATGTGGGGGGTGTGTTTCACGGAGATTCCCACAAGCGCCGCGGACGCCACAAAGCTGAGCGAGTCCGCCGTGTAGCACGTCCATTCAAAGCCCGCGGTCACGAGTGCGCCTGCAATCACAGGGCTCGCCATCCTAGCGAAATGGGCCGATTGCTGCAACCGCGCATTGGCGCGAAGCAGGTTTTCGGCGGTGACCAGGTTCGGGATTGTCGCGGCCAACGCGGGTGTGAAGAACGCCGATGCCGAGCCGATTGCGAACGAAATGGCGCAGTATTGCACGAGACCTTGAGCAAAAACCAGAGCGGTAAGCAGAAGAGCGCGGATCAAATCCGCCGCCATCATCGTCCGCCGTGCGCCGCAATGGTCGGCGGCAATTCCCGCGACAGGCCCTAGAATCACGCGCGGCAGCAGCCCCGCGATCAAGACTACGCTCGCGTCGCGCGCCGTGCCGTGCATGCGGAAAACGACCGTCGCCTGGACGGCGTAGTTGGCCAGGGAATCGCCCAACAGACTGATTGATTGCGCTAGCCAGAGGCAGCGAAAGGCGCGTTTTTCCACGCCCGCATGTTAGGCGTAAAGTTCGCACAGCCGCCGGGGTTTTTGCGTGAAGTGGTTGTTATATCGGGCTATTCTTCCGTATCGCCGCCGTCATCGGCTGCATTGTCCGGGTCCACATTGACCCCTGGGCGAACACGGCAGATGCCCCGTTTGCTCGCACGCACAAACGCGGCGATTTCCCGCACGGCGTCGTGGGGAACAAATTCGGCATCCAGCCGGGCCAGCGCGTCTTCCTTGCGCAGGTTGGAACGGAACAGGATCTTATACGCCGCGCGGATGGCCGCGATTTCTTCTTTGCTGAAGCCCGAGCGCCGCAGGCCCACAACGTTGATGCCGCGCGGTTGAATTTTGTAGCCGACGTAGGTGAAAAACGGAGGGCAATCGAAATTTACGCGGGACATGCCGCCGATCATCGCAAGCCGCCCGATCTTCGAAAATTGATGCACCGCGACGCCGCCCGAAACAAATGCTTGATCGCCCACTTCGACGTACCCCGCAATCAACGTGCAACTGGCGATCACTGTACGGCTACCCACCCGGCAGTTATGCGCAATGTGGCCCGAGGTCATGATGTAGTTTTCGTCGCCGATTACGGTTTCGGATTCGGGCTTCGTGCCGCGCGAAATCGTGTAGTGCTCGCGAATAATGTTGCCGTGGCCGATGCGCAGGTAGCTGCGGTCGCCCTTGAAATTTTTGTCGAGCGGATCGCTGCCGAGCACGGTGCCCGCCGAGATCTCATTGCGCTCGCCCATCGTGGTCCAGCGCTTCACCCAGACGTAGGGTTCGAGCTTACAGCCCTTGCCAATCACGACATCCTGCTCTACGATCGCGTATTCCCCAATGACCACACCCGGGCCAATCACGGCGTCTGGATGCACACGGGCGGTAGGAGCAATCTGCGCGGAAGGATCAATGGGCATGTTCAATTTGCTGGGTTTGGTCCAGCCACTGGCGTCAGGATACCACCAGCAACGTTGCGTACAACATAATCCACAGCAGGCCGAGAAAGTGCCAATAATACGCGGCGATGTCCACCGTTTCGCGCCGCCTGACCGGCTTCAGCAGTACATAGAAAAGGCCGATAATACCGCCGACAAGGTGAAGCGCGTGCAGTCCAGTGAAGATATAAAACAAGGCGCTGTGCGGATTTTCGATCATGTACGCACCTTGCGCCACCAGATCGCGCCATGCCGTGAACTGGCAGGCGATGAAGCCAAAGCCCATGGCCGTAGTCAGCGTGAGCAGGCGGAACGCAATCCTCCGCTCACCGCGCCGGAAGTAGCGGCGGCCAATCTCGAAGGGAACGCTGCTGGCGAGAATCAGCGCCGTGCTCCACCAGAGGATCGGAGGCAGGGCGATGGGCTCCCAATGATCCTGCGACTGGGCTCGAAAGATGTAAACGGCTACCAGTCCGGCGAAGAGCGTAAAGATGGACGCGCAGCCGAGCAGCATGCCCAGCTTATACAGCCCGGGAACGGGTTGGTTGGGGTCTTCAAGCGATGCCGGCAGAACGACGACGTGCTCGGTCTTGTCGGCCCTGTCGCTGATGATGCGGGACATAGGTATTACCGGCGGACAATTTCTATTTTAACGCCTGCGGGGAACCCCTCTTAGGGCCGCGAGCGCGCTGGATCCGTTTCTGGCGGTAGCGCGCCAACTGGATGGTCACTTTGTGGATCAACGATTTCGGCGTCAACTTGAGGAAGTTCGCAATGAAACGGTAGCGCCAGTTGGGAATGACGAAGACGTCTCCACGGTCGAAGCCAGCCAGCGATTCGCGCACGACGTAATCTGCCTTCAGCCAAAAAGATTCCGGCACCGAGCGCCGGTCCATCTTCATGACGTCGTGGAATTCGGAATAGGTAAACCCTGGACAAAGCGCCTGCGCACGGATGCGGGAGCCGCTTGTGCCCAGCTCTAGCGCCAGGCCTTCGGTGAAGCTGGCCGTCCACGCTTTGGTGGCGCAGTAGCTGACGTTCGAAGGCGATTGCCCGAAGCTGGCAATGGAAGCGACGTTGATGATTCCGCAGGGCTGATCCGGTAGCGCACCAGCGGCTTCGCGCGCTGTCAGGTTTTGCAGCGCCGCGTGCGTTAGTGTGGACGCCGCCAGCACGTGCAGTTTATTCATGCGCTGCTGCGATTCGAGCTCGGTCTGAGGAAATAATCCCAACGTGCCGAAGCCCGCGTTGTTGACCAGCACGGCAAGGTTCGGGTCTGTGCGTAAGCGCTGTGCCACACGTTCGCACTCGGCTTCAATTACTAAATCCGCCGCCATTACCTCCACGGGCACGCTTACTTCTTGAGCAAGCGCGCTGAGTTTGTCCGCGCGACGGGCGATGAGCAACAGTGCATATCCCCTCTGCGCCAGTTGCCGGGCAAATTCCGCACCGATGCCAGCGGATGCGCCCGTGATTGCGGCCAGCGGACGCTCAGGCATGTCCGCTTTGCTCCAGTGCAGGCTCCGTTTGTTCCTGATCGAAGCGGTTGCCTCGAGAGGCCCATTCGGCACCGGCCAAAATCAACATTGAGGATAGAAAGCCCAGGAAGATGAGCGTCACCGAATACTGAAACACACCGTACTCGCGCGCCAGCTTTTGTTGCAGGCCGGGCCAGGCGATGGACGTCAGATACTTCAGCGCTTCCAGAAGAATACCGATGATGATCGCCGCCGGCAGCACGCGCTTCATGGGCGGCCGGCCGTTCGGAAGATAGCGGTAGATCAGAAACAGCACCAGCACCGTCAACGGTATGGCCGCCGCCTTGAAGAATATCGCGGAGAAAACCCGCATGCCTCCGCCAACGAAGTTCTGAAACCAGCCGGGCGGCAGGCCGTCACCGGCGAAGGAATCCTGATTCAGTTCGGCCAGCATCAGCGAAAGAATCGCCAACCCGCCGCAAACAAAGATCAAACCCAGGCTGACAATCTGATTGCGAACAAAGCTGCGGTTCTTGCGGATGCCCCATACGTGATTGAGGGCTACCTCGAGGGGCTCAAAAATTCCGTTCGCCGTGAACAGCAGCAACAGGATCGAGACGATTTGAATGCTCCCCTGCCGCTGTGGCAGATTGCGCGTCAGAAACTGCGTGAGGGAGTCCGGAAAATAGTCCTGCAGCGCGAGGGTAATAGCACCTACGACGGCCCGTTCGCTGAAAAACAGCCGCGAGACCGACATCATCACGATCAGGAACGGGAAAAACGAGAGCAGGACGTTTGCGGCCACCGAAAAAGCGTAGACATGCACCTCCGTCTGCATCCAGTACCGGAGCGTGGGCATGATGGCCTGCGCAAGACGCCGCATTTTCTCAGGGTAGACCAGTTTTCCGCAACGCGCGTCCCAATTCGTTATGGAACCGGCCATCCGCTGAATTTTCTGTATTTAAACGCCGTGCGAGACCATCGAATTCGTTTTTTGCCCGATGGCGCTAAAGGTGCTGAGGTAAAATGACGTTTCCACTTCTAGTAGACTCGTCACATACTCATATGAATGTTGCCATCATCGGAACCGGCTACGTTGGTCTCACCACCGGAGCCTGCCTCGCCTTCATGGGCCATAAAGTTACCTGCGTCGATGCGGACGAGCGCAAGGTACAAGCGCTGCTCGAAGGGAAGATCCCCTTCTACGAACCGTACATGGAGGATTTGGTCGCCGACGCGCGCGAAAATCTGAAGTTCACGACGTCGTATGCGGAATCCATTCCAGGCGCGCAGGTGGCGTTCATCGCCGTAGGTACGCCGCCCGGAAAGAATGGCGCGCCCGATCTGCGGTACCTGGAAGCCGCCGCGCGCGGCATCGGCGAACACATCGGCGATCAGTTTTTGGTGGTGGTGAACAAGTCCACCGTGCCCATCGGAAGCGGAAACTGGGTGGAAGCTTTGGTCCGCGAGGCTTATGAGAAGAAGCACGCAAAAAAAGCCAACGGTGCGTTTTCCGTCGCCTCAAACCCTGAATTCCTGCGCGAAGGCTCGGCGATTTTAGATAGCCTCTATCCGGATCGCGTCGTTATTGGCGCCGATCAGCAGCGGACGTCTGAGGTTCTCTACTCGCTGTACCGCCCGATTCTCGATCAAACGTTCAAAGCTCCCAGCTACATGCCCCGCCCGGACGGCTTGGGTGCGGTTCCGCTGATTGCGGCCGATCTCGCATCGGCGGAGTTGATCAAGTACGCCGCAAATGCGTTCCTGGCGCTGAAGATCAGCTACATCAACGAAATCGGCCAGCTTGCGGAAAAAGTGGGCGCGGACATCGGGCAGGTTGCCAAGGGCATCGGCCTCGACGCGCGCATCGGCATGCGATTCCTGCAGGCCGGTATCGGCTGGGGCGGCTCGTGTTTCGGTAAGGACACCGCGGCGCTGGTGGCAACGGCGAGCGAGTACGGCCTGGACGCGCAGATCGTTAAAGCCGCACGCGATGTGAACGCACGCCAGCGCGATCGCGTTGTCGAAAAGCTTCTCGGTGAGTTGAAGATCCTGAAGGGACGCACGATCGGTCTGCTGGGCCTGGCGTTCAAACCGCATACCGACGACCTGCGCGAGGCACCGGCGCTGGACATCGCGCGTCAGCTGCTGGACCGCGGCGCGCGCGTGAAGGTGCATGACCCTGTGGCGATGGAGCGTTTCAAGAAAGAAAACGCCGGTCTCGACGTGACGTGCGTTGCCACGCCGGAAGAAGTCGCCGATGATGCCGACGCCGTTGTGTTGGTTACCGAGTGGCCGGAGTATCGCGAATTGCACTGGGACAAGATCAAACCGCGCATGCGCAGCGCCGTGGTGCTCGATGGGCGTAATCTGTTGGACCGCACAGCCTTGAATCGCGCGGGCTTCAAGGTGTTGTGTCTCGCTGGTTAAGGTGTGCGATCTGCTTCAATGGAAGCAGTGTCCGAATCGCCAGAAAAACCATTCCATGAGCCGCGCGGGATTGCGCTGAATCGCATTTACACGAAGCGCGGCGATGCGGGAGAAACCAGTCTTGTGGGCGGCCAGCGCGTTCCGAAAGACGTCGCGCGCATTGAAGCCTACGGCACGGTGGATGAATTGAACGCGTGCCTCGGCGTCGCCATAATCTCCTGCAGAGAGCATTCGGAGGCGGGCAAATTGGCGCCGCTCGGTGCAATTTTGTTGCGCGTCCAACATGAGCTGTTCAACCTTGGCTCCATCCTCGCGACGGAACCTGAGGATATTCATCCCAAACAACCGCGTGTGACGCACACCGAGATCGAGCAGCTGGAAAAAGAAATCGACACGATGAACGAAAGTCTCGCGCCGCTGCGGAGTTTTGTTCTCCCTGGCGGAACGCGGTTGAATGCCGAATTGCACGTCGCTCGCACGGTGTGCCGCCGCGCGGAGCGTTTGCTGGTTTCCCTTGCGCGCGAAGCTTCGGTGCCTCCCGAAGCCATTCAATACCTAAACCGCCTGAGTGACGCGCTGTTTGTCTGGAGCCGGTGGGTCAATCATGTATTGGGTGCCCGGGAAGTTCTATGGGAGCCCAACAGAGCCGCGTCCGGCCAACACGCCGATTAATCGGCACCCGGATCAGCGCCCGCGCCATGCGCCATCCACTTCACGCCGCAGAGACGCAGAAGGACGCCCACGTCACGGTGTTGCGGGAGGCGATGACATCGTCCGCGCTTTAGGAATTTCCAGGTCTTGCCGCCGTCGCGCCAGTCATGCGGGTACTCTATCGCGGCCCGAGCCTGTTTGCGGTTTGCCCCGGAGATTGCGGGGCTACGCCCGTGCGCTGCGGGCCGCTCGTTTCTTTACCGGCGGAGCCGCCGCCCGTTTACGGAGCCGGGCTTCTCGCTTGCGCAGATCGTCGGTGCCGTCGATATCCAACGCCTGCAGCGTGAAGTGGAGGGCGCGCGCGTAATCCTTTGCAGTGTGTTCGAAGTGCTTGGCTAATTCTTCGCAGGCGCGTACCTGATAGAGGTTCTTCGAACCGGCAAGATCGTTCCAGATCGCGAGCGCAGCGTCGTCGCATTCGAGTTTTCGCTCCAGCGCCGCTAAATCCCACAGCGTCCGGAACAGGATTTCATCGCGCAGATTCGTATCGAGAGCGCGCCGCAACAAAGTACGGGCCTGTTCCAGCTCACCCGCCTCGCGAAGCCAGCGGCCCAAGGCCGCAAGTTCCGAACCGTGCTTTAAAGGCGCATTCACCGGATCGTTGAATGCGTAGGGCACGATGCCGGTGAGGCAGGCGAGTGTCAGGATGTCGATGGCGTTGTGATGGAACACCGGCAACAGGCGTGCCATCTCATGCGTGCGGACATACTCGAAGTAGATGTAAGGGATGAGGGCCCCGGGCACGTCGCCTTCGCGCTCAAAGCCGAGAATCTGACTCTCGAGATCGATAAGACGGCAGCTATCGAAGCGCAATTTCCACAACCGGCGCGCGCCGTAAAGAAGATCCAAATGCTCAAAGCGTGAAAACGGCGGCTTCGAGCGATTCATGCGGAAACGGGTTTCGAGTAACGGTTGATCGAACGTGCGGCCGTTGTAGGTGATGAGAACGCGGAATGGTTCCAGGTGCCGGTTAAGGGAATCGAGCAGACTCGCTTCTTCTCCGTAATCGCGCATGAAAAACTGGCGCACGCGAAAACCCTCCGGCGTGATGCGACCAACACCAACCAGAAACGCACAGGTACCAGTGCCACCGGCAAGCCCCGTTGTTTCGGTATCGAGAAACGCCCACTCCTGCGGCGGAACGTTATTGATGGTACCGTTCGAAAGCGTTTTCAGCAGCCCGGGCGGCAGATCGGCAAGCGATCCGATATCGGCGCTGCCGTGGCGTTTGTGGCGCGCATAGAGCGTCTCTGTTTCGTAATGCTTGCCTAAGGCGGTTTCCACTTCTTCGCCGGGCAGCCATTCCTCAACGTGCACGGTAGCACTCTGCAGCCGCTGTGCCAGTGGATCGAAGACACGCTCTTCCGCAGATAGCGAGGACCGCCGTTTGGCGGATTCCGGTGGTTTTTCGAACTTTCCGGCGCTCTCGCGCGCAAAGCCCGGCAGCGAGCGTTCCTCAAGCACGCGCGCCACGCGCTGGCGAAGTGCTTCCAGCTGTTCCTGCAGTTCACTCATTGCATTCGGAGAAGTGCGCAAAGGCGCTCATTCAACGTTTGCTTGCAGCTTAGCAGTTTTCGCGCTCCACTCCTCGCGCCGAAGCACGGGAAAATGCGTTTTCCGGGGCTCTAGTTGCATGCGGAGCGTTAAAACATTTTCGCATGAAATTGTGAAATCGCGGAAACCTGCGAAAAATCACATGTTTTTCGCATTTTTCCCTTTACACGGAAGCGAACGATACCGTATGATGCATTAGGAAATGCGTGCCTGCCGCGCTTTCCGCGCTGTGGAAGGGCCGGAAATCGGGGCGTTCGGCACAATTTGCTGGCTCGCTCATGGCGGTTCCGGAACTAAACACGCGGAATGGCGGATTGGACGCAAGAATGTACATTCGGGAAATCCGCTTCAACAAGCGGGAGTTGTAGAAGAAAGGAATTACATGGCAAAATTGACGCAGTCGCAGTTTATCAAGACCTTAGCCACAAAGGTCGGTGTGGCCAACAAGGTCGCCAAACAGTTCGCCGAGGAATACTCCGCTCTGGCGATCGCCGAAACCAAGAAGAACGGTGTTGCCGTTCTGCCCGGTATCGGCCGCTTGGTGCGCGTGGACCGCAAGGCTCGTTTGGGCCGCAACCCCGCCACGGGCCAGGCGATCAAGATCCCTGCCAAGAAGGTCGTGAAGTTCCGCGTGGCGAAGGCCGTGAAAGACGCCATCGTTCCGCCGAAGAAGAAGTAGTTTGGCTGCGTTACCACGCTTCCAAAACTTGGCATTGAAAACGGAAACCCCGCGCGGTGCGAAACCGTCGCGGGGTTTGTTATTTTAGAAAACCGATTGAGACCCGCCCGAACTGCTGGCGGAGCCAGGAAGCCCTACGCCTGCTTCTTTTCGTCGGGGGGTGCTTCAGGCGTGCCCTTCAAAGAGTCTTTGAAGTTGCGGATGCCTTCACCTAAGCCCTTGGCCACTTCGGGGATTTTCTTGCCGCCAAATAACAGCACGGCTACCACGAGGATCACCAGCAGCTCAGGCAAGCCGATGGAACGTAACATACGGCCTCCTTCTAGAGTCAGCTTTAGCATATCGTGGATTTATGAAACCGCGCAAGGCGGGTAGCTCCCCTACTAGCTCCGGGAAGCAGACGCCAAAGACCGACATCGTGGTGTTCGACCAGGCGAAAGACGTGCGTGCCATCGCCCGCGAACGCCTGGGCATCGTCAAAGCCGCCAAGGTCATGGTGCCGAAGACGGAGCGCAAAAAACCCAAGCACAAGAAGAAGATCGAGGAGGGCGAGTAGGGTCCGTGGGCGAAACCAAGCGGTCCCGAAATGACCACCTCAGCGAGACGTCTTCGTCAGTCTGGGCAAATTGGCGGCAGGTTCGAACGGTCCACCCGCCTTCGGCCAAGCTGGTGGCGATGCACAAGATCGAAGGCAAAAAGTTCGGTTCGCCGACCGATACCCCCAGCTAATCCATCGGCAAGAGTGTAGAGCACGCCGTTTTGCGGATCGTATCGAACGTCCAACGGATAGACGTAATCTCCAGGGGCCGCTACGATCACTTTCTCTTTCGTGCTCGGATAGGAAGCTACCACATTGCTGATTCGGTTCGCGCCGTTGACGATAACATCCTCTCCATTGGGGAGAACAATTTTTGTCTCCCACTCGCGGGTGCGATTCTCCGTGGGATGCTGGGTAAATGCCACGCACTGGGCGGCGGTGTACGCGTCAACGATGTGACCTGAGTTGCAAGCGAGCAACCCGGATACCGCCAAGATGATTCGCAAGCGCGACCGCATGTCCCTCATGGTACAAGGGGAGAAATGGCTTTCGTAAAGCTCGCGGCCCTCAAGGACGTGCTGGAGGGTTCGGCGGTCCATATTCCCGTCGGCGAAGGAGCGGTGGCGATCTGCAACGTCGGCGGCAGCCTCCACGCGATGGACGGCATCTGCCCGCACTCCTGGGGTCCCCTCGGGCACGGCGCATTACATGGCACTACGCTGGTGTGCCCGTTTCACTCCTGGGGTTTCGACTGCACCACCGGCCAGAGCGACGTGGATCATCACCTGAAGCTCGCAACGTATCCTGTGAGGGTCGAGGGCGATGACATTTTGGTGGACGTGCCGTAAACGATCATGCCTGAGCTTCCTGAAGTAGAAACCGTCGTGCGGTCGCTTGCGCCGCATTTACCGGGGCGCAAGATTCTCGCGGCGGAGTTTCACTCGAAGCACGTGACTCCCGGCGACCGGACGGCGCTGGCGGCACGCATGACGGGCCGGACCATAGAAGGCGTCCGCCGACGCGGCAAATACATTTACATCACGCTCGATCAGGGCGCGTTTTCCGTGCATCTGGGCATGACGGGTAAACTATTGCTCGACGCCCCCATCGGCACGCACGCCTACGGCATCTTTTCGCTCGATGATGGCGTGCTGGTCTACGACGACCCTCGCCAGTTCGGCAGCATCGAGTGGAACCCGTCGCTTGAAGAAAAGCTTGGGCCGGAACCGCTGGAGGTCAGCGCGGAAGAGTTCCTCCCGCGCCTCAAAAAACGCACGACGAAAATGAAGGCGCTGCTGCTCGATCAAAGTTTCGTCGCAGGCATCGGCAACATTTACGCCGACGAAATTCTCTATGCTGCCGGCGTGCATCCGCTCGCCATCGCGGCAAAGGTCAGCAAACAGAAAGCGGCGTTGGTACACCACGCCATGCGAGAAATTCTGACGCTCGCGATTGAGCACCGTGGCTCGTCGATCTCCGACTATGTGGACGCCGAAGGAAACCGCGGAGGCTTTCAGCTTCTGCACAATGCCTACGGTCGCGAGGGCGAACCGTGCATGCGTTGCTTCGGCAAGATCCGCAAGATTTTGGTGGCACAGCGCGGCACGCACTACTGCCCGGTGTGCCAACCTTTACACGGAGTTGTTAATATGATCCATTCCAAGAGCGCCGCTATCGACGTCGAGCACAAAACCCTTCACACCCTGGGACGTGAATCCACGCGGACGGAATTTGATTACTCGGGCTCAATCCAGCAAGGGGTGTATTTATTGCACAAGTCGCAAAAGGTGTGGGTCGGGCCTGAACTATTCCGTCAAGCTCTCGATCACTTTGCCGGAAAGGAAATAAGAGGTGGATTTAGAGAGGATGACCCGCCGCCCGGTGGTTTTGGCGAATGGCTACGTATCCAATCGCCTAGGCTAAATTCGCAGGCATTAGGTCCACGGCAGGGGTCGTTCATCGCCGCAATTTTGTGCGCCGAAGCTGGAGTTATTTCTCGTCTAGATGGGAACGCCGTGGTTCTAACGTTCCCAATCTAAAAGTTGATCTCGCGTTGGTGGTGCTTGCTAAGCTCCCTTTGGCCGGCCGCCCGAAGGCCTCTTCGGACCGCGAGGTCCGCCGCCGGTTTTCTTACCGCCAAATCCCGGTTTACCGCCCGGCTTTCCGCCGAAGCGTGGTTTATCGCCGAAACCGGATTTACCAAACCCGGGCTTCCCGCCGAAGCTTGGTCTTCCACCAAGCCCTGGTTTTCCGCCGGGCCGACCCGTGGTCGGTCCACTGGGACGCCGGTCGTCGCCGCCAGAACTAGGGCCACGATACCCTCGACGGTCATCGCCGCCGCCCGGTCCTGGGCCGCCGCGGTCGTCACGGGAGCGACCGGGGCCGCGAAACCCGCCGGGCTTTCCACCGCCCGGACGGCCACCGGGGCGTCCGCCGCCAAATCTGCCACCACCAAACGTTCCCCCACCTGGTCTTCCGCCGGGACGTCCACCACTCGGACGGCCTTCCCTGGGTCGATCATCACTGGGCCGATCATCACCCGGGCGTCCATAGCCGCCGCGGGCGCCGCTGGGGCGGTCTTCACTAGAACGCCCTTGGTAAGGACGGTCGCCTGAGCGATCATCACCGTAGCGTCCGCCACCAGGGCGTCCGCCGCTCGTGCGCGGTCCGTCAGATCTGCCGCCCGGCCGTCCACCTTCGGGAGCACCCCGGAACGGCCTGCCGGCAGCCGGACGGAATCCACTCGGTTTTCTTTCGCCGCGCTCGTCGCCCGCCGGCCGATACGGACGTACGATTTTGACCGGAAGATCTTCCACAACTTCTCTGCGTGGAGCCGTGGGCTCTGCTTCCGTTGCTTGCTGCGTCGCCCCTTGCGATGCGCTCTCTTCTGGAATGACCACTTCCTCCGCGGGAGTTTCCCGCTGGCTCATTTCCCTTTGAGCCAGGGGCGGAACCAGTGCGGACCGCTTGTCTCCCGGACGCGAACTTTCCTGGCGGCGCGCCTCACGGTACACCTCTGTCCGGGGTCCATCTTGACGCGTGCCTTCGGGGCGCAAACTTTCCGGGCTGACGTCACGGCCTTCGCGGCGTGCAGCCTTGGCGGCCGCGCGCGCTTCCGCTTCGGCCTCGTTGCGCACTTCATGAACTTGTTGACGGATGTTCGCGATTTCGTCGGCGACCTCCACCACGGCTTTCATCATCTTGACGTCATGCACGCGCACCAGATGCGCGCCATGCAGGATAGCCGCAACCACGGCTGCTGCTGTCGCAAAATCGGTTTCGAGCAGCGTTTCCTTTGTCAGAAACTGCTTGCGCGATGGGCCCACCATTATTGGCAGTTCCAAGCGCGCCAGTTCATCGAGCAGTGCCAGGATTTCCGAATTCTGTTCCTTGCGCTTGCCGAAGCCCAGGCCCGGATCGACCAGAATGCGTTTTCGATCGACACCGGCGCGAACCGCTCGATGCGCGCAGGCCTCAAGTTCCGCGGCTACGGTCTGTACCGGATTTCCCAGCGGCGGGAGCTTTGCCCAAGATTCGGGCGTGCCACGCATGTGATTCAAAATAAGGCCCGCGTCGCCTTGCGCGACCTTCGCGGCCAGCTCCGCATCGAAGGTGAGACCGCTTGGGTCGTTGATGATGTCGACCCCCAAATCCAGAGCCTTTTCGGCGATGCCGGATTTGTAGGTATCCACGGAGATAGGAACCGTGAGTTTGTTGCGCAGCCGCTTCAGCACAGGAACCAGGCGGCGGAGTTCCTCCGCTTCCGAAATACGCTCGGAACCGGGGCGCGTCGATTCGGCGCCGATATCGATGATGTCCGCGCCTTCTTCTTCCAGTTCAATCGCCCGCGCGAAGGCGCGGTCAGGATCGTCAAACTTGCCGCCATCGGAAAAGGAATCCGGAGTGACGTTTAAAATACCAACAATTAGAGTGCGCTGCCCCAACGGGAGCATCTTATCGCGCACTTTCCATTCGTAATGCTTTCTTGCCATGAGTCTCTTCCACGATAGCGCACACCGCCGCCAAACACCCGAAAATTGGGATTTTAGAAATTTTCACCTCACAATAGCGCCCACCCCGGTTTTCACGGCACAATAGAAAATTCATGGTGGAAACAATTGAATGGAAAGACGGTGCGGCTGGCGAATCCGGCAGCGTCGTGATGATTGATCAGCGCAAGCTTCCCCGGCAGCAGGTGTTCGTGGAATGCCACAACTATCTGGAAGTGGCGGAAGCCATTAAATCCATGGTGATTCGCGGCGCCCCGGCCATCGGGGTGGCGGCGGCCATGGGCGTGGCGCTGGGCGTACAAAGAGGCGCGGATTTCGAAACTGTTTGCGCGACACTCGCGGCCACGCGGCCGACAGCCGTGAACCTGTTTTGGGGCATCGAGCGGATGAAGCGCGTCCACGCCATACACGCCGACAAGCCAAGCGGTGAACTTGCGAGCGCGTTAATCAATGAAGCCAAGCAGATCCGCCTGGAAGACATCGCCATCTGCCGCGCCATCGGCCAACACGGCGGCTCGCTGGTTCCGGATGGCAAAACCGTACTCACGCATTGCAACGCCGGCGCATTGGCAACCGCAGGCTACGGCACGGCGCTCGGCGTGATCCGCGCGGCGGTGGAATCCGGCAAAAAGATCGATGTTTTCGCCGATGAAACGCGCCCGTTTCTGCAAGGCGCTCGCCTGACCGCGTGGGAACTACAGCAGGATGGCATCCCGACGACGCTCATCACCGACAACATGGCGGGCCACTTTCTGAAGTCCGGCAGAATCGGCTGCGTGGTGGTCGGTGCCGACCGCATCGCGTCCAATGGCGATGTCGCGAACAAAATCGGAACGTACTCTGTTGCCGTGCTCGCCAAAGAGAACGGCGTGCCGTTTTACGTGGCCGCGCCGGTGTCCACATTTGATCTAACGCTCGATTCCGGCGACCAGATCCCCATCGAGCAGCGCTCGCGCGACGAAGTAACCCACATGTTCGGCGTACCGATTGCACCCGAAGACATCGACGTGCAAAATCCGGCGTTCGATGTGACGCCGTCGCGTTATGTCACCGCAATCATCTGTGAGCACGGCGTGGCCAAAGCGCCGTATAAAGAATCACTCGCGGCGCTAGCGGCGAAGGCGTAGTGTTACTCGTAGACCTCGCGACGATGGGCGATTCGCGTGATGCTCACCAGTTGTCTGCGGTCGTCGATGATGTAAATGACTCGCCAATCGCCGATGCGGATTCGCCAGTGGTCTTTGTGGCCAACTAGTTTCTTGCATCCAGTGGGACGCGGGTCATCCGCGAGGGCGATTATTTTGGTGTCGATCCGGCCAAACACGCTGTCATCGAGCGCATCTAACTTCTTTAAGCGCCGAAGGTTTGATCTGGATGGAATAGTGAGCCACGTGGTACTAACCGCGTTGCCGGATCCGCTTTAGGCGCGCTGCACGATATTGCTCGTACGGAACGCCCTTTTCTTTGCGACGCGACTCGGAAATGAGGCCGTCCTGAACGTCTTCCCAAAGGGCACGGTGTTTCTTTAAGTCGATGAGCACACCTACCTTCCGGCCCTTCTCGTCCATCACGTACTGAATTCCGGTCATGATTTTATTGTCCAACATTACCGCCGGTGGTGGTTTGCGTTGGGCTTCCTCCGTCTGACAGTGTTAGCTTGAAGAAATGCGCAGATCCGCTCTCCTTTTCGCCGCCGCACTGGCGATGTTGTCCGCATCGTTCATCCATGCACAGAGCCTCTCCGGCCGCCGCGCGCCCAGCTTTTCGCTGCCGGATTCGGCGTTCACGCAGCATGACATCCTCGATTACCGCGGCAAGTGGCTGCTGCTCGATTTCATGCGCACCGATTGCCCCCACTGCAAAGCCCTGACGCAGTTGCTTGAGACCAAGAAAGCAGCATGGGGATCGCGCGTCGCCGTGCTCTCCGTGGTGATTGCGCCGCCGGACAATCAGGCGACCGTCGCGAAGTACATCACGGAGACGAAGCTCACCAACGCCATCGCGTTTGACTCGGGCCAGGTGGCGCTTTCCTACTTCAAGGCCACGCCCGCGAAGCCCGCCTTCGATACACCACACTTGTTTGCGATCAATCCGCAAGGTATGATCGTGCGCGATTGGGCCCAATTGCAGGTGGAGGATGCCGGTTTCCCCGCCGAGTTGGAAAATCTGATTGCGGGAACCAGCAAAAAGAAATAACCGAACTTAACGAACCAGGGGAGGGCCGCCGTGAGCATCCGTTCGCGAATATTTGGAACTGCCACGTCCATGGTGTGGGCGTGCGGTCTGTGGATGGCGGCTCCCGTGCACGCTGCGAACGCTCCCGTTTCCCAGGAGCCAAACGTGCAGCCAAGCTTTCACACGGCGGTCGAAAATTTCTTCCAGCTTCCCGCCGGCCGCAAGTGGGGACAGGTCCCCACTGCGCACATCGACGCGAAGGGCAACATCTGGGTCGTGGACCGTTGTGGCTCCACCGATTGCGTCGGCAAGCCCGAAGTGAATCCGATTCTCGAATTCGACCAAAGCGGCAAGCTGATGCGCCAGTTCGGCGCAGGCCTGTTCGTTCGCCCGCACGGCCTCTTCATTGATAAAGAAGGCAACATCTGGGCAACCGATGAACAGGCCAAGGACGGCAAGGGTTATCAGGTGATCAAGTTCACGCCGGAGGGCAAAGAGCTGATGCGTCTCGGCACGGCGGGCGTGGGCGGAGAGACACCCACCACGTTCAGCCATCCTTCCGATGTCGCTATCGGGCGCAACGGCGATATATTTGTTGCCGATGGCCACGGCAGTGACGATTCCAACGCGCGCATTGTGAAGTTTTCGAAAGATGGAAAATTTATGAAAACCTGGGGCAGGAAAGGAACCGGCCCCAGCGAATTTAACGCGCCGCATTCGCTGGCATTCGATTCGAAGGGCCGCCTGTTTGTCGCCGACCGTGGCAACAATCGCATCCAGATCTTCGATCAGGACGGCAAGCTGCTCGATCAATGGAGGCAGTTCAGCCGTCCCACCGGCATCTACATCGACGCGCACGACACATTGTTCGTCGCCGATTCCGATTCCGACGCGCAGCGTAATCCCGGCTGGAAGCAGGGTATCCGCATCGGCAGTGCCAAGGACGGTAAACTGCGCGAGTTCATTCCTTACACGGGGCCCGAACCCTTGGTGGGCGCCAACAGCACGTTCGCCGAAGGTGTCGCGGCGGACAACTTTGGAAACATCTACGCAGCCGATGTGGCCGGTCGCACTCTAGTAAAGTACGTTCGCAAATAGGACAGGAGACAGAAGATGCTGGGTCGCTATTCATCTATCGTCGTTTTGATGGCGGCCAGCGCGTTGGGCGCCCCCACGAACTCGGCGCCGAATCCGTATCGCACCGTCACCGGATGGTTCCAAATACCCGCGGGCCGCGCGTGGGGATCGACGGCGGGCGTCGATATCGACTCCAAAGGCCACATCTGGGTAGCCGAACGGTGTGGCACGAATTCGTGCGCCGATTCGAAGCTCGATCCAATCTTCGAGTTCGATGCCTCCGGCAAGCTGCTGCGCAACTTTGGTGGCGGCATGTTCGTGTTCCCGCACGGCATTGGCCTCGATAAAGACGGCAACGTTTGGGTGACGGACGGCCAGGGCAAAGACAACAAGGGCCATCAGGTCTTCAAATTTTCGCCAGAGGGCAAGCTGATGATGACCCTGGGCAAAGCGGGCGTGACCGGCAGCGGGCCGGATACGTTTAACATGCCCTCCGATGTAGCGATTGCGCCCAATGGGAACATCTTCATCGGGGACGGTCACGGCGGCACGTCGAACAACCGCGTCGTGAAGTTTTCGAAGGACGGAAAATACATCAAACAGTGGGGTACAAAAGGAACCGGCCCCGGCGAATTCGACCAACCGCACGCGTTGGCGTTCGATTCAAAGGGCCGCCTGTTCGTTGGCGACCGCAACAACAATCGCATTCAGATCTTCGATCAGGACGGCAAGTTTATCGAAGAGTGGGCGCAGTTCTCGCGGCCGAGCGGCATCTTCATCGACAAGCACGACACGATCTACGTCGCCGATTCGGAATCCGAATCTGTTTCCAAGAACCACGACGGCTGGAAACGCGGCATTCGCGTAGGAAGCGCAAAGACCGGCGAGGTGAAGTACTTCCTGCCAGATCCTGCCGAAAAAGCCACGGGCACCAGCGCGGCCGAAGGTGTTGCCGCCGATACCAAGGGCAACATCTACGGCGCGGAGGTAGGCCCGAAGGACCTGAAAAAGTACATCCAAAAATAGTCGCTAGGGAACGAAAACAGGGATCGACGTTAGCGCGCCGCCCTGCGTGAAGCGTAGACCCAAGACGCTAATTTGGCCCGCGGACGGTGTGGAAAATTCCAGCGTGCCGCGCTTGTTTGCCGTCGCTGCCAACCGGTCCGTGAGAACAAACGAAGTGTGGCCATTGGCCGGTAAACTCAACGCGCTTGTTCCAAGCGACGCTCCTAAATCGTCCCGCATCGTCACCGTGACGTTCACCGCCAGCGGAGACGGATTGGCCGCTGCCAGGCCCGTAACCAGTCCTGCGGTGTTATCGAAGGGAAGCACGAACGAATTGGACGCGCGGTCTTCCAGCGGCACCACCGCCTCCTGGCCGTTGGCAGTAGTTCCAAAGATAATATAGCCGCTCACTGCGCCGACGCCAGTCAGTCGCACGGATCCAACCAATTGCGTGGAGGGCAGACCCTGGCTCTCCACCACCACCATGGCATTCGCGGGTATCACGCGGTTCAGCGACGAGGTGAACGCGGTAGATCCCGTTTGCGGGAACGTTAGTGAAACGGAAAGCGGTGAACCGGTGTCGCCAAGGAAGGCAAGGCTCGCCTGGGCCGTGCTGCTGCCGGTATTCACCAGGACGATGGTGCTCTTCACGCCGCCGCCCGAGGCGAAGTGGCTCAGAGTGCCGCCGGCCGCACTGCCGCTTGCAAGCACAGGAATCGTTGTGAACGCGCCCGAGGAAGTGAAGCGCAGGCCAAGCACGCCGATGCGGCCCCCAACGGGCGTGACAAACTCCATGGTGCCGCGGCGGTTCACGGTTGCGGCATAGCGCGCGGTCAGCACGAAGGAATCGTGCCCGAGGGCAGCAAGATTCAACGTCCCTCCGCCAATCCCATTGCCGTTGTCATCGCGGAGAATCACCGTGACCGTGGCGGCTTCCGTATTCACGTTGGAAACCGCAACGCCTGTAACCAAGCCGTTGGTGTTGTCAAACGGCAGGTAGTAAGAACTGGCCAAACGTTTTTCGAGGGGCACCATCGCTTCCTGTCCGGTCGTGGTGACGCGGAACAGGGAATATCCGGAAACCGGTTGATCTCCGGTCACTCGGGCGCTACCCACAGTCTGTGGGCCATTCGCGTTCGCGGTGTCGATGAGCAGCATGGCGCGCGACGGAATAATGCGGTCCAACTGCGAAATGCCGGAGGATTCACCGGTTTGCGGCAACGTAGCGGTTAACGTCAGCGGGCTGCCGTCCTCTCCGAAGAACTGTAACTGATCCCGCACCGGGCTTGACGTGGTGTTGAGCAAAGCCACCGAACTGATGACACCGCCGCCCGAGGCGATATGAGGCATGGAGCCGAGCAACGAATCGACGGTGGGACCTGATTGCCGTATGATCACCGCCTGAGTGCTCACCGTTTTTGCATTGTCCGTCGCCCAAACCGTGATCGTATTGCTTCCGACCGCCAATGGAAAATTGGCGATCACAAAACCCGACGCCGGACCAGATGCAAAACCGGTGTCACCGCTCGAACTGCTCCACGTAATACTAACCGCCCCACTGCCTCCCGAGGCGGAACCCGTTAACGTGACAGAGGAAGCGGCGGTAGTTGCCGGTGGCGAATTCAGGCTCACTTTCAACGAGGATGTCGGTGGTGGTGGTGGTGGCGGCGTTGCGCCCGTGGGCGCGTACAAGGCCTGAATGGAGGCGATGTCCAGCGAAGCAAGACCACTGACCGGGTGGTAGTAGGGATACATGACGGCGGAAGGATCATCGGCATGATCCAGCCCCAGCGCGTGCCCCAGTTCGTGAAGCGCAACACTATACAGGTCCGTGTCGGCACCAATCCGCCATGTCTCGGCGTCATCGAAGTGCATATCACCGGCCGTTGATTCGCTGTTGGGCGGCGACGGGTAGTAGGTGTGCGCCAACACACCTCCCTTCCCATCGAACGGGGTGGCATCGCCGTGGGAACCCGTGGCAAACAGAACGGTAACCGTGCGAAGGGATGTAGCGCTCGCGGCCTGAGACCAGGTGACCTTGACGTAGTTGGACCATTCCGTCATGGCGCGGAGAATTTCCGATTGCTGCGCGCCGACGCCCAACTGTGCGGTGTTCGCCTGGAAAAAGTACCCGAGCGCGGCCGCACCAAGTCCCGGGCCGTCCCAGCCTTCGCCTTGGGTGGCGATCAACTGCGCGGTTATTCCATTCTCTGTCAGCGCTCCGGCATAGCCAGCCGAGGGTTTGCCATCGGCAAGAGCGTCGGAGGCGGGAAATACGTAGGAGACATTTTCCAGGGCCGCAACGCGCGCCGTCATGTTCCCGACGCCGCCCGGGGGCACGTGAATCAGGAGGTGATGTGCAAGAAGGTCCGGGTGCTCACGAACTTCAACGCCGAGATTCACCAGATCCGCCCGGCCGCGGTCCATGTCTGCATCCGGATGGAATTCGACAATTAAAAATCCCCGGCGGGTGGAGGCGTGACCCGTACTGATAAGCGGACTGACTTTATCGCGCGGGTCGAGGCTCAGTTGGGACACCACGCCGAGGCCGCGCAGATTCGCCCGTCTTTCAAGCGAGACGAGCAAGCCGTTTTCCGGCACATCTCCCAATACATGCACGCCCCGTGCTTCGAGTTCTGTCGCAAGGGCTCGCGTCGGCCGGGAATCGAACCCGAGGATCAGGTGGCCGCGGCCTGCGGCAACCGGGCTATCCACGTCACTCACTTCGCGGCCGGTAGACTGAGGGGCAGGCGGCGTGAAGCGCCGCGTCTTGAATTGCAAAGCGTGTTGCGCAGAGGCTAGCCCTGGCAGGAGAGCGCTTGCGAAAATCCATAGTATAAGTTGGCGTCTCACAAGAACCTCAGAGTCATTATCGGCGAATACCGGCGGGGTGAGCAATCCACTCGAAAGCCATTTCTTGCCGCAGACCAGTACTAAAGCGGTCCCCTTAACCTGCCGATGGGATTTTCGTGCAAGCAGCACAGGTTTCTCCCGAACTAGCCGATGCGGCAGACGTACTCAGCGATCAGCTGCGCGAGCATCTGCAGCGACTCGCTCTGTTGCTCGAGCCCCACGCGGACACGATTGAACGCCGTTTCTTGAGCCGGCTCCGTCAGTTGGAGTTTGAGCCGAAGCAGCGCTCGGCGCTCGCGGCCATCACCCCGGGCGCTGCCGCGCGCGTGCTTGCCAGCGGCAGGTCTTTGCCGCACTTCATTGAACAGGTGGAATATAACGGCCGCAGGCTGGCCAAGCTAAATCTGCCTCCCAATGGCATTCTGGAAGCGCTGCAAGAGTACGATCGCTTGCTCGCGCCATTTTTCGAAACCGTGGTCCGCCAGGAAAATGCGAATTTTCAGTGGGTTCGCGAGCAGCTCCACTTCTGCGTCACGTTGACGCTCAACAACGCCTACTATCAGGTCCGCGAGGCCGAAACGCAGGCGTTTTACGAACTTTTCCGCATTGAGCTGGAATCCCTCAACCTGGAAGAACTGCTCCGCCGTTTCCTTGCCGCGCTGGTGCATGTTTGCCATGCCGACGCCGGGCGCTTGTACATGCTCACCGAAGATAGCCAGGCGTGGATGCTCAAGGCCGGTGCGCCGAAGATGGCGGATATAGCGATTCCGAATCGCCCCGGATTGGTGAAAAAGCTTTCGAAGCCACGTTACATGAACGGCGATGCGCGCCACTCCAACGTTCTGCTGGATGCCAACTGGCAGCAGCAGTACTCATCGTGCTGGTCGATCCCTCTGGCCATTGATCAACGCACCGCAGGTGTGATGCAGTTCGCATTTTCGAAGCCTTATGAATGGCTTCCGCGCGAACAGGAACTACTGGCGGCCGCCGCGGAGCGCTGCCTGATGGCTGCGGAAAAGGCCCGTTTGATTGAGGATTTGGCCCAGCGCGAAGAGCAGGTCCGCCGCCTCGCCGAGCACATGTTGCACGTGGAGGAAATGGAACGCCGCCGCATCAGCCGTGAACTCCATGACGAAGCCGGACAAAGTTTGCTGTGCATCCGCTTGCAAATGGAGCTGATCGAACAGGCGCTCCCCGAAAGTGAGCGCGAATCCCGGGCGAAATTGAGCGAGGCGCGCGATCTCACCGAGCGTACGATTCTCGAAATGCGCCGCCTGATCTCCGCCCTCAGCCCGGCTGTTTTGGAGCAATTGGGCCTGGGTGCAGCGCTTCGCCAGCTGGTGAACCGCTTCGGCCGGCTGCACACCAATTGCCGTGTAAAGCTTCATATTTCGAAAATGGGGCGCCTTCCGCAACAAACAGAGGTGATCACCTATCGCCTGGTACAGGAATGCTTTAACAACATCGGCAAGCATTCTAAGGCGACCGCCGTAAACATTTCGGTATCTTCTACCGATGGACATTTGAAGCTGACCGTTGAGGACAACGGAGTCGGCTTCGACGTGGATGCAGCCTTCGAAAAACGCGACTCCTTCGGAATGTCCGGTATGCGCGAACGAGTGGCACTTCTGGGCGGAAAATTCCAGGCGGAAAGCCGGATGACAGGCCCTAAGACAGGTACAAAGATTTTCATCGAACTGCCGATAGCTAAGTAGTAAGGGCTCGTAAGCGGTTTGTAGGTAGAAAAACGGAAACGGAGAAGTCGGGCAATATGGCTAAGATTCGAATCATGCTGGCGGACGATCACACACTGTTTCGCCAAGGTATCCGTACGTTGATCACCGCGGAAGCTGACATGGAAGTGGTCGGCGAAGCGGCCAATGGCAGCGATGCGGTGGATAAAGCCAACGAAGTCCGCCCGGATGTTGTGCTGATGGATATCGGCATGCCCGGCCTGAGCAGCTTCGAGGCCACGCGCCAGATCAAAAAGAACCGCCCCGAGACCAAGGTGCTCTTCCTCACGATGTACGACGACGAAGACTATCTCGTCGAAGGCATGGAGGTGGGCGCGAGCGGCTACGTCCTAAAGGACAGCCCGAGCAATCAGCTTGTGGCGGCGGTCCGCGACATCTGCCGCGGCGGCAGCTACCTCAGCCCGCGTATGCTCTCGCAGCTTGTCGACGATTTCCGCAGCCGCATCAAGAGCGCCAACCGTCTGCCGCGCTTCGCCACGCTCACCACGCGCGAGCGTGAAGTGCTGAAGATGCTGGCAGAAGGCAACTCGGTGAAAGAAATCGCCTGCGATCTGAACCTCAGCGTCAAGACCGTGGAAGCGCATAAGTTCAACCTGATGCGCAAACTGGACATCCACAACAAGGCGCAGTTGGTGCAGTACGCCATTCAGAAAAAGATCATCAAGATTCCCAACATGGTCTGAGCCGACCAGCGAAAACCTGCGGAAACGAACCACTCAGATTACGCCTAGCTGTAAACTTCCAAGGCCTCCCGCAAAGGAGGCCTTTCTTTATTGATCAACGGACTAGGCGCGTCGGGTGGCAGAATGGGGGCAGGAGTTTGTTATGAATCCTTCCGCGCGCACGTTCGCTTTCCTCTCTCTGTCATTCGCGACAGCATTCGGTCAATCGAAGCAGCATGACATGATACATGCGGACCAGATGGAACAACACGCGAACCACATGGAACAGCATGCCGATCACATGGAGCATCACTTCGATCCCAAGGAATCGGCCAAGAGCTTCGATGATCCCGCTCGCGATCAGTGGCAGATGCCGGACCGTGTGATCGTGGCTCTTGGCTTGAAGAAAGGGCAGAGCGTGGCGGACATCGGAGCCGGTACCGGCTATTTTTCGGTGCGCCTAGCGAAGTCCGCGGCCGCGCCAAAGGTGTTTTCCGCCGATATTGAACCGGCCATGGTGAACTATCTTCGCGAGCGGGCGGCGAAGGAAGGTTTGAAGAATATGATCGCCGTCCAGGCGGGCGCGGATCAGCCGAACCTGCCGGAGTCCGTCGATCTCGTGCTGATCGTCGACACTTATCACCACATCGGAAACCGCGAGACGTATTTCCGGAAGGTGGCGCAGTCGTTGAAACCCGGAGGCCGCGTGGCGATTATCGACTTCAAACCCGAATCTCCGGAAGGACCTCCGAAAGAATTCCGTTTCCCGCTCGAAAAGTTTCAATCGGAAATGGCGAAGGCAGGATTTAAGCTGTCCGCAAAACATGATTTTCTTCCCCGGCAGCAGTTTCTACTTTTCGAGCCAGCCCGATAGCCGCGCTCCGTGGTGATCGGTACCGGCATACACTGAAGGCAGGCGTATGAAAAAATTCCTGCTCGGATTTCTTGCCGGATTGGTGTTTGTCGGCCTCACCATCGTCATCCTGGTTTTCGCGGCGATTCGTTTGGGTTCTCCGAAGAGGCCAGTGGTTGCCGATAACTCAATGCTGGTGATTCACCTCGAAGGCGATCTGCCCGAGCAGGCACCCGTCGAGTTTAATTTCGCATTCCTCGATAACCAGCAGCCGATGACGGTCTCCGAGATGTGGAAGGTGCTGCGTAACGCCGCAGCCGATTCGCGCATCAAGGGCGTGCTGCTTGAGCCGCGCGGGCTCTCCGTGGGCTGGGCAAAGCTCGAAGAGTTTCGTGCCGAGATCGTGAACTTCAAGAAGTCCGGCAAGCCCGTCTACGCCTATCTCCGCGGCGCCGGAACTCGCGAATACTACGTCGCCACTGCCGCCGATCGTATCTACATGTCGCCCGAAGATGAGCTGGACGTGAAGGGCCTGCGCGCGGAGTTGACCTACCTCAAGGGCACGCTCGACAAGCTCGGCGTGCAGATGGAGTTCGAACATGTCGGCAAATACAAAGACGCGCCCGATATGTTCACGAAGACCGGACCCAGTCCGGAAACCCTCGAAGTGCTCAACCTGCTGCTCGATCAGTTCTACGGCGACTTCGTAAACGCCGTGGCCGAGGGCCGCAAGAAACAACCTGGCGACGTGAAGGCGCTGATCGATAGCGGGCCCTTTGTCGGTGAGGAAGCGCTGAAAGCGGGAATGGTCGACTCGCTCAACTATGAAGAGCAAGTGGTCACCCAGCTGAAAGACAAAATCAAAACGGGCGACAACCACATCAATGAACGTGAATACGCGCGCGTGCCGGCGCCCGACGGCGTCGAAGGCCCCACTCGCATAGCGCTGCTGGTCGGCCAAGGCGACATCACGCGCGGCGCGACGAACGGTGGTCCATCGAACGACGGCATCACGGCCAGCGGCATGATCAAGCTGATCCGCCAGGTGCGCGATGACGCCTCCGTCAAAGCTGTTATCTTGCGCGTGGATTCACCGGGCGGCGATGGCATCGCTTCCGATGACATTTTGCATGAAGCGAAACTTCTCAGTCAAAAGAAGCCAACGGTCATTTCCATGTCCGACCTTGCGGCCTCCGGCGGCTATTTCATTGCGATGACCGGCGATCCGGTGGTCGCCTATAAGAACACCGAAACCGGCTCCATCGGCGTTTTCTTCGGCAAAGCGAATCTGCGCGGCCTGTACGACAAGCTTGGCATCAGCAAAACCATCCTCAAGCGCGGCCAGTTCGCCGACATCGACACCTCCTACGCGCCGTTGACCGATGTGCAGCGCGCCAAGCTTCGCGTGGAGATTGAAGAGTTTTACAAAGGCTTCGTCCAGCGCGTAGCCGATGGCCGCAAGCGCAAATACGACGAAGTGGAACCCCTGGCGCAGGGCCGCGTGTGGACCGGAGCACAGGCAAAGCAGAACGGCTTGATCGACGAAATCGGCGGTCTTGATCGCGCTATTGAGATCGTCAAGCAAAAGGCCAAGATCCCGGCGGCCGACAAAACCACGCTGGTCGCCTATCCTCCGCGCCGTAGTTTGTTCGAACTGCTGATGGATCGGGGCTCGGATACGATTTCGTTCGATTCGATGCTGGCCGCCGCCGAAACGCGCTGGATCCATTCGAAGCTGGACCCGCAGGTGAAGGAAGTGCTGAGCGATTTACCCGCGCGTTCTCTGGCCGAAGGCGGCATCCTCCGCCTGATGCCCTACAAAATCCACGTTCAGTGAGTGGCGCCGGCGCCCGCTTTGCGCCTGCAACCGCTCCACTCCTCGCAGACCACGATGGAATTGGCCGGGTTGTTGACGGAATACTTCAGGGCCGCAGGGCCGATTAACAGTTCGAGATTTTCCGGAAGCTGGTCGCGAACCGCAGAGATATCCTGCGATGTCTCGTACTGAACGCCTCGCGCCAAATACGAATAAAACAAAGTATCTTCAGAAACTTCGGTGATCTCCGCGTCGCCCAGACGGCCGGTGCGGTGCAGCAGCAGGCGGCGCTGCTTCTCCCGCGATTCCGCCGTCCCGCGCACCTGCCGGACAATCACCACGGCCAGAGCCATCAAACTGATCGCCAGTAATCCGAGGAGAGTAAGTTGAAGGCCTTCGCTCATGGTTTGGTTTGGACGCCGCCTGTACGTTCCCCGGCGTAAGGCATTATAGCAACGGATGGCTCGTAATCGATTATAATGAAAGAGATTCGATACGCTCCGTAGCGTACGAAGACGATGCAACTCCTCATGCTGAATCCTGCCTATTTGCTTGCTAGCAGTTTGATGCCCGCCTCCGCCAGCCGTCTTGTCGACAGCCTTCTGGATGACACCTTCACCGATATCTACCGGCTGCAGCCGTTTGACTACGCGATCCTAGTACCGTATTTCGCCGTGTTGTTCGTGCTTTCCTTCTACGGCCTGCACCGCTATCACGTCATTCGCGAGTACTGGAAGTTCAAAGACAAGATGCCGAAAGAAGCGCCCACGCGCTTTGAGACGCTGCCTCGCGTGACCATTCAGCTGCCGATTTACAACGAACAGTACGTCGTCGAACAATTGCTGGAGCAAACCAGCAAAATGGATTACCCCCGGGAACTGCTGCAGATTCAGGTGCTGGACGATTCCACCGACGAAACGCACCCGTTCACCGAAGCGCTGGTGGCCGAGTATCGGGCCAACGGCGTGCCGATCGAATACATCCACCGCACCAACCGGCACGGCTTCAAGGCAGGCGCTCTCGAAAACGGTCTGAAAACGGCGACGGGCGAGTTCGTCGCCATCTTTGACGCGGATTTCCTTCCGCCCACGGACTTCGTGATGAAGACCGTGCACTACTTCGCCGATGCGAAAGTCGGCATGGTGCAAACGCGCTGGGGCTACACAAACCGCCATTACAACATGCTGACCGAAGTGCAGGCCATGCTGCTCGATGGCCACTTCGTGCTGGAGCACGTTGCCCGCTACGGCGGCGGCAAATTCTTCAACTTTAACGGCACCGCGGGTATCATGCGCAAGGCGATGGTCGCCGACGCAGGTGGCTGGGAGCATGACACGCTCACGGAAGATTCCGACTTAAGCTACCGCGCACAGCTGAAGGGCTGGCAATTCGTTTACGTTCCGTCGGTCGAGTGCAAGTCGGAACTGCCGGTCGAAACCTACAGCTTCCAAGTGCAGCAATCGCGCTGGGCCAAGGGCCTGACGCAGGTAGCGATTAAGCTGCTCCGCAAGATTCTGAAGTCCGATCTGCCGTTCAAGGTGAAAGCGGAAGCCTTCTTCCACCTGACGCCAAATATCTCTTACCCGCTGATGATCGTCATGAGCGCATTGATGCTGCCGGTGATGATCGTCCGCTTTTACATGGGTTGGTTCCAGATGGTGGTGATCGATCTCCCGTTGATCATCGCGTCGTTCTGGTCTATCTCCGCGTTCTACGTGATTGCGCACCGCGAACTGTTCCCGCAGACATGGAAACGCGCGTTCCTGTTCCTGCCGGCACTGATGGCCGCGGGCGTGGCGCTTACCATCATCAACGCGAAAGCGGTTCTCGAAGCTCTGTTCGGTTACCAGACCGCGTTTGCCCGCACCGCGAAGTACGCGATTGCAGGCAGCCAAAAAGTGAAGATCCAGAACGTGGCGTATCGCCGCCGCAGCGGCTGGCTCCCGTATGCCGAGCTGGCGTTGGGCACGGCGTTCCTGCTGATCGCCTTCTACGCCGCGGAATCGTTCAACTACCTGGCGATCCCGTTCCTGTCGCTCTTCATCGGCGGTTACTATTGGGCTGGCTTCTCGACGCTCTATCAGGAATACCAAGGCAAGCTGGCCTGGCAGCGCGCCCGCGCGTTGGCCGAAGCGGCGCAGCAAGTCGAAGCGTAAACCGATTTCACGCTGAATTAAGCGAGAGGGCGCACCACTTCCGGGTAGTGCGCCCTTTCCGTTTTCAGCTCTTCAGCTCCGCAATCGTAGCGCCCGTTCCGCCCTGCTCTGGCGGCGCTGGATAGAAACGCGCCACATGCGGATTGCGCGATAGCAGTTCCGCTACCGCTTTCTTCAGCACGCCAAACCCATGCCCGTGTACGATGCGCACCTGCGCCACTTCGGCGAGCGCGGCACTATCCAGGAACTTGTCGACGTTGTCGCACGCTTCCTCAGCGCGCTGACCCAGCAGATTGATCTCCCGATAAGAAACAGCGAACGACGGCCCCTGCCGCTCGGCTTGTTGAAACGTCACATTCGACCGGGCCTTCGCCGGAGCAGCCGCCGCTGTGAGCACCTCTTCAATATCCGAGGACGACACCTGCATCTTGAGGAACCCGGCTTCCACTTCAATCAGGCCGTTGGCGTGGAGCTTGCGCACCGTTGCCGGTTGACGAATATTCTTCAAGCGGACGCGAGCGCCTTCTTCCAGTTTGGCCCGTTGTGGCGCGGAAGCACTCTGTGCCGTGGGCGCGGGAGAAAGTTCTGCAACCGCGGCTTCCATCGTCTCGCGATACTCGCGGCTGGTCTTTGCGATCTTCGCGCGCGCCTTCTGGCTTAGTTCGGAAATCGTCTCCTGCGCGCGTTGTTCAAACTGCGCCGAAAGTTCCGCCGCGCGGCGCTCCAGTTCTGTGATCTTCGCCGCGTATTTCTTTTCCCACGTCTGCTCCAGCGATTGCTCACGTGTGGCAACCGTGCGTTCGCGGTCGGCCACCGCACGCCGTTCGGTTTCGAGCGCGTCCATCTTACGATGCATCTCCGCAAGGAACACTGCGATATCGCGCTCGGTTGTCGTCATGCGCGCTCGGGCGTCTTCAATGAGCGCCGGGTCCAGACCCAGACGGCTCGCGATATCGAGACCAGCGGACTTGCCCGGAGCGCCCAACCGCAACACGTACGTCGGTTCGAGCGTCGCATCGTCGAATCCCATGGAGCCGTTGCGGACACCCGCCGTCGAAGCCCCGTACAGCTTCAGAGCCATCAAGTGCGTGGAGGCGACCGTGAACGCTCCGCGCCTGCGGAATGCATCGAGCACCGCAACACCCAGCGCGCCGCCTTCTTCGGGATCGGTCGCGCGGCCCAGCTCGTCAATCAGAATTAACGAATCAGGCGTCGCGCGCTCAAACATACTGCGAATGGTCGCGATGTGCGCGGAAAACGTGCTGAGGCTTTCCTGGATGGATTGATGATCGCCGATATCCGTCAGCACTTCATCAAACAACGGAAACTCGGCTTCGTCAGCCGGCACAGGCAGCCCGGCGTGAGCCATAAGCGCCAACAGTCCCGCGGTCTTGAGCCCCACGGTCTTGCCGCCCGTGTTCGGACCGCTAATCAGCAACGTGCGCTGCTCATGATCCAAATCGAAGGTGACCGGCACCACGTGCTTGCGCTGCCGCTTCAAAATGTCCTGCAACAGAGGATGGCGGGCCGAACGCAGAATCAGCTTGCGATTGCCGTCCGGTGAAATACGCGGCACTACGCATTGGAAATCGTACGCGAATTCGGCTTTGGCAAAGATCAGTTCCAGCCGCCCCAGTGCCGCAACCGACGATGAAATTTCCGTCGAATGCTCGCGCAATCGCATGGTGAACTCGCGCAAGATACGGTGCACTTCGCGCAACTCTTCTTCCGCCAAACGAACCAGTTCGTTGTTGAGTTCAATCGTCTCCAGGGGCTCCACAAACAGCGTGTGCCCGCTGCCGCTTGCGCCATGGATAACGCCCTCCACTCTGCGCTCGCGTCCCGTCACCACGGGGACCACAAAGCGATCATTACGGATGGTGACGAAATCTTCCTGCAGCGTACCGTCTTCGTGATGCGCACGGAGGAAACGTTCGAGCGAACGCTGAATCGACTGGCGCTGCTTTTCGATCTCGCGCCGCAAACGCCCCAGCGCCACGCTCGCGTGATCGGCCAGCGTTCCATCTGGAAGAATTTTGCCGCTCAACTCCTGTGCGATCTCGCGAAGATCGGCAATTGCCGATGCATGCGCCGCCAGCCGGGGAAAGCGGTCTCCCACGCCAAGCAGCACCGTACGGACCTCCGCCGCAATATCCAGCAGCTTCGATAGCTCAAATATTTCCAGCGCATCCAGCGTCGCGCCTTCAATGCGGATGCGCGCGACGATGCGCAACGGATCAGGTAGATCGCCAAAGTTGATCCGCGTCGCCGTGGTGCGCCCGATCTGTTGCCCCCGCGTCGCGGCTTCAAAGTAGTTGCAAGCTTCGCGCGCGTCGTCGAGAGCGTTTTGAATGGCCGCACGGTCGCTCGACGGCTCCATGCGCTCAAGCTCCGTCCGGCCAAGCGAGCCACCGACATAGCGGCCCACCAGCGCACGCAGCGCGTCGAATTCCAGTGTTGCATCGGTATGCATTAGCGCCGGTTTAGCCCGTTTCGTGCCGCGTAAGCCCGGTCAATGGCTTCAATGGTTCCCGCCGTCACTTTGTATTCGCGGATTTTGTCGCAGGGCACCCACTCAATACGGCTCACATCGGTGGCTGGCTTCGGTTCGCCGCGCGTCACGCGGCAGACGTAATCCACCAGCACGTAATGATATTCGGCCTTACCCTCGGCATCGCGCATGATGCGCTCGAAAATATCGAACCGGTAAAGGACTTCAATGACCAGCCCGGTCTCCTCCAGCACCTCGCGCCGGACGCCATCTTCCAGCAGTTCGCCCGTCTCCAGCAACCCACCGGGCAGCGACCACCAGCCCCTTAGCGGTTCCCCTGCGCGTTCGACAAGCAGCACGGAATCCTCGCCGCCGGCGTTCGAAAAAATGATCGCTCCCACGCCCAGAAGCGGATACTGCGGATATTGGCGGCTAATACTGCAACGCTCCCTTCACTCCCAATCGCGTGCGAAACACGCCGGTACGCGTGGTGATGTAGAGCGTCTCCATGTCCGGATCGCCAAAGGCCAAGTTGGTCGGCCGCTCGGCCAGATCCACTTCGCCCAGGAACTTCCCGCCGCCGCGCTCCGCCGGATTGGCATAGATAAACACCGACCGCGCGGCAACATACAGATTTCCTCTTTCATCGGTGCGAAGTCCATCCGGCACCCCGGCGATCTTCTCCACCACCACGCGTTCGTTCGCCGCCGTACCCTTCCCGTCCAGATCATAAGCACGAACTAGACGCGCGTCGGAATCGGAAACATACAGAGTGCGCCCATTCGGCGAAAGCGTAATGCCATTAGGCCGCGTCTTCCACTTTGCCACCGCCTCAAGTTCTCCCTTGGGTGTCACGTGAAAGATGCCGTAGTAATCCATCTCACGCTCGTCTTGTTGGGAGCCGAACGCAGGATCGGTGAAATACACGTGCCCATCGCGCCGCACCACAATATCGTTGGGCGCATTAAAGCGCTTGCCCTCAAACTTCGCGGCCAACACTTCCGTCCCGCCCTTCCCCGTGCGCGTCACACGGCGCTGGCGGAACTCGCACCGGTACAGACGTCCGTCTTTGTCGTAGGTTTGCCCAGACGAGCCGCCGCTCGCCGGGCCCACTTCCACATCGCCCGTTCCCGGCACAAATTTACGAAGCCGGTCTACGGGAACATCGCTGTAGAGCATGTAGCCGTCCCACGACCACACCGGCCCATCGGCGTAATGGAGGTCCTTCGCCAGTCTCTGCACTTCTATGTGATCAAGATTCTGCGCAAGCGCAACACTGCCCGGCATCAAGGCTCCGCCTAGCATCAACGCGCCGCAGATTTGGAGTGAAACTGCCCTCACGTTAAAAACTATAACGCACCACGATGAAGGGTCAGCGCTGGGCAGCAGTGGAATTCGAGGCGTTCCGGGTGGACCGATGATCGGGAGTTTCGGACGGTCTGGAGGCTATCGGGGCGCGTCGATCCATTTTTCGACGCCGTCCGCTGTCCTCCGCACCTCGGCCCGGACTGCGATTCCCTCCGGGATCCAAGCACAGGAGGCACGCCGATCGATTTTGCAAGCTTCGGCAGGATTCGTCAGGACCTGCCGCGTCAGCGCATCGAGCGCGTCAAGCTTGCTAGCCGTGACAACGGCCATGTTGTGGTCCGCCTGACTGATGCGCGTCATATAGATGAGCCGGAGGTAATTTGTCTGTTGTGCCACTTGGAAAAGGGGGGCAATCGACTGTGGCTGAGGCAGCGTTTGGCCCTCTTTGGTGACTTCAGCGCTATCGAACTCGACCCGCACGCGCCCGCCCCTCTGGCCTTTGGCTGCATAGTGAGCGACTTCGTAACCCACAAAGTCGGTTCCCGTTGAAAGTGTGAAGGTGTTGTTGCTCGCCTGCCTGTCCTGGGTTTTGAGTACATACCCTCCGGATTTCAGAATGGGAGTAACCACAGTTAATCGCCATCCCGGTTGGACGTCTATGTAGTCATTGTTCACTGCACCAGTCTGCCTGGCGAGCGATATGTGAACCGCGCGCGATGCACAACCAGTCAGAAGCATGACCACGCCGAGATAAAGAAGAAGCGCGCTCTTCCTTGCGATACTCATCGCCATCAGTATACGCCCACGTTCCATAAACCGTTGCACAACCCCTTGCGGGCACCCCACCTCGTGGTGTCACAATCACTTGTGAGGGGAACTTTCATGCTTTTTCGTCGCGCTATCTTTCTAGTGGCCGGTGCGCTGATGCTCAGTTGGACGGCGCTGGCACACCATTCCTTTCAAGCGGAATACGACGCCAACAAACCGGTGAACCTGACGGGCACCGTCACGAAGTTAGAATGGACGAATCCGCACGCCCGCTTTTATATTGACGTCAAAGATGCCAGCGGCAAAGTGGTGAATTGGAATCTGGAACTCGCCAGCCCCAACGTGTTGAAGCGCCTGGGTTGGAACCGCGACTTCATGAAGCCCGGTGATGTGATCAACGTGCTCGGTTCACGCGCCAAGGATGATTCGAACTGGGCGAATGCCCGCACCATTACGCTTCCCGATGGCCGCAAGATGTCGGCCGGCTCGTCGGCTGACGAAGGTTCCACAAAGTAGGCGATCGTAACGATTCCGCGTTCGAGGAGTTTGCCCATGAAAATGAATCCCAATGCTGCCCTGCTTGCCATCGCGTCCGCGATGTTTGCCGTGCCCGTCGGCGCCCAAGTGATGGCCGAAGGCGGTGGCCAGGCGATTGCCGCGCTTGTCCGCATGCAGTCGAACTCCACGGCGCCGACGCCGCGCATGGCCGATGGAAAGCCCGATCTCCAGAGCGTCTATGGACCGGACAAGACGTTCATGTACAACATCTCCACGGGTCTGGCGAAGGGCGAAGAGTTTCCCATTCAGCCGTGGGCCGCGAAGGTGGCAAAGGAGCGCATGTCGCGCGAAGATCCTGCGCTCGCCTGCCGCCCCTCCGGCATCCCCCGCCAAACGCCGTATCCATGGAAGATTGTGCAAACGCCGAAGCTGATCGTGTTTCTCTACGAAGGCGGCACGCACGGCTACCGGCAGGTTTTCATGGACCGCAAAGAGCATCCCAAGGATCTGGATCCCACCTGGCTTGGCGATTCCGTCGGCTGGTGGGAGGGCGACACCCTGGTGGTGGATACCGTCGGCTTTAACGACAAGTTCTGGTTCGATCAAGCCGCGCATCCGCACACCGAAAAACTGCACACGATAGAGCGCTATACGCGCCGCGACAGGGGTCACATGGATATCGACATCACCATCGACGACCCCGGCGCCTACACCAAGCCGTTCACCATCCACGGTCACGCCGCGGAATTGGCCAATACGGATTTGATGGAATACATCTGCGATGAGAACAACGTCGACGCGCCGCACATTACGGGCAAGGATGACCGGAAGTAGCTGCTGGCGTTTTTATTCGGCGGGCGGCTGCTTTAACGCTTTGAGTTCCTTGTGTGCCAGATACGCCGTTTCAATCGGCGTATCGTCCATGGACCGAACGCGAAGTACGATCTGGTAATAGCGCGGAAGGCTACCGTCCTTCTTCTTCATCTTCGCCACCAGCATCTTGGCGAGCACGGGATCGGTGAACGCCTCCACGCCCGCCGTCACGTCCGAAACGTGGCTGCCGGACATGTACAGCACGTCGCCTTTCCCGTTGACGCCCGGCGCGTGCGTGATCAAAGCGTGTGTCTCGCGCGAATTGCGGCCATTCGGACTCGATTCGGACGGCGGATCGGCAAAAAACTTCGGCTCGCCCGACGCAGGATGAATATTGCGGATGCCGCCGGCTTCGGGAGTCAGTTCCAGCTCCACCGGAAGCGCGCGCAGTAAACGTGTCGCCGTGCCGCCAAGATAAACCACATTGCCCATCGCCACTTCCGGCATGGAAAGCGAATCGCTGCCGGTCACATACACGTTCTGAATGTGATCGGAAAGAAACTGCCCTAATAGAAACGCTCCGTTCGCCGTTGCCAGGCCCGTCATGCTGTTGGCGCGGCTGCCGTCGCCGCTTTCAGTGGCCAGACACACAACCAAAGGGCGGTCGGATCCAAGCAGTGGTTCCCACAATTCCTGCAACTCGGTGGTCCACGTGGGTGGCACGATGGAGACGCTCTTCTGCACCTCGCGCAATCGCAAACCAAAGTACGTCGCAAACGCGACCGCGGCGATCAACAGTGCCGCCAAAACCAGCTCCACTTTGTAGGAGGGCGCCGGGATCTGCGTAATCACATGCACCGGAGGCTCTGGCTCGGGTGCCGCGGGTCGGTTTTCGAATGTTACTTTGAAGGCGCCTTTCGGCAGGTCGACGATGACCGGATCTTCCAGACCTTCCGTGCGGTAATACTCGCCCAGCTTCTGGCGGAGGCGCGCCATATGCATGCGCACCACGGATTCCTGCCGCGGGTCGTAGGATGACGGTTTCTGGAAAACGTCCAGACCCACCGTGTATTCCTTCAACTGATCCGCTTCGCCCGAAAGCGACTTTTCCGCTAAATAATTGAGTAGATTGCGGTGGACCTCCGACGTCCGGAAAGTCTTGCTTTCCAGAATGCGCCGAACCTGGACGAGATTCGCTTCGGTTTCCACAAGCATCCGAACTCGATCATATCACGCGGTTTCAGTTGGCGCTAAGTTACTCAAAGACAAGATCTTGCCCGTAGACTTCAGGGCTTCTTCAGCGGCCAGAACTGGAAGAATTCCGCGTAGAAAATCAGGAACGGGAAGGTGACGCTCAGCAGCGCGGACGCAAGCCACACCTCGGCATCGTATCCGGGAGCGCCCGCGTTCAACGGCGCCGTCACCAACGGCATCATCGCACGGTAGAAAGCGGCCAGCACCTGGCCGATCACGATCACCGCCGCGGCGTTCGCTACGCCTTTCACCGGCCCCTTGAGGTTTGCAAACAGCGACCCCTGCATCATGTTCTGCACCACGATGGTTCCAAATACGAACGGCACCGGCACCCGAACCATGAACTGCATCGGGTCCATGCCAAAGCCACGAACACCCGTGTTATAGATGATGGCCGCGACCACGAAGCAGGCGATCGTCCACACCGGGCCGAGCGCCGGTTGTTTCATCACGCCCGGAAAATTCGTCAGCGGCCACAGGTCGAAGTTGATGATCAGGAACATCGATGCCAGTAGCGTCAGGTAAAACGCGAGCGCGTTCCAAGCGGGAACCAGCCCATGTGGATCAAGCTGCGGAACGTAAACCGGCGCGCCTTGCATGAAACTGTAATCGAAAATAAACCGGAAGATGATGTAGTTCGCAACGTAAGCCGCAACCAGCGTCACCAAGCCAGCGGCCAGTTGGTTCTTGATCACTGCCGTGAAGGGCCACCCGCCCCACATGATGCAAAACCAAAAGGTGACGATGACCGAAACGATCGTGCACATCGCAAGCATCGGCGTCGGAGGCCCAATTCCCGCACCGGCGAATTGGAAGTAGAGATAAGCGACAATTGCCGCGACCACCGCATTCAGGCCCAGCAACAAAACGCCCTTTACCGGCTGCCTCTGTTTTCCCGCGAACTCCGGCACTCCAGATTTCCAAAGAACCGCAGTGACAATCTGAATCGGGATGATACACAGCAGCAGGTACGCCACCCACCCGGCGAACAAGGGGAAGTCGAAGAGGGAGATGAAGCCAAGCGAGACGGCGATCACCAAGATCGTGGCCACGATTCCAGCCAGTGGTTGTTTCATGCGTTCGTCGATGATATGGGGTCCTCGATTGCTATGTCAAGGATGAAGTGCGCAAAGGCTCGCAATCGTGCATGATTCGCCATTTACTAAAATGGTTGCCGGACGGAGCCACCACACACCCATGAGCAACGAACTATACAACCGCGGCGTCGCCAAGATGGCGGAGTTAGACAAGGAAACGTGCGATCGTCTCATCGAAACACTTCAGTCCGTCGCGCCCGACTTTACAAAGTATGTAGTGGAGTTCGCCTTCGGCGACGTGCTCAGCCGCCCCGGCCTTGACGTGAAAACGCGCGAGCTATGCACCGTCTCCGCGCTGACCGCCATGGGCACCGCTCCGTCGCAGCTGCGGTTCCACATTGGCGCCGCCCGGAACGTCGGCTGTACCCGCGAAGAAGTGCTGGAGGCGATCATGCAGATGGTGTTATACGCAGGCTTCCCCGCGGCCTTGAATGCGCTGTCAGCGGCAAAGGAAGTCTTTGATCAAGAGGCCGCGGCCAAGTAGCAGACTCAACGCCCCACCCACCCTTCAATTTCATTTGGGTCCGACTCAATTACCGGTTGGAAGGGTTGTTTGGCGTAGTCGATCGCCACACCGGAAAAGGCGATGCGCGCTCCTGGCTTCATGGAACCTTTGAGACGATCGACCAGCAACACTCGCGCTTCGGCTTTGTCCCCGTCAATCGCTACCAGCAGTTGCTCAGGATTTTTCTCAGGCTTTGCGGAAATCAATTTTCCGGAAAACTTCCAAACGCCGTTTTCGCCGCCGGGGACGCTGGCTTGATTCAATTTGCGCCAATTCTGTGCCGCTTGCGCTCCGGTGAGTTGCTCTTTGATGCGCCGCCAGGTACGCAGGTTCGCCGTAACATCGTCGGCGCACACCACGGGCACCGTAAGTGCGAGTGCGATGAAAAAACCGAGCGCGGCAATTAGGACGCGAGTTCGACCGTCGAGGTTTCGAATACGGGCGCGGCTTTCAACGAAGCGGGGGCGGCCTGGCGGAATCCATGCGAGCATAGCTGCTGCTTGGATTCTAGCCGAGATTCGGACAGAGCTTTCGTCTTAAAACGCCTGGCTATTGCTGATGCCGTTGGCTTCGAGCACAACCTGCATCTTTTCGAGCGCGGCCTTGTGGATCTGCGAGACGCGGCTTTCGTTGATGCCCAGGATGCCGCCGATCTCTTTCATGGTCATCTCGCCCGTGTAGTAGAGAGAAACCACTTTCTGATAGCGTTCGGGTAGCGTCTTCATCGCGACGCCCAACACGCTGCGCAGCTGTTCGCGGGCGCAAATGGAATCGGGATGCGTTTCGGGCTTGCTCGGGAAATCCGGCGCCGGAAGATCTTCGTTTTCGTTGGCGCGCGTGGAGGCCGAAATCAAGCCGACGTTGCGGAGGTCCAGCATCATGGAGCGCCACCGCTCCTGATCGACGCCCAGCTTCGCGGCGATTTCCGCTTCCGTGGGATTGCGCTGCAGCGTGGAAGACAGTTCGCGCGTCGCGGCTTCCACCTGCTTGTGGCGGCGGCGCATATCGCGCGATGCCCAATCGAGCTGGCGGAGGCTATCGAGAATCGCACCCTTAATGCGGTGTTTGGCGTAGCTCGAGAAAGCCACCTGCTTGTCCGGGTTGTACTTGGTGGCCGCATCGAACAGGCCGAGGATGCCGGCGTGTACCAGATCGTCCAGGTCCACGTGTACCGGCAGATTTTCGTGGACGCGCACTGCAATGGCCTTCACCAGCGGAAGGTGCTCCAGCACCACGCGGTCGCGACGCTCGTTGCGGGAAGCCGTGGAGATCGAGGTCGTCTTCTCCTTCTTCGAAGTGCGAACTTGTTCTACCGGCTGATCCTCGACAGGAACCATTTCCGTAACTGCGGAATGCGCCCTGGCACTGGCGTCCGCATGCAGCGTGGCGCTGCTGGTCACCGGCTTGATGGGGGCAACCCGCTTGCGCGACGATTTCTTTGCGACCGCCGCTGCCATCGGCGCGACTACCGTGCGGATTTGAGCCGTCGCGGTTGCCGTCGCTGCTGCACTGTTCATTTTGAGGATCATTCAGAGTCTCTCCTAGGCCCTCTACTGGGCTCTAATTACGCCTTGCCGGGCTGGCGGCGAGTTGTTCTCGCTCTGCCACTTTCACCGACGCCCGTATAAAGGCACGCCCTAGACCATCCCGCGATTCCGTACCTGGAAAGACTTTAGGAAGCTCAAGAAGTTTTTTCTTGGACAGTTAAGTGCCGTGGTGTCTACCAGATAAAAAGATAAGCCAGGAGGCGGAATGACGCTGCATGGGGCTGGGGCCAGCACCCCCTCCGCTACTCGAATACCGTTATGGAACCGCGTTTTCACTACTTAATCCCGAAACGGAACATTGGAGACACTTTCGGGACATCGACAGCGCTCACAACTATCCGGTTATAAGCAGGTTAAGGCGGGTCGAGGGGGTTCGTATCTCGATGAATCACCTTAGAGAAGGTGTTAAAGTTTCCCAGGGTAGGGGTATGGCGCCCTTAGTTCCCTGGTTTCCTAAGTACTGCAAGCCACGTTTTGACAGCAAGTCCACCGAGGAAAATCCAGGTGGCAAGGCGGATATTGCCGTCGAGGGTGAGGCCCGCCAGGAGAGCTAACACTAGGTAAATCAACATTCCACCGGCATCGCGGCGCGTGTCGCCTTTGCCATAG
>JBEBFS010000147.1:0-5677 GCA_040081855.1 Bryobacteraceae bacterium | reverse complement strand
AGTACGAAGGAAAAGGCCGCGCGGCGGTGTGTTTCACTGCGCCTGGCGCGCGCCGTTCCCCGGCAAATGAAGTATGATATTGCAGACACTTGGCTCTTGAAGTTAAGGGCCTGTCGCGTTCGCGAAATAGCGCAGGGAAGCAGGAGGTACGAGTGGTGCGTTGTGCGACAAAGGTCCGCGCAATCCGCGGGTGGCTTGGGATGGTGGCGTTTCTTGCCGCGGCAGGTGCGGTTCTTGCGCAAACCCCGGCAGGGCTTCCCCGCATCTCCAGTGGCAAGCCGAATTTCAATGGCATCTGGCAGGTGGCGAACTCCGCGAACTGGGACCTGCAAACGCACGGACCCAGCCAGGGTCCAGCGGGGTTTGGCGCGCTGCTTTCCGTTCCTCCTGGGATTGGTGTAGTGGAGGGCGGCGAGATTCCGTATTTGCCGCAGGCGCTGGAACAGCGCAACAAAAATCGCGCGGCGCGCTGGACGGACGATCCGGAGATCAAGTGTTACATGCCGGGCGTTCCGCGCGCGACGTATTTGCCGCATCCGTTTCAGATTGTGCAGAGCCCGACGGCGATCCTGATCTCTTACCAGTTCGGCGACGCGGCGCGGCCGATCAATTTGGGCAAGCCGACCGAAGCTCCGGTGGATAGTTGGATGGGCTGGTCCAATGGGCGCTGGGAAGGCGACACGCTGGTGGTGGACGTGAAAGGCTTCAACGATCAAACGTGGCTGGACCGCAGCGGCAACTATCACAGCGATGCGTTGCATGTGGTGGAGCGCTACACGCTGGCCAACGCCAACCAGATCAACTACGAAGCGACGATAGAAGATCCGAACGTTTTTTCGCGGCCATGGAAGATCGCCATGCCGATTTACAAGCACGTGGAAAAGAACGCCCGTTTGATGGAATTTAAATGCGCCGAGTTCACCGAAGAGATGCTGTACGGGCATCTTCGCCGCGTGCCCAGCGCAAAACCGAATTCGAAGTAGCAGCGAACGTCCGCTGGCAGTGTAAAGGAGGTATCGATGCAAAGTTTACGAATCCTGATGAGCTTGGCCGTACCGGTGGCATTGGCCATTCCGGCGATAGCGCAATCGAACGCAGTGGCCGCGAAATCGGCGCCCGCAGCGAAATCCACGGCGGCGAAGACCACGCCGGCAAAGGGCTACGTGGCTCCGCGCACTCCCGATGGGCAGCCGGATCTCCAGGGCATCTGGGATACCGCGAGCATCACACCGCTGGAGCGTCCGAAGGAACTTGGGACCAAGGCGTTTTATACCGACGACGAGATCAAGCAGTACGGAAAGAAGCGCATGAACGATCTGGATCGCGACCGGCGCGACGGTAGTGCTACGCAGGATCTGGCTCGCGCTTACAACGACGGATGGTTCGATCGCGGCACGCATCTTGGGCGCAACAAGCGCACGTCGCGGATCATCGATCCGGCGGACGGCCGTTTCCCCGCCTTCACGCCCGAGGCGCAGAAAAAGTATGACGAGTTCCACAAGTGGTTCGCCGCGAATCCGGGCAACTCAGCCGAGGATCGCGAGCTGTTTGACCGCTGCCTGTTCTTCTCGCAGTCGGGTCCGCCGCTGGTGCCGGGCAATTACAACAACCTGTATCAGATTATCCAGACGCCGGGCTTTGTGACGATCTACTCCGAGATGGCGCACCAGACGCGCACGGTGCCGATCACCAAACGCGAAAAGTTGCCGAAAGACGTCGCGCAGTGGATGGGCGATTCCGTGGGCCACTGGGAAGGCGAAACGCTGGTGATTGAATCGTCGAACATCCGGTTTAACGATCACAGCCACTTCGGCACGCAATACGACGGCATGACAGACGAGAACCTGCGGGTGACGGAACGCTTCACGCGCACGGCTCCGGATATGATCACCTACCAGGCGACGGTTGTGGATCCGACCGTGTACACGAAACCGTGGACGCTTGAGCTGCCGATGGAGAAATCCACCGGCCCGATCTTTGAATACGCGTGCCATGAGGGCAACTACGGTCTCTCCGGCATTCTTTCGGGCGAACGCGCGAGAGAAAAAGAAGCGGCCATGAAGGCGAAGTAAATCGGAAAGAACTTTCAGATCCGAAAGGAACGGGAATGATAAAGAAGATCCTATCGACATGCATGCTGGGTGCAGGACTGCTGATGGCCGCCGCGCCCGTTTGGGCTCACCATGCTTTCGCCGCCGAGTTCGATGCAAACAAAGCCGTGAAGCTTCGCGGCACCGTGACCAAGATGGAGTGGATCAATCCGCATGCGTGGATTCACATCGCAGTGAAAGACGATTCCGGAAAGACCACCGAGTGGATGGTGGAATGCGGAAGTCCGAATACGCTGCTGCGCAAAGGCTTGACCAAGAATTCCGTGACCGCGGGCATGGAAATTCTGGTGGACGGATATCAGTCCAAAGACGGATCGAACCGGGCGAACGGCCGCGACGTGACGTTCACGGATGGCAAGAAGCTATTCCTGGGAACATCGTTCACGGGAGCTTCGGGCGAAGAGAAGTAAGTCTGCTTTCCAGGGGCGGTCCTAACGTACCGCCCCTCTATTCACCTTCCTGCTAGTCTCCTAACGAAATCCACGTCCCCTTCCAGAAAATCGTAATCGGGCAGTGCTTCGCGCTTGGCCCAGATAATTTGGGCGAAGTCGAGGTTCTGCATGTCTCCTGCAAATTCGGTGACTTGGTAGAAGAATAAGCGAGTGATGGATTCGCCGCCGTTGTAGAGAAAATCGTACCGTTCGATCTCGGGTCCGATTTGCGCATCGATTGCCAACTCCTCGCGCAGCTCGCGCGCGATGGCGTCGCGAGGTTCTTCGCCGGGTTCCACTTTACCTCCGGGGAACTCCCATTTGAGAGCGTGGCGTGCGCCCGGCTTGCGTTGCGCGATCAGGATCAGGCCGTCGCGTTCGATGACAGCGGCCACCACTTCGACAATTTTCTTTTGTGCATTTGTGCCCGCTTGCGGCGTCTGCGAGTCCGTACCCATTTAGCGATAATTGAAACACGAATGCATAGCGAGAGTCTGCTGCGTCATTTTCGCAACGCGAGTGGCGGAGGCGAACAAAGCCGCGCCGGGGAACTTCCGGAGCCTGCGATGCGGGTGGATGTGACGAATCCAGCGTGCGGCGATATGCTTCGGCTTTCCGTTCGCATGGAAGACGGGCATGTGGCCGAGGCCCGCTTTTTGACGCGCGGCTGCACGGCGTCAATCGCGGCCAGCCAGGCACTCACGGAGTGGATGAATGGAAAATCCGTCACGGAATTAAAGGCAATCAACGCGCAAACGGTGGAAGATACCGTCGGAGGCTTGGAGCCGGCGTCGAAGCACGTTGCTGCCTTGTGCGTGGATGCCGTGCGCGCGCTTCTCAAAGCCGCTCCGCAGTGAGGATTCCAGCGGCCGGACCCCGCAACAAAAAGCAGCGCAAATGTGACAACCTAGTCTGAACCGATGAATCCATTCGATTATCGTCCCCGAACCCGAATCCTATTTGGCGCAGGCGAGTTCTCGCGCCTTGGTGAGGTGGCCCGCGAGTTGGGCGGCACGCGCTGCCTGGTGGTGGCCGACCCCGGCATGGTGGATGCAGGATACGTGCGCGACGCCACGCGGTCGCTCAAGGCTCGCCGCATGGATGTGTACGCGTTCCATGATTTTTCCGCTGGACCGAGCCTCGATTCCGTGACTGCTGGTGTGGCTTACGCCGCTCCCCATGGCATCGATCTTGTGGTGGGCTTGGGCGGCGGCAGTTCGCTCGATTGCGCGAAGGCGATCAACCTGGTTTTGAGCAATGGTGGAAACATTGCAGATTACCGCGGTTACGGCAAGGCGCAAAAACCTCTGCTGCCGATGATCGCCGTACCCACGACGGCGGGCACGGGCAGCGAATCGCAGAGCGACGTTTGGCTGACGTATCCGTCATCGAAGTCGCGTATCAACATCGGTGACACGAAGATGACGTATCGCGTGGCGCTGCTGGATCCGAAGTTGACGCTGACGCAGAAACCGGAGCAGGCCGCGGCGGCGGGATTCGACGCGATTTCGCACGCACTCGAAACGCTGTGGTCGCCCAAGCGCACGCCGATTTCCGAATGCTTTTCGCGGGAGGCTTGGAGACTACTGAACGGAAACTTTTCCCGCTGCGTTCGTGTACCGGAGGATCTGGAGGCGCGCGGCGCAGTACAACTCGGATCGCACTTGGCTGGACTGGCCGTGGAGTATTCGTCGCTAGGTGCGACACATGCGCTGGCGCATGCCCTGACGGCAAGTTGCGGCATCGGACACGGCGTGGCCATCGCCTTGATGCTGCCGCACGTGGTGAAGTGGTATCAGGAGGCGTGGACGCAGGAAGGCGCGAACTCGGGTTTGCTCGTAGAAGACAGCCTGGAACTCGACGCCCGTTTGCGTGACCTCGCCGGAGCCGCAGAACTGCCGAGAACCTTGCGCGACGCTTCGGTGCCCGAAGGAATGCTCCCGCGCTTGGCCGACGAAGCCGCCGCGGAGTGGTCCGCACGATACAGCGCGAGGCCATTCGATTCGGCTGCGGCGTTTGAGTTGTTTAAGGCGGCGTGGTAGACCGCGATTGAATTAACTCAGCGACTCCGCGCTATAGCGCGCGATCAATCCTGTGCGGACCGCTTGTTTGTACGTCAAATTGAAGAACCAACCCGCCAGGCCGACGTACCCAATGGCGAGAAGTGCGCCAAGGTAGAGAGTCCACATCTCAAACGGTTTTCCGAGCACCAGCGCGCGCAGGCCTTCGAATACGTACGATGGCGGCAGGATGCGCGAAACAATGCGCATCGCAGGCGGGAGTGTGGACAAGGGATAAAAGACTCCCACAAAAGGCGAGATCATTGCGGGGATCGGCCAGACAAGCCATTCCGCGGCGGGGCCTAAGCGCAGGACCATCGCGGTGGCCATGATACCGAGTGCGATGCCGAACAGTAAGAGGATCGACAAAAAGAGCGCGAGTAGCCATCCCACGGACAGGTACGTGAGGCCGAAGACCACGACGGCGAGCACCAGCATGGCGATTAATCCCACCGAACTGGTGGCCATGCTGGCCAGGACCAAGCCACTGAGATATTCCGAAACCCTCAGCGGCGTTGCAAATACATTGAGGAAATTGCGCGACCACACGTCTTCAAAAAACGCCATGGTGACGCCCTGCATCACACGCGAGAAGAAATCCCACATCAACACGGCGCCCAGCATGACGGGCACAAAATTAAATCCGGAGCCCGAAACGGAGTTCAGGTAGCGGGTGATGAATCCCCACACGACAATATCGATGGCCACCCATCCGAACAACGGCATGATGCGCGTGGGGCTGCCGCTGTAGAGGTAGTACATTCGCAGGGCGATCGCGCCCAGACGATGGAGCTTCATCCGACCTCCCGGACTTCGAGCGGTTCACGCGCGACGGCGATGAACAATTCTTCGAGCGACGGCTTGCCGTATTGCGCGGGCAAGGTTTTCGGATCGCCTTCAAGCAGGATTTTGCCGTGGGAGAGAAACATCACACGGTCACACACACCTTGCACTTCATACATGTTGTGCGATGTCCACAAGACTCCGCCGGCGTATTCGCCGACAAATGCGCGGATCTTGGCCCGGATATCCTGAGCCGTGGAAGGATCGAGCGAGGCGGTGGGTTCATCGAGCA
>JBEBFS010000089.1:0-20211 GCA_040081855.1 Bryobacteraceae bacterium | reverse complement strand
GTAGATTTCACCCAGCGTGTTCGGATCGCCATCGGCCGCGAACTTATTGGCCGTGGGGATGGTGTAATCGCCCAACCCCTTCTGCCCGTGCGTGACCGAAGGGCTGCGCGGATCAAAGCGCAGAATCGCGGTGACGATCGAATCGAGCCGCTGTGTCTGCGCCGGGTTGCTCGAATTCGGCCCACCGCCGTTGCTAAAGCCATAATCGCTGCCGCTGGTGTAGAGGAGTCCGTAATCCACATCGCCGGGCTTTGCGTTCGGATTGAATTCCACAGTGCCCATGGTGTGCGACGGGTTCGTGGTGACGTGGCCTCCCCGCAGTAGTTCGCGGCGCGTCCCTTCAAAAACGTTTGCGGCGGGATTGTTCGTGTGCCACTCGGTGATCACCCATTGGTAGGTGAGATCCTTCGCCGCGAAACCGATGGGGATGAAATCGGGCACCTTCGGATTCCCCTGCGCTGTTTCGGTATGCACCGTGTAAAAGAGGCCGTTCGAAGCGAACTCCGGGTGGAAGGTGAAACTGATGAAGCCGCTCTCCAGGCGATTGTAGACGGCCAGCGGAAAAACGGAGGCGACATCCGCGTAAACATGCGGCTGGTTGTTGCCGTCGATGAAGTAAAGGAGACCGCGAGAGTCATTGGCGAAGCGGCGGCCATCGGGCAAGTCGCGAACGAAGCTGACTCGTGCCCAGGACTCCGGATCAATATCTTTTTCCGGAGCGCGAAGCGTGCGCGTGTCCGGCAGGCGGAAAAGATCCCTCACCTCCACCGCGATGCTCCGCTTGATGACCGGCTCAGGCAGCGGATTCCGGGTAATCTGCGCATTCGCAGCGGCGGACATTAGCAGCAACGGCACGAGACCCAAAAGAGCGCGCTTCGGCATAATCACTCCTTTTACCTAGGACAGGGTATCAGAAACGATCTGTGGGAACGCTATATCGGACAGTAGAACATGCACCGGGGCCTCGGCCTGGAGAAGCCCGGACGCGATCAGTGTTCCGATCTAACGGCGAACAGCATTCTACCAAGGAGCAAAATGGAAACGGCGACGATCGCTAGGTCAGCCGCGATTCCAATCCAAAGGAACTCGCCAGGTTTCCACACCCATTCCCTTACAAACCCACCTTCCCGATAAAAGGCAAAAGGTAACCCATACGCGCGAAAGGCGGTGTTACCGACAACCGGTCGCAGGAAGTGTGCGGCGTTACTGAGCCCGAACAAGAGGACGATGACTCCGAGAGCGTTTAGGTAGGCATTCGGCTCAAAAGGCACACTGGTCCACTTGGCTAGGACGCGGCTTCCGGCAAAAGCACAGAGAGAGACAATCCCTGATCCTCCAAAAGCGAACGGCAGCTGCATGGCTCGCACCTCTGGAGTAATGTCTGGGCCCGCATACATGAAAATGATGTGGGTATGCAGTACGAACAGAAAGAGTGTAATAGCTGGGTAGATCCATGCCCGGGTACCTCGCCATATCACCCCGAAGAGAGCTGTCGTCACGTAGTAGCCATTAAGAAACAGGACGACCGCGACCACACTCCCATAGACCCAAAAGGCGGAAAATGCGTTTCGCAATGTCAACGTTGGGTCCTTAGCACTGAGCGACACGAGGTAGGCGAACAGGCCACCAAGAAGGCAAACCTCGATCAATCGTTCCAACAACCAGACCGTCAACCGTTTGAGGAGCGGCGCATTGGCGACAGCAGAACTCGCGAGAAACAAAACATTCTCCGATACTCTTTCAGGCGGAGGCTTTCTAGCCAAGTGCCTTACCTCCCTTCGCCGATTTGCTTGCCCTTGTCAGCTCCAAGCTGCTTCTTCGCCGCCGATTCGAGGCGCACTGCGAATTCCGGCATTTCGCGAGCCCAGATTCACCTCACCATACCGCATCACACTCCCCCTGCGTACCCCAATAATCCTACGATCTCCCTAGAGCGGCATATCAGTTTGCTGATAGAATATTCAAGCTGAGGTTTTCTATGCGCAGAATTTTTGGAGTACTGCCTACGGCGTTTGCCGGGGCCGTTTTGATCGCCGTGCTTGGAGTTCCCGCGATGGCGCAGAACGAGTTTTCGGGCGAGTGGGCGCCGGTACAGGATGAAGACAACACGGGCAATCCGTATACGGGCGAGTTTATCGGCATTCCGATGAGCAAGGCCGGCGCGCTTCGCTCCCAGACCTGGAATGCGTCGCTCTACACGCTGCCTGAGTGGCAATGCCGCCCGCACGGCGCCATGTATATTTCGCGCGGTCCTTCGCAGGTCCGCATCTGGAAAGAAATTGATCCCGATTCGCGTGAAATCGTCTCTTGGCACGCCGAGTGGCTGCGCTCCATCGACAATCCGTATTACATGGACGACCGTCCGCGTCCTTCGAAGTATGCGCCGCATACGTGGGGCGGATTCTCGAAGGCCGAATGGATCGGCGACATGCTGAAGATCACGACGACCCATCTGAAGGAAGATTACTACCGCCGCAACGGCGTTCCTTCGAGCGATGAGGCAACCTTGACGCAATATTGGATCCGCCGTGGCGACATCCTGACATGGGTGACCATCGCGACCGACCCCATCTATCTCACCGAACCGTTGATTCGCGCGAGCGAATACCGCCTGCAGCCACAGATGCGCATTCCTCCGTACCCGTGCGAAGTGGTGGAAGAAGTGGATCGTCCGGCCGGCATCGTGCCGCACTACCTGCCCGGGCAGAATCCGTTCCTTTCGGATTTCGGCAAAAAGTACAGCATCCCGATGGAAGCGAACCAGGGCGGCGCGGCAACCATGTATCCGGAACTCGCCAAGAAGATTTTGCGCGAAGTGAACGGCGTGAAGACCGGTCCGGCCAGCGCGGCGAAGTAGAGCGGTAAGGGCACAAGAATTCAGGAGTCTATTTTGAAAATGCGAACCAAACGTTGGGCGATCGCAGGCGCGGCTCTGGTGGGCATGGCGTCGCTGGCGGTATTTGCCGCTGCCCAGCAAGTGAAAGTTGTCGATTCAAGCGACGGCCAAATTGAGATTGTTCCCATTCGCGGGAACATTTACTTGTTGGGGGGAGCGGGCTCAAACATCGTGCTCTCCACCGGGGCGGATGGCACGTTGATGGTGGATACGGGCCTCGAAAAGAACGCCGATAAAGTCCTCGCCGCCGTGAATCATCTGGCGATGGATCTGGCGGCGTTCAAGCAACCCGCTACCAGGAATTTAGGCTCGGGTGGCTCGGGCACCGTTCTCACCGGCATTCGTCCGCCGAAGCCGATTCGTTTCGTACTGAACACCAGCGCTTTGCCGGATCACGTGGGTGGCAACGTAAAGATCGCCGTCGCGGGTAAGACGTTCACCGGCGGCAACGTGGCGGGCGACCTCTCGGACGTGGGCGAAGGTGCCGCAGTGGCGGCGCACGAAAATGTGCTGAAGCGTCTGAGCGACGCGAAGATGCCGTACAAGGGCCTCCCGACGCAAACCTTCTTCGGCAACACGATGAAGCTCAGCCATTTCTTCAATGACGAAGCGGTGGTGATGTACCACTTCGCCAACGCGATTCAGGATGGCGACAGCATCGTACACTTCCGCACGTCCGACGTTCTCGCGGCCGGAGACATATTCACGATGGCCAGCTATCCGCCCATTAACCTTGGCGAAGGCGGCAGTGTGCAAGGCGTGCTGGCCGGCTTGAACCGCATGCTCGACATCATCGTTCCGGAGTATCGTTCGGAAGGCGGCACGTTCATCGTGCCGGGCCACGGACGCATCACCGACGCGGCGGATGTAGCTTACTACCGCGACATGGTGACCATCATTCGCGACCGCGTTCAAGATGCCATGAAGAACGGCAAAACGCTCGATCAGATCAAAGCGATGCGGCCCACGGAAGATTGGGACGGACGTTTCGGCATCAGTGAACGCATGACGCCGGATAAGTTCGTGGAAGTGGTTTACCAGAGCCTGAAGAATCCTCCGGCTCAGAAGAAATAGGGAGCGCAGGGAAAACGACATGAGCAAGATTGGAATTTACGCGCTTCTGGCCGTGGCTGCGGTAGCTCCGCTGAGCGCGCAGCAAGGTGGGCAGGCTCCGGCGGGTCCGCCGCGCACCGGGAAATCAGTGGCGCCGATCGATATCACGGGCTATTGGGTTTCCCAGATTGTCGACGAATGGCGCTTCCGCGTCACGCCGATCAAGGGCGACATCCCTTACATGCCGGTCAACGCGGCTGCGCGCAAGGCGGCGGAAGCATGGGATCCGGTGAAGGATGAAGCCGATGGCAACGCGTGCCGAGCTTACGGCGCCGTCGGCATCATGCAGCGTCCGGGCCGCATGCATATCGTATGGCAGGACGATAATACGCTAAAGCTGGATATCGACACCGGCACGCAGACTCGCATCTTCCACTTCAACGCGCAGACGGGAGCGAAGGCCGCCGCTTCGTGGCAGGGCGATTCGCAGGCGATCTGGCTGGCGCCGGGTAACGTGCAATTGTTCACCGGCGACACGTTTGTTCCCGCGCTCGGCGGACGTCGTGGGCCGGCTGGCCCTCCGCCAACAGGAACGCTCAAGGTGACCACGAATAACATGAAGCCCGGCTACCTTCGCAAAAACGGCGTGCCGTACAGCGATAAGGCTGTGTTGACCGAGTACTTCAATCTCCTCAAGGACGGAGACATACCCTACTTGGTGATGACGGCCTTCGTCGAGGATCCAACGTACCTGAACCAGCCATTCATCCGCACCTACACTTGGAAGCCGGTGCCGGACAATCGCGGCTGGGATCCCACGCCGTGCTTGGCGAAGTAAGGTTAAGACCAAGACCATTCTTTTTACGAACCCCGCTCGCAAGGGCGGGGTTTTCTTTTTCAGTGATACACTGCCCTAACATGGAGTCTGTGCTCCGAATGCGCCGGCTGACCACGTTCCTCTTCCTCGCGGGATCGTTGTCAGCACCTCTGCTCGCGCAATGGCCCACACGGCCCGACGAGAAGGCCCCACGTACAGCCGATGGCAAGATCAATCTCGCGGGTCCAGCGCCCAAGCTCGCCGATGGCAAGATCGATCTCTCAGGCATCTGGCAAGTGGACGACAATCACCTGCAGTTCAACATGATGGCTGATGGGCCGCAGGTTGCTCTCACCCCGGCGGCAGAGGCAATTTACAAAATGCGCCTTGCGGGTGCCGCCAAAGACCGTCCATCGGGCAAGTGCATGCCGCATGGTATTCCGGATGCGATGATCGTCCCCTCGCCGTTCAAGTTCCTTCACACTTCCGGCCTCACGCTAATTCTCTACGAGGAGTTCGTTGACTTCCGCCAGATCTTCACCGATGGCCGCGCACTGCCCAAAGCGCCCGAGCCCGCGTGGTTCGGTTACTCCGTCGGCCGCTGGGCGGGCGACTCATTCGTGATCGAAACAAGCGGCTTCAACGACAAAAGCTGGCTGGATGACGACGGCCATCCACACTCCGAAGCGCTTAAAACGACGGAACGGTTCCGGCGAAGCGACTACCGGCACATGACGATGGAGATCACCATCGACGATCCGAAATCCTACGCGCGCCCGTGGGGCGCTACCTTCCGTTTCCACCTGTTGCCGGACACCGAGTTCATTGAATACGTTTGCGACAACGAGCAGGACCAGAAACATATGGTGGGCCAATAAACCGGCCCAACGGATACGAATGTGAAACGGAGATTGCTTATCGCGGGTCTGTTGGCGGCGGGGGCACTCGATGCCCAGTGGCTGCATTACCCCACTCCGGGCCTCCCGCGCCTTGCCGATGGCAAAGCGAATCTCAAAGCGCCCGCACCACGCGCCGCGGATGGTAAGCCCGATTTCTCGGGACTCTGGCTCCAGGAGCATGACCGGCCCTGCCCACCCGGCGGCTGCGCCGATTTCCAAGCCAGCGAGCAGTTCTATGACATGGGATACGGCATGCCCGGCGGCTTGCCCTATCAGCCTTGGGCGGCGGAAATCGTCAAGAAACGTACCGCTAGTAATGGACTGAACGACCCGGATACACTTTGCGTCCCGCACGGGATTATCAAAGCCCACACGGTCGATCTCTTGCGCAAAATGATTCAGGTGCCGGGCCTGCTCGCCATTCTCAACGAACGCAACGCGAGCTACCGCCAGATCTTCACCGATGGTCGCGCATTGCCTGCAGACATGCTGCCAACTTGGAACGGCTACTCGACCGGGCGCTGGGAGGGCGATACGCTCGTCGTACGGACCGAAGGTTTCCGCGATGGCATGTGGCTCGACCGCAATGGCACCCCCATGAGCGACGCCGCGAAAATTACCGAAAAGTTCCGCCGGCCGAACTTCGGGACGCTGGAAGTGGAAGTAACCGTGGACGATCCGAAGGTGTTCACGAAGCCGTGGGCCACAACCCTCCGCCAGACGTTGCAGCCCGATACGGAATTGCTCGACTACATCTGCCTTGAGAACGAGAAAGATATCCCCCACCTGTTCGACAAGAAATAGTAGATTTGCCATGGTCCGCAGATTACTAAGAGAAATCTGGCCGCTCCGGCGCACTAACTAGATATCCCTGGAGGAGGTTTTCGTGACCAGGATAATCCTAGTTGCCCTGGCGGCCCTTTTCGCGCTGACCGCGGTCGCGCAACCGGCCGATCCTTCTTACCCGCTGCTCGAAAAGGCTTACGAGGCATTGCGGCAGTCAGACTACGAGCGCGCCGTCTCGGCATTTGAACAGGCAGTGAAGCTTGCCCCGGACCGGCCTTCCATCCGCAAGGATCTCGCGTACACGCTCATCAAAATAGGCGAGAACACCCGCGCCCGCGACCAGTTCGCCGAAGCAATGCGCCTGGATCCGGCCGATGAGCACGTGGCTCTCGAGTACGCCTTCCTCTGTTACGAAACGAAGCAAGAGGTCACTGCCCGCCGTGTCTTTTTCAAGTACAAGGCGGTCAACTCCACGGCGGCCGAAGCTTTTGAGAATATCGACCGCCCCCTTCGTGATGGCATCGCGCGCTGGCAGCAGGCACTCGCAGCGTCGCCCGAAAACTTCAGCGGTCACGAGGAACTGGCCCGGCTGGCCGAGCAGCGGGACGACATCGCGCTGGCGGCCATACATTACGAAAGGGCGTGGCGCCTGCGTCCAACGCGACGGGATCTGCTGCTCGATCTGGGCCGCGCGTGGAGACAGCAGGAGCGCGCAGAGGATGCTTTCTCGGCCTTGCTCGCAGTATCGCGAGGCGCTGAACCACGAATCGCCGAGCAGGCTCGGGAGTTGCTCGGATCGCGATATCCGTATGTGTACGAATTCGAAAAGGCCCTGGAACTGGATCCACCGAACACAGGGCTTCGGCGGGAACTGGCATTCCTTCAATTGCAACTGCAGCAAAACATACAAGCCGAAAAGCAGTTCGCGACGGTGTTGGAACGCGATCCGGATGACCTGTTCGTTGTCGCGCAGTTGGGTCTATTGAAGCTCGCTCGCGGTGATACCAGGGGCGCGATGCCGCTGCTCAATCGCGTGCTCGCGAGTGATAACGAGGAACTCGCTGATCGCGTCCGCAAGGCCCTCGAAAAACCACAAACGTTACGCGGACGCGTGGAAGAACCGCGTCAAAACATATCCAACGAAGCCCGCGAACTTGCGGCGAAGAGCATCGAAAAGGGCTACCTGCAGGACGCCATAAAATATCTCAACACTGCCGTGGAAAATGACCCGGTAGATTTTGCCTCAATGCTGAAGCTCGGGTGGACCTACAACCAATTGCAAAACGACCGCGACGCCGTCCGCTGGTTCAAGATGGCCAGCGCAAGTCCGGACAGCAAAACTTCCAAAGAAGCCACGCGCGCCTACCGGAACCTGGCTCCTCAATTCGAACGTCTCCGCACCACCGTGTGGGCCTTTCCTATGTTTTCCACGCGCTGGCACGACCTTTTCTTTTACTCGCAAGTGAAAACAGAATGGCGAACGTCGAACGGTTGGTTCCGTCCGTATGTTTCGCTGCGATTCATCGGCGATACCCGCGGCGTCACGCAGGCGGCGCCCTCTCTGGCACCGCAGTTTTACTCAGAACAAAGTGCGATTCCCGCGCTCGGCATCGCCACCAAAACGTGGCATGGCGCAAGCGGTTGGCTTGAAGCCGGGGAAGCCGTTCGCTTCCGCCAATCGCCTGGCGACCCGACGCGTGGCAAACCGGATTACCGCGGCGGCATTACGTATGCGAAATCCTTCGGCGAAAGCAGTTTGCTGGCCGAGACGAACGACGATCTGGTCTACGTGCACCGGTTCAATCGCGACACGTTGTTCTATTCGCAGAACCGCCTGGGCTACAAAGGTTCGCGCGCCCAGGTGTTTTGGAATTTCGGCGTCACCACGGACTTCAAGCGTGAGCACTGGGCCAACTACGCGGAAATCGGCCCCGGCGTGCGCTTCCGTGTGGGCTCGCTGCCTTTCCTTTTTTCGGTGAACGCGCTGCGCGGCGTCCACTTAGATGGCACGGGTGCATTCCACGATCTTCGTATTGGACTTTGGTATGCATTCACCAGATAGACGATGCGGTCCCTTCGCGCTTGCCGCTGCGCTGTTATGTTGCAGCGCGTATTTGTCGGCCGCGCCTCGTTTTCAATATCACGTCCTCGGCGAGGAGCCCGGCTCATGGCCGGAGATTCTCTCTTCGATCGGATTGCTCGACGGACCCACGGCAAGCGCCGCCGTCATCGTCGCGCCCCGCGGTATAGACTTGCCCGCGGCCGAATGGTTGGAGCGAGTGAGTCGCGGGACCATTCTGGTAGTCGAAGGCGATTCTCCGCTCGCAAATACATTGGGCTTCAAAGCAACGGGGCAACCCCGCACCCCGGTGCAAAGCGTGGAGGACCTCCGCGCCCCTCAGTTACGGATTGTTTGGGAAAAGTCCGTCGATCTTCCTACCTTCCAGGTCCCGCGCGATGCCAAGGTCTTCGCCCGCGAACGATATCAACGGACGCCTTTGCTCGCCGGATATCGGAAGGGCGCAGGCGCGGTTCTTTGGATCGCGACATCGCCCGGTGCGCAAGGCTATGAGCGCTTCCCTTACATCGCACAGGCTTTGGCGGATCTAGGCTTGGAGCCGCCGTTCCACTCGGCGCGCTTGTGGGCATTTTTCGATTCGGCCTACCGATCCCGTGTAGATCTTGATTTCTTCGCAGCACGCTGGCGGGCGTCGGGCATCTCTGCCCTGCACGTCGCGGCCTGGCACTTCTGGGAACGCGATCCGCAGAACGACGAGTACCTGAAAAAGCTGATCGACGCGTGCCATCGCCACGCGATTTTGGTTTACGCGTGGGTGGAGTTTCCGCACGTAAGCGAGGCATTCTGGAACGCCTATCCGCAGTGGCGCGAGAAGACGGCGCTTCTGCAGGATGCCCAGCTTGATTGGCGCAAGCTCATAAACTTGGCCAATCCAGAGGCCGCCGCAGCTGCATCCGCTGGACTTCGCGATTTAATGACTCACTTCGATTGGGATGGATTGAATCTGGCGGAGATGTACTTCGAATCGCTGGAAGGCCACGATAATCCCGCCCGCTTTACGCCGATGAACCGGGACATCCGCGCGGAGTTCAACAACTCCAACGGCTTCGATCCGATGGAGCTGTTTGACATTCAATCCCCAAAATATTGGCCCGGCAATACTCCCGGCTTGATGCAGTTCCTCGACTACCGCCGCGAACTCGCGCGCCGCATGCAGGACCGCTGGATTGGCGAAGCAGAAGCCATCCGCAAAACAAAACCGCATCTCGATATCGCGTTGACGCACATCGACGACCGCTTCGACTCCAGCGTCCGCGACAAACTCGGCGCCGACACATCGCGCGTACTGCCCCTACTTAAGGAGCACGATTTCACGTTCCTCATCGAAGATCCGGCAACCATCTGGAATCTGGGACCGAAGCGCTATCCGCAAATCGCCGCGCGCTACGCAATGGAGACGCCCGCGCAAGAGAAGCTCGCCATCGACATCAATATCGTCGAGCGATACCAGGACGTGTATCCCACCAAGCAGCAGACAGGCACCGAACTCTTCCAACTTGTGCATAAAGCGGCCGCGTCTTTCCCTCGCGTCGCTCTATACTTCGAAAACTCGATTGCACGCACGGATCAGGAGTGGCTCCCCTCAGCCGCAGCCGCCGTGGAGCGTGCCGAGCAAGTGAATGGCAAGCTGGTGGTGCATGCAAAACGCGGCATAGGGCTGCCGTGGCAGGGTCCACTTCTTGTGGACGGCGTTCCCTGGCCCATCAGTAGCGGAACGGTCGCGTGGCTGCCCGCGGGTACGCACGTCATCGAAGCGGGAACAGAAGCACCGCGCATCCGAGTGCTCGGCATCAACGGAGAGATCACCTCCGCTCGCATCGCCGCGGACGCCACGGAGTTCGCTTATTACTCGAGCGCACGCGCACTGGTGATGCTCGACGGAACACCGGGGCGGTTGGAAATTGACGGAATGGAAACAGTGCCGTTGATGGCGGGCAAGGTACTAATCCTGCCGCGTGGGCGCCACCTGGTCCGCATCGGCAATGTCACCATGAGTTCCTTTACGCCGAGCCCAAGTATACAAAGCGGGCGATAAACAGCGCGGCCAGCACGTACACCAACCAATGCGTCTTGCGGAACTCGCCGCGTAGTATGCGTAGCAACGCGTAGCTGGTGAAGCCAAACGCAAGACCATTAGCGATGCTGAAGCTGAGCGGAATGGTGATCATCGTGAGGAATGACGGAATCCCAATCGAGGCATCCTCCCACGCAACGTCGCCCAGGTGCGTGAGCATCAGCGATCCGGCAACGATCAGCGCCGGCGCCGTTGCCGACGCCGGAACCGCGCCTACCAAGGGCGCGACGAACAACGAAATAATGAAGAGCAGTCCCGTGACAATCGCAGTCACACCACTGCGCCCCCCGGCGGCGACACCAGCAGCGCTTTCTATGTAACTGGTCACCGTCGAAGTCCCAGCCACGGCTCCGGCCATAGTGGCTGCGGCGTCCGTGAACAGAATTTGCCGGATTCTAGGAATGCGGCCGGACTTATCGAAAAGTTCCGCCCGCGTTCCCACACCCACCAGCGTTCCCAGGTTGTCGAAGAGATCGACGAACAGAAACACGAAGAGAATATCCAGCAGGCCGATCTTCCACGCGGACGCGATATCCAACTGTCCCGCGACGGCTCCTATATCCGAGAAGTGATACGCGTGCGGCGCGAACTTCACCAAACCAAACAATGCGCCCACAACCGTCGTGGAGACAATTCCGATCAACATCGCGGCTCGTACACCCCATGCCGAAAGCGCGGCAATGGTAATCAATCCAAATGCCGCCAGCACCGTATTCTTGTCGCGCAAATTTCCAAGTGTGACCATCGTCGCCGGACTCGGCACAATAAATCCGGCATTGCGCATACCGATCATCGCAATGAACAAACCAATACCCGCGGCAACGGACGAATAAAGCTCACGCGGAATCGCTTCCACAATCAATTGCCGCACACCAACGAGGGTTAATAACAGGAACGCCACGCCCGAAAGAAACACCGCCCCCAGCGCTGTCTGCCAGGGAATGCCCAATCCCTTCACCACCGTGTACGTAAAATACACATTGAGGCCCATGCCCGGTGCAAGCGCGATGGGATAACGCGCGAAGACGCCCATTAAGATGCTGCCCAACGCGGCGCTGAAGCAGGTGGCGGCCACCACGGCATCGAACGGCATGCCCGTCTCCTGCAAAATCGACGGATTCACAAAGATGATGTAGGACATCGTCATGAACGTCGTCAGCCCGGCAAGAAGTTCCGTCCGCCAGTTTGTTCCCAGGTTTTCGAATTCGAAGTAGCGCTCCAGGCGAGCCCGCATTTTTGTATTATCCGAAGAACTAGGCCTCTGAGAGAATCGCCCGGGCGCGCTCGAACACCGACCGCAACATCGGCCGCGTCAGCTTTCCGGTAGAGGTATTTTGCTGGCTCGGATGATAGGACCCGATCAACAACGGTTGCCCCTCGCCCAAACGGTGTTCGGAACCATGGCCGAAGGCAAAGGCGGAGCGCCGCTCGATCACGCCCTTGTCTCGCAGGATACTCAAGTAAGCGTCGAAGCCGAATCTGCCAAGCGCGACCACCACACGAACATCGCGCAATAGCTCTAGCTCACGTTCCAGAAACGGACGGCATCGGGTTGCCTCAGCAGGTAACGGTTTGTTATCCGGAGGAGCGCAGCGCACCGCGCAAGTGATGTAGGAATCGATCAGCTTCAGCCCGTCTTCTCGCGAAACGCTGGAGGGCTGCGATGCGAAGCCCGTATCGCATAGAGCGCGAAACAAAAAATCCGCGGAGCTATCGCCCGTAAACATGCGCCCCGTTCGATTCGCCCCATGCGCACCAGGAGCCAGCCCGATAATCAAAACTTTCGCTGTCGCCTCACCCAGCGGCGGCACCGGCTTTCCCCAGTAATCCCAATCCAGGTAGGCGCGGCGCTTCACCTCAGCCACTTCCTTGCAGTGCTTGCGTAAACGCGAACAACGCTCGCAGGCGATAATTTGTTCGCGCAAAACCGGAATGCTTAAAGCCGTGCACCGCTTCATTGCAGCGTTTCGTAGATCGCGACCAGTTGCTCAACGCTCAACTGTTCGGCGCGTTGCTTGGCTTCCGGCAGAGCATCAACACGCTCCGTGCCATACACCGGAGCCAGATTATTTCGCAGCGTTTTGCGTTTCTGCCGGAAACAGGCTTGTGCGAATTTCAGGAATCCTGGAACGTCGCGAATGCCCATCTCCGCCGCGGCATCGCGCGGCGTCAACCGGATGACGGCGCTTTCCACCTTGGGCGGCGGACGAAACGCCTCCCTCGAAACCGGAAAAAGAATTTCCGCGTACGAATGAATCTGCGCCAGAACACTGAGGTATCCAAAATCGCGGCTGCCGGGCTCAGCGGTAATCCGTTCGGCAACCTCGGCCTGCACCAGGAAAACCGCGCGCTGCCATTGGCCCGCCAGTGCGAAAACCTTGTCCAGAATGGGCGAGGTGATGTAGTAAGGAAGGTTTCCCGCAATCACCGGACGCTTGCCCAGCGGCGCAAGATCGGTCTTGAGGATATCGCCTTCAATGATCTGGAGTTTGCCGCTCTCGACGGTGTCGCGGAATTTCTGGCGCAGATAGTGCACCAGAACGGTGTCTACTTCAATTGCAATCACGCGGCCGGGATACTCGAGAAGGCATTCCGTGAGCGCGCCCTTGCCGGGACCAATCTCAATGACCGTCGCCGGCGACTCCGCGCAAGCGGCGTCCGCAATGCGATTCAGAATGGATTTGCGGGCAAGGAAATGCTGCCCAAAACGCCGGCCCAGACGTCGCCCCTCAGCCCTTCACGTCGATGCCGGTGAACATCATCCGCATCTTCGAGCGGGTGGGTTGACCGAACACCGTCGCCGGGGTGAACTCCGTAAATACCAGCACGTTCTCCAGCCGCCGCCGCAATTGCACATTCGCACGAATGGCCGCGCCAGAGACAATCGCGTAATCGATCATCTTGCCCTGGCCGTCCACGTTCACATCCACGACGACGTCTTCGCCACCGGGATTGAACGCCGCGCTGCCTTTAAGAGCCACTTGCGTGAACAGCACCGTGGGAACATCAAACGCATCCTGCGTCCGCAACGGATACGCGGGAACCACGCACGTCACAAACAATGCAACAGCCGTGGAAACTCCGCCGGCGAACGGTACGGCAAACGGCCGCAGCAAATGTTGGAACACCAAATCGAAGCGGTCCCACATCGTTGTGAGACGCGCACGCAGATCCCGCCGTGCCATGCGGCGCTGCCGCTCACGCGACGCCACCACCTGCAGACGAGTCCGCATTTCCGGACTAGGCTTCACGGCGGGCAATTGCCCGAGCGCCTGGCTCACCGCGCCAGGGGAGCGCAGAAGATGTTGCAGATTCTGTTTCATTCCGCGGTCATCTCCCTCATCCGCCATCCATTCGTAACGCCGGCCGCTGGCTTTAACCTGGCCAGCAACGATTCTTTCAGCGCTTCCCTGCCTCGCAAAATCTTGGATTTCACAGTTCCCAGGGAAACATCGAGGATTTGTGCGATCTCTTCGTAACTCAAGCCTTCAATCTCCCGTAGTACCAAGGCCGCCCGAAACGCCGGCTTCACATCAGCCAAGGCGGCAACTAACAGTGCTTGTGTTTCCAAATCCGCTGCAACATCGAACGGGCTCGGCCCCGGATCCGTCAAATGCTCCGCCACGGAGTAGGAATCGTCACGCTCCGCTTCCAGCCCAACTTCCTGCTTGCAATGGCGACCGAACCACCGCCGGTGGTTACGGGCCTCATTTACTGCGATCCGGTAAATCCATGTCTTCAGCGAGCTTTCCTGACGGAACGATCCGACATTCCGAAACACTTTCAGGAAAACCTCCTGCACTACATCGGCGGTTTCCGATGCATCATCCATCAGGCGATAGACGAGATTGTAGACAGGCCGCTCGAATCGAGAAATCAGAAGTTCGTAGGCAGCCTCGTCGCACGCGCGCAATCGCTCAATAAGCGCACAATCCACCTCAAACCCGGCAGGCGCTTCACGCGAAATTTCGAACGGTAGTCCTATTGCAGTATCGGCCACAGCGCCTCGCCAAGTTTCAAGTGTACCGCTCTCAACAATGGAATAGACACCGGCCCGCCCGATTCGGTTCCCGGGAAAGTGGAGCCGGCTAGGGCAAGAAATACCTGAGCGGGCTAACTATCTGGTTTTAAGGAAGTTACCTACCGCACGCGCGGAGCATGTCGCGGTATTTCCGGAGCAGTTCATAGAGAACCACGCCCCCAGAAGTCGCCACGTTTAACGAATGCTTCTGCCCCAGCATGGGAATCCGGACGTGCGTATCCGCCATTTCCTGCAACTCGGGCTTCAGGCCATCCACCTCGTGCCCGAACAAGACGCAGACAGGGAAGCGCGGAATCCAGTCGAACAGGTCCACCGCACGGGCGCTGGTTTCAATCGCGACGATCTCGAATCCGCGGGACCGCATGGCTGCCGTTGCCGGCACCGCATCGCGCTCGTATTTCCACGGAACCGTATCTTCCGCCCCCAGCGCCGTTTTCGAAATCGCTTTCTTGGGAGGATAGGCCGTGATGCCGCAAAGATGCAGCATCTCAACCCCGGCCGCGTCGCCGGTGCGAAAGAACGACCCGACGTTATACATACTGCGGACGTTGTCCAACAGTACGGCCACAGGCATCCGAGCGATGCCGTCGTACGACGCAGCTTCACTGGTCGCGCGGAAGGGGAGCCGGTCGGAACTACTCAAGCTGACTGTCCACTCTTATTTAGTATGGATGTCCCCTATCCCCTGTCCTCTACTAGTTCAGGTGCTTTTTGAAAAACGCGATCGTGCGCGGCCAGGCATCGTTTATCGCCGCCGGATTGCCCGCCATCTCCTGGAAATACAGGAAGGAGTGCGTCGTCTTCGAATACACGTGCGGCTCGTACACCTTGCCCAGCTTCTCCATTTTCTCAGTCGTTGGCGCCACCGTGCTTGTCACACGCGCGTCGTTCTGGCCGTAGAAGCCGATCACCGGAGCCTTGATACGCGCCATTTCCTCGTCGGTCGGCGGCGTCCCGTAATACACCACCGCGCCGTTGACCTCAGGATTCAGGGCCGCAAAGCGGAAGCTCTGTCCGCCTCCGTCGCAAAAACCAATGGTGGCGCTCTTCCCGTTGGCGCGCGGCAGCTTCATCGCCCACTCCCAGGCCGCCCTGTAGCGCTTCTGCTTTTCGTCGCCAGTGATCTTCGCCCCCGCGCGCATGGCGTCATCAACGAATTGGAAGCTCTCCCGTCCGCCGCCGTTAGGCCCAGTGCCCGACCACATATCTGGAGCAACAGCAATAAAGCCTTCCTGCGCGAGTTGATCCGCCACCGCGCGGACCCATTCATCCATGCCAGTGCCGAATTGCATCACCAGCACGACGCCTGCTTTGCCTTCGCCAGCCGGATGCTCGACCCACGTGTGCAGCTTGATATCGCCGTAAGGAATGTCCACCCACTCCTTGCGCATTTTCGATTTATTCAAGGTCGATAGCGCCGTGTAGTAGCCCGCCGGCAAATTCGGCTGCTTCTCCACCGTGCTGGTACCGGCCGCACCGACGCTGCCCGCCGCCGCTAGCCCGCGCTGTGGAGCCATCGCGATGCCCCCTTGCACCGTCATCATCCCGCCATGCCCCATGTGACCGGCATGATCCATCGCCATCATCATCGTGTCGTCGCCCAACTGCGGATGGTTGTCCGTCTGCTCGGTGAGGAACCGCATGCCCTCCGACCAGCCGCTCGTGCCTAAGCGGAAATTCTTCGCGCCCTTGCCCGGAACCGACGCGTGCAACATGTTCGTCTTGCTGTCGAGCACCAGATCCGCGCTCTTGCCATCGGCAGCCGGAAGCGCCAACGCATATTCGCGAACTGCATTCTCGCGACGCGCGATCTCCGCAGGCCCAAGCTTCTGCATCGCGGAGTGCAAGGCTTCCGGCGTTGCGAAAGCTTCGCTATCGCCGCCCTTCGGTCCCTGACTCGTCATCAAATCGGCTGCAATCGCGATGAACCCTTCCGCCGCGATTTGATCCGCTACCGCGCGCACCCAAGGGTTAAATCCCTCGTGCTTTGCCGAAACAAATACCACGGGAGCCTTGTCCGACCGCTCCGGATAAACAACGAACGCCAGCAGCACCGAATCGCCGTAAGGAATGCCCACCCAATCGCGGCACCTTGGCGTCGTTTCGAGCAGCTTCTTGGAATCCGCCGACGCCGGCAACATCGAACGCAACGTCGCGCTCGCGTTCGCCGGCTTGGCGATCGACACGCCGGATTTTCCGGCTCTTTGCGCCTCGGCCCGCGGAGTCATCACCGCCGCGGCTCCCGCCGCCAGAACCATCGCCGTCGAGATCGTCCACTTCCGAGTGCTCGTCATCGTAAGTGCTCCTTCAGATATTCCATCGCTAAGATCCAGGATTGCGCCGTCGCCAGCCCATTGCCGCCTTCGGCCTGATACGTCATGAATGCATTGGTGGCGCCGTCATATATGTGCGGCTCGTAGGTTTTTCCGGCCTTCGCCATCGCGTCCTTCGTGGCATCGACCGTCGGAGTAATCACTGGGTCGTCACCGCCATAAAGCCCCAGCACCGGAGCCTTGATTTTCGCGATGATCCCCGCATCAGGCGCGGCTCCGTACCAGACCACCGCGGCATCCAGCTTCGGCGCTTCCGCCGCAAAACGGAAGCTATAGGTGCCGCCAAGTCCGCAACCCACGCTCGCGACTCTGCCGTTCGAGCGCGGCATCTTCATCGCATAGTCGTAAGCGGCGCGATAGCGCCGCATCGCCTCGGCCGCCGGCACCTTGAGATGCGCCTTTAATGCTTCGTCTGGAAATTTAAAGGATTCGAAGTTGCCGCTCTTCGGGCCCATGCCCGAGGTCAAATCCGGCGCAAGGACAAGAAAACCTTCCGAGGCCAATTGATCCGCCATTGCGCGCTGCAAATCGTCAAAGCCCGCGTCGTAGTGCATCATCAGCACTACCGGAGCCTTGCCGTCTCCCTGTGGATAGTGAATCCAAGTGTGCAACTTGATTTTGCCGGCGGGAATCTCCACCCACTCATGCTTGAGCGGGGATTTCGACACCGCCCCCGCCGCCGTGAAAAGATTCGCCGGAAGCTCCGGCACTTTATTGCCGAGCCCGCCCGGCCGCGGCACCGGTCGTTTCGTTGCATTATTCGTCTGCGCGGATGCAGCAAGCGAACAAGCAAGCGCGCCAATCAGCAACGTGTAGGGTCTATTTCGGAACATGTCTGTCTCCGTGGTCCGGTCGAGCAACCATCTGACAGACTATCACCGAATGCATCACACATTAAACCGGCATTCGGACCCGGCATTCGGCCCCCTGGCGTAAGAGACTGGGAAAAGGGGACGGACCTCTCTGTCCCCATCCACAAATCCCTGAACTTGTGTAAGTTCCCGGGCGTGGACAGAGGGGTCCGTCCCCTTTTCACCCTTTTCACACAGACTCGTTAGCCAGGGGATAACGCGAACACCGCAACCGCAACAGTCGACCTACGCGACAAAGCAAGTCACCATCACGCCCTCGCCCGCCACATCCGCATCCACCCAATAATCCGCCACGCGAATCACGTTCCCATGCCCGCCCGTGGCAGCGGGCAACACTTCGCCGTCCTGCGGACCATACGCCGGAGGCTCACTCAGGATCCGCATCACGCCCGTTTTCTCCGCCGAACTCTTGTCCATCCCGGCCCGCCCCAAGTACGTCTTGCCCGTGAAACCGGGCACCGTGCGCACTACCATCTGCATCACCTGCAGCGAAGCATCCGCCGTAATTTGCACCGGCGTCCCCGGCGTCATCACCCGCACCAGCCCTAATGGAATTGCCTGCATACGTTCCCCTCCATCCGATCCACCGCCGCCGTCAATCGGACCCCTGCCGTCAGGCGGGGGTTCCTAGAACTGCGTATAAACCACGAAAACGTTCGCCGCCTGCGCAGCCGAATTCGTCACGCACAGCGCACCACCCGACGCCGTTTTAAACAAGACCCCAAGCCCGTTACCCAAACTGACCGCGCTTCCAGCAACTAAATTGAACGTGGGCGTCAAATTCGACTGCCCCGTCCCGCAGTTGGTGCCCGTCCCCGTCACCAACTTCGCCGTCGTTGTGCCGCCACCGTTGATCACCATCGCGCAAACATAAATCGACTTCCCCGCCGAAAGCGCAATCGTCTGCGTCGTGGTTGCTGTCGACACCGTCAGCAGCGCGCTGCTATCGCAAGCGACAATTCCCGTCAAATTCCCCGACGAGTTCGCGCCCGTATAATTCGCCGTTGTGGGAACGGCTGCTCCCGTGGACGATGACGCCTGATTCTTAACCGGCGCCGCTCCCGATACATTCACCTGCGCGTGCGAAAGCGCTGCCGTCAGCGCCGTCGCCGCCGCGAGGAACACGAGTCTTTTTATGCCTCGCATGATCGATCTCCTCACCGTTCTTTACTGCAACCCCACCACTTGCGCGTTCACTGCGGACGCGTTCGTGGCCGACCACTTGACTCCCGAGGTCAACTTCGCAAACTGCAAGTCGTAAACAAATGTCGAGTTCGCCGGAATCTGAAATCCCGTCAGATACGTCAGCGGCGCGCCCTGGTTATCGGTCACCGTCACCGTTTGCGTCGAAGCCGTGGTGTTCACAAAAATAATTGTATTCACGCACGTGGACGTCGCCGTTAATGCAGTCGACGTGTTCGGCAGCGTGACCATGCCGCTGTCATACGCGGTCGAACCACAAGCGGTCTTGGGAACCATCGTCAGCGTTCCACTTACCGGCTGTGTCACCGCGCTGCCGTCAATCTTCAACCCGCCGCCCGCCGTCACTTGCGCCGTGTTCCCGCCCTGCGACAGGCTCGCAAGCCACGGCGTCGTATTCGCGGTATTGCCCGGCTGCATCGTCCACGTGCCCGATTGCGTTGTCGCGACGTTCGCCCCCGTTCCGCCCGATTGATTCAACTGACCCATGAGCGTTCCGCCCACAAACAACGCCACGATCACCGCCATGCCCCAAATGTGTTTCATCTCGTCCTCCGTAGCCTCTGTTATTTCTTCCTGAAAAATCGCGCGACTGCCGCGAACACCCCAGTGGCCGCAGGTACCGCACCGTGCCCGGTCGCCGTCAGTAGGGCCCGCAGTAGTCCGCGCCCCACCGCGTCCGCATGAATCGCCGGTGCGACAATCTTCAGCACTCTTTCCGATCCCGCAATCGCCACACGCCACTCAATGGGCACGCCGGTCAAGCCTGCGATCGCATGCAGCGCTTCTTCGGCCAACTGCCCGCGCACACCTTCCAGCGCCACCTTCGACGTCGTGCCCTGCTCCATTTGGATTACGAAATCGGCGGCCGCCTTCGACGCAGCATCCAGTACTTCATATCCCAAAGACTTCAAATATCCGCGCAGCGTCTGCACCGCCGCGTGTTCCCCTGTCACCTGAACCGTCATCTCTTCCTCCTCAAGCCAAAAACTTCACGACAATAGGCCCCGTACCGGCCGTCGCCTGCAACCACATCGGCTGCGATCCAGCCGGGAATCGATATCGATGGAACGGAATCGCCAACGCCTGCTCGCCGCCTGGCCCCAGCAAATCTTCGGTCGCCGGATCCCCCGGATTCGATCGCATTTTCACCGCGTTC
>JBEBFS010000088.1:0-20249 GCA_040081855.1 Bryobacteraceae bacterium | reverse complement strand
GAACGCCCGCACAGCAGCCTCGGCGGTCGGACGCCCAATGAGTTTGCCGCGAGCTGGAATCCTCAATTATGATTGGTCCAGAAAAGTGAGGCAGGTCACATTGTGACTACCGTCTGCTGACTTCGTCCGTTAGCTCGCCAATCGCCGCTACGGGCTACAAAGCGTCCCGCGTTGGCCTTTCCGCCTCCATTTCCCTCTTTTGTGCACCTCTACGAAGACCCCATGCGTAACAGAAAGACTGAATCCAGGGAACTGTTCCAATTGTCCATTCCAAGGAACGGCTGTTCGGGATGAAGTAGGATCGGAGAACAATTGCGGGTGTCATGCCGTTATGGCCCATCGTCTGCAAAACTATCAAGGCCAACATGAGGGTCGGAATAATCCATGTCCAATATCCTAATCGGGCATTTTGAGGCGATAGGTGGCCAACGGCAGATCCACCATATAGCGCCGCGAAGAAGAAACAAGCCAAATCAAGTATTCCCAAAATAAGGCGATTGGAAACAAAGGTGCGAATTGGCACTGCTAGTACAACAATCACGATGGCACCGCAAAGCCACATACCCGGCGTGGCAATTGCCTGATGAATCAATGCTTTCATCATCGGTGCGCCCCCCGAGGGACGATCCACCGTTTCGAGAGCTGAGAATTCCATAATACTCAGAAACAGTGTCGATGACTGAAGATATCCGTCCAGCATGATTGGACGGAAGCAAGTGGCGAATGGGGACAGACACACCCTTCCTCACTTTCAAGCTTCGGGCACTGTTTGCGGACGAAGCGTGCCTTTACTTCGCCCCCGGATACTTGAGGTGTCCTTCCATAACCTCTTTGTTATTCTCGTTGCAGTTGTACTCCATAATTTCCCAATCCTTGCGCTTAGTGAAGGTGCGCGTGTTTTTCCACGGATGCGTGTAGGCCTTGGGATCTTCCACGGTCACTTCGTACGCAATGTGATCGGCGTCCGTCAACTTGAACGTCTCCACCACGTGCAGCGCATCCGTGTGCGGATGGCCCTGCGTATCCACACGCGTCTTGCCATTGAAGCCAACGGTATCCACCGTCAACACGTCTCCGTTCCACTTGCCGATCGAATGTCCGAACCACGTCGGGTCCAGGTCCTTCGGATGCGGGCGGCCATCGGTAAAAACGACGTGGAACGTATTGTTCATTTCATAGAGCAGCACAACGCGGTCCGGGCGCTGGACGATCTCCACCGGCATCGGCGAGTTGATCGCGCGCGTGTAACCCAGCGGCAAACAAAACGCCGAGTAATCGAACTCCTCCACCAGATTCGCCTTCGACCATTCGGTGAACGGTGGATTCGGTTCGCCTTTTTGTCCCGGGCCGTCCTTCGTCATGTCTTGCACGAACGGCCGTTGCCAGACGCCACTCATATCGGGTTTGCCGTCAGGCATGCGCGGAATCGCCGCAGGCTTAGTCGCTTGCGCGAACGCCGTGCCGGCCAGGATCAGGATGGGAAGAATGTGTCGCATGAGAACTCCAGAGGTTTGGGACCCCGCTTTCGCGAGCGGGGCTATGAGATGTTGCGCGTCGCTATTTGCCTTCGTCCGCGGCCGAGCCTGCAAACACTTTGCGGCCGTCGGGCATGGTGACTTGGCGAGTGGAGAAAGTATCGGTGCCGTCCTTGGCGCGATAAGCGCTGACGTTCACGGTATCGCCGATCTTCAGTGAATCCTTCTTCCACCCGTTGCGCGAAAGCACGTTCGGCGGACCGGTTTCACAAGCGTAGTTACGCACCACGCCTTTCTCATCTTTCACGTCCACGTAGAACCACGCGTGTGGATTCGTCCATTCCACTTTTGTCACGGTGCCGGTAAACGTGGTCGGCTTGTTCATGTCGAAAACTGTCGCGAATGAATGGTGGGCGGCAAGCGGCAAAGCCACTAACCCGAGTGCGAAAAGGCAAAACAAGGCGTATCTATGCATATTGGTAGACCTTCGAGTATTCTAGTCAGCCAAGCCGGCAAATGCAATGCGGTGCGTCCATGCCGTGCGGCCAGCGCCAAAGCAAAACGCCCGGAGCCTTTCGGCTACCGGGCGTTCTGTTCTACCGCAAAAACGTTAGCGCTGCGGAGCGTCGATCGCGAAGCAATACAGATAGCCCGCGCCGCCGCTTTCGATCAGATTCGGCTGGGTGCAGCCGCGGCTGGGGTGCGCTGAGTTCCACGACCCATTCGTCAAACCCGAGCGGTCGAAGTGGCCCAACTGCACGTTGCCGGTGGTGTTGCTTGTGTAATTGTTGCAGGTGTGATCCTTGCCATCGTTGTAGGTGCGTCCATCGGGCAGGGAACCGGTCAGAATGTCATGCTGATTCGGCGTATCGCGCGAACCTTTCATCAACCCGCCCTTTTCGTCGAGCGCCATCGTCTGGTTGATCGCATTGCCCAGGCGCGCTTCGTCCAGCGTGTCGCCGTGCAGTTCCGAGAGAGTTTTCGCAATGGGCTGGCCCTTCGCGTTGTACCACGGCCCGCTGCCGATACGGTCACGCGCGTTCACAGCGTTCGGACCCTGCGTGCTCAGGTACGCGTGCCACGTGCGATTGCCCGCACCCGCCGCAGCGGCCAGATTCTGGCACCACTGGTCAGCGCCCGCGAGCCCACCGTAGTTGCCGCCGTCCCCCTTGGACTTGCTGGTGACGAAGAAGGACATCGGCTGCGCAGGAGGCTGTGCTGGTGCCTGTTGCGCGAAGGTGACCGAGGAGCAGACCATCGCCAGGGCGAGCGCTCCGAAGATTTGTTTGTTCATGAAAACCTCAGGTTTTGGATGGATCCAAATGGAAATAACTGCTGGAGAATTGAGGATAGCAAGCCGGGTCAGCGGGTGCCAGTGCTTGTTGGCGTAGCGCGGTTGCCTTAGCGGTATTGGGCTAGCGCCACTACTTACCGCTGACACAGGCATCGCCGTGAGCCTGCGCCACGAACAACGCCCGGAGCCGCCCCTGTTCGGAGCAAGCTCCGGGCGTGTTTTCTATACGAAAGAACGGCGCTTACTGCTGCGGCGCAGTGACGGCGAAGCAGTACAGGTAGCCGTTGCCGCCGGTACGGATCAAATTGTCCTGGCTGCAGCCAGCGCTCGGGTGTACCGAATTCCACGACGTACCGGGGCCGCCCGTGCGATCGAAGTGGCCCAGTTGCACGGTGCCAGTGGCGTTGCTCGAGTAATTGTTGCAGGTGTGATCCTGATTATCGGTGTAGGCGCGGCCATCCAGCGTCGAACCCGTCAGGATGTCGTGCTGGTTCGGGGTGTCGCCGAAACCTTTAATCGTGTTGCCGTTTTCGTCGAGCGCCGTGGCTTTTGTCAGCGTGTTGCCCAGACGAGCCTGATCCAGCGTATCGCCGTGCAGATCGCCCACGTTCTGCGCAATGCGGCCGCCTTTGGCATTGAACCATGGACCCGAGCCAATGCGGTCGCGCGCGCTCACCGCGTTCGGTCCCTGGCTGCTCACATAGGCATGCCACGTGCGGTTGCCCGCGCCGGCCGCGGCGGCCAAGTTCTGGCACCACTGATCGGCACCCGCGACGCCACCATAGTTGGCTCCGTCGCCCTTGCTCTTGCTGGTGACAAAGAATGACATCGGCGGCGGCGGACCCTTCTTGTCGCCCTGCGCTAAGGCGAGTGTAGACCCAAGCGTCGCAACCACGAAAGCAGCCGCGATGAAACGGAATATCTTCATGCTTTTCCTCCCACTATTGTTTAGACCGCGCCTAAAGCAGAATGGCTCACGCGATGGTATTCCCGGAGACGCCGGGCACGAATGAGCATATCACAGCGGCTGCGATTGAGCCATCACGGTGCCGCGAATCGCCCGCGAATCGTGGAAGCCAGCGCTTGTAAATATGTCATTTGGGGAAATGAAGAGATACCCCGGATTCGGTACCCTATCCAAAGATGCGATCGAAACTTCTTCTTCTCTGCTCCCTCGCTGGCATCGCTTTCGCGCAGCCGCCCGCGCCGCGCCCTGCCGCTGTTGTCGCCGCCCCCAAGAACCTGAAAGTGCTCCCCGCCGACGACACCTTAATGGATACGATGCGCGCCTTCAACGAATCGCTCGGCGTCGATTGCAATTACTGTCACGTGCAAGGCGATTTCCCCAGCGATTCCAAACCGCAGAAGGAAACGGCGCGCAAGATGATCGCTCTTGTGCGTCAGGCGGAAAAGTTCTTTCCCACCACCGCTGGCGTTTATCCGCGCGGCTATCACGAAGTCGATTGCATCACCTGCCACCGCGGCTCGGTGAAGCCCGAAACGAAATCGCCCAAACATTTCCTGAATCGCCGCGACGCCATGGGCAACAACCCCGCGATGGATGCAGCCGTGAATCTAAAAGTTCTGCCCAAGGGCACCGTCGTTCACGGGCACGGCACCATCATGGAAGATTTCCGCGACGCGCTACAGGTGGATTGCGCCTACTGCCACGGCGGCGGCGTCGGACAAGACAAGGATCTGAATCCTCGCAAGGAAATCTCGCGCCAGATGATCGTCATGACGCGCCAGTTGAACGCAGCCTTCCCCGGCACCGGAGAATATCCCGCCGGACCCTCGGCCGTAACCTGCTACACATGCCATCGCCTGGACACGCACCCGGTCAGCTTGAGCAACAAGAACTATCCGCCGGTGAACACGCCCGTGCCATAGCCGTTCACGCAACTGCCCTCCGCGCAACTAGGTACCAAGACGCCAGGGTTCGGATTCGATACTATGTTCCTAATGTCGAAACGAATTCTCGCTTTGTTTGTTTTCGCCGGTTGCGCGCTCTTCGCGCAGCAGCCCCCGGCGGCCCGCCCGGCGCCGAAGAACCTGAAACTGCTCGCGGCAACCGACCCCATCATGGACGTCATGCGCGAGTTCAATGAATCGCTCGGTGTCCAGTGCGCCTATTGCCACGTGCCCGGCGATTTCGCCAGCGACGCCAAGCCGCAAAAGGAAACCGCCCGCAAGATGATCACCATGGTGCGCGACACGCGGAAATATTTCCCCGTCACCACCGATGGCATTTACCCCGGCGGCTTCCATCATGACGTCGATTGCTTCACCTGCCACCGCGGCACAGCGAAGCCCGAAACCAAATCCAGCAACCATTTCCTTAACAAGGAAGACGCCGAAGGCTTCGTGCCTCCCAAGGAAGCGGCCACTAATCTCAAGGTTCTGCCCAAGGGCACCGAAGTCCACGGCCCGGGAACCATCATGGAAGACTTCCGCGACGCCCTCCAGGTCAACTGCTGGTTCTGCCACTCCGGTGGCCCGCCCAACTTCGCGAAGGACGATAACCCGCGCAAAGAGATCGGCCGCAAGATGATCACCATGACCGCGGAGCTGAACAAGAACTTCCCCGGCACCGGCGCCTATCCAGCCGGCCCCTCGGCCGTGACCTGCTACACCTGCCACCGCGGCAGCCCCGCCCCCGGCTCGTTCAGCAGCAAGAACTGGCCGCTGGTGAAGAAGAACTAGCGGCTCGCACCTGAGGCATCCCGCCTGTGCTGCAGTGACGGACCCCTGGCGTCAGCCGGGGGATACATGATGAAGCTGCACGCAGTGCCTTTGAAGAAACGGATATATCCCCGCGCTCAGACGCGGGGTTGCAGTTCTTCCCATGTAGCGGAATCATTTAGAGCGCAGAATGCCTCGCGGTGCTTTCCTTGTGCCCAACGGGCAGAGGCTGATTAGCACTCGTTCCGCTCCGAGACATATAACGCCATAGCCTGCCCTTGCTTGCCGATCACGTATTGAAACGCCTCTCGTAGCCCAGTTTCCGTGGCGAGGCGCGCAACGTTGCCGCCTCTTGCCCAGCGGCGGCACGTCGTGCCGCGGGCGTTGAGCCGCCTCGTCGCGTAGGCCTTGAAGTCTGAGATCGCTTGGTGGGGACTTGTCTCGCAGTGTACGACCACGTGCGCGTGCGTGGCCCGAACGTGTGCCGCAAGAAGTTCCCACTGGCGGTAATCGCTGACCTCTCGAATTGCTTCCAGTACAACGAACGTCTCAGGCATGGTGAGCGTGAAGGGAGAATCACGCATCTCACCGCGCGCGTAATTTGCAAGCGCAGTGGACGGACGGATCGGTCCGCCTCGGTGGCTCCCGCGCTTTCGATCCGTCGAACCACGCTCGTCGCCTGGAAGCCAGTGACCATAACATCCGAAGGTCAGTAGATACGTCACAACAGAACAGTGCGGATGACTGGGAAAAAATCTCACGAGTGATGACAGCGTACTCGGCTGTATCCCCCGGCTCACGCCTGGGGTCCGATGTTTTCGCCTACTTCGTCCATACCGCGCCGCCACCGCCGAGTTCTCGGCCCCCCCGGACTCACGCCCCGAGGTTATGAATACATCCAAGTGCGTCCGCCGCAACTCCCCTGTTAACCTAAGAATTACCCATGAGCAATCTTCAGGTCACCCTTCCCGACGGAAGTGTCAAGGAAGTTCCCCAGGGCAGCGCGCCCATCGATGTCGCCCGTGCCATCAGCACTCGCCTCGCCGACGATGCCATCGTCGCCAAAGTGAACGGCGAAATGTGGGATTTGAATCGCCCGCTCGACGGCGACGCCACCGTCGCGATCCTCACCACCAAGAATCCCGAGGCGCTTGAAGTCTATCGCCACTCCACCGCCCACCTTCTCGCCGCGGCCGTGCTCGAACTGTTTCCCGAAACCAAGCTTGGCATCGGCCCGCCGATTGAAAACGGCTTCTATTATGACTTCCTGCGCTCGGCTCCGTTCTCGCCCGAAGACCTGGAAGCCATCGAGAAAAAGATGTGGGAGATTCAGGCGCGCGACCTTCCCTATGAGCGCAAGTATACGGAGAAGGCCGAAGGCCTGAAGCTTTACGCCGATCAGCCCATGAAGTGCGAGCTCATCACCGAGCGCGCGGGCGAAATCTTTTCCGAATACACGCTGGGGCCGCACTTCATCGATTTCTGCCGCGGGCCGCACGTTCCTTCCACCAAGAAGCTCAAATCGTTCAAGCTCCTCTCCGTCGCCGGATCGTATTGGAAGGGCGATGAGCACAACGCGCAACTGCAGCGCATCTACGGCACCGCGTGGTTTAACAAAAAGGATCAGGACGAATACCTCAATCGTCTGGAAGAAGCGAAGAAGCGCGATCACCGCAAGCTAGGCCAGGAACTCGACCTGTTCAGCATTCAGGAACTCGCCGGACCCGGCCTCATCTTCTTCCATCCCAAGGGCGGCCGCATCCGCGTGTTGATTGAAAACTGGATGCGCGATCAGTATCTGAAGCGCGGCTACGATCTGGTCTACACGCCGCACGTCATGCGGTCGGACCTGTGGAAGACCTCAGGCCACCTCAGCCACTACAAAGAAAACATGTTCGCGGGCATGGAACTGGACGACGCCGAATACCGGCTCAAGCCCATGAACTGCCCGGGCCACATCCTCATTTATCGCGACAAACTCCGCAGCTATCGTGAGCTACCCGTGCGTTTGGGCGAGCTGGGCACCGTGTACCGCTACGAAAAATCGGGCGTCATGCACGGCCTGCTGCGCGTCCGTGGATTTACGCAGGACGATGCGCACATCTTCTGCACTCCCGATCAGATTGAAGATGAAATCGTCAACTGCCTGGAGTTCGCCATCGACGTTCTGAAAACCTTCGGCTTTGAAACATACGAAGCCGAGCTTTCCACGTGGGACGGCGGCGCCAGCGGCAAGTACGACGGCACGCCCGATCTGTGGGAACTCGCGGAAGGTGCGTTGAAGCGCGCCACCGAGAAGCTGGGCCTGAAGGCTCCCGTGATGCCCGATGAAGCCGCGTTCTACGGTCCGAAAATCGACATGAAGCTGGTCGACGCCCTGGGCCGTAAGTGGCAGCTTTCGACTGTCCAGTTCGATTTCACTCTACCTAAGAAATTCGACCTGGAGTACGTGGCCGAGGACGGCAAGCGCCACCAGCCGCTGATGGTCCACCGCGCCCTCTACGGCAGCATCGAACGTTTCTTCGGCATCCTCATTGAGCACTACGCCGGCGCGTTCCCTGTGTGGCTTGCTCCCGTGCAAACCGTCGTCATGCCGATCACGGACCGCCAGCTCGAATACGCGCAGAAGGTGCAGGCGCAACTCGAGGCCGCGGGCATTCGCTCGCACCTTGACGATCGTAAGGAAAAAGTAAACCTGAAGATCCGCGACGCGCAGTTGCAGAAGGTGCCCTACATGCTCGTGGTCGGCGACCGCGAAGCCGAAGCCGGCACTGTCTCCGTGCGTCACCGCAAACACGCTGATATGGGCGCAAAGCCGCTCGATCAATTCATCGCCGACGTAACGCAGCTGATCGAGACAAAATCAGTTTCCGAATAAGCAAGACCACATTTCCCCTTTATTTTTCCAAGGGAAGATGCACGCGGAACCTAGGCGAATTCACTTCGTAAACACGGTCATCAATGATGATCACCGTGCCTGTGATTTCCGTCGCATTCGCGGCTTTGTAGGTCAGTGTTTGCCGGTCCATTACAGAATCGACGGTCCTTGGCTCACCCAGAATCTCTTCAACCTGGACGCGGGACATGCCCATTCGGATAGCCGCCCAACCGTCGACCGAGTTCCACGCCGGAGTCACAACTCTCCGGTTCGCCGCGAGCACCGTCGTTTGCAAGGTTCGAACCGTTCGCTCCAAAGCTGCAAGACGCCGCTCCTGGTCGGCGACGGTGCGTCTTAATTGAGCTATCTCCGTCGCCGTGCTCTCAACCCTGGATTCTGGCGACTGTCCGAGCAAACTGTATATAGCGACCAGATGGACGAAAACCATTGCGACGATGGAAGGTCTGCGTGGCATAAAAACTCCTGACTCATTCTAGGCAATCCAAACGAGGTTGAAAATCCCGCTGTCGCATGGGCAGCCTTGGCCGCAGGCGATTATCGCTCCCTTGACTCACCCCTCTCGGCGCGCTATAAATCCTCGTTTAGGCGAAACACATGATTACCGCAGCCGAAGTGCAGACGGCAGCGGCGGCTTCTTCGACCCGGGACGTGATGCAGACCGTTGCGCACGAACTGCGTCAGCCGCTCAGCGCCATGGAATCCACCGCATATTATTTGGGCCTCGTTTTGCCGAGGACCGACGAACGCGCGCATGCGCAGGTTTCGAGGCTCCGGCAGATGGTGGATCAGCTCAACTGGATTCTCTCCTGCGGGCTGCAAGTGGCCGACGACCGCCCGCCCTCGCCCGAACGTATCGACCTCGAGGAGTTCGTCACTCAAGCCGTTGCATCCGCGACACCATCCACCGCGCCACGGCCCGTGCTTGCGCTGGCGGGTGACCTTCCGCCGGTTCTGCTCGACCCAGGCCGCGGACGCGCGCTGATGGCGAATCTCCTATCGCTGTTTCAGCAGATCGCCGATGGCCAGTACCGCATCCAGATTCAAACTCTCCGCGAACCCTCAGAAGTTGCGCTCAGCATCTCTGTCGACACTCCCGGCCTCGCTTCGGAAGCGGTGTTGGGTCCGGGCTCCGCGCTCTGCCTCGATGGCGTCCGCCGTACGGTGTATGCACATGAAGGCACTGTCGCGCTGCGCGTCGACCCCGTGGATGGCGTGCGCCTTCGCATTACGCTGCCTATCACTTAGCCCAGCCGCAAAGGCCTCTTCGCGCTTCCGGCATCACGAGGGTGATACCATGGAAATTCCCCTGACATGGCCGTTGCTGTCCCAGATATCCTCGCTAAAATTGTCGACCAGAAGCGCCAAGTAGTCGCGGAACTGTTGCCGCAACGCGCGGAATGGGAACGAAAAGCAGCCTCGCGCCCAGCCGTCCGCGATTTCCGCGCGGCGCTCGAAAAAAATCCGCCGTCGATCATCGCCGAGGTGAAAAAAGCCTCGCCTAGCAAAGGCATCTTTACCGGCGATTTCCGTCCCGTCGATATCGCGAAATCCTACGAACAGGGCGGGGCAGCCGCGCTCAGCGTGCTGACCGATAAAGATTTCTTCCAAGGATCTCTTGCCGATCTGGTGGCCGCGCGCGCCGCCGTGCAGATCCCTGTTTTGCGCAAGGATTTCACCATCGACGAAGTGCAGATCTTCGAAGCCGCCGCGCATGGAGCCGACGCGATTCTGCTGATTGCCGCCATCTTGAACGCGAAAGAAATGCGCCGCTTCCGCGAATGCGCGACAAGCTTGGGCATGGCGTCCATCGTCGAAGTGCATGATGCCGAGGAGCTTGCTCCCGCGCTGGAGTCCGGTGCGGAGATCGTCGGCGTCAACAACCGTAATCTGCACACGTTTGAGACGAAGATCGAAACATCAATGAATCTCGCGGAGAAAATCCCCAGCGGTATTTTGAAAGTCGCCGAAAGCGGCATTGCCACCGCGGAAGAAGTTCGTGCGCTCGGCGCCGCCGGATTCAAGGCATTCCTGGTCGGCGAAAGCCTCATGAAATCGGGCGACTCCGCCGCCGCGCTGAGGGCTTTACGGTCATGATGCATTCGTTCATGAGGTCGCGGTCATGAGGTTGCCGTCATGATGATCAAGGTTTGCGGCATCACTCGCCGGGTAGACGCCGAAGTGGCCGTGGATGCGGGCGCATCCGCGCTGGGCTTCATCTTCTATCCGAAGAGCCCGCGCCACGTCACCCCCGACGACGCCGCCAAGTTAGGCGAAGGTTTGAATGTGTGGAAAGTCGGCGTGTTCGTCGATGAAACCGCCGCGTCGGTGGAGGCCGTGATGCGCGCGGCGAGACTCGACGTCGCGCAGATCTACAACGGCGAAACACCTTCGGGCGTGCGTGTCTGGCGGGCCTATCGTTTGCCTCTCGCTGAAGGCGCTCCGGCGATCGACCCAACCGTCTGCGAGGCCGTTCTGCTCGATAGCCAGAAGAACGGCGAATCGTTCGATTGGAACGCGGTCCGCTCCACAATCTCTGCTGACGGAAAAATCATCGTCGCCGGCGGCCTCGATGCATCGAACGTCGCCGAAGCGATCCGCGTCGCAAAACCGTGGGGCGTGGACGCCAGTTCAAAGTTCGAAACCGCGCCGGGAATTAAGGATCACGAAAAAGTGCGCGCCTTTGTGAAGGCCGCGCTCGAAGCGGGAAAGGCGGTTACGAAAAATGGGGACTGACACCAATTTCGCATTCACGCATACCATCGGCTATTCTCCGCGCTGTTGGCGAAATTGGCTGTCTGTCCCCATTTTTCTTTCCATTTCTCGCCAGTCAAAGCAGGTAGCATCATGATGACATCGGAACCGGATCGTACCGGACATTTTGGACCCTACGGCGGGCGCTTCGTGCCCGAAGTGCTGATGGCTCCACTCGAAGAGCTGGAGCGCGCCTACCAACAGGCCTCCGCCGATCCTGCATTTCAATCGGAACTCGCCGATCTGCTGCATAACTACGCGGGCCGTCCCACCGCTCTCTATTACGCCAAGCGCCTAAGTGAAACGCTCGGCGGCGCGCGGATTTACTTGAAGCGCGAAGACCTGCTCCACACCGGCGCGCACAAGATCAATAACTGCCTCGGCCAGGTGCTACTTGCTCGCCGTATGGGCAAAAAGCGCATCATCGCCGAAACCGGCGCGGGCCAGCACGGCGTGGCTACCGCCACCGTCTGCGCCCTATTCGGACTCGAATGCGTCGTTTATATGGGCGAAGAAGACATGCGCCGCCAGCGCCTCAACGTCTTCCGCATGCGCCTGCTCGGCGCGAAGGTGGTTGGCGTAACGGCGGGCAGCCGCACACTCAAAGACGCAATCAGCGAAGCGATGCGCGATTGGGTAACGAACATTGATTCCACTTATTACCTGCTCGGTTCCGCGCTTGGCGCACACCCGTATCCGGTGATGGTTCGCGACTTTCATAAAGTCATCGGCATCGAAACGCGCGCGGAAATTCTGAAGCGCGAAGGACGTCTGCCCGATACCGTCATCGCCTGCGTCGGCGGCGGAAGCAACGCTATCGGCATGTTCCATGCGTTTATTGGCGACGAAAACGTAAAGCTGATTGGCGTCGAAGCCGGTGGCCGCAGTGGAGTGCTCGGTGAACACGCCGCGCGTTTCTCTGGTGGATCGCCCGGTGTTCTGCAAGGCACGCTCAGCTATCTTCTGCAGGACGCCGACGGACAGATCGCCTTAACTCACTCAGTTTCCGCCGGACTCGATTACGCCTCCGTTGGACCCGAGCATGCCTGGCTGCACGATCGCCATCGCGCCGAATACACTTCGGTGAGTGACATCGAAGCTCTCGCTGCCGCAAAAACCTTGGCGCGCACCGAAGGCATTATTCCAGCGCTCGAATCCGCGCATGCGGTGGCGGAAGCGTTGAAGCGAGCCCCGGCGGCCAAAGGCCAGCTCATGGTGGTCAATATTTCCGGCCGCGGCGACAAGGACACGGATATTTACCGGGAAAACCTTCCGGAACTGGATCAGGCGTAGAGCAGCGATATGTCTAAGGGAAGAATTGAATCGCTCTTTGAACAGTGCAAGGCTGCCAATCGCGCCGCGCTGGTTGGCTACGTCACCGCCGGCGATCCCTCGCCCCAGAGCACGCCCGGCATCGTCTCCGCGTTGCTGCGTGGCGGTGTGGATCTCATTGAACTCGGTGTGCCGTTTTCCGATCCCGTCGCCGACGGCCCCGTGATTCAAGCGGGCGCCGAACGCGCGCTCAAAGCAGGCACCACACTGGCGAAGGTGCTCGACATCGCACGGGAGATCCGAAAAACGTCGCAGGTGCCCCTGCTTCTGTTCACCTATCTGAATCCGGCGATGCGCTACGGTTTCGAAAAACTGGGCAAAGACGCGAAAGCCGCGGGCATTGACGGCTGCCTGCTCACGGACTTGAGCGTTGAAGAAGCCGAACCTTATGTAACTGCGATGCGCGCCGCCGGGCTCGATACAGTATTTCTGGTCGCGCCCACCAGCACCAAGGAACGCCTCAGCCTGATCGCGAAGTTCACCACGGGTTTTGTTTATCTGGTTTCGCGCACCGGCGTCACCGGCGAACGCACCGCTCTATCGAACGCGCTTGAGCCCTTGATTCAATCAGCGCGCGACGTAACCGCGCTGCCGCTCGCCGCCGGCTTCGGCATCTCGACGCCCGAGCAGGCCGGCGCAGTTGCTAAGATGGCCGACGGTGTAGTCGTGGGCAGCGCGTTCGTGCGTATGATTGAGAAAAACGCACCGGAGAGCGAGATCGAAGCTTTCGCGCGCAGCCTGCGGCAAGCGATGGACGCCGCCAGGTAACGAACCGGCGCACACGGAAACGGAAACAGGATAAGACGGGATGACAAAGGCCGAAGCCGAACAGTTACTTGCCGATAGCCGCAAGCGAATCGACGAACTCGATCTGCAGTTGCGCGATCTCTTGAACCGGCGCACGAAAATTGTGGAGGATGTGCTGCGGGCCAAAGACGCGCTGCACATGCAGGTGTATGAGGCGGGCCGCGAAGAAGCCGTGCTCAATAAGATCACGGAAGGCAATCCCGGACCTCTCGACGATGCTTCGTTCCGCCGCCTTTTCGGAACTCTTATGCAGGTAATGCGTGAGTTTCAGGTTGCGCGCCGGGAACTGCAGCATCCTCCTGTGGCTCCGTCCGACGACCCCACATCGGAGACGTTTGAGTAATGCGCCCGTGGTCGACCGTCACGATTGCGGGCGTGGGCCTGATCGGCGGTTCCTTCGCGCTGGCGCTCCGCAGCGCCGGTTTCACCGGTAAAATCATCGGAGTCAGTTCCCTCAACACGATTGCCGCAGCCGTCGAACGCGGTGTGATTGACGTTGGCCTGCCGCTGGCGGAAGCCGCTGCGCAATCCGACGTTGTTTATCTCGCGCAGCCCATTGAACGTATCATCACCATGCTGGATGAAGTGGATAGCGTTGTTCGTCCGGGAACGCTGATCACCGATGCGGGCAGCACGAAACTAGAAATTGTCGAACGCGCCGCGAAAGCGGTCCAGCGTGGGCGCTTCGTCGGGGGGCACCCGATGGCCGGGAAGGAAGCGCGAGGGGTGGAAGCAGCGGACCCACACCTGTTTCGCGGACGCCCGTACGTGCTCACCTCGCCGGATCCGCTGCTCGAAGAATGGGTCGGCAGAATCGGCGCGCGCCTGGTCCGGTTGGATGCAGCCGAGCATGATCGTCTGGCGGCCGTCGTCTCACACGTTCCACAGCTCATCTCCACCGCACTGGCCGCCACCATCGGCATGGAGCCGGATGCGCGCCTGGTCGCCGGCCCCGCCTCGCACGATCTGACACGGCTCGCGCTCAGCCCCTACGATATCTGGCGCGACATTTTCGCGACGAATACAGGGGAAATCGATGCTGCGCTCGGCCGGTTCATCGCGAAACTGGAGCAGCTCCGCGCCGCGCTCCGCAGTGGACCCGCCGCGGACTTTTCCAATCTGAAGGACGAGTTCGAGCGCGCCGGTGATGCCGCACGCGCCATCCGCCGCACATCTTGATATGCTGTGGGTAGCATAGGGCGCGTACGTAGCGCCCAAGGAGAAGGAGTTCAAACCATGGACGACGACAGCAAGCTTTCTTATTTCTTTCTGGGACTTGGCTTAGGCGTGGCCGCCGGAGTGTTGTTCGCTCCGAAGTCAGGCACAGAGACCCGCGACTTTTTGCTTTCCAAGGCAAACGAAGGCGCTGACCTGGCCCGCAGCCGCGCCGAGGACGCGCGAGACGCCGCCAACGACGCGTTGAATCGCAGTAAAGCCGCCGTGCAGCGCCAAAAGGAAAATCTTTCCGCTGCGGTGGAAGCCGGCAAGCAGGCGTATCGCGACTCTGTCAACACTCCGGTGGCCGAGTAATCGCCGCAGCATTTTGAATCACCGCGACGTCGCTTCGCAGAATCGATCGGAGCGACGCTCGCGGTAAAGATAGCGCGGACGCGAGTTTGCGTTGAAGATAGGAGCGAACCAAAGTTCGCGATGCAGCAATAAGCGGACGTAAGGTCGCGATTTTGATATCGGGCGAACGCAAGTTCGCGATTCCATATGGACCAGCAAACACTGCTCACCTTGTTCGTCGGCATCGCGGCCATCGCGATGGTGCTGCAACTCGCCACGTTGTTTGGCATCTATCGCTCCACCCAAAGCATGAATGACAAGGTGCAGCGGTTACTGCCCAGGGTCGAAAACCTCATCGAGACCTCGCGCCGGACTGTGGAAGACAGCCGCGTGCAGATCCTCGACATCACCAGCAAGACCAGCGACATCCTCGACACCGCGCGCAAGCAGTTGGAGAAGGTGGAAGAAGTGATCGATGACGCCACCGCGCGCGCCAGGGTCCACATGGACCGCGCCGAAATGGTCCTCGACGACGCCATGACGCGCACCCAGCAGACGGTCGCCACGGTGAACAACGGCATCGTCAAACCGGTTCGCGAAATCCAAGGCGTGGCCGCCGGTCTTCGCACAGCGATTCTCTTCCTCACGAAAGGCCGCCCGAATCCCACACAGGCAACTTCGGACGAAGAAATGTTTATTTGACGCGTCTTTCGCAGATTTCACAAACCTCTTCGCATGTCCGTCGGTGATAGCGCATATGCTATCATCCGAGTGTGACTCCCAGAATTGTCGTAGACACCAACGTCCTCGTTGCGGCTATGATCAGTTCCGCCGGCGTGAATAGAAGTGTGCTGCGCGCATGCCTGCTCGGGAGAGCGGAGCCCATCATCGGTGAGGCGCTATTTCTGGAATACGAGGATCTTTTGGCACGGCCTAAATTAATGGCTCGATCGCCTCTCAGTGCTGAGCAGCGTAAGACAGTGGTTGAGGCGTTTCTAAGTGTTTGCGACTGGGTGGATGTGTATTTCGGCTGGCGTCCCAACCTTCGTGAAGAAAGCGATAATCACTTAATTGAGTTGGCTGTTGCGGGCGGTGCCAGTTACATCGTCACTAGTAACGTCCGGGATCTCAAGGGTGGCGAACTCCAGTTCCCCCAGTTTCGGGTTGTTCGACCCAATGAGTTTATGAAGGAGGGTATCCAGTGAGCGTTCTGACCATTCGAATTCCCGAAGGAAAGCACGAACGTTTGAAACATCTGGCGAAGGCCCGTGGGTTAAGCGTGAACAAACTGATGGAAGAACTTTCCACCATTGCGTTGGCTCAGCACGATGCCGAAGTCCGATTCCGAGCCATTGCGGCCAAAGGTTCGCGCAAACAAGGGCTCGCTTTGCTCGATGAGCTGGATCGGGCGTTTCAACACTCTGCTCAGTAGGACGAATTGGCGGACAGCCCCTCTTACTTACTTATACGCCACACAAATGACGCGCTTCTTGCGGGCGAGTTGCTCATAAGCTCCGGCCGGCGGCTCGATAATTTCCGTTTTCCGGAATCCCGCGTGACGAAGCATCGTGTGCAACGCTTTCGGTGACGGGCACGTGGCGATGGGTGAGGCTCCGGTTTCCGGGCGATTGTTGTAATACTCGTCCGATTCGTCTATCAACGCCAGCACCCCGTGGTACGGGCGCGTCCATTTTTGCGATCCCCACTCCACTTCGCCTTCCACCTCATCGGCCACCTGCGTTTCCAGAATGCAGATGCCGCTGGTGACTGCCGCTATATTGCGCAGGCACAACATCGGATTTTCCAGGTGGTAGAGAACGCCGAGGAACAGGCAAAGCTCATAGGGCTCGCCGCAGTTTCGCAGTTGCTCGCAGTTGTGTTCCTCGAAACTGAGATTCTTTAGTTGCAGCAGCCCTGCGATAAAGCGGGCCTTATCCAGGCTGACTCCGCGGACGTCAACGCCGCGAACTTCCCCAAACCCTTTGCGCGCCATGGAGACCGAGTAGTAGCCTTCATGACATCCCACATCAATGCAGCGGATCTTGCTCAAATCCGCGCCAAAGTGGCGGTCAATGACACCTTCCACCATGGAAAGGCGCGTTTGATGAATGGGAAAAACGTCGGGGGGCAAATCGGAATCGGTCCGGCCGTAAACACCGAGGTCAAATTCATAGAACCAGGGACTGAGCCGCGCGATCTCTTCGCGCGCCTGTTGAGGGGTCACTTAGACAGTTTACCGTGCCTTTCACCCTTGTTCATTGCTTGTCCACCGTGTTGCCAAACCTTTTGAAAGTCGCTTACCATTAGCACAAGATCTGGGTGATCCTTCATGAATGTCCTTAAAATTATTGAAGATCTAAAAATTTACCGCACGCAAATCGACCAGGCGATCGTAAGCCTGGAAGGATTGGCGCGCCGCCGTGGCCCGAAGCGGGGGCGTCCCCCCAAGTGGCTGTCCGGCGAGAAGCCTGCCCGGAAGCGTGTTTTCAGCGAGGCAACTAAAAAGAAAATGGCCGCCGCGCAGAAGAAACGCTGGGCTGCGGCGCGGAAACAGAAGCAAGCCGAAGCGTAGACGCTTTCCGGGAACGTTCCCTCTTTCGCGGTCTGCAGGATTGCGCGAAAGTGCACTAAACTGGGCGCATGAAGTGGGTCGTCGGTTTTCTTTGCGCGAATTTTCTTGGCGCCGGCCTCGCTCACGCACAGATTGACGAAATCTCCGCGGAGCGAATGCGCGCTCACGTTCGCTTTCTCGCGAGCGACTTGCTGGAAGGCCGCGGTGTGGGAACTCGCGGCGGAGATTTAGCAGCCGAGTACATGGCTACGCAGTTCGCTCTCGCCGGATTGAAGCCCGCGGGGGATAACGGCACGTGGTATCAGAAGTTCACCCTGGTTGGTTCCACGCCGCAGGCGGCCACGGCGATTTACGCCGAACCTACCCGCGCGGGCGGCAAGAATCTGTCTTTCCAATGGCTGGATGAATTTGTCGGCGTTAGTCTACGCCAGCAGCCTGCGGTTGCCTTCGATGGCGAAGCCGTTTTCGTCGGGCATGGCATCACGGCGCCCGAATATCAGTGGGACGATTACAAAGGTGTGGACGTGCGCGGCAAAGTTGTCGTGCTGTTTACGGGCGAGCCTCCTTCGAACGATCCCAAATTTTTCACCGGCGAAGCGCTGACCTATTACGGACGCTGGAGCTATAAGTACGAAGAGGCCACGCGACGCGGCGCCGCTGGAGCGATCATCATTCACACCACACCTACGGCAAGCTACGGCTGGAACGTGGTGCGCTCGTCGTGGTCCACCGAGGATCTGGCGAATAGTTTGGCCCCCGGGCAGTATGCGTTGGGAATTGCCGCGTGGGTAACAACCGAAGCGGGGCAGAAGATTGCCGCGAGCGTCGGTAAGAGCGTCGAAGATTTGCTCAAAATGGCCGATGCACGTGGCTTTCAGGCGGTGCCGTTGCCGCTGCGGTTTCGCGTAAAAGCCGATGCGAAGATCCGGCAGATCGAGACGCGCAACGTGATCGGCAAAGTGGAGGGAAGCGATCCCGGGTTGCGCGACCAAGCGGTATTGTTCAGCGCGCATTGGGATCACCTGGGCATCGGCGAGGCGATCAACGGCGATAACATCTATAACGGCGCAAGCGACAACGCGACAGGCTGCGCGATTCTTCTGGAAATCGCGCGAGCCTGGGCGGGCTTGCAGCAGAAGACGCGGCGGTCTGCCGTTTTCGTTTCCGTGGCAGCCGAAGAGGGCGGCCTTCTGGGCTCCGAATACTACGGAAAACATCCGGTGGTTCCGGCGGGGAAGACGGCGCTGGCATTGAATTACGACAGTTACCTGGCGATGGGACGGATGTCCGACGTGCAGGTGCGCGGGGCGGAGCGCACGACGATTTTTCCTATCGTGGATCAAGCCGCGCGGCGATACAGTCTGGCTTTAGCGAAGGACCCAACGCCGGCAGCGGGCTTGTATTACCGCTCCGATCACTTTTCCTTCGCGCGTGTGGGAATTCCTTCGTTCAGCATTGATAAGGGCACGGAGTTGGCAGGCACAGAGAAGGGCGCCGGGCCCAAGGCCGAGGAAGAGTATTACGCGAAACGTTATCATCAGCCATCGGATCAATACAACGACAACTGGAACCTTTCCGATATGGAGACCTATGCGCGGTTCGGCATGCTGATCAACATGAACGTCGCAAATCAGCCCGCGGTGCCGACTTGGAATGCGGGCGATGAGTTCCTGCCTGCCAGAGTCGCCAGTGGAGTGAAGTAACGGGTTCCGCTGGTTCGGTGGTGATGGACCTCGACTTATCCTAGGCTCGGCCGTACAAAGCAACGCGAATTTGGCTTTTTCGCGTTAGTGCTGGTCCATCTATGTCATCGCCCTAGCGGGCTCCTGCTGATCTGAGGATTCGATCGGTTGCCCTAGTGTTTCTCCTTGTAGTCAACCCTCCTCATCCACACCTCCGACCGCGTCAGCGATGACGCGGTCTTTTTTGGCGCTGTGCAGGCTTGAAGCCAATTTTCTCCGCGCGGTGGGCGCGCACAAAAAAGCTCCGGTGTGCTCGTGGCTCACTCGCGCGGAGGTTGACGGATGGGTGTTTGGGAGATGATTTCGATATGTGATCGGCTAGGCTGTGAGCGCCGCGAAGCCTGTTCGGCCGGCGTGTCTTTCCATGTGGGCGCGCAGTTCGCGGCGGGCGCGAAGCAGGCGCGATTTTACGGCGGATACGGAGATGTTCAGCCGCTCGGCCACCTCGACGGAGGATAGCTCTTCCACGTCGCGGAGGATCAGTACGTTGCGGAGCAGCGGAGGCAGGCGGCGGATCTCGCTCTTTAATACGGCGGAGAGTTCTTTGTCGCCGAGTGTCTCCTCAGGTGTTGCTGTCTGGTCCGTCAGTTCACGAGCAGGTAAACCTGCGTCGGTGTTGGCGTGATCCAGATACTCAAAGCGAGCGGCGCGCAAGCGGCGCAGTCGCATCAGGCACTGGTTTACCACGATGCGCGTCATCCAGGTAGAGAACTTCGATTCGCGATGGAACTGCGGCATGTTCTTCCAGGCGTTCAGGTACGAGTTCTGCACTTCGTCCTCGGCTTCCTGGCGGTCATGCAAAATTGACAGAGCCAGCCGCAAGGAAGCGGGCGACGTGCGGCGCATGAGTTCGCCGAAGGCGGCTTCGTCCTGATCCTGTGCCCGCGCCACCAGCTCGTCGTCGGCGGACTGAGTCAGCGTGTCTTGGTTTTCGAATAGACTTTCCATGATGGTGTCTCGCTCTCTTCGATCTCTGGCAACCCAATGGTAGCGCGGAATGGCGGCAAGAATTTATTTACAGGAAAAGTGGTTTCAGTGACACCAATATATTGAACAACGTTTTCATTTGTACTAAAGTGAGATTCATGAAGGAAGAAAGTGGTCCGCAGACGATTGACAGGGTTTTGTCGGTCTATGAGTTAGGTCCGAAGATCCGGCAATTGCGGTTGCGGAAGAAGATCGCCCT
>JBEBFS010000146.1:0-5720 GCA_040081855.1 Bryobacteraceae bacterium | reverse complement strand
GCATACCAGGCAGACAACCGTGTAGCCAGACTTGTTGGACGTTGCGTCGGTCTTTTCACGAAAGCCTCAATCGTCGCGTCCCAAAACGTATCCCGCGCCGCGAATCGTGTGGATCAACTTTTCCGGGAAGGGATCGTCCACTTTGGAACGCAGCCGGCGCATGTGGACCTCAACTACGTTCGTGTCGCAATCGAAGTTTATGTCCCAAACCTGTTCAGCGATTGCTGTTTTTGTGAGGACCTCACCGGCGCGGCGAGCCAGAAGTGACAACAACAAGAACTCCTTCTGAGTGAGGTCAAGACGCTTTCCGTTCCGTACGGCCCGCTGCCTGGCGAGATCGATTTCCAGGTCTGCCACTTTTAAGGTTTCTATCGGGCTGCCCGGTGATCGACGGAGCACCGTTCTGATGCGGGCCAGAAGCTCGGAAAAGGCGAACGGCTTGGTGAGGTAGTCGTCCGCTCCACACTCGAGCCCGCGGACCCGGTCTCGAACCTCGTCGCGGGCCGTGAGACAGATCACAGGGGTTTGATCCGCCCGCCTGCGCAATGCCTCAAGCACCGTCCAGCCGTCTTTCCGCGGCAACATAATGTCCAACACGATCAAGTTGTAGCGAGTGTTCTCGGCCAGGCTTAAGGCCGTTTCGCCGTCTGGAGCTACATCAACTACGAAGGCGCTCTCGGATAGGCCCTTCTCGAGGTAACCGGCAGACTTAACGTCGTCCTCAACAATCAGGATGCGCACGCAATCCTCCCTGGGCCGCGCGATAGGCGACGCGGAACCGCAAACGCAGCCAATTGCAACCCATAGTCTATTGTCGCTCTACGTCACCTGACGAAAACGTAAGTTTCGCGTCACGTTGGCGTCAGGCGCCTGCTGCCAGACTGATAGGGGTGCCGTACTCTCATCTCCTCAGAATACTGAGTGCTTCCTGCGTTCTGATACTGTCGGGATGTGTCAAATACTACTCCAGACCGCTTAACCCTCCGCTGCTCGAAAACCAGTATCGCTCTCGAACGCTGAGCGAGGACGCTCTTCGGTCATTCGTTCAGGCAAATGCTGGCGAAGCAATCTCCTCCTGGCCGCCAAAAGTCCTCGACCTGAGGACGCTCACGCTCATCGGCTATTTTTACAGTCCAGATCTCGAAATCGCCCGCTCTCAGATCACGATATCCGAGGCGGGGATCCGGGCGGCCGGCGCGCGGATCAATCCTTCGCTCGGCTTCGACGGTGGATACAACACGAATCCGGAGTCGGCCCTCCTCTACAGCGTGCTTCCGAGCTTCACGATTGAAACAGCGGGCAAGCGGGGTCTGCGAATCTTACAAGCGAAGAGGCAAGCCGAAGCGGCGCGTGTTGCGCTGGCAGAGGCCGCGTGGTCGCTGCGCAGTCGCATTCGGTCGGCATTCTACGACCACCTTCTTTCAGCGCGTAGGCAAGACTTGCTCGAAACCGAGCAGAGCATCCGCTCTGAAATTGTCGACATCTTTGACAAACGGCTCGCGGTTGGCGAGGCGGCCAGGCCGGAACTGGACGTCTATCGAGTCGACCTGATTACCACACAAGCGGCGTTGCGGGCAGCCGTTGGAGATGTCGCCCAGACCCGCGCGGCGCTTGCGAGCGTGATCGGGCTGCCGCTCGCTGTGGTTGAGGGCCTGACAATCGAATCGTCCACGCTGGACTCACCGCTTCCCGAAGAGCGGTTACCAATCCAAGGCGTCCAGCGCGCTGGCCTCTTGCATCGCGCGGATATCCGGCGAACGCTTGTGGACTACAGCGCAGCGGAAGCGGCCCTTCGTCTGGAAATAGCGCGGCAATATCCCGATCTTCAACTCTCTCCTGGATATATCTTTGAAGAAGGCTTTGCCCGCTATCTGCTGAGCGGGTCCCTTCAGTCGCTCCCCGTTTTCCATCGTAATCAGGGGTTGATCGCTGTCGCCGAAGCTCAACGCCGCCAGACGGGTGAGCGATTCGAGGCCCTTCAGGCTCAGGCGATCGGGCAAATGGAACGAGCCGTAGTTCTGTATCGTGCAGCTCTTACAGAATGGCGCGAAGCCAATGATCGCCTCAGAACGGCACAGCGCGACCGCGAAGAAGCCGCACGGCGTGCACTCGCGGCCGGAGAGGGAGATCGGCTGTCTTTGGCCACGGTGCGGCTGCAGAGTGTTACGGCTGGCAGGGCGCGGCTAGACGCGTTGACACGCGTCCAAACTGCCTTGAGAGCGTTAGAGGATGCGATGCAACAGCCGCTGGAAGCGGCAGTACTCGACGTTCCCGAGCCGCTGATCGTGAGTCCCCGGAGAGGAGCAAGCCGTTAGTGCAACGCCCACCGGTCTCGGCTTTTCTCCTCGCACTCGTGCTGGCACTTTCGTGTTATCTGACCGCGTGCGGTCGTGGAACAGAGCCGGAAAAGGAAGCGGCCAAGTCGGTAGGCAAAGCGCCCGAACGGGTCTCCAAGACGCCCGAAGGCGATCCGCTCTTGAGACTTGAGCCAGCCACGCAAACGCGCATCGGCCTTCGCACCCAGGCACTAGCATCCTACACAATGCAGCCGGAAATTATCGCCTATGGGCGTTTGGAGGAAGACCCTTCACGTTCCTTTATCCTTCGAGCTCCAATCGCTGGTACGCTTCATTTTGCCTCTGGGCGCGACTGGCCAAGTATCGGCCAGCACCTTGCCGACGATGCCCTAGTCGGCATGATTGAGCCGCGCCTACTACCGGCTGAACGCATCGGCTTGACCAATCAGTTGGCGACGGCGCGATCAGAGCTAAGCGCCAGCGCCGCATCTGTTGCGGCGGCACGCTCAGCATACGAACGAGCGAGAATTCTGAACGCGGACAACAAGAATGTTTCGGATCGCGTGGTAGAGGAGGCAACGGCTCGGCTGAAGGCTGAGGAAGCCCGGCTTCAGGCGGCGACTGACACGGTCCGGTTGCTCGAGAATTCTTTGCAATCCGCCGGCCCTGCGGCCAACAAGCCGCTTACGGTCGAACGCGGAGGCGATGTCGTTGAGATGATGGCGCAGCCCGGCGAGTCCATAGAGCCCGGATCGCCAATTCTTCGCGTAGCAAAGCTCGATCGGCTCGTGGCTAGAGTGGACGTTCCGGTTGGGCAGCACGTTCCGGCGAGTGTCTCGACCGCCCGGGTCGTCCCGGTTGGCTATGAAGACCAGCCCATCCCAGCCGAGCGTGTGGCTGTAGCCGCTGCCGTCGATCCCAAAGCGCAGGGTGAATCGTTCCTTTTCCGGCTGAGCGGCGCCCGGTTTGGTTTACGCCCTGGTGTTGCTGTTACCGCCTACCTGAGTGTTCCCGGCGAGCGAAAGCAGGGCGTAGTCATTCCACGCCCAGCTCTCGTTCGCGTCATCGGGAAAGTCTATGTATACGTTCAAACCGCCCCAGACCAGTTTGTTCGGAAGGAAGCTTCGCTGAATAACCCTGTGGCAGATGGGTACGTCGTGACAGCCAACTTCTCTCCCGGTGATAGGGTCGTGGTCGAGGGCGCGCAGATCCTGCTCTCCGAAGAATTCAAATCGCAGACCGCCGCGGAACAGGAATAGCCGGGATGTTGTCCAAACTGGTCGAACTCTCCATTCGCTTTCGCGGAATCGTTGTCGCTCTTGCATGCCTCGTCGTTGGCTTCGGAGTTTACACTACCTGGCAGGCCCGATATGACGTCTATCCCGAGTTCGCCCCGCCTCAGGTCGTGGTGCAGACCGAGGCGCCTGGCCTTTCGGCAGAAGACGTAGAGCAACTGGTCACACGTCCGGTCGAAAATGCGCTGAATGGGGCGCCGAATGCAGAGTCTATCCGATCGCAATCCATTCAAGGGCTCTCTGTAGTGACGATCGTGTTCGAGCAGAGCACGGACGTCTACCGGGCGCGCCAGATGGTCAGCGAGCGAATCGCCGAGGCGGCAGGACAGATGCCCCAGGGCGTGATGCCTCCGGCAATGGCGCCCTTGACGGGCGCCACCAGCATGGTGCTCGTCATTGGCCTAACCTCGGACCAGCGCTCATTGATGGACCTTCGCACGTTTGCGGACTGGACACTGCGACCTCGGCTGCTTGCCGTTCCGGGTGTAGCCCGTGTGTCGATCTTCGGTGGTGAAGTACGCCAGTTGCAGGTGCAGGTTGTTCCGGACCGGCTCGCCGCCTACAACCTGTCGCTGAACGACGTACTCACGGCGGCGCGAGCGGCGACGGGAGTTCGCGGCGCGGGCTTTGTGGAGACTCCCGCACAGCGAATCGTCATGCAGACGCAGGGGCAGTCGCTCACACCGGCGCAATTGGGCGAGGTGGTTCTCCAGGTCGCAAACAATCGGACGGTCCGGCTGCGGGATGTCGCGGTCGTCGCCGACGCGGCCGAACCGAAGATTGGGGATGCGACCATCCTGGGTCGGCCCGGCGTGATGCTGAACATTAGTTCCCAGTACGGAACCAACACGATGGAGGTAACCCGCGAGCTCGAGAAAGCGATTGATGAGATGAAGCCTGCAATTGCGTCGGCGCAAATTACATTGCATCCCGATCTCTTCCGGCCGGCGAACTTCATTACGACGTCTGTGCGCAGCATGAGTACAGCTCTCCTCCTCGGCGCTGCCCTCGTCACCATCGTCCTGCTGTTTTTCCTTTTCAATCTCAGGGTTGCGCTCATCACCCTCTCAGCCATCCCCCTGTCGCTCCTGGTCGCAGTCATCATCCTCACCCGATCCGGCGAGAGCTTAAACACGCTTACGCTGGGGGGACTTGCGATGGCGATCGGTGAGGTTGTGGATGACGCGATCATCGACGCTGAGAACATATTCCGCCGTTTACGGGAAGCACCCAGGAACCTGAGTGCCAAAGAGCTTTTTCGGATCGTACATGACGCCTCAGTCGAGGTCCGCGGCGCAGTCGTTTATGCGACCTTCATTGTCGCGCTCGTTTTCGTCCCCGTGCTCACGATGTCAGGCGTGCAGGGCCGTCTGTTCGCACCGCTCGGCTGGACTTACATCCTCGCTGTTCTGGCCTCGTTGGTCGTCGCGCTCACGGTGACTCCGGCCCTTTCGTACTTCCTGCTTCCGAAAGCCATCGAGAAGGCCAGGGAGCCCTCCTATATTCGGTCTCTCAAAGACCGGTACGGCCGCTTACTCCATTTCCTGAGTGCGCGGCCCAGAACCCTAATAATCGCCGCCGTGGCCGTATGTGTGCTGGCGGCAACAGCCCTACCCTTCCTTGGCGGCGAGTTTCTGCCTGAGCTGAGGGAAGGACATTTCATAGTCCATATGGCGGCTCTGCCAGGCACCTCGCTTCAGGAGTCGGCGCGATACGGCAAGCATGTTACGGGAGAGCTGCTCAAAAACCCGGATATTCGCGCGGTATCCCAACAGATTGGCCGTGCCGAGCGCGCCGACGATACCTTCGGTCCACATTACAGTGAGATCCATGTCGCCCTCAAGCCGCTCGATGGCGAGGATGCGGAGCGGGCCGAAATCGAAATACGCGAGGCGCTTGAAAAGTTTCCCGGGACAGCTTTCTCGACAAAGACCTTCCTGACGGAGCGCATGGAAGAAGTCGTTTCAGGCGCGAGAGCTGAGGTCGTCGTCCAGATCTTTGGAGACAATCTCGACGTGATCGATCAGAAGGCGAGGGAGATTCTCCAGGTGATCGCTGAGGTTCGGGGTGCCGTCGATGTCCAAGTCGAGTCTCCACCAGGCACTCCGGAAATGGTTATCCGATTGCA
>JBEBFS010000145.1:0-5734 GCA_040081855.1 Bryobacteraceae bacterium | reverse complement strand
CGATAGCATTGTCCGTGTGTTCGTTTCCATGAATGCCTGGGGCATGGTGGTTACAGTTGCCTCACTTCCAGCCCAGGGATGCGGACAAAATCGCGAAGATTGTGCGTGGCCACGGCATAACCCAGTTCCAGCGCCGAACAACCGATGATCAAATCCGCCAGCGGCAAATTCACGCCCTGACTCGCCTGTACGCCCCCGATGCGGGCGATGATTTCGGCGGTCGCCTCGGTGACCGGATGAATGGGAATATTTCGTTTGACGGCGTCCAGAAACTCTCGCCTTTGCGATGCCCGTTCCGCGGTAACCGCCCGGTACATCCCATGGCCCAGTTCCGCCAGCGTTATGGAACAAACAGCCACCGGCACGTCCCCCACCGCCGCTTGCACCTCGGCTATCACGTCCAGCACCGTCCGCTTCCCCCGCTCCGCGCGAACCAGGATGCTCGAATCCAGTACAAGTCCAGTCACGTTACAGTGGGTGATCTAATCCAGAGCCGGTGGTTCCCACGGCTCGCGATACATGCCCACCGCTTCGTCCACGTCGCCCGAAAACTCCGGATCGGCGGCCGCGGAAGTTCCGCTGGCGCGCAATCGTGCCGCGATCTCCGAAAGCTTGCGGCCGGCAGGCTCCGGAGCCGCCTTAATCACGGCCACGGCCCGGTGATTTTCTTCGATAACCACCTCGACACCTTGCCTGGCCCGTTCGATGAACAAGTGAATATCGCGCGCCAATTCCGCTTCTGTGATATGCAGCGCCATCACTTCACATCATAGCTCAGTGCCCATTGGCCATTATCTTTTGCGCCCATCGCGAAACGTGCGCCGACCGCGCAAACACCGCCGAAGCCATCCGTGCCGCCGGAGTCCGGTAAGCCGAAGGAACCACCCTCCGCCCGCCTCGCTCCACTTCCACCACCACGCCAAGGAACTCGTCCGCACTCACCGGAGCATCGTCCACTGTCATCGCATCCCCGCGAGTCACAATCGTGTCCAGCCCCGTCCCCTGTGTCTTCAAAACCCTGTGCGCCGCGATCCCCCCATGGCACCGGAACACCGCAATCTCGCCCACGGTCACGTCAGGAAAACCCTTGCGAGCCACCACCAGCACTTCCCCCGGCCAAAGCGCCGGAACCATGCTGAGCCCCTGCGCGCGCAGACGGACTTCTCCGGCATGCCGTAGAGTATCGATCAATAATTCGATCCCCACGGAAATCCGGGGATTGGCTTCTCTGGAAAAATGGGGACTGACGCCTTTTTCCGCGCCAGAACGGTCGTGCTTCCAGACACCAGCGTTCGCGGAAAAAGGCTGTCTGTCCCCTTTTTTCCAAGCCGCCACGAGATTTTTATCGGCGTTCACCGTCCCCCGGCGCGTGGACAGAGTTGCCTGTCCCCGATTTTCCATGCCGCTCGCGGAAAAAAGCTGTTTATCCCGTAGGAGCTTGTTCATCGAAAGGCCGTTCATGAATAGACGAGCCGGAACAGTGCTGCGAAAACGTCAAACACCTCGCGGCGGATCGATCCGCTACGAGTTGCGGCGATTGAATCGGCAGGAACTTTGGGTGGCGCTAATTTTGCCGCAGACGAGGGCGGAAGTTTCAAATACACTCTCGAAAGAGTAGGCAGGCTTCTGGTACGGCTTTTTCCCCGGCTGAGAAGCCGAGTTCGCCGGGGCTGCTTCCCGGCGGTTCTTTTCGCTACGATCGGGTGAATTCATAATATTTCAGCGTTTCCCTGCTTCCGCAAAATGATCCGCCGAATCCTCCGGTAATCTAACTCTGCTCGGTCTAGTACTAGTATAGAAGCTCACTTCTTCAGCAACAACAAAAATCGCGATGAAGAGAAGGGATGCGCACCCATTCGAGGTGCTCATCCCTTCCATTGACTAATTCAGGTTGTCCTGCGTACGGTGAACCGCACAACCGCCCGTGCTGCCGCCGCTGTTACACGCTGCCGCCGAGCCGGTGCCAAAGTACACGCTGGAAGCATGACCGTCGGCACTGACGTTGTCCACGACAATACCGCTGGTGCCGCCAGGCGAAGCAGCCGTGTTATAGGCCGCGGCCGGCAGCGCGGAATCGCCGGTGATATCAAACGATTCAATACAGCCCGTCGCCGAGCCGCTGAAAGCACAGTTGGCGCCCACTCCCACAAACATCCATTGCTTGCTCTGCGTGGTGTTCATGATGGACGTGATCGGGGAGCAGCCAGCGGTAGCCGCCGTGCCACTTCCCAGAGCCAGGCCAGTTCCGCTTGTGCCCGTCAAAGCTCCAGCGGAGGTGAAGGACAAACGATACAGCGTCGGAACGGCCGTCCCGCCGTAACCGCAAACATACATGTGGCCCGCCGAAGGATTGGCGCCAGTGAAGTATTCCTCACTGAACGTACCCACCCGGATCGGAGCCGTTGTGCCGGACGCCGTGGCAGTGCCCAACGTAATGCTCGCGGACGCCCCCAGCGTTCTGGTGCGCTGCACCACACGCGCGCCGCTGGCCGCGTTCAGCTTGCCAAAGTAGGTGATAAGACCCGTGCTGCTGTCCACGATCGGCGGATCGCTGATCGCACTAAACAACGTGGTCGTCGCCGCCCCGGCGCAAGGAATCGATCCCGTTTCGCACGTTCCTGCCGTGCTGCCCGTATCACGAACGTAGTTGATACCGCCCGCCGTGTCGCCGAAGTAAATGTTGTTCGAACCGTAATCCAACACCGGTCCCGTCAGCGGGCTCGTGCGATTGGCGCCCGTGACGCGGTTTTGAACGGGCCAGGAACCGCCCGCCAGCGCAGGCGTCCCGTTAAAGACTCCCACGATCTTGAAGAGCTTGCCTGTATCGTCACCGACGTAAATCGAATCGCTCGCATAGTCATAATACGGCGACGAATTGGTGTCCGAGGAACTGCCCGTCAGCACCACATCGAACAAGCAGGCCGTCGAACCCGAGAGACATGTGGTCCAGGCCGAACCATCCGCCGACGGCGTAATCGTGGCAGGAACCGGCACCGTGCCATCGGCCGTCACCGTCGGACCCGTCGTATTTGCATTTGGCTTCGGACGCAAAACGTGAAGAACGTTGCCGCCGTTTCCGCTCGACCGGCTCTCCACGTAAGCCACCTTCGTTCCATCCCAGGAAAGCACCGGAGACGTAGGCACCGAGCCGCCGCTGCCCGTATGCGTGTCGTAAGACCATTTCACCGTCGCATCGCCTGTGCCGCAGATGCCGTCATCGAGGCCACCGGAAAGCGAGGCAGATGCCCACGTAAAGTTGTTCGTGCCTTCGGCTACGGTGATGTTGTTGCCCGCCGCGCCAACCGAGAGCGCGGTGACTGTAACGACTCCGGCACTCGGGTTTGTTGCTGTGATGCCCGTTGCCGGGAAGCTGGTACCACACGAAGCGATGGCGGTCGCCAGGTTGGTCGCTTGGGCGGTCAGGTTTGCGCCGACCACAAATGTTCCTGTCGTAGCGCTAGTGCAGGAATTCTGGGTAGCCGGTGCGATGGTTCCAGCGCCGGTCACCGTAACGGCTGAGCCGGTTTCGGAAAACGTGATCGCGGAGCCAGTGGCGTTCGTGACAGTGATCGTGCTAGTGCCGCCCGTGTAGCTTGTTGTAACCGAAGCATTCGCCTGCACCGGGCTCAGGACATAGCAGGTTGTAACACCACAGCTACCATTGCCTCCGTTAGTAATCGCCAAGTTTGTATAGAGAGCTTGCGTCGCAGCCGTGGCGTTTGTACGAATGCAATTGGGGGCACCCGATGCCGTACAGTTGGATACAAAGTTGGAACTCGAAGTGCCGGAAACGTATCGATATGTAACCGATCCAATCGTAAGCGTGTCGCCATCAGCGGCCGTCGTCAGAGCCGTGATCGTTCCGGTGCCAGTGCTGTTGCCTGCAGTCAGTTGGAGCACATTGGCACCGTTCGTAATCGTAACGGTGTTTGCCGCAGCCGCAACGCCCGTGAACGTGCCGTTCACGCTCGCCTGAATACCCGGACCCGCGTAAATATTATTGAACGCCACAATGCTCGGCTGGCCATCCGCGCCGCCGGTTAGCGTCGCGCCCCCCCAGGAGAAGGATGCCATCGTTTCCGTCGTAGTAATACTGTTGCCTGACGCACCTGCCGCAGTAGCGTCTACAGTGACAGTTGCCGTGCTGGAGCTAGCCGTAAGAGTGGACGACGAAATACTCCGATTGATCGCCGCAGCCAAATTGGTTGCTGCGTTGGTAGTCGTGTTCGAGGTATCAAACGAGGTGCCGGTATTAGTTCCGGCTGCGCCACCGGTAAGGGTGCTACCGGCCCATGTGAATCCGGAAGCAATTGTTGTAGCGAGGGTGATGCTATTTCCTGCCGTACCGGGAACGGAAGCGGTCACCGTGACTTGGTTCGTGCTGCTGCTCCCCACAACCCCACTAATACTATCGATGGCAGTTTGAACATTCGTTGCCAACTGAGTAGTGCTCACCGCGGCAGCTCCGGACCAGTATGAGAAATTAGGAAAGGTAGAGCTTCCGTCGTCGCCCGCAGTTGTCTCTGCCGTCGTAATCTGCGTCGATGTATCGCTGAGCGTGAATCCAGTGGAGCCAGCAGTTGTGGCGGTGAGCACCCAGGGACTGGCAGAGGTACCCGAACCCGTAATCGAAGCTGCCGCAATGCTCGAATTCGGCGTTGCCCCAGAGGCGCACCGCCACGTTGAATCACTACCACCCGTGTTTTGGATCGCATTCAGGAGATTCGTTCGTTGCGTGGTTGCACTGTTGTTGGTATTGATTCGGCACGTTCCGGCGGCAGGCGCTCCAAGCGTTGTATCGTTTGCAAAAAGGTAGTCCACGCTACCGATAGTAAGAGCGTTTACAAGCGTCGTAGTAGTTGCAATAGCAGAAGTTCCCGTGTAAAGCGTGCCTATTTTCTTCGCCGGCGGATCCGCCGTTATAGCCGTTCCGTTAACCGTAATCGTTTCCCCGCCCGTCAAACTATTGGCCGTAAACGTACCCGTTCGCGAGGCCGCCGTACCCGCGCTCGCCGTGAGCGCTATACCATCTACGGTCACCGTTTCCGTACCGGCAGCAGTAGTGAAAGTGCCCGTCTGACTGGCAGCCGTCGCGCCCGCGCCGGTACGATTGATCGCAAAGGCCACGTAGTCGTCATTGCAACTCGGAGCCGCGTTAATGTCGAAGCTGAACTTTGCCGGAAACTGCCCGGAACCGACCAGCGAGGCCGAGTTCGGTCCCAGCGAGACGCTCCAGTCGCCCTTGGGCTTGCCCGGCGTTCCACCGCCGCGAACGGGGCGGGCCTTAGCAGTGGGACTCGCCGTCAGCGCAGAAGACAGACCGGCGCTCGAGGAGCTGCTCTTGTTGTCGTCATCGTCATCGTCATCGTCGTCATCGCGCTTCCCGTTCAGAACGGACAGCGGCACACGCATGTTGTAATTCTCAAAACCCTTGGATTTCGCTTCACGGCGATCCTTCTGGCGTTGATAACGGGGGTCGCCCTGATCGCTCAACTGCGTCGGCACGTCCTGCGGCGTGGAGAAGACAACCTGTTTGTCGCTCCAGTCCGAGGTCGAAGGCCGCCGGTCGGAGTTCTGCCCCCACCCCGGCACCGCCACCATCGCCAGCGCAGCAAGCGCGGCTAGACCTTGCGATCCAAATAATTTACGAGATTCAGTCAGCATGTTTGTGAAGCCTCCGAGACCGACGCGAACATTAACCATTTGCACTGCCCATCTGCACTCGCCCGTTTAG
>JBEBFS010000087.1:0-20281 GCA_040081855.1 Bryobacteraceae bacterium | reverse complement strand
CGCGTTCGCGATTTCTTCCGCCGTTAAGAGTTACCGGCTGGAATTCAGGCGCCGACGCTTGCCCGCCTGCGCACCCGTGCGCATTTTCACCTTGTTCCCCGCCAACACTGCTACCACTAGGTGAAGGCACCCCGTTCTGGAAATGAACGGCATCCTCCAACCAATCCGTGCTCCGCAATAACCCTAGCTTGCCGCTAAGGTGATACAGCTCGGTGCGTTACCGTTTTGTCGGACCACTGTTTTTTACATGGATTTTACAAACTGGTTGCGTCTTCCCAGGTACTTTCGCTGTTCAATACCAATAGGCGATTGAAAAGGGACGCCGGTAGAAAGGAAGAATATGAAAAAGCGAACGGTACTAACTTGGGGACTGGTCACGGCTCTGGCGCTGCCAGTGGGTGCGTTGGCGAGCAAAGGAAGCGACGACTCGAAATCGGGCTCGTCCAGCTCGGGTTCAGGCAGCGGTAAGTCGGGAAGCGACGACACCAAGGTCGACGACAAGGGCGGATCGTCCAGCACGGCATCTTCTTCCTCCTCCAATTCGGGTTCAGGCGCGGCCACTTCGACGTCCACCAATTCCACGTCCACCAACTCGAGCGATGACACGAACATTTCGGACGATAAAGGCGTTGACATCACGCCCGACGATCACGGTGTCGACACAACAGCCGACGACCACGGCAACGATAGCTCCACCAATAGCAATAGCAATAACAACAGTAATAGCGACAATGGCGGCAATACGCAATCCTCTTTCGTAAAGGTGGAAGTTCCTCTCGCGCCCACTTCGGCCGCAGCGGCTATCAGCGCGCACGGACACGTGGATATCCGCGTGGAAGGCTCCAAGCAGCGCATTGAAGTGGAAGTCGAAGCCGATCTGGCCGATGGCACCGTTGTGAACATCTCCTTGAACGGAGCACCCGCGGGAACCGCGACGTTCCATTTGGGCGAAGCCGAATTCGAGTTTGAGACCGGCGGAACCTCCACACTGCCGGGCGGTATTCTACCCAGCGACGTCACCTCAGCCTCGGTCTCTGACTCCGGCGGCACGGTACTTCTTTCGGCAACGTTCGGTGCAGTGGGAACCGGAACGCCCGTCACTCCTCCGCCCTCCAGCACCTTGGTCTCGAAGAAAATCAACCTGACCGCGACGGCCGACGCGCCGAACGGTTCGAAGGCTGTTTCCGAACTCCGCATCCGCTCTGGCAATTCGCGCTATAAGGTTCAGGTGGAAGCGAATGTCGCCGATGGAACGGTCTACAATGTTTCGGCGAACGGCATCCAGATTGGTAGCATCACGATGAAGCTGCACCGTGGAGAACTCGAACTGGAACATAACGCTGTTCTTCCCGCGGGCCTCTCCTCTCTGGCGGATATCACTACGGTCACTGTCTCGAACACTGGTGGCACGGCTCTGTTCAACGGAACGTTCTAGCCTCCTCCCAACAAGCCGAATCGTAAGGGCGCTCTGGTTCACACCGGGCGCCCTCTTTTTTTTCACTTCACCCTCGTCCAGTCCCTGCTCGCCACCCTACTCACCACCCTGCTCACCACCGCATGCGCTCCGGAAAATCGCTGAGTAGAATAGAGAGTCATGCAGACACGGAGTCACCACCCGATTCGCACGGCCCGCAGGCGTGCCGCATTTTTCGCGGCGGCCGCAATACTCGCCTCCATGGCAGCACCCCTTGCCGCGCAATCGGTGGATCTTTCCGGAACGTATCGAATCCAGTTTCAAAATGCTCCCGGATCGAAGAACATTCCTGCGGGGCAAGCTGGAGGCACTCCGCGCACTCGCGCCTATAAAGTGGACGGCCAACCGCCTCCACTGCAGGATTGGGCGAAGAAATTGTATGAGGAGCGGCTGACCGAAGGGGAGAAGGGCCATCCCTTCCGCCATTTGATGACGCGTTGCCTGCCGCAGGGCATGCCCATGGCATCGCTGTTCGCGTTTTATCCCGTCCAGCTTTTGCAGAACAACGATCAGGTCACCTTCCTCTATGAGGAACAAAATCATTTCCGCATCGTTCGCATGAACGCACAGCATCCGGCCGACGTCGATCCATCCTTCTTCGGCGACGCCATCGGTAAGTGGGAGAAGGACACTCTGGTGATCGATACCGTCGGCATCCGTGACGACACCACCATCGACTTCCTCGGTCTTCCCCACTCCGACCAGTTGCACGTGATCGAGCGCATGCGCAAAGTGGATTCGAATACGCTGGAGAGCCGGATCACGCTCGAAGACCCAAAGGCATTCACTAAAAGTTGGGAAGCCGTCGCCATGTGGAAGCGTCTTCCGCCCGGCGATGGAATCAAGGAGTACATCTGTGAAAATACGCGCTATTTTGAATAATCATTTGCTAGCTCTGGCAGCGGCTCTGCTGCTGTTCGCCGGCTCCGCCCTCGCGCATCATAGTTTTGAGATGTTCGATGTGGAGAAAACCGTCACCCTCAAAGGTACGGTGAAGCAGTTTCAGTGGACCAATCCGCACGCCTGGATTCAACTGAGCGTCGAAAACGACGGCGCCGTCACCGAGTGGAGTTTGGAGGGCGTCAGCGTGAATCAACTCGGGCGCCAAGGCTGGAAACGCGACATGATCAAGAGCGGCGATGTCATTACGGTGACCGTCCACCCCCTGCGCAACGGAAAGCCGGGAGGCCAGTGGCTTATTGTGACGGACGCAGGCGGCAAGGTACTCGGCAACACGCCGGCCCGATAGCACTGGCGCGCGAAAGCTCACTCCGGCGCGGTTCATGGGAACGCGTCAATCGGTGCTAAAGTATTGGTCAAGAGGGCAAGCCGCCGTGTTTTCCATCAGTTGGTTCCTCGCCGCCAGCTTACTACTGCAATCGGGGACAGCATCTGCCGATTCGGCTCAGCCACCGGCCATCAAACCAATCACTGACCAGGATCGCGCTGACATTTTCATGGCACGGAAAATGTACCGCGAAGCCATCGATCTCTACAAGGCATTGCCGCCATCGCCGATTCTCTATAACAAGATCGGCATTGGCTACCATCAACTTGTCGATTTAGACAACGCCGCGAAATACTATCAGCGCGCCGCGAAAGCCGATCCCCAATACGCCGACGCGATCAATAATCTTGGAACTATTTATTACTCCAGGAAATCTTTCCGCCGCGCCATCAACGAGTACAAGAAAGCGATCCGTCTGAAGCCGAATTCCGCTTCCCTGCTCGCGAATCTTGCCAACGCGTATTTCGAGCGGAAGCAATACCAACTGGCCTCGGACACCATTCAACAAGCGCTCGCCATTGACCCGAAGGTTTTTGAAAACCGGGGCTCTTCCGGTTCCGTCGTGCAGGACCGCAGCGTGGGAGATCGTGCCAAATATCACTACTATCTGGCAAAGACGTACGCGAAAAAGGGCCAGAACTCGGAAGCGCTGCTGTATATCCGCAAGTGCCTGGAAGAAGGCTTCAAGGACAGAAAGAAATTTACGGAAGACCCTGAATTCGCAGGTCTTCGCGATGATCCCGAGTTTGTGCAGATCATGAGTATGGAGCTGAAGGCTCTCTGATCTTGTCCCGCCGCATCCTTTCGTCAGCCGCAGTTACGCTGCTGCTTCTTGCGGCATCGTCCTGTTCCCGTTCCTCGGAAGCGGCGCTCCGCCGCACCGCAATTTTACCCGTCGAAAATCTTACCGGCGATAGCTCGGTGGATTGGATCGGCACCGCTGCGTCCTCCATCCTTACCAATCAGACGCGCTCCGCCGTAGGCTCGAACATTTTTGCGGTGCCTGCCCTTCGTGAAGCCTACGCCCGCAACGCCGAGCGCGTGGTTCATGGGTACGCGACCTATGCGAACCCTTCCCGCCCAGGCAAAGATTTAAAGCTTTCCTTCGTCATCGAAGATCTGGCCACGAAGAAAACGCAGCCGGCGGTCGAACTGCAGGGCAACGTTCTCGACGCGCTCAATCGCTTCGCACACACACTGGTTCCCAACGCCGGCACTTTCTCCACGGCAAACGTGGACGCGATGACTGCGTGGGCATCGGGCGATTTTTCCAAAGCCGTTGAGCTTGATCCCAATTTCGGCCAGGCCTGGCTTTCGCTGCTGCGTAAACAAGCATTTGCGCGGGACATGCCCGGAGCGCAACAGACCGCCGAGCGCGCACTCGCGCAAAAATCTCTGCGCAATGAATACGATCGATTGGAGATTACGGGTCTTCTCGCCGAATTACGAAAGGATTACCGGGGTCGCGCCCAAGCCTATGAAGCCCTCGCCGCACTCACGCCTTCCGATATGACGGCCGCCATCGCAGCCGCCCAAGCCCAGACTCTTGCACGGAATTTCCAGGCTGCCGCCGCGCTCTATCGGAAAGTGGTTGCGGCGGAACCGGCGAATTTCGGCGCCATGAATTCGCTCGGTTATGCCGAGGCCATGGCCGGAAACCTTGATGGCTCAAAGCGAGCGTTCGAGACTTATGCGAAGCAGCCCGGTCAAGCAGTGAACGCGATCGATTCCCTCGGCGAAGCCCACTTCATGAACGGAAAGTTTCGCGAAGCCGCGAGCTTCTTTCAGCAAGCTTTCACTCGCGATCCCAAGTTCGCCGAAGGCCAGACACTGGTGAAGGCCGCCTACGCCCAGTGGCTTGCGGGTGATCTGCCGGGAGCCGACAAACTCTTCTCGCAATATTCTTCGCAACATGCCGATAACGCCGCGGCGCTTGTGGAGGCGTCCTGGCTCTACTCCACTGGCCGCGAAGAACAGGCACGAGCCGAACTCGCCTCCGCTCCTCCAATCTTGCAAGCCGCGGTGCAACGCCAGCTTGCCCTTTGGAACTCCGTGAAAGAGAGCGTCCGCCAGCCCCCCAGCGCTGCGCAGCTTTTACAGCGGAAGGACGCTTATGAATCCACCATGCCCCCGAAAGATGCGGAGACCCGCACCTTCTATGCGTTCGCACTTGCGGCGTCGGGAAGGCTGGACGATGCCCGCGCGCTGGTCCAGCAGTGGCCCCTGCCAACCGTCAGCAGCGATCCATTCTCCGCCAGTCTTGTCTTTCCTCAGTTCATCGCAACGCGCCGCAAGACCGGCCTGTAATCCGTTCAAAAACTTCCGTTCAAAGACACGCGGCCCGTCTTTGCTTATACGCTAGACTAAAACCATTTGGGGCTCAAATCGCATTTCTTGTCGCGCCCCATTTCCAGGAGACGCATTCGATCATGACGAACAAGACCACTCGACGCATTTGGATGACACAAGCCGCAGCCGGAGCCATTACGCTCGCCGGATGTGCAAGTGTGCCTTCTGGAGGCACCAAGGCACCAGGCGGCAGCGGCGGTTTCAAGCTGGGGCTGGTCTATTTTGCGCCCGAGGAAGGCGCGGACACGTGCATGAAGGGTTTGTTCGATTCCCTCAAGGCCCAGGGCATCGAAGAGGGTAAGAATCTGGAAGTGCGCCGCGCACATGCGCAGGCCGAGATCGCCAACATTCCCCTGCTGATTCAGAACTACGATAACCAGGACGTCGACGCCATTGTCACGCTCACCACGCCGTGCCTTACCGCTGCGTGCAGCATGGCCAAGAAGAAGCCAGTTATCTTCACCTACGTTTACGATCCCATCGCCGCCGGTGCCGGTACCAGCAAAAGCGATCACCTGCCGCGCATCACCGGCGTCGGCTCGTTCCCTCCAGTGGAGGACACGGTCGACGTAATTCAGAAGTTGGTTCCCGGCATCAAGTCGGTGGGCACCTTGTATAACAACTCCGAAGCGAACTCGAACAAAGTGATCAGCGTTGCCCGCGAAGCTTTCAAGAAACGCGGGATCAAGCTGGAGGAAGTGACCGCGAACAGCACGGGCGAGGTTTTCCTGGCCGCCCAGGTTCTAACGCACCGCAACGTGCAGGCTTTGTGGGTCACCGGCGACAACACCGCACTGCAAAGCTTTGACGGCATCGTCAAGGCGTCACGCGACGCGAAACTTCCCCTTATCATCAACGATCCAGAATTCACGCAACGCGGCGCCGTCGCCAGCGTCGGCCTCGGCTGGTCCCAAGCCGGAGAAACCGCCGGTAAGCTGGTCGCGCGGGTCCTGCGCGGCGAAAGCCCTCAGGGTATCCCGTTTGAAGAAGTCGCTGTGAAGAAAGTCGTGCTGAACAACGAGGTCGCGCAGAAACTCGGCTTGAAGTTCCCGGCGGAATTAATCAAGGAAGCCCAAGGCTAATAAGCTTGGCGTGGCGGGCGGCAGAACAGGCAGCGGGTCGCGAGGCTCGCTGCAAAAACACTCCCCAAAAACGGAAAAGGCGAGCGGCCGTAGCCACTCGCCCCGAAATCCGTTTGGGTTTTGTTTAGGAACCCTGGTTGGCAGCGTTCGACATCAGCGAGCTGACCTTCGAGAAGATCGTGCTGATCTGGGTCGCAACGCCCGGCATAAAGGCGCCAGCGGCGACGGCAACGAAGCCAGCCATCAACGCGTATTCGATGAGGTCCTGACCGCGGGTGTCCTTCATCACTTTCAACTTCAGCAGTAGATTTTTCATAGTGTCTCCTAATTTCCTCTCCCTAATTCACCGCAACAGTTCTTTGTCTCTGTCGCTATGGAAAATTTATCATCCATAGGCTCTTCCTGAAATCAGTAGGAACGCCTAGGTGGCCATCAGAAAACGTCTCAGGTACCTGATTTTTGAATGACTTGGATAGCCCGAGTTGTGGTACTACCCCCCTCAAGTGGGGGGGGGCTGAGCCAACAACGCAGGCCTGCTCCCGAACGCAGCCAATGGGTTTAGCCGTTTGTTTTCAACGACCAGACGATTCCGATCTCGATGCAGATATACTGCCGCTTCCCCTTAGGTACCCTTTCAAGCGAAACTCGGAAGGGTAAGCGCGCCAAATTATTTTTTTCATGGGCCGACGCGCGCGCACAAGAGACGCTACTGCGGATGAAAACAGCCACAAAAGTCTGGATCTTCCTTCTTTTCATAGCCCCATCCGCCTTTTTCGCATGGACATGTCGAGATATGCCACGTTTTGGCTACCTGCATGACGACGGAATCCTGTATGGATCCGCGTTTGGACTTGCCACTTCCAGCGAATACCAAATTGTGAGCCTCCCCGAGCGGCCCTTCCAGACGAAGTACCCTCCGCTCTATCCGCTTTATATGTCGATGGTCTGGAAGCTGAATCCCAAGTTTCCAGAAAATCTTGCGCTGGCCACGTTCTTCAATTGGTTGCTGCTCCCGGTTTTCCTTGCACTTTGCTGGAATGTTTTCCGCCCCCCCGGTTTCGGGGAGAGCAGCCGTTTGTGCCTCATGGCCTTTCTGTCCGTAAACGTGGTCCTGCTGCTGTTCGGCATCAGCGTGATGACGGAACTATTCTTCACCTGCGGTCTGCTGGTGGTCCTGCTGGTCATGGAAAAGGACACACGGCACTCCGCACTCCTGGCCGGGATACTTGCCGGAGCCGTTTATCTATCCCGCACCGCGGGCATCGCGCTGCTTGCCGCCGGGCCCGCCTGGTATCTCTGGAAACGCACCCCGCGCCGCGCCTTTTTGTTCGCCATCGGCATGGCACCCTTCGTTGTTGCGTGGACCTCCTGGAGCCGTGCCCATCAACTGCCGACGAACGAGCCGGGTATCGTCTTCTATACCGATTACGTCCGCTTTCAATTGCTGAATGTGGACGCACACAACTTCGGGAGGGTCGTGGTCTCCAACCTGCGCGAGTTGTTTTACGGCATGGGTTCACTTTTCTTTCCGAAGGTCAGCGATTCCGCCCTGCTTAAAGTCAGTGCCGCAGCCGCTGTTCTCGCAACCGTATCCGGCTGCTTGAGAATGATGCGCAACGGCGCGATGCAGGCCTATGGAGCCTTTGCGATCGTCTCGCTCGGCATTCTCGCCGTGTGGCACTATCCTCCGAATGAGCGTTTCCTGCTTCCGCTACTCCCCTTCTTCGCCGCAGGCATCGCCACGGAACTCTTGTGGATTGCCGGCCACATTCGCAATGCGGCCGCGGGAACCGACACCGGCAATCGCATCGCATCTTGGGTGCTGGGCGGTGTGTTGGCCGTGGGCGTCTCCGGGATCGTGGTGACGCAACTCTACGGGGTCTTCCGCTTTCTTCCGCGCATGATGGAAACCGAGCGCGCTCATCAGTCCGCTCTGGGCGAAACGTATTCCTGGATCGCCGCGCACGTCCCGGTAGGCTCGCAGGTGCTCTCGGCGGACGATCCGGTCCTGTTCCTGTATACCGGCCTTCGCGGCAATACCGTCCCGCTATTGCCCCGCGATTGGTATGAAGGCGGCTCGGCGACTCCCGCGATCTACGCCAACATCGCCGACTACTGCCGCCGCCGTCATCTCGACTATTTTTTATATGGTCCCGAGGATCTTGCGCGTCACTGGACCCGGCCCGAAAACGCCGATGAAATCCAGAGAATTCTGAACGAAAACCACGCGCTCGAAGCCATTCACACCAGCCCCGCCGGCACCGTTTACCGCGTACTCCCCGCCGCCAATTAAGGTCTTCTCCCGAGCGACTTGTTTCGCCATCCGCCTTATCTTCGATATATGGGCATGTGGCTTACGTTATTGCTCGCCATCTCCGTCGGTCCGGATGGCGCAAGCCTTCGCGCCGGATGCGATGCATCTTCGGCCGAAGTGTCGCGCCTCGAACCAGGTACCCCCGTGAAGCTGCTGTATTCGCTCGCAGGGGAAGCCGTGCCCTGCTACAAAGTGAATGCCGAAGTTGCAGGAAAGTCGGTTCGCGGCTACCTGCCGGCTTCCTCCATGGACGGCATCGACACGTTCGACCGCGCACGCCGCGATGCGGCATGGATCGAAATTCACCCAATCGCGCCGCGGCAATCGCGGTCCTCTTCGTTCGCAAATGAGGCGCCATCGAAGGGACTACGTATTGCGGGAACCAAGATGGCGTTCGCCGCTCAGGCGCTCATCGAAAGCGGCCGCCCGCGAGAAGCGCTGCGCCTCCTCGAACCGGAACTCCGCAAAAAGCCGGATGCTGCTTTGCTCACCATGGCAGGGCTGGCCGCGTGGAAGGATGAGGATAACCGCCAAGCGCTCGAATACTGGAAACAATCGCTTGAGTTGCAGCCCGATCCGGAACTGCATGCCCTGTACACACGAGTGGAGCGCGAAGTGAAAAATGACGTCAGCCGGGATAAGCTCTACGGAATGCGCGTCATGCTTCGTTACGACAACGTGACCATTCCCACGGAAACCGCGCGCCGTATGGCTGGAGCCGTGGATGAAACGTACGCCCGCGTTTCCTACGAACTGGGCTGCCGCACCGACGAGCGCATTGAGACCATCGTCCAAAGCTGGGACGCCTATCGCAAGACCACCGCCGCCGCCGAATGGAGCGGAGGCATGTTCGATGGCCGCATTCACATGCCCGCGGACTCGAATCAGCAGATGACTCCGGATTTGCAGAAGAAGCTCGCGCACGAGACAACGCACGCCTGTCTCGCGATGATCGGCAAATGGCCCAACTGGCTGCATGAAGGCCTCGCGCAGAAACTGTCCGGGGAAACACTGCCTCCCGCCGCCCGCACGCGCCTGCTTGCCGTCGCGCGCGAATCGAAGCTGACCGACATTTCCAAGCTCAATTCCGGATGGGCGCAGCTGGACAGCCGTAACGCCTCCCTGGCATACGCGCTGGCACTGGCAGCCGTGGAATCCATGTACGAGGAATTTGGCCCCGACGGCATCCGAAACCTGATGCGCAACCCGGAGCGCCTTCCCTTCACGGTTACTGAAGTCAACAAACGCCTGGGCTTCTGAGGTAGATCCCACCTGCGATAAATTCCGAGCGAGCCCCGAACAGCCGCGCGCCCGGAAGACGACCTCCGCTATCCTATTTAGAGAATGCCGTTTGCCTCTATTCCTGAAGCCCTTGAGGATTTCCGCGCGGGCAAGATGCTGGTCGTCGTGGATGACGAAGACCGCGAAAACGAAGGTGACCTCACCATGGCCGCCGAGTGCATCACGCCGGAGGCCATTAATTTCATGGCCAAGTACGGCCGCGGGCTGATCTGCCTCGCGCTCTCCGCCGAGCGTTGCGACGCTCTGCATCTCCCGCTGGTCACGCCCAAGAACACCTCGCGTTTCGGCACGGCTTTTTGCGAATCCATTGACGCTGTTGAAGGTGTCAGCACTGGCATCTCCGCATCGGACCGTTCGCGCACCATCCGTATCACCATGCAGCCCGACGCAAAGCCACGCGACCTCGCCCGTCCCGGCCACGTCTTCCCGTTGCGGGCACGTGAGGGAGGCGTTCTGGTCCGCGCGGGTCAGACCGAGGCCGCGGTTGATTTGGCACGTATGGCCGGCCAACGCCCCGGCGGCGTCATCTGCGAAATCATGAACGACGACGGCACCATGGCGCGCGTGCCCCAGTTGATTGAATTTTGCAAGGAACACAATCTGAAAATGATTTCGGTTGCGAGCCTGATTCGCTACCGCCTGGAGACGGAACACCTCGTCGAACGCAGGGAAGAAAGCTGCCTGGACACCGAATTCGGCACCTTCAAGACCATCACCTACGTCAGCCCGATCAACGGCGAAGAGCATCTGGCGCTGGTCTACGGCGACGTCTCGAAAAAGAAGAATGTACTGGTGCGCATGCACGCCCGCTGCGTGCTTGGCGACGTCTTTGGCTCCACGCAGTGCACCTGCCAGTCCACATTGCGGAATTCGATGGTCCGCATCGTGGAAGAAGGCGCCGGAGTGGTGGTTTATCTGCACCAAACCGGTTTCGCCGCGCGGAAGCACTATCCCGGGGCGTTCGGCCAGAAGAACCCGCCACCGCAGGAAGAAACCGGCATCGGCGCCCAGATCCTCGCCGACCTCGGCCTATCCACGATCCGCCTGCTGACGAATCATCCCCGCAAAGTGATCGGCGTCGACGCTTTCGGCATCGAAATCACAGAACAGCTTGCCGTAGTCAATAAAGAATAACGAGTCGCGTGGGAAATCCGCGGCGGGATGCCATCCCGCCCATTAACGAAACAAATTCTTCGCCAAGAACCACACATTGGCCGGCCGCTCCGCCAACCTGCGCATGAAATACGGATACCAGGCGGTTCCATAGGGCACGTACAAGCGCAGCCGGTAGCCCTTCTCCACAAGCATTTTTTGCAGGTCCCGCCGGATGCCGTAGAGCATCTGGAATTCGAACTGATCCCGCGTGATCCCCCGCTCCTTCGTGTATTGCAGGGCCGCGTGAATCAGTTTTTCGTCGTGCGTGGCAATCGCCGGAAACGTTCCCTGATCGAAGAGAATCCGCATCAAATGTGCGTAGTTCGTATCCACATCAGGCTTCGCGGGGATCGCCACCGATGGCGGCTCGTCATAGGCGCCTTTGCACAAGCGCACCGGAATCTTGTGCGCATTCATGAACGCAATGTCCGCCTCGCTGCGATGCAGATACGCCTGGATCACGCACCGCACGCAGCCGAATTCTTCGGCGATCTTTGCGGCCAGTTGCAGAGTCCGGTCCGTGTACTTGGTGGACTCCATGTCAATTTCCACTCGGCTGCCAATCGCTTTCGCCTTCGCGGCGAGTATCCGCACGTTCTCCAGGCAGGCTTCGATGGAAAGGTCCACGCCGAACTGCGTGATCTTGATCGACACATCGGAATCAAGCTTCCGCTCCGCGATGCGATCCATCGTGCGCAGGTAATTGTTCAGCGACCCTCGTGCCTCGTCTAATGAAGTAACGTTCTCGCCCAAATAGTCGAGCGCAACCGAGTAGCCTTCCGCATTCAGCCGCTGGCACACCGCTGTTGCTTCACCCAGCGTCACGCCGGCAATGAAACGTTCGGTCAGCGTCCCGGCATGCCTGGACGTCTCCATCCAGCGGCGCAGATTCCGCTGTTGCGACAGGTAGAGGAAAAAATGGCGCATCAACATTCGGGAGCCCTCGCGGCGAATGATCCATCCACCTTGGGCTCGCGAACAACGGCGTCCGACGGTGCGATCGCCGGCGGCGCGTCGTGACTGCCGATGCCTAACTCCTGCACACGCCGCAACGATGGAAGCACACGCTGGTCCCACGAACCGGCAGATCGATTAAAGCTCTCCACGGCCTTACTTAATTGACGCCCCACGTCGGTGTACGTCTCGGCGAAAGAGCGCAGACGATCGTAGAACTCCGCACCAATGCGCCGGATCTGCTCGGCATTGTCGGCGAGCTTCTCTTGCCGCCAACTGTAGGACACGCCTTTCAACACGCTGATCAAAGTCATCGGCGTGGCAATCAGAACCTTCTTTGCCAGCGCACGTTCCAGGAGTTCGGGATCTTGCTCCAGCGCCGCCGTCAGAAAATGATCGCCTGCCAGGAAGAGAATCACCATCTCCGGCGCGGGCTGAAACTGCGTCCAGTATTCACGCGCACTTAAAGTCATCACATGGCGGGAAAGCTGTTGGGCATGACGAGCCAGCGCCGCTTCCCTGCCCGCGTCGTCGGAAGCCGCCTCTGCATCCAGGAACGCGGCCAGAGGAACCTTTGCATCTACCGCCAGCGTTCGCCCGCCCGGTAGCCGCACCAGCATGTCCGGGCGCTGTCCGTTGCCCGATTCCTGTTCGTAGAAATCGCAATACGCCACCATGCCCGCGAGTTCCGCCACGCGCCGCAGCGTGAGTTCTCCCCACCGTCCGCGCGTGTTCGGCACACGAAGCGCACGAGACAAAGACACGGTTTCTTTACCCAGCGACGTCAACTGCTGCTCGATGCCGCCCATCATGCGCTGCCGCTGCCCGTCCAGTTCGCGCATCTGCGACTCCAGACGAGCCAGCGATTCCGCAATCGGCCGTGTCGCTTCATCGATGGGGATGTCTTTGTTTTGACCGCGGAACCATAGCGCGGCCACGGCCGCACCCGCGATCAGCGCTAAAACAATTCCGATGATAAATGTTGCCGGGGACATCTCTCCCCACAGTGTGGCACACGCGCAAGTGAAGCGCTTCTATGTGGGGGAAATGCTGTTAAATTGCTACTGCCTGACGAAAAATGCCTTCTTATCCACCGAAGGTTCCACCGCAACGTCGAAAAATCCCACCATCATCTCGTCCCAGCTTTGCTCCCCCCAGTGGACTTCCTTCGTGGGGTCGGGGTTTCGCGGATTATTCGACGAGTTGTCATACCACGCCGTTGCCGATAGCCTTGTGCCCTTCTTCAGCAACAGAGGGTTCGACAGCTTGTAAGACAGCTGATTGTGAAAATCGAATTTGTTGATACGGAGCAGCGGCTCCGGTGCACCGCCTGGAGCGATCCGGTCATATTCGAAAGCCTTGCCGCGCAAGTGCATGTGCGGAAGAAACCCTAGAAGCAACGCGTCGTTCGGCATGGTGCCCGACGTCGTCACGTGATAATTGGCGTCGCCCGGTGGAATCAACAGTTTCGTGTTATTCAACTGCAGCGTCAGGACCCGCTTGTGTGGAGCCGATTTCGCAAACTGCAGCGATATACGCGTTTGATCCGTCGCCGGTTTTCCATTTGGTGTGTAGTGCAATTCCAGAATCAAGGCCGATCCCGCGGGTACAAACTTCGCCATGCCCTCCGGCCAAACATCCGGCTCACTGCCCGGCGTGTAAACAGAAAGGATATCGGCCTTCGTTGGACCCTGCGTCCACGTTTCACCGGGTTCGCGCACGTAGACCACCGCATGATGGACGACGCCGCGCGCCGTCGGACGCACCTCGGCGGCTTGTATCCAACGATCGGCCTTGGAGCCGGTGGGAATCACATATCGTTGATACGCCACTTCGCCCTTGGCAGGCACAGCGAAGGCCTGCGGCATCGGCAAAATAACGTCCGGAGAACGCAGTGCCACATTCGGCGGATTCGCGGCCGGCTTGCCATCCGCCTGATCTCCCATGGGCGCTCCGTTATCCGCCCACGAAAGGATCATACCGATCTCCACCGTCGTCAAGGAACGATCGTTCGCGAACGTGCCACAACACACGTCGGCAAACCATGGAGGCATCTTCCGGTTCACGACCGCTGCACGGATGGCCTTCGCCCACGGGCGCACGTCCTGATAGGAAATCAACGGCATGGGCGCGATATCGCCCGGCCTGTGACAGGATTGGCAATGTTTTTGAAGAATAGGCGCGACGTCGTGGAAAAAAGTTGGCCCCGCGGCAAATCCGGCGGAAGGAAGCAGCAACCACACCCACAACCGAGCTGACCGGATCACGCCATCACCTGATTCCATGATAAATCCACAAATGTAGATAAGCGAATGGACGGCAGTGCGATCCGCACCAATGAAGGGTTAGTGAAACGTCAGTGAAGGGCGGTCAAACGCGCACGACGTGTTCCTCGCGGAGAGTCGGGGCCGCTTGCCGGGCTTCTTCAAGGGCCGGCCCGTCGCTTGCAGAGCCGTCAGGTGTGGCGGCAACGCGCACGCGGAGATGCTTCTCCAGCACCGCGTGCAAATCATCCAAGCGGATCGGCTTCGCCAAATAATCGTCCATTCCCGCGGCCAAACACTTGTCGCGTTCGGCCAAGCCAGCGTGCGCTGTAAACGCAATGATGGTCATTCGTTCCTGCGCCCCGGATCCCTGCTCCATTTCGCGGATCTTGCGGGTCGCCTCGTAGCCATCCATCTCCGGCATCTGGCAATCCATCAAAATGGCCTGGTAGCGTTCTCTCGTATATTTTTCCAACGCCTCCGTGCCATTCCCAGCCACCTCCGATTCATAGCCGAGCCGCTTCAATAGTCCCAGCGCCACGCGCTGATTGACCGTATTGTCTTCGGCCACAAGAATTCGTCCGTGAAAGGGCGTTGTATTGTTGTTGCCTCCCACCAAGGGGGCCATCTCATCAGATGGCGGTTCGTTCCTCTGACTGAATGCGGCCAGTAATGCGTTCGCTGCCTGCGCGGGCCGGATGGGCTTGGCGATCCAGCCTGAAAAACCGCATTCCGTTGGCTTGTCCGTCAAATGCCGGTTTCCCAGCGGTGCCGCGATCAGGAGGCGCGTCTGGCTTTGTGCGGCGGACTCGTGTAAGAGTGCGCGCAACTCCGGCGATGCTTCTTTCCATATCCGATGATCCATCACCACCACGTCAAACGCGCGCTCGCGCTTCAACACCTCCAGCGCCTCCTCCGCATTCTTCGCGATGCGCGTCGCGTACCCCCACTTTTCATACAACTCCGCCAGTACCGCACGATTCAAGTCTTCGGGATCGGCCAACAGCAAACGAGCCGTTCGAAGCGTTCCCGCCAACTTCACCCCCGCCTGAGGCGCACCGTCCGTTTCCGGACGTGATTCCATTTCGAGCGTGAACCAGAACGTCGATCCTTTACCTGGTTCGCTGATCACGCCGATCTGCCCGCCCATGTGCTCGACCAGTCCTTTCGAAATGGCGAGCCCCAATCCGCTACCACCGAACCTCCGCGTTACCGATGCATCGGCCTGTGTGAATTTGCGGAACAAACGTTCCTGCGCTTCCTCGGCAATCCCAATACCGGTATCTTCCACGGACGTGCGTAAGCGAATGAGCCCGCGCCCGGTGGGTATTGCGCTCAGTTCAATCAGCACGTGTCCTTCACTGGTGAATTTCACGGCATTGCCAGTCAGATTCATCAGCACCTGCCGGTACCTCGCCGGATCTCCGGCCACGAATTGCGGCACATCTCCGCACCATCGAACCGCGAACTCCACGCCCTTCGCCGCTGCCGTGGGAGCCATCAGTTCCGCTACGGCACTCGCGCTGTTTTCGAGATCGAACGCCTTCGTCTCAAGCGTCAGTTTGCCGGCTTCCAACTTTGAGTAGTCGAGCACGTCATTTAAGATCGTCAGAAGCGCTTCGCCCGAACCCTTCACTGTTTCGGCCAATTCACGTTGTTCCACCGATAGGGGCGTGTCCAACAACAGCGCCGTCATACCCAGTACGCCATTCATCGGTGTCCGAATTTCGTGACTCATGTTGGCCAGAAACTCCGACTTTGCCAGATTCGCGGCGTCTGCCTTTTGCACGGCGTGCGCCAGTTCTGCCGTCCTCGCCTCAACGAGCGCCGCCGCGCGTGAGCGGCTGTTCTGCAAATTCAGCACCAGCAGCGCCAGTAATATGGAAACCGCGCCAACCGAGCCCGCCGCAAGATTCGCAGGATCTAAGTCGCCTTCGTCGAACTGCGGCCCACGCGCCCAACCTATCCTCCACCCTAGTCCTTCCAGCTTTGTCTCGCGGTCGAAAAGCCGTCCGGCGTCGCCCATCTCTGTGCTGCTATCCCATTCTTCTTTGGATGCGTAAATCCGATGTGGCCGGTCCGGTGGCCCCGCGAATGCCTCGGCAACCAGTTGTCCATTCAGCGAATGAAGCACGCTATCGAAAAAGCCTTCTGACGTAAACGTTGCGCTCGCTATCGCCTTCAGGGCCGCCCTGCGTTCCTCCACCGTGTCCAGACTTGCACCCGGCTGATACACAGGCATAAAAATGATGAACGCCGGACTCTCCTTGCCATCGCGTAGGACAACCGTTGGTTCCGTAGTCACCAACTCGCCCGTGTCCCGCGCCTCCTCAATCGCCACACGGCGATGCGGTTCCAGAGCATGATCGGCGCCGATAGCTGCTGGTACCAGCGGCTCCATATAAAGAATGATGAAGTGATCGTGCACCGATGGGTTCGGATGCATCTGCGGCGGTGGATGCACATGAAAACTCGGAAAGTCCGATTTACGCTGTTTTTGTTCCAAAGCCGCGATGCCATTGTCAGAGACCGGCACCGTCACCGACATTGCCGACGAATACGGGTATCGTTCCTGAAAGTGCAGCCGTCGTACGTACGCCTGCCACATCGCATTGTCGGTCTTCGGAGCCCCCGTCAAAAACTGAGCCGCCCCTCGCACCACATCCCGGTATGCCTCAAACTGCTGTTCCAGCCGTACCTGGGAGGAATTCACCAATGCGTCCACATGGGCCTGTGCGGAAGCGTTTACATGCCGCTCGAACGAAACATAAAAGCACGCGGCGAAGATCCACCCCACCACCAGAATCCCCAGCGGAAACCTAAACCGTTCCGTGCCGGCCCCGGTCGCCCACTGCAGGAACCGGAGGGCTACCAACTTCGTGGAGTTCCAGATCCGCCGTACCGTCCTCATTGCGCGCTTATCGGCAAACGGGGCCAATCAGTGAATTTTCGATTGTTCGCAGGCATCTCCCGCCGGCAGCTCCCCTTTGACACCGCTTTTTCATGCAGATACACTAATCGAGGCTGATCGTCCTTACCGGGACCACGGCATTGATGAGAAGGAGCGCCCATGAAATTCGCGCTTGGTTGCGTGTTCGCAATTTCCGCCGCCCAGTTCTCCCTGTTGATGGCTGCCGACGCCGCCTCTGGTGCGCCTACGGCCTCCCGCAACATCACTTTCACCAAAGACATCGCACCCATTTTCCAGGAGCGGTGCCAGGAGTGTCATCACAAAGACTCCCTCGCACCCATGTCGCTGATGACCTATGAGGAAACACGACCCTGGGCCAAAGCGATCAAAGATCGCGTCGTGCGCCGCCAAATGCCGCCCTGGCACATCGATATGCACGTGGGCGTGGGCAAGTTTAAGAACGACATGTCGCTCACCGACGAGCAAATCGCCATGATCGCCAGGTGGGTGGATATGGGCGCGCCGCAAGGCGATCTAAAAGACATGCCGCCCACGAAAGTGTGGCCGGAGGCGAATGAATGGAAGGGCGCCAAGGAACTCGGCAAGCCGGATGTTGTCGTCGAGTCCGCCCCCTACACCATGGCCGCGCGCCATCAGGACGTGTGGTGGCGTCCCACCACCAACATCACCGGCGTCGACGAACCCCGTTGGGTACGCGCCGTGGAAATCCGCCCGACGCATGTGCAGGGACGCAAGATCACGCATCACGCCATCGCGTATCTGGTGCAGGATGAAACCGACAACCTGGCGCCGGGCACCGACCCCGCGCTCAACGCACGCGCCTATCTGATGGAATGGGCGATCGGCAAAGGCTACGACCTGTTCCGTCCCGGCACCGGAAAACTTCTCCTTCCCGGCTCGCAAATTTCCTGGGACATTCATCTTCATGCGACGGGTGAGGACGTTCGCGACAGCGTGCAGATCGCCATGTGGCTTTATCCGAAAGGACAGAAGCCCGAGCACCGCACCTATCTGACCGGTTTCCAGGCCCTGCGCGGATTCATCAACTCGCGTGCCACCGGCGGCGAGCGCAACGTGGATATTCCGCCAAACACGATGACGGTGATCGATAACTTCACTGTGCTGAAGCAGGCTGCGCGCCTGGAAAACTTCCAGCCGCACATGCACCTGCGCGGCAAAGCGATGGCGGTCGATGCCATCCTGCCCGATGGCTCCATTCAAAACATCAGCTACGTCGGCAACTTCAATTTTAATTGGATGACGAATTACATCTACGCCGATGAGGCCGCACCGGTGTTGCCCAAGGGCACGACTATCCATGTCACTGCGTGGTACGACAACACGAAAAACAACCCGTTCAATCCCGATCCGGACGAGTGGGTGGGCTTCGGCGACAGAACCGTCGACGAGATGGGACACGCTTGGATGAACGTCACCTATATGAGCGACGAGGAGTACGCGACGGAATCCGCCAAGCAGAAAAAGCTGCAGGCATCGCGTTAGCGATCGTGTCCGAGCAATATCATGTTTGAGCAATATCGACGCGAGTTGGCCGATGCTGACTCGCGTTCTTTCTTGGTTGTGAGAAGCCGTACGCTATAGAAGGTCAGTCCGCCCAATGAAACAGTTCTTTCCATCGATGTCGCTGCTGTTCTCTCTTGCAACCTTGCTCCCCGCGCAAACCATGCCGCTGGAGCCGCCGCACCTTTCCGGCAACAGCGTCACCGGAGCGTTCGAGGGCTGGTTCAAGAATCCCGATGGCACCTACAACCTGCTGTTCGGTTACTACAATCGCAACCAGCGCCAGGAAGTGGATGTTCCCATCGGCCCCAACAATCGCATCGAACCCGGTGGACCCGATCAAGGTCAACCCACGCATCTCCTACCGGGCCGCAATTGGGGCGTGTTCGCCGTCAAAGTCCCGGCGGATTTCGGGACGAAAAAGCTGATCTGGACTCTGGTCGCGAACGGACAGACTACGACGGTCCCTGGGTATTTGCATACCGATTACGAGCTCGCGCCGTTCAGCGAGGCGTCGGTCGGTAACACACCGCCCGCGGTTGGCGTTGACGAAAACGGCACCCGCGTGCAAGGCCCCCTCAGCGTGACCCTCGGCGAGCGCACCGTGAAAGTGGATACACCTTTGCGCCTGGATCTGTGGGCGGAAGACGACGCCAAGTGGGTGTCAAACTCCGGCGCGCGCCCCAAGGTAATGCCTTCGCCCGTGGTGCTTCATGTGAAGAAATATCGCGGCCCCGGCGAGATTACCTTCGGCAAAGAAAAACCCGTGATAGAGTCCGTGGTCCGCAAGGACGCGAAAGCGTCTGCGTTTAACGGCAAGGCATCCACCACGGCCATCTTCAGTGAGCCCGGCGAATACATCCTGCACGTTGATGCCACCGATTACTCCGGCGAAGGCGGCAGCGGCTTTCAATGCTGCTGGACGAATGCGCAGATGAAAGTAATCGTAACCAAGTAATCCGCGATTCGCGACAATAAAGCATGTTCGCTCGCTCACGCCGTCTCACGGCCGCTCTTATCCTGATGGCATCGGCCGCGTGGCTGGCCACCGATCTCGAAGCGCAACGCCGCCGCGCGCCGGTCCGGCACCAGGCTGAGTTCTCCTACTACCTTCTCTCGCTCTCTTACGCTCCCGATTTTTGCGATCAACCGAACGGCGATAAGGACCCGCGCGAATGCGGCGCCGGGCGCAAGATCGGCTTCGTCGTGCACGGCCTTTGGCCGCAATCGGATTCAGGACGAGGCCCGGAACGTTGCGGACCCGCGCGTCCCGTAGGCCGCGACATCGTGCAAGATACGCTTCGCTACGTGCCCACCGAGTCGCTCATCCAACATGAGTGGACAAATCACGGCACCTGCAGCGGCCTTGCCGCGGGGGAATATTTCGCGCAACTGCGCAGCGCTCGCAATTCCGTGAAGATACCCGATGATCTCGCCGCCCCCACGCGCGAACTGCACCTGACCCCGCGCGAAGTAGAAGCCAAATTCGCCGCCGCCAATCCGCGCTTCCCGAGAGGCGCATTCCGAGCGACGTGCTATCGCGACGGAGTGACCTGCCTCGATTGTTTCAGCCAGTCGTAACTGAGGATCTCAAGATTGCGGCAAACTCGTTTGGCGTTCGGTAACCCAAGCTGCTGTGGGGCCGT
>JBEBFS010000086.1:0-20324 GCA_040081855.1 Bryobacteraceae bacterium | reverse complement strand
CGTCATTTACAAACTGCGCGAACTGTTGGGCGTCGATGAACTTGGCGGCACCATGCGTCTGGGCGCGTACGATTGCAAGCTTGCCGAGGGCAGCTTCGCACGTAAAGCGTACGGCGAGGAACTGATTAGCGAGCGTCATCGCCACCGCTATGAATTCAATCGCGAGTTCCAGGACACTCTTACGAAGCACGGCCTGCGCCTGACCGGCGAAACTCCGGAAGGCACGTACGTTGAAATTTGTGAGCTGGCCGATCACCCGTGGTATCTGGGCTGCCAGTTCCATCCCGAGTTCAAATCAAAGCCGCTGGAACCACATCCATTGTTCCGCGACTTCATCGGCGCGGCTATCGAACACCGCCAACGGCGCATGGACGGAGCGCTTGCCGCCCGCGGACAGGAAGCACCCAGCGAAACTCATTCGGCGGCCAGCAAACTGTGATCGAAGTTAACGCGAATATCAAAATCGGCGAGGGCCAACCACTCGCTTTGATCGCCGGCCCGTGTGTGATCGAAAGCGAAGAGCACGTCCAGTTTCTCGCGGCCGAGATCCGCAAGATCGCGGGCAACTACATTTTCAAAGCGTCGTTCGATAAAGCGAACCGTTCGAGCGTCGATTCCTACCGCGGACCCGGATTAAAGGAAGGCCTGCGGATTTTGAGAGGCGTCCGCGACACCGGTCTGGCTGTGCTCACCGATGTTCACGAGCCGGCCCAGGCGGCGGCGGTTGCCGAAGCAGTGGACATTCTTCAGATCCCGGCGTTTCTGTGCCGCCAGACGGATCTGCTGGTCGAAGCAGGACGTACCGGCAAGATCGTAAACATCAAGAAGGGACAATTTGTGGCGCCGCACGATATCCGCAATGCTTGCGAGAAAGTTGCCTCCACCGGTAATCACAAGATCCTGATTACAGAGCGCGGCACCACGTTCGGCTATAACAACCTTGTCGTCGATATGCGCGGCCTCGCCATTATGCGCAAGCTCGGCTGGCCCGTGGTGTTCGATGCGACGCACAGCGTGCAGCTCCCGGGTGCCACGGGTAAAGCGTCCGGCGGACAACCGGAGTTCATCGAGCCGCTTTCGCGCGCGGCCGTCGCGGCAGGCGCCGATGCGGTGTTTTTGGAAGTTCACGAAGCGCCCGAGCGTGCACTTTCCGACGGCACAAACGCACTTCGCCTGGACCTACTGCCCGCGCTTTGGCAGAGGCTGCAACGAATTCACGCGGTGTGCCAATAGTGGGCTTCCACGCTTTCCGGAAGCTGCTCGTCTTACAATAGAGGAGTATGCGTATGCGCCAACGTCGCCGGAATGGATTTTCGCTGATTGAGCTTTTGATTGTGGTGGCCATCATCCTGGTGATCGCGGCCATCGCCGTGCCGCAGATGAATAAGCAGTTGATGGCGGCGCATGAAATGGCGGCTATTCGCCAGATCAACACCATCCATCAGGCGCAGGCACAGTACAACTCCCAGTTCGGCAAATACGCCGCGGCACTCACCGAACTTGGTCCGCCCGCAAGTGGCAACGCCGGGCCCTCCGCGGCCGACCTTATTCCCAGGGTCCTGGCCGAGGGAAAGAACAGCGGCTACGTCTTTGTGGTTCAGGGCACCCCCACCGGCTACTCCGTAACAGCCGTCCCGGACGCCTTCAACAGTTCCGGCCGCCGTACGTTCTTTTCGGATCAGACCCTGGTAGTTCGCAATAATTGGTCGCAGGAACCGGCGAACGTGAATAGTCCGGAAATCAAATAAGGATTTCCTTTCCCGAATTTATTTGAGGAGTGCTATTCAGGCAGCGTCACGCGCGGCATGGAAACGCGAGGCGTATCCGGAGCCTGCTGCGCGTGCCGCTCGCGGTAGGGGGAAAGCAGGATATTGGTCATGTCTTCGGAACCAAGCTGATCCTTCGCCGGTTCCGCGTCCCCATCGGCCATTTCAGCATCTTCCGGATTGGCCACGCCATTCGACAAGCTGAGCAACTGATTCGCCGTGTGCCCGGCGGGATCGGCAGCCAGAACTTCTTCCAGAAGTTCGTTATCGATCTCGGGAGCATCCCCGGCGGCTTCATCCGTGGTTTCTTCGGAGGCGTCTGCGTCTTCAGAAGCGTCTGCGTCCAGAGGCCACTGGGCCAATTCGATTTCCTCTTTGTTCTGCTCTTCTTCCAATACGGCTTGCAGCCTTGCAATGCGTTCGCGCAGATACTCGGCCTCGCTGCGCTTGCGGAGCATTTCCAGTAATTCGACGCGGCGCTCCATATTGCGGATCAGATCGGCGGTTCTCCGCGGATTCAATTGCTCCCACGCTTTGCCCGCGTTGGCCAGTTCCTTCACCGCGTCGCCATAGCGGCCAGAGCATTCTTCAATATGGGCCATCGTCTCGTAAGAGACACATAAACGAAGTCCGCCGCGGCGCCGGAACGTACCGATGGCTTCATAAAGCAGTTCCCGCGCACGTGCGTAGTTGCCCCATTCGACATAGAGACTGGCAAGCCCGTACTGCAGTTCCGCCAGATCTTCCAAATTGCTGCCGATCACGCGGAGCTTGTATGCCAGGGCGCGTTCGTATTCCGCCGCCGCGCCGTCTAAATCCCCGGATTCTTCGAGCGACCCAGCCAGGTGATGCAGATCGGCGATTGCCGGCGGCGAGTCCAACCCCTTTTGTTCGTGAATCCTTAACGCGAGCCGCAGCAGCTTCTGCGCTTCGACGTGGTTGCCCATGGCACGGTGGGCGGCGCCCAACGCGGCCAGGTGATTGGCGGTTTCCTCGTGATCGGGTCCCTGCGTTTCTTCACTGATGGCTACGGCTTTTTCCAGCGCAGGAAGAGCCTCTTCGGCGCGCCCCTGCCTGTGCTTGGCAATGCCCAGGCGGAGGATGCGCCGGCCCATCCGCAACGGATCGGGGCGGGCCAGAGCCGCTTCCAGCTTGATCGCGTCCTGCATGACGCGCTCTACTGCGGCGAAGTTTTGCTGCTCGGAAAATATCTCCGAAAGAGCGTCCAAGCACTGAATATAGAGCGCGCGATCAGCATTCGCGGCAGCAATCTCAATCGCGGCGCGGACGGTTGCCTCAGCAGCGCTCAGCTTGGCGAAATTGGGTTCCTCTGCTTCCGCACGAAACTGTTTCCGTTGCGCTTCCGCAAGCAAGATACGGAGGAGAATACGTTTTGCGGCCGATCGCTGGCGGGTTTCAGCGTCCAGCACGGCCCGAAACAGGTGCGCCTCCGCGGAGGAATAATTGCCGGCGTCGAGAAGCCGTTCGCCTTCCGTTTGATCGAAGTTGCGGTCCAGTGTCCAGGACTTGACGCGCTCGAGTCCCGCGCTGGAACCTTGCGACCACGCAACTGAGCGAAACGATCCGATCATGAAACGGCGCTGTCCTTTTAGACGGCTATCCCGTTCCATCGGCATCTAGGAGCAAGACTTTAGGAATACGCTGAATGTAGTTCCAAACAGCCTAAGGTGCGATGGATAGGTCCGCCCGCCATTGAGATTCCTGAGCGATTTTCCGTTGCCGCACGGATTTTAACTTGCGGCAGCCAGCCTTCCGGAAAGCGCCAGGGCATCCAGTTTTTCGCGCAAATAGGCCGCGTCACGAGGCAGGCGCATTCGCTCCAACAACTGTATTCGGCATTGCAGGTTCCGCGCGATATGCGTGTGATCCTGGCTGGGCATTGACTCCCAGATCCTGGCCGCCTGCTCAAGTTCGTGTACAGCGTCCGGATGATGTCCACGCGATTCCTCAATGGCCGCCAGAGCTTCGTAGGCGTGGGCGAGCGCCGGACCCCGTTCCCTGCGGAACGTGCCGATAGCCTCCATCACCAGTTCGCGGGCCCGCGACGTGTTGCCCCAACGCAAGTAGTGCTCCGAAAGGGTCATCTGCGCACGGGCAATCTCCATCAGATCCGCGCCCACGACGCGCAGCTTCATACCCAGGTGGCGCTCATGTTGCGTTGCGGCCGCCTCGATGTTGCCGGAAGCCTCGCAGGCCGCGGTGTATAAATGCATATCGTGAAGTGTTTCCGGAGCATCCAGCCCCAGTTGTTCTTCATGAATGCGCAGGGCGCGGTTCAGGCAATCTTCGGCCTTGTGGTAAGCGCCCAGAAAACGGTGCGCGTCTCCCAACTCCGCAAGGATGTTGGCGGTCTCCGGGTGCCTGGGCCCGTAAAGTTCCTGGGCCAGCGTGAGCGCTTCGGTGTAAGCATCCACGGCGCCACTGACCCGCCCGACCCGGCGGCGCACAGCGCCGAGATGCGTCAAGCGCGTCGTCTTTCGCTTTGCATCCGGCTTTGCCGATGCCGCTTCGAGGAGCGCGGCTTCGCCGGCGAACCTTTCGGCTTCGGCGCATTCGCCCCGTTCCGCCAGAATCGCGACCAGCATATCCAGGCAATCCATATGCAGCTCTTTGTCGGCGGCGCGCGATGCTAAATCCAATGCCGAACGTGCGGATTCCGCCGCGGCGTCCAGCTTGGCCCTGTTTCCGGCGCCCTGCTCTGCGTTGAACTGCCGGCGCTGCGCCTCGGCCAACTGCAGGCGAAGCTGGATGCGGCTGCGCGGCGCGAGCCGCTTCTTTTCGCTATCGAAAACAGCGCGAGCCAAAAGCAATTCCGCTTGCGCGTAGGAGCCCTCGTCCAAAAGCCGCTCCCCTTCGTTTTGATCCGCGGCACGATCAGACGTCCAGGCCTGAATGCGGGGAGCCAGCCCGGCGCCAAGCGATTTCAAACGTCCAAACATTAGTCCTCCAAATGTCGCAGGTCTATCGACGGAATAAATGCGAATCTTTAGGCCCATCCAAGAGAAGGTACTGCTACTATCCGCCTCCAGGTCCTATAGGTCGCCACAAAAGGGGAATATCTCTCGCGGGATGAGATGGTTAGCGGCTGCGGCGACGCCACGGCTCCCCCATTCGTCGTACAATGCTTCGTGCGGAATTCGGCAGGTCCGGGAACCGCCAGGAGGCGTCGATGAAAGCACTACGAAGCAGTTTAAGGTGGACCAAAGCGGCCGCCGCGGTACTTGTGGTGGTTCTTGCCATCGCTGGGGCCGCCCACGCCCAGACGGTTCGCCTGGGAACGCCGCAGGATCTTGTCCGACAGTCGGCGGAAGCGTTGGGCGGTAGGGATCGGGTGATGACGGTCAAGACGCTGGTCGTCGAAGGCGCGGGCATCAATCCCAACGTGGGGCAGAACCCGACGCCGGACTCGCCCTTACTCAACTGGCGGATCACCGATTACCGCAAGACCTTCGACCTGCAGAACCGCCGCGTCCGCATCGAGCGGCATCGCAAGGCCGAGTTCGCGTTTTCGATGTTCAACGACGTGCGCGAGAACATGACGCTGGATGGCACGGTGGCATACAACATCGACGAAAAAGGAATGGCGGCGCGGGCTCCAGAGTCTGCCGTCCGCGAGCGCCGCATGGAGATGTTGTTGCATCCGCTGGCGATTGTACGTGAAGCTTTGGACCCGAAAACGAGGCTCGCGACGGTTCGAAAAGTGGGAAACAAGGACGCCCTCGACATAGTGACCGCCGACGGAGACCGCCTGACACTTTTCCTGGATCCCGCAACGCACCTGCCTGCCTCTGTCCAGTGGCTGAGTTCCAGCGATAACCTGGGCGATATCGTCAACGATATTGCTTTCACCGAGTATGAATCGGTGAGCGGGTTGAAGCTTCCGAAGCATTTCGTAACCAAAATCGACTTCCGCGACTACACGACATCCGATCTACGCGTATCGAAAAACACGGTGGATGCCCCGGCAAACGTGGGTGCCGCCGCCGCAGTAAAAGCCTCGATGCCGCCTCTTCCGCCGCCGGTGACGGCCGAGCCGATGAAGGTCGCAAGCGGCGTCTGGTGGGTGAAAGGATCGGGCAATCACAGCAGCGCGCTCTACGAATTCGCCGATCACATGACTCTGTACGAAGCGCCGTCGAGCGCCGCGCTCGCGCGCGAGATCATCGCCAAGGCGCGCGCGGTGATCCCCTCAAAGCCCGTCACCGAGGTGATCATCTCTCATCACCACTTCGACCACACCGGAGGTCTGCGGACGATGGTGGCCGAAGGATTCACCATCATTTCGCACAAGGGGAACCAGCAGTATTTCCGCGAACTGGTCTCGCGCAAGGCGACGCTCAATCCGGATCAATTGGCCAAGAATCCGAAGCCGCTCAAGTTCAGAGGCGTGGAAGACCACGCGGTCATAAAGGATTCCGCCATGGAAGTGGAGTTGTTTCGAGTGAAGGACAACGAGCACTCCACCTACAACCTGGTCGCCTGGGTGCCCAAGTACAAACTGCTTTCCCAATCCGATCTGTTTGACTTTTTCTGGCACCGCCACCTGTGGGGCGACAACTACATCAAGAATCTGGAGAACCTGAAACTCCGCTTCGAGAAAGATATCCCGGTCCATGGCAAAATCCTGACCTATGACGAAGAGGTGGCCGTAATCAGGAAGTTCGACACGACGGGACGGACGGATTATACGCCGTAAGGTTTCTTAGCCGGCGAATTCATTCTTTGCGCTGCCGGAGCCTCGAAAGGCAGCAACGGAGACACACCGGGCCTCGTCAAAATGAGGTATTCTGACCGTTGGAAGTGACTGCGGTCACAACGGAATCATAGTTAAGTCCGCGGCTTTGCCCGGAATGAACCGGAAAGTTTGGGAGGAATTGTGAAGCGATCCATTTGGATAGTAGGACTCGGCCTAGTTGCCGCGTTCGCATTTGCGCAGCAAGCAGGGAGGGATTTGACCTGGGCGTTCCCGGTTGCCTCGAATCCGCAACCCGCGGCCAAGCAGGAACCCGAGCAAATCAAGATCCCGGGCAGCACGAAGTCTTACACCCGCAAGCAGATTGACGACCTGACGAATCCGCCGGACTGGATTCCGGAGGAACATGCGCCGGCACCGGTTTCGGTGAAGGGCGAGGCCGGCCGCAAGGCTCTGGGTTGCGGCTCCTGCCACTTGATGTCGGGCAGCGGACACCCTGGTTCGGCCGATCTCGCGGGACTCCCTTCCGAGTACATCGTGAAGCAGATGGAATATTTCCGAGACGGCACGCGCAAAGACACCGCCCGGATGAACGCGATCGCGAAAATGACGACCCCCGAAGAAGACCGCCAGGCCGGCGATTACTTCGCGGCGTTGAAGCCGCAGAATTGGACTCGCGTGATCGAGCAAGGCACCGTGCCCAAGACCTGGGTGAGCAATGCCCGTGAACGTTTCGTTTCGCGCGAAGGCGGCACGGAGCCGATCGGCAATCGCATCATCACCGTTCCTGAAGACGAAGAGCGCGAAGATGCGCGCGACCCGCACTCGGGATTCATTGCTTATGTGCCTCCAGGCAGCATCGCCAAGGGCGCGGCTCTGGCCAAGGGCGGCAACGGCAAGACGATTTCCTGCGACATCTGCCATGGCGAAGGACTGAAGGGATTGGGCGAGGTTCCGCGTCTGGCGAACCTGCACCCGATCTACGTCGCCCGCCAGTTGTACAACATCAAGCGCGGCACCAGCAACGGCAAAGCCGTAGCTCTGATGAAGCGTGTGGTGGAGAACCTGGACGACGACGATATCCTGAACCTGTCTGCATACGTCGCTTCTCTGAAGCCGTAATTTTTCAAGGTCAAACGGTGGCGCACGGTACAAACGTGCGCCACACGTGTTTTTCCGCTCCCGTTTTCGTCTAAACTTGAACTAGGCGGTCACCCACAGACCGCCTAGTCTGATCGCAGCCGATTGAAAAAGCCATGGTTCCACGCACTAAGGAACTCCTGCATGAAATCGTCGAGGCCTACATCCAAACGGGCGAGCCTGTCGCTTCCCGTTCGATTGCGAAGAGGCGCGGCGATTCGCTGAGCGCTGCATCCATCCGCAACGTCATGGCTGATCTGGATGAAGAAGGCTATCTGTGCCAGCCGCACACCTCAGCCGGACGCATCCCCACGGAGAAAGCGTTTCAAAGCTACGTGCAATCGCTGCGCCTGCGCAATCTGGCGGCCGCTGACTTCGAACGCTTGCGCACGGAGATCGGGCGCCTGGACACCATTGAACAAAAAGTGGAATTCACGTCGCGCGTCCTCATGGACATGACGCGCGGAGTTGGCATCGCCGCCGCGATTCCGAAAGCAAGCCCCGCACTCCAGCACATCGAACTGGTTGCCCTGCCCGACCGCCGCGTGCTGATGGTGGTGGTGACGCGCGATCAGGAAGTCCGCAACCGCGTGGTGCGGCTGGATGAAAACGTCAACCCGGACGAACTCGCCAACATTCGCAACTACGTGAACCGGAACTTCGAAGGCTGGGCGCTCGAAGACATTCGCCGCGAGCTTGCGACCCGTCTCGATCAAGCCAGCGCCGCCTACGATGCCCTTCTCCAGAAGCTGACCATTCTGTATTCGAAGGGTTTGCTGGACGTGGAATCGACGCCTGAAGTGCACATGGAAGGCGCCAGCAACCTGGTGGGCTTGGATCTGCACCTGACGGGCGAAAAAATGCGCGACTTGTTCCGCGCCCTGGAAGAAAAGAAACGTGTTCTGGAATTGCTGGATCGCTTCCTGGAGCAACCTTCGGGCGAAGTTGCCGTGCATGTGGGCCTCGGCTCCATGCATCCCGCGATGCGCGAACTATCGCTGATCGGGGTGCCCATTAAGATGTCGAGCGGCCTATCGGCGGTGATCGCGGTCTTGGGTCCCATGCGAATGAACTATGGCCGCGCGATGTCCGCGGTGCAAAGTATCGGGCAAGCGTTCGTGACGTCGTAGAGCCCCAGGCAATTGTGGAAGGCGCGATGGCCAATCGTGCCGGATTTCCAGTCCGCCCGACGAATCATTTCCGCGAAAATTTGCAGGCGGATGTTACCCTAAAATTTAAGTCTCAAAAATTGAGTATTGATACCGTGACAGACGAAACTATGATCAACGGAGATTCCGCAAAGTTTGAACCCGCCGAGGTGGAAGACGCCGGCACCGGCGCTTCCGCAGATCCGGATCCCCTGGCCGCGTTGGCAGCCGAGCGCGATGCTTTCGCCTCGGAAGCCGCCGATCTGAAAGATCGCTTGCTGCGCGGACAGGCCGAATTCCAAAACTTCCGCAAGCGCGCCGAAAAAGAGAAGATTGAGTTCTCCGAGTACGCCAGCACCGAAGCAGTCCGTGCACTTCTGCCGATTGTGGACGATTTCGAACGCGCCCTCAAAGTGGAATCCGCCGACCAGGAGTTCAGCCGCGGCATTAAGCTGATCTACCAACGGCTGTTTGAATCCCTGAAGAAATTGGGCCTGGAGCCGATGGATAGCAAGGGCCAACCGTTCGATCCGAATATTCATCATGCGGTGGAGATGGTGGAAACCGCCGATGCCGCCGATCATACGATTCTGGACGATTACCAGCGCGGTTACAATTTCAAGGGTCGTTTGTTGCGGCCCGCGATGGTGAAAGTTGCGGTGGAACCCAAGTAGTCCGCGGACCAAGCAATTGCAGGCAACGTTCGTATAAGACAACGCAGGAATCAGGCAAAGACGACATAAGGCGAACCGGTAAAAGTGAGCGTAACGAAACGGGATTATTATGAGGTGCTCGGCGTCAGCCGGGATGCCGACGATCAGGCGCTAAAGGGCTCCTACCGGAAGCTTGCCATGCAGTATCATCCGGACCGCAATCCGGGGGATCATGCCGCCGAGGAAAAATTCAAAGAAGCGGCGGAAGCCTATAGCGTTTTGAGCGACGTGCAAAAACGCGCGGCCTATGACCGCTTCGGTCACGCGGGTATTTCGAGTGCCGCCGGAAACGGGTTCGATGGCGCCGCAGGTTTTCCCGATCTCTCCGATATTCTGAGCGACGTCTTCGGCTTCGGCGACGTTTTTGGCGGAGCCCGTGGCGGCCAGCGCCGTAATCGGGCGCAGCGCGGCGACGACGTCCGCTATGATCTCGAGATCGGATTCGAGGACGCGATGCGCGGCCTCTCCATCGACATCCAGGTTCCCCGCCATGAAGAATGCGGACGCTGTCAGGGCAAGGGCGCCGAGCCGGAAGACGGCATGGTGACGTGCTCGACGTGCCGCGGGCGGGGCGAAGTCATTTACCAGCAAGCGTTCCTTTCCGTGCGCAGGACGTGTGCGCAGTGCGGAGGGCGCGGACAGATCATCCGCCGTCCGTGCAAGGAATGCCGCGGCGAAGGCTATCTGCGCCGCGAACGCAAACTGAAAGTAAACATCCCCGCGGGTGTCGACGATGGCACCCAGCTGCGGCTTTCAAACGAAGGCCAGCCCGGCGGCAATGGCGGCCCTCCAGGAGATCTTTATGTTGTTCTCAAGGTGAAGGCCCACCCGATCTTTGAGCGCCATCAAGAGAATCTGCACTGCACCATTCCCATCACCATTGCGCAAGCCGCGCTGGGCGCCACCATCGATATCATGACGCTGGATGGCCTGGAATCGGTGAAGGTGCCGGAAGGTTCGCAGCCGGGAACCAGCATGAAATTACGCGGCCTGGGTGTTCCCCGCCTTCAAGGCAGTGGCCGCGGCGATTTGTACGTTCACCTGGATGTGCGCATCCCCGCGAAACTTTCGCGCGAGCAACGCAAGCTGTTTGAGCAGCTCGCCGAACTGTTGCCGCCGGAGAATGAGCCTTCGGAAAAAGGCCTGCTGGACAAGATGAAGGATTACTTCCTCTAGGACTATCGCGGCCGCATGCGTTTGTGCGGTGCCGCATCGAAACGCGTCTCGATACAAAGACGTTGTCCCGAAGGTCCTGTCCCGCGGTACACTTGCTCCATGCGATCCCTAATCGTGATCGTCTTGGCGTTCCCTTTTGTCTGCTTCCCCACGTTTGCGCAGCGGCCGCCCGGCGCGCCGGACCCAATCATACAAACAATTGTTTCGGCGATCTCCGAAGAACGCATCGCCGCGAATATGGCGAAGCTGGTCAGCTTTGAGACGCGTAATACGCTTTCGGCGAACAATCGGGAAGGCAAAGGCCCGCAAGCCGCGCGGCAATGGATTTTCGATAGCTTCATCGCTGCCAGCCCCCGCCTTCAAGTACGCGTTGATAAACACCGCGTTAAGAAATTCGGTGAGCGATTTTTTCGCGATGCCGATGTCATGAACGTTGTGGCCGTGCTGCCCGGCAAAACTTCTCCCGAGCGTGAATTCGTTATCTCCGCGCATTACGACACCATCCACGCGGTGATGAAGAACGTGGAAGGCGGCGGACCGAACGACCGCATCATCGACGGCGAAGCGAGTGCGGCGGAACCCTCGGCTCCGGGTGCAAGCGACGATGCGAGCGGCATCGCGGCCGTGCTGGAACTAGCCCGCGTGATGGGCCAGTATGAGTTCGATTCCACTATCGTCTTCATCGCTTTTGACGCCGAGGAATATGGATTAGTAGGTAGCAATCTCTACGCCACACGCGCGAATCGGCAAAAAGAACAAATTGAAGGCGTGCTGAATAACGACATCATCGGCACGGAATCCACCGCGGAAGGCCGCGCCGAAACGCGCCGGGTGCGCGTCTTTTCCGAAGATCCATCCGATTCACCATCGCGGAGCCTTGCGCGCTACATCAAGCGGACCGGAGAGATGTATGTGCCGTCGATGAACGTGGATCTCGTCTTCCGGCATGACCGTTTCGCGCGCGGCGGCGATCACACCAGCTTTAATCAGGAAGGTTTCACTGCCGTTCGCATCACCAGCGCCGCGGAGAATTACGCGAATCAGCATTCGACGACGGATAGCCTGGCCAACGCTTCCCCCGCTTATGCCACCCGCGTTGCCCGCGTTAACGCCGCAGCGCTTGCAAGTCTTGCGCTCGCGCCGAAAGCTCCCGATGTCACGCGCATCGCGACTACGGGCGCAAGCAAAGGCAAGCCACTCGCCAACATTGCCCGCGGAGAATCCGGCTATGCGGCCAATTTGCGATGGAAGAACGACAAGCCGGAGGCGGATCTTGCCGGGTACAAGGTGCTGATCCGCTCAACGACGTCTCCTACTTGGGAGCGCGAAATTTTTGTCGGCGACGTGAAGCAGTATGTGATGGAGGCCGTTTCTATCGACGACTTCGTCTTCGGCGTTCAGTCCGTTGACAAAGACGGGCATGAGAGCCTGGTCTCCACGTATGTGGCCGCGGCGAATCCGAAGGCGGTGTTCGAGACGGAGTAGCGCGAAACGTTTATGCTCGCCCGCTTTTTCTGACCGCTTTGGCGAAACGCTCGGCGAGCGGTTGCAGTTCCTCCACCGCGCCCCGCATCTTGCGCCGCCAGTTGGGGTACTGCCACGTGCTGCCGGGCAGGTTTTGCTGTTCCGTCTCGCCGGAGAGTTCTTCTTGATTGATCACGGCCAGACGGCACGGCGTCGAGAGCACATAACCGAGCGGGTCGTCCTCGAAACCCGCATCGCGCAAACATTGCCGCAATAAATCAATCTCACGCCGGCGGCTCTCCCACTGTTGTTGATACGTGGCATCATCCACCAGATTCGAACTCTTCCGCGCCTCAATATCGCGGCCCAGCATAAACCCGGTTAGAGTAGGCAGATCGTGCGTCGTTGCCGATGCCAGCGCGTTTTCGGGATACTCGTGCGGCGCGCGGAATCGTCCGTCCCTGTTGCGTTCAAACCACAAGAGCTTGTAACTAAGAATGCCAGCCATGGCGAGCGCGTGGCGCACTTCGCCCGTCACCGTGCCCAGGTCTTCGCCCACCACAATGAAATTCCCGCGCACACTTTCCAGCGCCAGCACGCCGATCAGTTCCTCGGCGAAGTCCCGCACGTACGCGCCTTGCGTCGCATCCACCTCATCGGGGATCGTGTACAAACGGAAGAAGCGCATCACGTGATCGATGCGCAGCGCGCCGCCGGACTCCGCGGCTTTGCGAATCGACTTCGCAAACATCGCGTAGCCGTCTTTCTTATGCGCTTCCCGGTCCGGCGGAGGGAAGCCCCAATCCTGCCCATGCGGAGCCACGTCATCCGGAGGCGCGCCTGACCGGCACCGGCCATTGTAAAACGGTCGATTGGCCCACAAATCGAAGCCGTAACGGTCGGTGGCCAGCGCCAGATCGTGATACACGCCAACGGCCATTCCCTTTTCCCTCGCATAGGCGTGCGCTTCGGCGGCTTGCCTTGAAAGCTGCCACTGCAGAAATTGGAAGAATCGTACGCGCTGCCGGTTTTGCTCACGGAACTCGCGCACCGCTGGAGAGCGTGGATCGCGATACTCCTCCGGCCACTGCGTCCACAACCACACGTTCGGATCGCGCCGGTGCATTTCTTCATCGAGGAAGCAAAAGATGCCGTAGTCTTCCAGCAATTGCCTTTCTTGCACGAGGTATGCGTCAAACTCCGGCGAACCCGGAAACTCGTCGAAGATTTTCCCCAGCGCCTTCAGCTTCAGGGCCGCCACGCGCTCATACTCGACGAATTCGCTCGCACGAAGCGCCTCGATTTCGCGCGCCATCTCTTCGTCGATTTGCACGGCCCCGCACTTCTCGACATCCAGATAAATGAAATTACGATAGAAGGCACACTCAGGTAGATACGGGCTCGTGTTGTAGGGAGCGCGGTTCGCGATCGCGTGCAGCGGATTTAACGCCACAAACGCCGCGCCCGCGGGAGCGAAGGCGTCCACCAACACACGCAAATCCGTGAAATCGCCGCAGCCCCAATTGCGCGCGGATCGCAGCCCGTACAAACTCACACCAATGCCCGCCATGCGCCGGTCGGCTTCCTTCACGCGCGGGGGGCAAACGATAAAGTGCGCCGAGGCCAGGGTCTCCAGTTCCGGCGATTTCACCCAATGCACGCACATGTGGTGATAGCCGAGCCGCAAGGGTGCGGGCAGGGGTAGTCGCTTCGCGAAGTATTCGACGCCATCGATAGTCGCCGAACCGGTTTGCTTCAACTCCGGCAGCCAGAACCAGTGGTGCTGCTTCTCGCCACCTTCCCAGTTCAATTCAAGCTTCACCGTATCGCCGCTGCGGGCAGCGGGAATGCGTATTTCTATCGAGTCCGCGTTTTCGCGAAGGACGTAGGTTTCGTCAATGCCGCGCTTCCAGCGTGCGGCCTCGCGGCGGTCGAGCGCCCGGGCTAAGTCTTCCCGAGAATCCGCGGGAACGCCAAAGGATCGCAGCAGGAGACGCGCAACGTATTCCGAGGTCTCATGCGCGCGTCCGAAGACGTCCGTGTAAGCAGGTTCGATTCCATAGACTTGCGAGGCTTTCTCCAACAATTCCCGTTCGATCATCCTACTTCAGTGTAATGGCGGAGGCCATGGTGTCAGGAAGCGGTTCACCGTGCGATAATATCGCTTGTGGACGCTCCAGAAACAAAGTTTCACCTTAGCCAGCCGCCTGAGCTGTTTGCGCGCATTGATAACGACGAAGAAGTCGATCCATTCGGCGAGAATCTGATTCTCACCACGCTGGGGGCTGCCATCAAGTGGGGCCGCAAGAACGCCATCTGGCCGATGAGCTTCGGCCTTGCGTGCTGCGCTATCGAGATGATGTCGATGATCGGCTCGCGCTTCGATATTTCGCGCTTCGGCGCGGAAGTCATGCGCGGCAGCCCGCGCCAGAGCGACTTGATGATCATCGCCGGCCGCGTTTCAAACAAAATGGCCCCGGTCATCCGCCGCCTGTACGAACAGATGCCGGAACCGAAGTGGGTGATCTCCATGGGCGCTTGCGCGACATCGACGGGTGTCTTTTCAAACTACGCTCTGGTGCCGGTGAACCAGGTGATTCCGGTGGACGTGTACGTTCCCGGTTGCCCGCCGCGCCCTGAACAGTTGATCTACGCCATCACGCTGCTGCAGAAAAAGATTGAACAAGACAAGCACGTTGTGGCAAAGGTTCTGAACCTGGCCTAGCGCTTGCGAAATTCACGCCGCATACTTTCGCTACTCGCGGCGTTGAGCCTCACTTTACTGGTGTCCCCGCGCGGAGAAGCAGCCGCGCTTTCGCGTGGGCGACATCGGAATAATTCCAAAATCACCCTCCGCAAACGGCTGCACGTCAACACCCTCATCACCGAACCCGGTACCGCCGAAATCGACTGGGCGAATCTTTACTCGTTTGACTCGAACAATTTTGCGATGCCCTCGGCTGTTAAGTACACACCGGCGGGATCCAGCATTCTTTGGGGACGCACGGAGTACAGTGTTGCGTTCGATTCCATTGCGTCGGCGGACGTCGGCGGCTCGCGTCTCACCCAGTTCAGCCAGGCACTGACGTTGACCGGCATGGCGGTGCTGCATGACGGCGACCGGTTCGATCTCGCGGTTGCGCCGCAGGCAACGTTCTTTCTTCGCGATGAATCCGGCTCGCGCCTGGGCGCGGTGACGATCGCACGGTACGACGTTGGCCGTAATAGCTTGGGCGGAACGTTGGGTTGGTCCGGTGCGACTCGAGCAACCGACACAAACCCTGCCGGACAATATGATGCAGGCTTCGGCTTTGGCCGCCAGCTTTCCGGCTTCAAGTTCCTCGAACGCTTCACGCCGCATTTCAATGGCGATTGGGAAAAGCCAACCGGCCAAGCCTGCGCGCTGGCCGCCCTGGAAGGCGTCGAGTTCCAGGCGACGGACCGCGTAGCGTTCGATCTTTCCTTCCAGCAATTCGCTATCCGCCACACCGCTCCCGATCGCCAGATTGTGCTTGGACTCACCATCAACCTGGGCCACGCCCACTAGCCCGCAGCGGGTCGAATGCCTCCTTCCCAAAGGGGTTCCGGTACTCCGCCGTCATTTTCCTAACTCACACTTCTGCGCCCTACGCCGATATGGCCAGTATGCGCGGCTTCTCGTTCAGGTATTTTCGACCGCGCCATAAGAATGCGGCGGCGATATGGAACTTTCATCGATCAAAAACCTCGCAAGTACGGCCACCGCGCCGGCCGACGTTTCCCAGGGAAACCCGGCCCCGCAGGACCAAAGGGAACTCATTCACGCGATTCGCGCAGTCAACGCTGCGGATTTGTTTGGACAGGACAACGAACTCACATTTATTCTCGACCGAACGTCGCGGCGAACCGTGGTGCGGATTGTCAATCGCGATACTCACGAAGTGATTCAGCAAATTCCAGCCGAATATGTGCTGCGTCTTGCCGAAGAGCTTAAAAGAGGATGATCTCCTCCCGAGAACATACTCCCTGAGAACCTAAAATGTCCCAAACCATTTACGACCGATACATTGAGAACGAAGTTCTTAGCGCCGATCCCCAAAAGCTGGTGGTGATCCTTTATCGCGCGGCCGTAGAGGCCGTCGCTGGTGCGCGCGTCAACCTGCGCGAAGGAGAGATCCGCGGACGCTCGCGCCGCATCACCAAGGCATCCAGTATCATTCATGAACTGCTGCGGTCGCTGAATCACACCGAAGGCGGCGAAATCAGCCGAAATCTTGCGGAGCTTTACACTTACATGCAGCAGCGCCTCATCGAAGCCAATGCAAACCAGATGGAACCGCCCCTGGCCGAAGTGGAAACCCTGCTGCGCACGCTGCTCGAGGGCTGGACGGAAACGGCGCGCGCGTCGACGCCACCGGTCGCTGTACCGGCCGAACTGCAGTATGCCGAACACCGGTGACATACAGCGGAACCATTTGCAGAGTACTAAGGTGGTTTTGGGCGCCTCTTCTTGCGGCTACTATGTAGGTAAGCCATGGAGGACATCACCCCCGCGATCCGGATTCAGGATCTGCGCAAACTTTACGGAGACAAGGCCGCCGTCGATGGCCTGACCCTCACCGTTCCTCAAGGTTGTTTCTACGGATTCCTCGGCCCAAATGGCGCCGGCAAAACCACTACCATCAAGATGTTGATGGGCCTTGCCCCGCCCTCCTCCGGCAGCATTGAACTGCTTGGCATGCCTATGCCCGAGCGCGGGCTCGATATTAAGAGACAAATCGGTCTGGTGCCCGACGAGTCGCTTCTCTTCGATCACCTCACCGGTGCGGAATTCATCGAATTCGTCGGCCGTATCTACGGCATCGACCGCCAAACCGCGCGTGAGCGCGCCATCGAACTTCTGATCCTCTTCGAGCTCGATAACGCCCCTCGCAAACTGATCGCCGAATATTCCAAAGGCATGCGCAAACGCGTCGCCATGGCCGCGGCGTTGATTCACCGGCCGAAGCTGTTCCTGATGGACGAACCTTTCGAAGGCGTGGACGCCGTGGGTGCTCGCCTGATGAAAGATATCCTGCTCGATCAGGTCCGCCGCGGCGCCACCATTTTTCTCACGTCGCATGTGCTCGAAGTGGTGGAGCGTCTTTGCGATCGCGTCGGCATCATTCGATCCGGCAAGCTGGTGGCCGAAGGCACCATGGACGAACTTCGCGGCACGGCCGAAACACTGGAAGACGCGTTCGTCAGGGCTGTAGGCGTGGACCGCGTGGGCGACCGTTTGGATTGGCTGTAGCTTCCCAATGACGCACGCAAGCTCCATCGTCTGGGCGCAATGGCGGACTCTCCGCAACTACTACCCGCGCGGCGGCGTCGCGTGGACCGCCATCGTCGGCTTCATCTGGTACGGCCTGTGGACTGCGTTTTCATTGGCGCTTATCAAAGTTTTCTCCGAGGCCGCAACGCTGCCGCTGATTCCGAAATTACTGCCGACGGCGCTGCTGATCGTCATCCTTTACTGGCAGTTCATCCCGTTGCTGATGGCGACAACGGGCTCGTCGCTCGAACTGAAGAAACTCCGCGCCTATCCGATACCCAACTACGAACTCTTCACTCTGGAAGTTTTGCTGCGATTGACCGCGGGCATCGAGATGGTGCTGGCGCTCATTGGCATCACCATCGGCATGACGCTGAACCCGGGATTGCCGAAGTGGGTTATTCTGCCGGCGCTTTCGTACGTGCTCTTCAATCTGGTGATCGGCGTCGGCCTGCGCGACATGCTCGGCAGACTGCTGGCGCGGAAGCGTATCCGCGAAGTCGCATTCTTCCTGTTCGTGATCGCCGCCGCGCTGCCGCAGTTGATCATCACCCGGCGTTTGCCGCGCCTGGGAATTCTGCGTTCGTTCGCGGGTGAACCCTGGATCGGCTGGCCGTGGACCGCGGCCTCCAATCTGATGCAAGGCGTGAGCATCGCGCCTTCTGCCGCAATCTTGCTGGCGTGGATCCTCTCCGCATTCGTCTTCAGCTCTTGGCAATTCACTCGGAGCCTGCGCTTTGATGCGGACGCGGCGAACGCCTCCGATTCATCCAGGCCGCCGCGCACCATGCTGATGGAACGTTTCTACCGGATGCCATCGGCGCTGCTGCCCGATCCGATGGGCGCGCTCATTGAGAAGGAATTCCGCTTCCTGATGCGGTCCTCGCGTTTCCGCCTGGTATTTCTGATGGGCTTCACGTTCGGCCTGCTCATCTGGTTGCCGATGGCGTTGGGCTATGGAGGCTACCGCTACAATCCCCTGCCCGGCGGCGGCAGCACGCCGTTCTTCGTGCGGAATTATCTCACCGTGGTAAGCGTCTACTCGGTTCTATTGTTGAGTGAGATCTGCTTCTGGAACTCGTTCGGCTTTGATCGCTCCGCGGCGCAGTTTTACTTCCTGGCCCCCATCCCCTTCTCGCGCGTACTGATCGCCAAAAATATCACTTCGGTATTTTTCATCATGCTGGAGATCAGCGTCGTCACAGTAGTCTGCGCACTGTTGGGAATGCCTCTGGATGCGATAACGCTGGCGGAGGCGTTTTCGGTGACAGCCGTCATTTGCCTGTTCCTGCTCAGCGCTGGTAATCAGCAATCGATCCGTCAGGCGCGCGGCGTGAATCCGGCGAACTCGTTCCGCTCCGGTGCCGCTGGGCGTATTCAGGCTATGCTGCTGTTTCTCTATCCCATCGCCTTCGCACCCGTCGCGCTCGCATTTCTGGCGCGCTTCGCGTTTGAGAGCGAAGCGGCGTTCTTCATTGTGCTGGCGTTGGATGCAGTCCTCGGCGCGATCGTTTACAAATTCGCGCTGGAATCCGCGGTGCAAGCAGGCGAAAAGTTGAAGGAAAAAATGATCGCCGCACTCTCCGCGGCCGATGGCCCCGTCTCCGATTGACGCGGGTGGAAAGCGGAGCACGGCAGCGCCCGCTCGTCATCCGCTCCCTGTAGTCGCGGCTCCGTTAAATCGCTGAAATCGCAGGCCGCTCAAACAGAGCCGCGACCGAAGGGAGCGGTAAAAAATCGCCTTTCACACAAACTCCTCAGCCAGGGATACTTCCCGAGCCGTTTCAGAACAGCTTCTTCAGCGGAGATTCCAACTCCAGCAGCACTTTCTTGGTGGGCAATCCTCCACCGAATCCCGTGAGCGTTCCGTTGGCTCCAATCACGCGATGGCATGGAATCACAATGGGCAGTGGGTTCTTTCCGTTTGCCGAGCCCACCGCACGCGACGCTTTTGGATTGCCCACCCACTTTGCGAGCTCACCATAGGAAATCGTTTCCCCGTAAGGAATGTCCTGCAGTTTCCGCCACACCGATTTCTGAAACGTTGTGCCTTCGGGAGCCAGCGGCAAATCGAACTCCGTGCGCCGCCCGGCGAAATACTCGCGCAGTTGCCGCATCGCTTCCGCCACGGGCCCGCGCGCCGATTCCACCCAATCTTTCTCCGGCTGCACCGCTTTGCCGTTCTTTGGGAAAGAAATCTTGTGGATGCTCTCCGCATCGCCGGCGATCAGCAGTGGCCCGATAGACGTGTCCAGATAAGCGTAGTTCATCGCGAAAGCTCCAGCTAAAAGCTTACCTCCGCCACATGCACGCTTGAGGCCGGCTAGATCGACAGCTTTCCGTGATAGAGCATGTCTTTGAAGACGAATTTCGTTTTCAATTCCATGGGCCCCATCTTGGTGACGAACTGCACCTGCTTGTCGTCCATGGAGAGATCGTCCAAACGCGAAAAGTAGAAGTAGAGTCCCGGCCCTCGATTGCCGATGCGCCCGCCCTGCTCCACTTTTTCTACGCGCAGGAAACCATCTTTGCGCTCCAGCCGCGTGTTGTCTTTGAACATTTCCTGGCGGCGCTCGTCCTGCGTGTCGTCATCGCGGCTGTCGCGATCGTCCCGGTCGTCGGCATCGCTGCGATCGCGCCGCATACGGCCCATGGCGGGGAACTCGCCCACCAGATGCAGCACGTAGTATTTTCGGAAATCCTCGCTGATCTCGTCTTTCGCATCCAGGCGCAGCGCATCTCGGACCGGAATCGCGGACTCCCAGCGCAGGGTGCCATGAAACGCTTCCCGTGGCCCCCCGCCGCCACCCGGTAACCCGCCGCCACCGCCGGGGTAGCCACCACCGGGGTTTCCGCCGCCACCTGGGTTTCCGCCACCGCCCGGGTATCCGCCACCGCCGGGATTACCAC
>JBEBFS010000085.1:0-20958 GCA_040081855.1 Bryobacteraceae bacterium | reverse complement strand
ATTGCCTGCGATCCCTCGTCCGCAAACGAAACTCCTCGGCGCCGAATTCGGTCCCAGCGTCCAATTCCCCATCGGCCGTCTTCCGTTTCGTGACGCAACACGGATACACTATTCCCAAGTAAATTTAGGGAGCTCCCGATCCAGATTTTACTCATCCGGCGAAGAGGCTGTCGTTTGACTCGAACAGCGCGAGACCGTTTATTTGCCCGCAACGGCGTGGGTCTAGTTTTAACCCGCATAGCTTAGGGACTGGTTTGAGACCAGTTGAACTCTCATCGCTCGCAGACCCGCCATAGGGACCATGGATTCTACGCTTGGTCGATCCGGCTCTCCGATAAGTGAGCGCTCGGACTCCTTGCCCACGTTGTAGGGCATGTTTTTGTTGCTGAGCGTGAGGCGAAACGCGAAGCGGTTGATTTTGGGGCGGATTGAGTTGCGCGGTAGGGTGTGAATGAGCGGATCGGCGGCGGCTGAAAAACTAGGGAACGTCTCGTCCGTCCCCTTTCGTCCTTTCGTCCCTCTTTCGTCCAGAACAAAATTAGCGAGCTCCCACCAGCCCGAATCGCGTATGATCACGCTATTCAAATGCCCACGTCTTCGGTACGCTAGTGTAACGTATGTCCCTATCCTGTAAGGACTATTACAAAAAACTGTATGACGCCTGCGGCCAAGTCCTCGCCGGATCATTGGCTGCAGACGAAAACGGACTTCATGCCGTCAGTCACAGCTTCATCGCTGATCTTGAGCGTTGGCACGCTCAACTTAACAAAAGGCCCGAGATTCCCCTTCTGAACTCTGCGATAAGCGAATACCAATTTGGCCTGTTGGCGGTAGTGCAAGGCCAATATCGTCAAGCATTCATGGCACTCCGGCTTTCATTTGAATTGCTTCTGGGAACTGCCTACTTTTCAGCAAATGAGCTTCAGCTTAGGCAATGGCTTCGAGGAGAAAGGGACTTGGTCTGGAGCGCTTTGATTGACGACGAATCAGGGGTGTTGTCTAAGCAGTTCGTCAGGACCTTCTATGAAGACCTAACCGGGGAATGTCCCCACTATAGAGCAATGGGCAAGGAGGTCTATAGGGAGTGTTCAGAATATGTCCACGGGAACTTCCTCACGCACGTTGCGCTTGGGGGCAAGGTGGAGTTCCAACAACCGATCTTTGACGCTTGGCATGCGAAAGCGAAAACGATCCGTCTGGTTTCAAGCTTTGCCCTTTGCGCGAGATATATTAATCTGGCTGACGCAAAAACGCATGCAGAGCTCGAAACGGTACTACTGGATAACTTAGGCCACATTCCTGCCGTGCGAAGCATCCTAGGAGCACCCGTGGAGAAGACTTTAGCTCCTGCGGCGAAATCTGCAGTAACTCCCGTGGAAAAAGCTGGAACCGCAGCGGAGAAAACAAATGTCTGAGTTCTTTTATCGCACTGAAGACATTCCCACGGACGACATTCTGCAGTACTTCGTGGAGACCAAGCGAGATAGGGAGATTGTTAATCTCCTGAAGGCCCGGAATCCGGTCGTCCTGGCCGGTAGCCGAGGTGTTGGCAAATCCTTTCTTCTTCGTGTCGCGGAATCAGAATTGCTTGCCGCGTTTGGGAAGGATCGAACATTCCCGGTATACGTCACGTTTAGCAAAAGCTCATTGATCAATACGAAGGATCAACTTCAGTTCCAACATTGGATGCTCGCGAGAATTTGCGCTCGCCTTGTGAGAGCTTTGAGCAAGGCGGGTTTACTAGGCGCGGCACCGGCCGGCCTTTCGATTTTGACAGGGCAGTCGAACGCAGAAACCGTTACGCTTGATACCCCGATCGAAAAAATAGCCGCGGATTTCGAAGCGTCGTGGAAACAACCTCTCGAATCAGTGAATGTCGATGCTCTTCCGTCCGTGGAGGCTTTCAGAGATGCGATTGAAGATCTTTGCGGAAGCCTCAACATTGAACGATTTATTGTACTGATAGACGAAGCAGCGCACATTTTTCGACCCGAGCAACAGAGGCAATTTTTCACTCTTTTCCGTGATCTTCGGAGTCCTTGCATAAGTTGCAAGGCCGCCGTTTATCCCGGCGTTACCTCGTATGGCGACACGTTCCAGCCATTTCACGATGCGACGATGATTGCCTTTGAACGGGACATCTTAAGCCCTGATTACGTCGCGAACATGCGAGAAATAGTTGAAAAGCAATCGGACAGCGACATCATCAGGGACATAGCACGTCACGGCCAAAACTTTGCAATCTTGGCGTACGGGGCCACCGGAAATCCGCGTGTGCTTCTGAAGACCCTAAGTCGTGCCCCTAAACTCTCAGGCCAAGCTACGAATGAGGTTATTCGGGAATACTATCGCTCCGACGTCTGGTCGGAACACTCTACATTGCCTGACAAATACGCCGGCCACAGAATTCTGATTGATTGGGGCCGCAAATTCATCGAGACGAATGTGCTTCCCGACTTGAAGATCAAGAATGACGCATATCTGCAGGCCGAGAAGGCTTCGACTTGTTTTTTCTGGATACATCGCGATGCGCCTCAGCCGGTGAAGGAGGCACTTAAACTCCTTTCTTACACAGGAATCGTTAACGAACACGCCATTGGAATCAAGGCGACCCGGGGTGAGGTCGGAACGCGATATGGAGTGAATCTTGGATGCTTATTTGCACTGGAGAGCGCTCCGACGACGAGTGCCCTACCCATCGCGCAAAACCTTACACCCAAAAGAATGAGCGAGTTTGGCGCAAACCATTCCGCCTATCAATCTCTTCTGACTGAAATGCCAGCGTTTAAGGAGCCCAGCGCGGGCGATGCTCTTCAGCAACAGTTAGCGAAATCCATTGACGTGCTTGATATCGCTTATTGGCTACGAGAGGGCTTGCGCAAGCTGGGTTTGACGACTGTTGGAGACGTGCTGAATTCGAGCGAGGTAGAACTCATGCAGATACACTACGTCGGCGAGAAGAGATCGCGACGAATGCGTAATGCCGCGATGGAAGCGGTCTATGAGTATCTGTCTGGCTGAGACGTCCTCCATTTGTGCTCCGTTCGCGAACTGGGCCGACCATGGGGGGACACCGGCAAACCTAGACGAGTCTCGACGCGCCACGCTGGGAGCGTGCGCGACATCGAGACTCGGATGGAATACGTTTACTTCTTCGCTAGCGGCGGGTTCTTCAGGCTGTTGTACACCGCCTCGATGAACATGTCCGTCGTCCACGGGCCCGTGGTGGCGCCGAAGCGGGTGTCGTAGTCGATGGTGGGGCGGGCGGCCTTCACCTGATCGAGCGTCGCGTTGGTTTTGATCATCGCCTGGATGCGGTCGCGGATGATGGCGAGCATGTCGCGGTATTCCGAAAGTTCGAACTCGTTCGTCACGCGGCCATGGCCGGGGATGATCAGCGTACCGTTGTCTTCATCGTGTTCGTAGAGCGTGCGATCGAGGATGAAGTTCAGCGCGCGGATCTCGCCTTGAATGCTGCCGCCGTTTTTGGTGTCGATGAACGGGTAGCGCGTCATGTCGAAGATATCGCCGGTGACCAGCACATCCGATTTGCGGAAGTGCACGATGGTGTCGCCATCGGTGACGGCGTTCGGCTGCCAGAACATCTCAATGCCCTCGCCGTTGTGCGTCTTGCGGCGGCGGTCTTCGAGAATCGTGTCGGTGGGCCAGGCCTCGGGGGGAATCTTGTTCGCGCTGGTATCCGCAATCATCGAGTTCTGCACGTTCTGGTGCGCGATCATCGTCGCGCCCTGCCCGGCGTCGGGACGACCGGCGGAGAAGAAGGAACCGAACAGGCTCGGGTCCTGGCCTGCGACACGGAACTTCAGGTTGCCGCCGGTGTGATCGGCGTGAGCGCTGGTGTTGACGACGAACTGCACGGGGCGCGGCGTGAGCTTCGCGATTGCGGCCAATGCTTTGTCGGTGAGCTTGCCCGCGCCGGTATCGACAACGAACGCGCCTTGATCGCCAATCTGGACGGCCATGTTTGCGCCGTCGCCGATCAGCATGTACACGTTGCCTTGTACCTGATGCACGTGGATTTCGCCGTCGTTGGGATTCGGATCCTTCGCTTTGCTCGATTCACGAGGGCTATTGGACGGCATTACCTTCGCCATCGCTTCGGCGTCGGTTGCGGTTTTGAGTTTCGCGAAAAATTCCGGGCGAGTGGTTTCGGGTCCGCCGAGCGCACCGAGCAGCGGCACGCCGCGCACCTGCGAATACTCGCGCAGGAACGGGTTCTGTCCGAACAGGTGCGAGGGCACGCGATCCGGAGCTTTATCGAGGATCTGCTCGCCGTCATCGCAAGCGTAGAGCCAGCCGTTGGGATCGCGCGTGAAGCGGCCGAGGATCTGCACTTTTGCGAAAGGCTCGGTGAGATAGACGGGGTCGGTGGTCACCGAGAAAATCGTGACGCGGTCGCCGTGGCGGATAAAGTGCGTGCGGATGGTGGCTTCATCGCTTTGCGCAACGCCAGGGGCGCGAATCCATCCGCGCTTGATGTGCGAGGTGTCCACGGTGAGAATGCTGCCTTCGTACTTGCCGGTGGAAAATCCGACGAACGTGTGCACGGCCCACTCGGGCGGATGTGGGCGGCCGTCCATCCAAACTTGGTAGAGGCCTTCGGCGATCTGCGCATACACGTTGACGGATTTGAGCTGCTGCGTGTAGGGGTCGCGTTCTTCGTAGATGCGATAGTTCCCGGGCGCGATGAACATATAGGGCGGCACGTAGCCGGCGCATTGCTGCTGCTTCACGGTAATGCGCGAAGCGTCCCAGGCAAGGGCGTACATGCGGCTGGCTTCGTTCATCGGAATGCCGCCGTAATCCACCAGCATTCCAGCGGCGGTGCCTAAGCCCGGATCGAGTTCGCGCGCGGGCGCATACATGCCGGAAAGATCCGTGCCTGGCGCGGGCGGAGGCGGTGGCGGGCCCTGGCTGAATGCAGCCGGAGCCAATAGTGAGCCTGCAAGCAGAAGTGCTGAGATGGACTGTTTGCGCATAGCGGTCTATCGATCATACAGACGTCGGCTTTCCGGTTCAACGGTGGTCCGATATTAAAGCGCCTGTTCTTTGCGTTGGGTTCTGATACACTGTTCAGGATTCGCTCGACGAATCCTGAATCCTATGCGCATCGTTCGTCACGCAGTTCTCATGTCGGCACTGGTAGCCATGTCCGCTCTGATTGCTTCCGCGCAGGGGCGCGGCGGGGGACGAGGTGGACCGCCGCAACCTCCGCAGACGCCGAAGGTAGCCGCGCCCATCGATCTTGTCGGCACCTGGGGGGCAGTCGTGACGACGGACTGGCGCTGGCGCATGACCACTCCGCCGAAGGGCGACTACAATGGCGTGCCGATGAATGCGGACGCGCGCAAGGTGGCCGATGCATGGGATCCGGCAAAAGACGAAGCCGCGGGTGAACAGTGCCGCGCATATGGAGCGCCGAATATTTTGCGTGTGCCCGGTCGCATTCGCATCAGTTGGGTGGACGATCAAACGCTGAAGCTTGAAACCGACAATGGCCAGCAGACACGCACTTTGTACTTCGGCACGCCACAATCGCAGGGCGGGGACTGGCAGGGTGTGTCGCAAGCCTCGTGGGACATGATTGCCGGTGGCGCGAATCTGGGCGGACGAATTCCGATGCAGAGCGGAGCGCTCAAAGTGGTCACGACGAAGTTCAAGATGGGCTACATTCGCAAAAACGGTGTGCCGTATAGTGCGAATGCCAATCTGACGGAATACTTCGATGTAATCAAGGAGCCCAACGGAGACACGTATCTTGTGGTTTCATCGACGTTGGTGGATCCCACGTATTTGAACACTCCCTACGAAATGGCCGTGAACTTTAAGAAGCAGGCCGACAACTCGGGATGGAATCCGGCACCCTGTACTGCCAAGTAGGCGGTTCAAGGCTCGCCGTGGTGGGAAATTAGTTTGGGAAGTGCCCTCCGGCGGAGGCCGGAGGTTTGCGAGAGTGGGATGCGCCGCACTCTCGCCCTCGTAAGGAAGAATTTAGATGAGTGCGCGTTCCTGGAATTCGCCGCGCTCGTTGATCCAACACCGATACTTCGTCCGGACGTGATCCCGATTGCGAAAACAGGCGTCGGCTTGCAGCATCAGGGATCGCGGCGCCGAGAGTACGATGCGCTTGGCCTCATTTTTGGCCACTTCCAGGGCAGGACACGGAACTTCCGCTCCATAAACCTTGGTGCTTTCCTTGTGCATTTCCATTGTGCGAACGAAATACGTCATGTCCACTTCCTCCCGGGGGAGTGCCTTCTATCCAACAGCGTTACGGAGAGAGCAGGCGCTTCGCGGCAAGCGCGAAACGCCCACGTCCCCATTTCTTAAAACGTTAGCGCGGCTGGAACTACCAGCGCGGCTCGCGTCCACGGCCGCCGCCGCCACCACCGTGTCCGCCACGGCCACCGCCGCCACCGAACCCACCGCGGCCACCGCCGCCGCCGAATCCACCACCGCCGGCCGGTTTCGGACGGGCTTCATTGACGTTGATGGCGCGGCCATTTAACTCTGCGCCGTTCAACTGCGCGATCGCGTTCTGCGCTTCCTGCAGGTCAGACATTTCCACGAACGCGAAACCGCGGGGCTGGCCCGTGGTGCGGTCCGTAATAATATTGACGCGCTCCACGTTGCCGTATTGCGCGAACGCTGCATGCAAGTCATCCTGCGACGTCTGGTAACTCAGATTACCCACGAAAATATTGGTCATTGCTTCTGATCTTTCTCGCTCGAAGGCGGTTGTGGTAGTCCTTTAAATCAGCACGCAGCACGGATGCGGACGAGCCGAACGATGGCCTCGCTACGCCCTACTCCGGAAACCGGAGTGGCCGGACCGACAAGCAAATTTTCGAACTTGTTCCAAGCTCGGAGGAGTTGGCTGAGACGGTATGGCGGGGTAACGAAGCCGCGCATTTTCTGTTACTTGATTTTCTACACCCGGTTGAGAGAGCAGCTTCGGGGACCTGGGCCGACTTTCAAAACGGTTGCACCTCTAATATAGCGGATACGCGGAAGGCTCGCAATCCTGGTTTCCAGGGTGGTTTCCAGGGAGAAAATCTCCCAAATGACTGCCGCTACACTGTTTCTTCGGGGGCGCCTTATTGTAGAATTGGGGACGCACAGTGCGTGCCTGACTTGGACGGTCCGGGATTGCGCCCCGTATTCTGAAGTCCTTTCGGCTTTAAAACTAAGAGGAGTAAGAGTTTATGATTTCGAGCAGGAAAAAACTTTGGACCGCCGGTTGTGTAATCGGCCTGGCAGGTTTGCTCGGCACGGCTTCGCTTGAAGCCCAATCGGCGAAAGCTGTGAAGGCCGCGGCCGGTGCACCCTCTTCGAAGATCCCCACGTTTTCGACGGCGGATCTCTCCCGCACCGGTGTTTACTACGCCGGCGGCAAGTATGTCAAAGAAGGCGACAAGGCCACCATGGGGGGCGCGGCCTACACCGAAGTGTGGGTCCCGAAACAGATCAAGCATCCCTACCCGCTGGTCTTTATCCACGGCGCTGGCCAGACGGCTACGGACTGGTCGCAGACGCCGGATGGGCGTCCCGGCTGGGCTTACTATTTTGCCAAGCAGGGCTACGTTCAGTACCTGGTGGATTCCCCCGCGCGTGGCCGCTCGCCGTATGTTCCCGATTACGACGGCACTATGAACATCCGCACGGCGGCGAACCTGGAAGAGACGTTCACCGCGGCCGCCAAGAAAGGCAACTTCCCGCGCGCCAAGAAGCACACCCAGTTCCCGGGCACGGGTCTGATGGGCGATCCGATCTTCGACGATTTCGCCCGCGGCCAGGTGCAGTTCCTGGGCGGCGGTGGACCGGCTTCGCAGGATGAGTTGAGCCGCGATGCGTTCATCGCGCTGCTGGACGCGATCAAGACCCCGGTCATCCTGGTGACGCACTCGCAGGGCGGCACGCCCGGCTGGTTGGTTGCCGATGCGCGTCCGAATCAGGTGAAGGCGATTGTGACCTTGGAACCGGCGGCTCCGCCGATTAAGAGCGTCAATCAGGCGACCCTCCAATACAACAACGGTGGCGGCCTGGCGTGGGGCGTTTCGAACACGAAGATTACCTATGATCCGCCGGTGACCGATCCCGCTCAGCTGAGTCCGGTGCTCGAAGAAAAGAGCGAGATCCCGGGCGACGTGGTTGCCTGCTACGTGCAGAAGGAACCGGCGCACAAGCTGGTTAACCTCACCAAGATCCCGGTGGTGTACCTGTCCTCGGAAGGCGGCTATCACCGTATCTACGATCCTTGCCTTGCCAAGTGGCTGAATCAGGCGGGCGTGAAAACGCAGTTCGTCCGCATGGAAGATGTGGGCCTGAAGGGCAACGGCCACCAGATGATGCAGGAGAAGAACTCCGACGACATCGCCAAGTGGATCGACCAATGGATCGGCAAGAATGTTCCGCAGAAGGACAACGCGAAGATGGCGATGCCTTCGCCGGGCATTCCGACCTTCCCGGTGGACAACATCGCCCGTCAGGGCTGGTTATATGCGGGCGGTTCCTATAAGGGCGAAAAGGGCAAGGAAATCATGGGCGGCGCCATGTACACGGAAGTGTGGGTGCCGAAGGTGCAGAAGCATCCCTACCCGATGGTGATGTTCCACGGCGCCGGCCAGACCGGTACGGTGTGGCGTCAGACGCCGGACCACCGCAAAGGCTGGGCTTATTATCTGGTGGAGCAGGGCTACACGGTTTACATGGTGGATTACCCGGCTCGTGGACGCTCGAACTGGCTGCCTGGCATCGACGGCAAGCTCGGGATGCGCACGGCGCTGGACCTTTCGCAAATCTGGACCGGGCCGGTGCTCTCCGGCGGCAACTTCCCGCGCATGGCGAAGTACACCCAGTGGCCGAGCGATCACCCGAAGAAGGGCACCATGGGTGACCCGGTGTTCGATTATTTCACCAAGGGCCAAGTGCCTTATGTTTCGAATCAGAACGAGCTGACGATTCCCGCGGGCGTCGCGCTGCTCGACAAAATCGGCACGAAGATCATTCTGCTGACGCACTCGCAGGGTGGCGGCATGGGTTTCAACGTGGCTGATGAGCGTCCGAACCTGATCGCCGGCATGGTGGCGATTGAGCCGGGCGGTCCGCAGATGGCGAACGTCAACACCGCGAAGGTCGAATACACCCGCATGAACCCGAACTCCTGGGGCCTGACGAACGAGCCGATGAAGTACGATCCGCCGTTCGCCAAGCGTGAGGACATCAAGGTTCACCTGGAGCCGTCCGAACGCCCTGGCGATGAAGTCGGCTGCTACATGCAGGATGAGCCGGTGCACAAGCTGGTGGGCTACAAGGACATGCCGATTCTGCAGCTTTCGGCGGAAGGCACCTACCACCGCGTGTTCGACGTCTGCATTCCGAAGTGGCTGAATCAGGCGGGTGCGAAGGACGAGTTCTTCCGCATGGAAGACGTAGGCCTGAAGGGGAACATGCACGAGATGTTCCTGGACCGCAACAGCGATGACGTGGTCAAGTTCATCGTGGATTGGATGAACAAGAAGGTGAAATAGGCGAATCAAACGCCGCGCATGAACGCCGTCCATGTCGAATTTGCCATGGGCGGCGTTTTTGTGAAAATACCTTCATGATTTTGTAGCAATTTTCCATTGTTCCTCGCTGTACTCCCTTCAGTTTAGGATTGAATCCCGCGAAAAATTGGAATAGAGTTAGCCTTGCAACTTTGCTTGGAAGTTCGGGGCAACTTCCAGGTTTTAGAGGGTCTTTCTTGTCCTTAACGTTCAAGGCGTTGCGCGCAGGGCTGTTCATGGATGACAGTCTCCTGTCCGCGAACGTCCGGCATTATGGTTTGTTTGTTCCCTGAGGGAGGGTCCCATGAAGATCGCAACGGGCAAATTGCTCGCGGCTATAGTATTCCTGTGTCTTTGCGGCAGTGCTTTCGGGCAGGCCGTTTCGCAGATTTCCGGAACAGCAAAAGATCCATCCGGTGCGGTTGTGCCCGGAGTGGAAATTAGCGCTACGCAAACCGATACGGGCTTGAAGCGCATGACAACGACGGATGAGTCGGGTGCATTTACTCTTCCGAATTTGCCGCTGGGTCCGTACAAATTGGAAGCGACGAAGATGGGCTTCCGGACGTATGTGCAGACCGGCATTGTACTGCAGGTGGGCAGCAGTCCAGAGGTCAACATCGCGATGGGCGTTGGCCAGGTTTCGGAATCCGTGCAGGTAGAGGCCAATGCGGCGCAGGTGGAAACGCGCAGCGTGGGCGTCGGCAACGTCATCGAATCGCAGCGCATTTTGGAACTGCCGCTCAATGGCCGTCAGCCGACCGACTTGATCACCCTCAGCGGCGCGGCCGTGCAGACTGCTTTTTCGCCCGGTTACACGATGCGAACAGGCGTGCGTGTTGCGGTAGCCGGCGGCCATGAATATAGCGTTCAGTACAATCTGGATGGCGCCTCGCACCTGGAAACCTACGGCGGTACGGGCATGCCGTTGCCATTCCCCGAAGCGCTCCAGGAGTTCAAATTAATAACCAGCACGCAGGATGCGTCTGGCAGCGGCCACTCAAGCGCCTCCGTGAATGGTGTGACCAAGTCGGGAACCAACAATTTCCACGGCGACGTCTTCTACTTTATTCGCAACGCCGCGCTCAACGGCCGTGATTTTTTTGCCAGGACAGATGACAAGTTAAAGCGCAACCAGTTTGGTGGTGTCATGGGTGGCGCCTTAAAAAAGGACAAACTGTTTTACTTTGTTGGTTATCAGGGCACGTTGGTGCGCCAGACACCGAGTGGAACGATCAACTTTGTTCCCACGGCCAAGATGTTGCAGGGCGACTTTAACGACTACGTTACGAACCGCTGTGGAAATCTCAATGCCGGGGTTCTCGACGCGAATAATCGTTTTACGCTGCCGCTCAGCGCTGCTGCCCTGAATATCGCTGCGAAGCTACCGGCTGCCACGAACGCCTGCGGGCTTGTCATCACCGGAAATCCCCTGAGTGAAAACCAGCTTCAGGTTCCGGTGCGTTTGGATTACCAGATGAGCGACAGACAAACCCTGTTTGCCCGCTACCTGGTGACCCGCATCGACACCAAGCTGCCGCATGACATCAATCCCGCCGACGTGATTACGTCCACGGGCGTCGGTACCGACGATATGTCGCAGTCGCTTGCGTTTGGCGATACCTACGTTTTTGGGCCGACGCTGGTAAATTCCTTCCGCATATTCGGAAACCGCGTCGGTTCCTTTAAACCGCACGCGGAAACGTTCGGCCCATCGGATGTGGGTGTTCAGAATTACTATACTTACATTCCAAAGTTCATGTCGTTTTCGGTGACCGGTGGGTTCAGCATTGGCACGCCGTCGAACTTCAGCACCTCGACTACCGGCTACACCAACTTCGGCTTCAACGACGACGTGAATTGGATTCGCGGAGCGCATCAATTTTCGTTCGGCGTGAGCGCAATGCGTGCGGTTCTGGTTGGAAATTCGTACGCGTGGGCGCCTGGCTTCTTCGCCTTCACGGGCGGCGTGACAGGGCAGGGTCTAACGGACTTCCTTACGGGCCGCGCGGCACAGTTGCACCAGGCGAATCCGAATCCGAACTACAGCACGCAGAATTTCGTCGGCGTGTATGCAGCGGACGTCTGGAAGGTGAATTCGCGGTTGACGGTGAATTACGGCGTCCGCTGGAATCCGTTCATTCCGCTGCAGTTCATGCAGTCGGATACCACGAACTTCAGTCTGACGAACTTCAACGGTGGAATCCGGAGCAAGGTGGTGCCGAACGCGCCTCCGGGCTTCAGCTTCCCCGGTGATGACGGATTCTCCGGCCGATCCGGCATGAACAGCGCCCTCAATCACTTTGAGCCGCGCGTTGGCATTGCGTTCGATCCATTTGGCGACGGCAAGACAGCGATCCGCGCCGGCGTGGGCACTGCGTACGACTTCATCTTCCAGGGCGTTCACCAGAACACCTCGAGCGTGAATCCGTACCGCATTACGGTGCTCCAGAACAACGTGCTGCTGGACAATCCCTATGCCAACGTCCCGGGCGGCAACCCGTTTCCATACACCTACGACAAGAAAAACCTGTCGTTTCGCTACCAGCCGGATTATCAGGGCTTTTACCTGATGCCGAAGGATCTGCGGACCACCCAGCAATACCAGTGGAACATCGGCATTCAGCGCCAGTTCACGCAGGCGTTGTTTGCTTCGGCGACGTACATTGGCTCCCAGTTGATCCACACCTGGACGGCGATCGATTTAAACCCCGGACAGTTTATTCCGGGCAATTGCTCGGCCGGTCAGTATGGATTGACGGCGGCGGGGCCGTGCAGCCAACTCGCCAATATCAACCAGCGCAGGTTGTTGAATCTAAACAATCCAGCGGCCGCGGGCACTGTGATCGGCACCATGACGAACATGGACGACGGCGGCACCCAGCGCTACAACGCACTGCTGCTGACGGCAACCTACCGGAAGCCGAACCTGAATCTGTCGGCGAACTACACGTGGTCGCACTGCTACGGCCTGCCATATACGACGGTTGCCAATATTGGCGCCGCTTATACTCATGAACAGTATCAGAATAACGGCCCCGTGGATCGCGCTATCGACTACGGCGATTGCGTGGTCGGCAACCTCGACCAACGCCACATCGCCAACATCACCGCCGTCATCAACACGGGTAAGGGTGTAGGCAATAGCCTCACGAAATGGGTCACGTCCAAGTGGAGCATCTCCACCATCTATACGGTCCGCTCGGGTTGGGCAGTCACCCCGTACTTGTCGACTGACCGCGCGGTGAACGGCCTTTTCGCCAACGCCGGTGGCTATCAGATTGCCCAGCGCCCGAACCAAGTTCTGGTGAATACGGCATCGCCAACACGCGGACAGAGTTGTACCCCGGCACCTTGCGTTAGCTGGCTGAATCCTGCGGCGTTCGCCCTTCCGGATATCGGCACCTACGGCAACATGGGAACCGGAAGCGTCCGGGCTCCCGGGTTCTTCGAGTGGGACCAGGCATTGATTCGTGGATTCCGCGTTCGGGAAGGCCAGAACATTGAGTTCCGCGCCGAGGCATTCAACGTGACCAACAGCCCCCGCTTCTTTATGTCCCCCGCACCGAACGGGGACAACAGCACCCGTTTCGGCACTGCCCAGTTTGGCACCATCTTCCAGGCAGCATCGACAACCGGGTCCACTTCACTCTCCGGTTCCGGCGGGCGCGTGCTCCAGTTCGCGTTAAAGTACGTCTTTTAGGTAACTTGCTTCACCTCCCTCCGATCGGGTATCGGGCCCCCCAATTTCCGGGGTCCGATACCCACCTCAAAAACGGCACCCTCCTGAGTCGCCATTCGGCATAACTTCTTGTATTCCCTGTCACTTACCTACAATAAATCACGGGCAAATGTTCATTCTATTGTCAAAAGGCCTTGACGGGTTCCATCGACAGGCGATATCCTGTCCGGGCTACCCCTCTTCAGGGATCAACGGGGAAGGCCTACGAATCCGGGACACCAGTCTCGGGGAGGAAAAATGAGGAATTTGAACAAAATAACAATTACTATTGTTGCGTTCATACTTCTCTGCGGTACTGCCTTTGGTCAGGCTGTATCACAGATTAGTGGAAGCGCGAAAGATCAGTCCGGCGCGGTGGTGCCGGGTGTTGAAGTTACAGCAACGCAAACGGAAACGGGTGTTAAACGTTCCGTGCAGACGGACGCTGAAGGAAACTACGTTCTAAACAGCCTTCCGCTGGGTCCGTACCGTTTGGAAGCGACGAAAGAAGGCTTCCGCACGTACGTTCAGACCGGTCTCGTGCTGCAGGTCGGCACGGCCCCCGAAGTGCAAATCACGATGGGCGTCGGCCAGGTGAGCGAATCGGTTCAGGTGGAAGCTAACGCGGCACAGATCGAAACGCGCAGCGTGTCGATCGGTAGCGTTATGGAAACCAAGCGAATCCTCGAGTTGCCGCTGAATGGCCGCAACGCGACCGACTTGATTGCGTTGAACGGCGCCGCAGTTGTCACTGCACAGGGCGGCGGCGTTGCGATGCGTACCGGCGTTCGCGTGTCGGTTGCCGGTGGCGCGGACTACTCGGTTCAGTACAACCTGGACGGTGCGACGCACCTCGAAACCTATAGCGGTTCGGGTATGCCGATGCCGTTCCCGGAAGCCCTCCAGGAATTCAAGCTGTCCACCAGCACCCAGGACGCCTCTAGCGGCGGCCACGCGGGCGCGACGGTGGACGGTGTGACGAAGTCGGGCACTAACAACATGCACGGTTCGCTGTTCTATTTCGTGCGTAACTACAAGCTGAACGGCCGCGACTACTTCGCTGCAACCGGTGACGGTCTGAAGCGCAACCAGTTTGGTGGCACTTTAGGTGGCGCGCTGAAGAAGGACAAGTTGTTCTACTTCATGGGTTACCAGGGCACGCTGACCCGCCAGTCCCCGTCCCCGGGCCAGGTGAACGTTCCGACGGCCGCCATGGTCGCCGGTGATTTCTCGGCCTATGTGAATGCGCGCTGCGCGACTCTGGGTGCGGGCGTCCTCGATGCCAACAACCGCCTTCTGCTGCCGCTGAGCCCGGCCGCTGTTAAGATTGCTGGCTTGTTGCCCAAGACCTCCAATCCTTGCGGCATCACGCAGGATGGTTCGCAGCCGATCAGCCAGAACGACCTGCAGGTTCCGGTTCGCATCGACTATCAGTTGAACGAAAAGCAGACCCTGTTTGCCCGTTACCTGGTGAGCCGCCAAGACAAAAAGCCGCCGTTCGAAGTTGAGCCGAGCAACATCCTCAACACCAACGGTATTGGCTTCGACGATATGGCGCAGAACTTCGCAGTCGGCGACACGTACGTGATCAGCCCGACGCTGGTTAGCTCCACCCGCTTGTTTATCTCCCGCATGGGCTCTCTCCATGCTTACTCTCCGAATATCGATCCGGCGGCCGCTGGTCTAAAGAACTTCTACACGGAGCTTCCTGGCCTGATGACGTTTGGCGTCAACGGTGCCGGTGGTGGCTTTAACTTCGGTACGCCGACCAACACGGGTACGACCAACACGGGTTACACCAACTTCGGTGTCAATCAGGACTTCAATCTTGTAAAGGGCGCCCACCAGTTCTCGTTTGGTGGTAACTTCTTCCGGGCGGTGCTGGTTGGCAACAACTTCGCCTGGTCCGAAGGCTTCTTCAACTTCAACGGTTCCCGTGGAACGGGTGCGGGTCTCGTTGACTTCCTGACGGGCAGCCCGGCTAGCCTCCGTCAGGCGAACCCGAACCCGAACTGGACGCGCCAGAATTTCCTTGGCGCTTATCTGGCCGACGTTTGGAAGGTGAATCAGAAGTTGACGCTGAACCTGGGCGTTCGCTGGAACCCGTTCCTGCCGATGCAGTTCACGCAGTCGGACACGACGAACTTCAGTGAAGCGCGTTTCCTTGCGGGTCAGACCAGCACGGTGATCAAGAACGCGATCCCCGGCTTCCTGTATCCTGGCGATCCGGGCTTCAACGGTCGTTCCGGTCTGCAGAGCCGCTGGGGCCAGTTCGCGCCTCGCATCGGTCTCGCCTACGATCCGTTCGGTGACGGCAAAACCGTTATCCGCGCTGGCGTCGGCCTCGCTTATGACTTCGTCCACCAGGGCGTCCATATGAACACGTCGACGGTGAACCCGTTCCGTACCACGGTGCAGTTCACCCCTGGCGTTGGAACGTTTGACAATCCGTACAGCACGTTTGCGGGCGGCAACCCGTTCCCGTACATCTTCAATAAGTCGAACCCGCAGTTCGCCTACACGCCGGGCTTCCAGGTGTTCTACCTGATGCCGGCGGACATGAAGACGCCGCAGGCTTACCAGTGGAACCTCGGCATCCAGCGCCAAGTCAATCAGTCGCTGTTTGTTTCGGGCACTTACATCGGTTCGCATCTGGTCCACTTGTGGACGGCGATCGAACTGAACCCGGCTCTCTACGGTCCGGGTGCATCGGCTGCCAACCTCGATAGCCGCCGCCGCCTCCAGGCTCAGTACCCGAACGTCGCCAAGGGCGTTCTGGGCAGCATGGTGCAGAACGACTCCAGCGGTACGCAGAGCTACAACGGCCTGCTCTTGAATGCTACCTATCGCAAGGGCAACATCAATGTCTCCGGCAACTACACCTGGTCGCATTGCATCGGCCTGCCGTGGACCAGCGTTGCCGTCGGCGGCGCCACGATGCAGCACGGCCCCTACCAGAACAACGGTCCGGTGGACCGCAAGATGGATATGGGCGATTGCATCATCGGTGCTCTCGACATGCGTAACAACGCCAACATCACGAGCGTCATCGCTACCGGTTCCGGTATGGGTGGCGGTATCGCGAAGGCGCTGACGAAGGACTGGAGCATTTCGACGATCTACCAGTTCCGCACCGGCTATGCCATCACTCCGACGATCACCAATGACGCTGCCCTCAGCGGCATGATCTCGCCCGGCGGTGGATACCAGATCCCGCAGCGTCCTAACCAGATCCTGGCGGATACCTCGCTTCCGGCTGGCACGGCCGCGACCTGCGCTGCTGGCGCTCGTTGCGTTCCGGGCTACTTCAACAAGGCTGCCTTCGCCGTTCCGGCGGCGGGCACGCTGGGCAACATTGGCATGGGCATTCTCCGCGCTCCGAACTTCTGGGAGTGGGATCAAGCCATTGTCCGTGAGTTCCGTCCGCACGAAGGCCAGACGCTGCAGTTCCGCGCCGAAGCCTTCAACCTGACGAACAGCACCCGCTTCTTTGTCGCTCCGAACGTTGGTGGTTCGGGCGGCGATCCGACGACGGCGTTCCAGAACCCGGCGTTCGGTACGTTGAACCGTACCGCTTCGACCACCGGTTCGACCGCGCTGTCCGGGTCGGGCGGCCGCGTCGTCCAGTTCGCTCTGAAGTACGTATTCTAGAGCGTACCGGTAAGCCGTTTAGTAACGTCAGTAGTAATAGATTCGCCCGTTGACAACAACGGGCGAATCCTATATCAGTGGAAGAGTAGAGTGCTCCCGGCAGCGGGGGCGGAGGTATAAGGAATGAAAGTTCGATTTGGAATTCTAACGTCGATCCTCGCACTGGGCATCATGGCCCCCGTTGTGACGCTTGCTCATCACGGGAGTGCGATTTACGACGAAACCAAAGCGGTGGTTTTCACCAGCGCCAAGGTCACCGACTGGCTGTGGGCCAACCCGCACTGCCTCTTGGAGTTCGACGTGAAGGACGACAAGGGTGCTTCGGTGCACTGGACTGCGGAAGTCAGCAATCCGCCCGACATGATTGCCCGTGGCTGGAGCCGCAAGATGTTCAAGGCTGGCGACGATGTAAAGCTGTGGATCATCGCAGCGAAGAACGGTGAACCGATCGGCCGCATCGCTCGCGTGGAAGTGGCTGGCAAGACCTTTGAAGGAATGGGTCGTGTGCCAGGCGAAACCCCTGCAAAATAGCAGTGCCGAAGAAGTAGACAATCCTTTATCCTTACTTACCGGGCGCCGATGTGAACCTTCGGCGCCCGAGCCAACGTTAGCGTCAGTTTATAAATCCCAAGGAGTGCATTGTATGTTGCGGATGACCGCGAAATCAGTTTGTATTGTATTTGCCGGAACCTTGTTTGCGGCCACCCTGGCTGCCCAGGCCCCCGCGCCGAAGCGCGACCTCAGCGGTACCTGGACCCCGGAGAGACGGGGTAGTGGTATCGGTGCGAACGGTGCATCGAATTACACGGCGGACGGCAAGCACGAACCGCCTTACACCCCGGCGGGTATCGCGGCCTTCAAGACTCACAAGCCGTCGAACGGAACCACGGAAGTGGGTCCTGGCGAAGAGAACGATCCGGGCCACTCCTGCGATCCGCTGGGCATGCCGCGTGCGCTCACGTTCGAGCAGCGCGACGTTACGTTTGCCCACCTGCCGAAGCAGACGCTGATTCTGACCCAGTACGACAGAATGTGGCGCACCGCCTGGACCGACGGCCGGACCATCGACATGAACGCCGAACCGCGCTGGTATGGTTATTCCGTCGCCAAGTGGGCTGACGACAACACCTTCGTGGTGACGACGTCGAACATTGAAGACCGCGCGTGGCTGGATAACTCCGGCCGTCCGCAGAGCGATCAGATGTCGGTGGAAGAGCAGTGGCATCGTGTTGACCGCGATCACATGGAACTGACGGTGACCGTGACCGATCCGAAGTTCTACACGGCGCCGTGGGTTGCGATCAACAAGTTGAAGATGAACCTGTTGCCCGACAACCACGACATGATCGAAATGATGTGCGTGCCTTCGGAGCTGAACGCGTACAACTTGCGTCACGCGAACCTTGGCAACGGCATCACCGGCAAGAAGTAGTTTTTTTCAAGCAGGCCTCCCTCGCACTGCGGGGGAGGCTTTTTGTGTTTAGGAGCAACCATGATTCACCGAAGCTTTAGCGCAATCACTTTGTGTGCACTTGCGGCAATTCTCACTTCCAACCTCAGTGCGCAAACAGCAAGCACGCCGAAACGCGACCTTGCCGGCATCTGGGCTCCTCTACGGACCATGGAAGGTATTGGCGGCAATGGCCCCCTGAGCGCCCGTGCTGACGGCAAGCATGAGCCTCCTTACACAGCAGCAGGCACGGCGGCTTTCAAGAAGAACCGCCCTTCAAACGGAACCACGGAAGTGGGGCCCGGCGAGGAAAATGACCCTGGACATTCCTGCGATCCGCTGGGTTTCCCGCGCGCCGATTTGTTCGAACTGCGTGCCGAGCAAATTATGCAGAACAAAGATCAGGTGGTGATTCTCTATCAATACGATCGCCTGTGGCGGTCCATTTGGACGGATGGCCGGCAGATTTCGGCCGATGCGGATCCGCGTTGGTATGGTTACTCGACCGGCAAATGGACCGATGACTACACTTTCGTCGCGACCACGGTGAACATGGACGACCGCACGTGGCTGGATAATGCGGGCCGTCCGCATAGCGACGAACTGAAGGTAACGGAAATCTTCCATCGCACGGCTCCGGACCTGCTGGAGCTTTCCGTAATAATCGACGATCCGAAGTTTTACTCAAAGCCCTGGCCCGGGATCGACAAAATTCAGATGAAATTGCAGCCCGCCAAAACGGATTCGATCGAGATGATGTGCGTGCCTTCCGAACTGAACGCCTACAACGTGAAGCACGCCAATCTCGGAAACGGAATTACGGGCAAAAAATAGACCGGGTGCCGTCCTGGGAAGTGGCATATATAATCAGAAGCTGGCGACCTTGGGCAACGGATTTCCGGCACCAGACCCAGGCCCTTCGAGGAAGTTATTCATGTTCAAACACTGGAAATTATCTCTCCTGGTTCTTGCCGCTCTGGCAATGCCATTCGCCACGCAGGCGCAAACCAAACCGGCTCCCGCGCCCAAGCGGGATCTCACCGGAATCTGGGAGCCCGTCCGGGCGCTCGACGGTATTCAACCCAGTGGCGCCCGCGACATGCCCGCTGACGGTAAGCCGCAGCACGAGCTCCCCTACACTCCGTATGGACGGGAGATGGCGAGCAAGAACAAAACGTCGAATGGTCCAAACCAGGTTCCGTCGTCCGAGGAGAACGATCCGGGGCATATGTGCGACCCGCTCGGTTTTCCGCGGGCCAATCTATTCGAGCTGCGGGCGACGCAGTATCTCCAGACGCCGCAACAGTTGATCATGCTCTATACGTTCGACAAGACGTGGCGCACGATTTGGAGCGACGGGCGCGCGTTGCCGAAGGATCCCGACCCGCATTGGTATGGCTACTCCGTTGGCAAGTGGACGGACGACTATACGTTTGTTGTGCAAACCGTTGGCACCGACGACCGCACCTGGGTGGACAACGCCGGCCGTCCGCATAGCGAAGAGATGAAGATTGAGGAAGTGTTCCACCGCATTGACCACGACAACATGGAACTCACCATGACGCTGGACGATCCGAAGGTGTACACGAAGCCATGGGTGGCATTGAACAAACTGCCGCTCCGCCTGAAGCCCGCCACGTTCGAGATGGTCGATATGATGTGCTCGCCGTCAGAACTGGAAGCGTACAATAAGCGGCACGCCGAGCGGGGAGCCAAAAAGAAATGAACTGGCAAGAATCTGCCGGTCGTTCCCCATATCCAGGCGCGAGGTTTAATAGTAATTATCCCATGCCATCCAGCCGCGCCTTTTGTATTGCGGTACTCGCCACCGTCAGCGTGATTACTGGGCTTGCGCAAACGTCCCCAGCGCCTGCTCCGAAACGGGATCTAACCGGAATCTGGCAGCCAACGGGCGGAACACAAGGCATGGGTGCGCAGGCGATGCCGGGAGACGGCAAGCCAGGGCATGAGCCGCCTTACACCCCTTACGGGCTGGAGTTGTTGAAAACGCACCACGCGACGCGCGGAATCTACGAGGTTCTGACGTCCCAGGACAACGATCCTTCGCATACCTGCGATCCGCAGGGTTTTCCACGCCAAAACCTGTTTGAGTTGCGTGCGACCCAATTCATCCAGACACCAACGCAGACGGTTCTGTTGTACACCTTCGATAAGATCTGGCGGTCCGTCTGGACCGATGGACGGGAATTGCCAAAGGACCCCGATCCGCGATGGTACGGCTACTCGGTGGGCAAATGGAGAGACGATTCCACCTTTGTGATCGACACCAACGGCATGGATGAGCGCACATGGATCGACAACGCCGGACGCCCTCACACCGAGGAACTGCGCACGCAGGAAGTGTTCCACCGGATTGACCGCGACAACATGGAACTCTCGATGACGATTGACGATCCAAAGGTTTACTCCAAGCCGTGGACCGCCATCAACAAAATGCCGTTCAAGCTGCTGCCGCCGGGCACGGACCTGCAGGAGATGCTGTGCTCACCCTCCGAGATGGCGAAGTACCTGAACCGCCACGCGGGGCCGGGTTCCACAAAATCGGG
>JBEBFS010000084.1:0-21004 GCA_040081855.1 Bryobacteraceae bacterium | reverse complement strand
ACCACGGCCTCTCCCACCCCCTGAGGTGGTCTACTTTCTCTCCGCCCCAGTGGTCTAGTTTTGCTCCGCCCTTGACAAACGGTCACGGGAGATGCGAGTGGGCAATGAAGAACTGGAACTTGGAGGCGAGAGCGGCGAGAGATCCCGGATGCTGGTTCACCTGGATTTTCCAGGTTGGGGCACCGCGGAGCGCATCGACGATCTCGGCGATTCAGCCGTAGGCTTGCACCCGATCGACTCGGGTCCCAGTCATCGCCTGGGCGCGTGGAAGGCCACCGCTATCTGCGGCAACGACATTACGTCCAGCACGCTTTATGTTGCCGCGCTGTGCACGATGCAGGCCGGCGCCCTCGCACCGGTTGCGCTAGCCCTGGTAGCGGTCGTTCTTTACTTGTTCCGGAGCATCTACGCCGAGGTCGGCTCCGCGCTGCCGTTGAACGGCGGCGCCTACAATGTTCTGCTCAACACCACGACGAAGGCCAAAGCGTCCGTCGCCGCCTGCCTGACGATCCTTTCGTACATCGCCACGGCCGTACTCAGTTCCAACGAGGCGGCACACTACGCGCACAACCTCTTTCCAAGCTTGAATATGATGGCCGCCACGGTGGCCCTGCTTGCGGTCTTTGCAATCCTGAACTTGCTCGGGATCTCCGAGTCGGCGAGCGTGGCGCTGGCGATCTTTGTCCTTCACATGGTCACGCTTACGATTCTCGTCTTGAGCTGTGGATGGGCAATCCTCCAAAATCCTGGACTGCTGTCAGCCAATGTCGCGGCGCCGTTGCCCGGCGGTTGGAGCCGTGCCCTATTCTTCGGCTTTTCCGCCGCCATGCTCGGCATCAGCGGATTTGAGAGCTCCGCCAACTTTATCGAAGAGCAGAAGCCGGGAGTGTTCCCCTTGACCTTGCGGAATATGTGGTTTGCCGTCGCGTTTTTCAATCCCGTCATAAGTCTGCTAGCGCTTGGAATGGTGTCCATTGCCGATGTCGGCGGCCATCGAACGGACCTGCTTGCACACATGGGCTGGCTTTCTGCCGGCGAGTGGCTGCGGCAACTGGTCAGCCTCGACGCGACCCTGGTATTGGCCGGAGCCGTACTCACCAGTTACGTCGGCGTGAACGGTCTGGTTCGCCGCATGGGTCTCGATCAGTGCCTGCCGCAGTTCCTTCTGGCCGAAAACCGCTGGCGGAAAACAAACCACTGGATCATCCTGCTGTTCTTTGTGCTTTGCTGTTCGATCCTTTTCCTATCCGCAGGCAAGATCGAAACCTTGGCGGGTGTTTACACGCTGTCATTCCTCGGCGTGATGATCCTGTTTGCCGTGGGCAACATTCTGTTGAAGATGAAGCGCGAGCGGCTTCGTCGCGACACTCGCGCGAGTTGGCCTGCGGTGATCGCGGCGTTGGCGGCCGTTGTGGCTGGCTTGCTCGGCACGCTGATGCTCAACCCGGAGTACGTGCGGGTATTCGCGATCTATTTCGCCGCATCAATTTCTATCGTGGTCATCATGCTGTTGCGCATCGAGATCCTGAAGGCGAGCTTGACTCTGATTCGAAGCCTGATCCGCGGCGTAAGCGGAGTCAGCGAAACGGCGAACCGCGCGATTCTCCAACGCATATCGCGCATCCACGCGAGCCATGTCGTCTACTTCACGCGCGGCGACGACCTGGCAGCCCTGAACCGGGCGGCACTTTACGTCCTGCAAAATGAGCTCACGAACAACATGAAGGTCGTACACTGCTTTGAACGAGAGGAAGACATCACGCCGAAGCTGGCGGATAACCTTCGCGTAATCGACCAAATTTATCCCAAGCTCAAAATTGATCTCGTGTTGGTAAGAGGCAAGTTCGGGCCGCAGTTGATCGAGAAGCTATCCCAGCGGCTCGGCGTGCCCAAGAACTACATGTTTATCAGCACTCCTGGGGATCAGTTTCCCCACAACATCGCCGAGTTGGGGGGCGTGCGGCTGATCATTTAGCCTGTTTCACTTGTGGCTCCAAATCCTTGGCCTGACTCGTGAACGATACCCCGGCATTTCCGTTCTGTCCGATCATGACCGCCTCGATCAGGGCATCATCGGCCTCGCCGCTGCTGCCCGTTTCAATGCGGAAGCTCGCCCCGACTCCTCCGGTCGTATCCCGCTGTTGGATCACGAAGTCGGCTGTGGTCATCGGAGAGAGGGACGACGGGGTGTCCACAAAGCTACGGATCAGTTTTCCCGTTGAGTCGTAGTACCGCACCGAATGAACGGCCAAATCTCGTTCCGTGCTTGTGTTGCGGAGAGTCACGGTTATGGAAAGGTCGACAAGTTTCCTGTCAAAGCCCCAGTGGATGCTGGAATAGACCGGCACATAGGCCGTGCGGCGTCGCCATTCGGCTGCCTGGCTAATAACCAAAGGCTTAAGAACCAGGCGAGCGCTTCCTTCTCGAACCGCGGCGGGTTCATCCCTGGCACAACTCGCCAGTCCGCACGCGATGACAATTGAGAACATCAACTTTCTAGTCTGCATTTCGGTCCTTGGCGGCTGATTGGGACAGACGGTCCAACGCTTCGGCCGACTCAGCCATCATGTGTTCCGCGATCTCCTGTGGCACGATTCCCTCGATCACGCCTCGCTGCAGCGCCGAACGCTCCGCCGCGAGAATTCTCAGCTTGGCTTGGCGCACCTCTTCCTCTAGGTAGGCCGGATTGCCCTGTTGGATTTCCATAATCTTTGAGCTAATCTGATGCGCCCGATCGGCAAGGTCCGTGGATAGCTGTTCCTGTGCCGCTGGTGAGATCGCTTGCATGCGCCTCAACTGCTCCAGTTCGGACATCGCGGCGCCGAGCGTGAACTGGCGTGCCTTCTGCATCGAATATTCATTGTCGATGCTTTCGACCAAGCCTAGCCACGAGAGTAAGGGCTTCATCGTGAGACCCTGCACTACGATCGAGAACGCTACCACGCCAAAGCACAGTGTCAGAAGTGTGGCGCGATGCGGAAAATCCAGCGGAAGCCCGAGCACCAGGGCGATTGAGACACTGCCATGCAGACCACCCCAGACCATCACAGGGTTCCAACGGGCGGGAATCGGTTCGCCGAAGCGCCCGCTCAGCGGCGAAAGGACATAGACCACGAGCACCCGCCCGAGCAAGACCGCACCGATAGCCAAGAGGATCGTTGACCACTGCTCCAGGATCTGGGCTACATGCACCTCGATTCCGATCAAGAGGAAGACCAGAGAGTTCACCAGGAACGCAACGTACTCCCAGAAAGACCAGACGGAAACCCGTGTACGGGCGCTCATGCCGGTTTGGGCGCCGTAGTTGCCTACCGTTAATCCTGCAACTACCGTGGCGATCACACCTGACACATGCAGGTGCTCCGCCACCAAATAGGTACCGTAGGCGACAATCGTGGTCAGAGTGATCTCGATGCGGGGCTCGTCGACCTGCGCCGTCACTTTGCTGGCGGCGTAGCCGATGACCAAGCCAACCAATACTCCACCCAACGAGACCACGAAAAACTGCCGAACGCCCATCAGGGGATCGAAATGGTTCGTCAGGATGCCGGCCAGGATGAGCTGAAAGGCGACAACGGCAGTTCCATCGTTGAGCAGGCTCTCGGCCTCAACGATAACTCCCAAGCGCTTGCTCACTGCCAGATCCTTAAATAGCGCAATCACGGCGATAGGGTCCGTGGCGCTGATCAATGCGCCGAACAGCATCGCGGTGAGAATGGGCAAACCGATGAAGTGGTGAACGGCGAAACCCGTTATGGCTGTCGCTGCCGCCACGCCAATGACGGCCAGCAAGAGAATGGGCCAGAAGTTCTCTCGCAGATGCTTCAACTCGATATTGATGCTCGACTCAAATAAAAGCGCGGGCAGGAAGAGAACAAAGATGATGTCGGGAGTGAGCAATTGGGCATTGCCGACGACTTCCTTGATGGGGACATGGAACAAGTCGATTGCGAAGCCGGCGAACACCAGCGCGATCGTGTAGGGGATCTTGAGACGGCTAGTGAGCAACGCAACCCCGGACACGGCGAGCAGCAGGAGCAGGAGGAGTTCAACGATTACGGTAGCCGACATGTTATCTGAGCTTAGCTTGCGAATGGGAAATGCGGGGTCGCCTCCTCATTTTGGGTCAGCCTCGCCGTTGGCGAGTCGCACGTCCATCCTGGAGCCCTCGACGAGTTCGAACGTAGCCGAGGCTAGCCTGATCTTCCCGCCCGACTTGTCGACTTCCTCAAGAATTCGGGTGAAGAGATGATCCTTCATCCACCGGCGCTTGCGATAGTCAACGACATAGCGCACCGTAAACTCGATCCAGTTGTCGGTGGCACGCAATGTGATCATTGGCTCCACGTTGGCCTCCTCCACCCGATACTGGCGTACCATCGAGGCCCAAGAGTCCTTCACCTGCGCTGCGTATGTCGTTAGCACTTCATCGACGATTCCTTGCAGTGTGTTGCGGGCCAACGCCCAATCAGAACCGTACCGGATGGGAAGCGTGATTTCGTCCCACAGGAACGGAAAATCGCCGGAGTAGTTGAAGACCGGCTCCTTGAAAACGAAGCTATTGGCAATGCGCACAATACGGCCCGAGTACAGATCGCCAGCTACCCATTCGCCAACCTCCATGAGGGTCGTACGGAGGATTGAGACGTCGATCACGTCACCCTTGATGCCCCCCAATTGGACACGGTCGCCGGGCGAATAGAAGTTGCCGAGAGAAATGGCCACCCAGCCCGCTACGCTGGCGATCACTTCCTGTAGGGCGAAGGCGATGCCGGCGCCTGCCACGCCAAACGCGACCGTGAAGCCACCGAGCTTGTCACTGAAAACGGTCGTCGTCACGACCAGTGCCGCGACGTAACCCAGATAGCTCACAAACTTCCTGGCACGGTACCGGGTGTCGACATCCTCGATGTAGCGGCTCAGCGAGCGCTGGATGAACCTGACCAAGGCGAAAACGATGGAGATTCCCACCACGACGCTGACCAGCTTCCCGACGCCGGGATTGTAGAGCCAAGTGTTTACGAAATCGGACATTCGAATTCCTGTTCCAATCCCAATGGCGCGAAACGTGCCAAGGGAACTAATGCTCTGGGAAGGTCGTGAACAAATCGCGAATCAAGCCCTTTGCGGACGGGTCGGCCTTCGCTATCGAGGCGATTATCGCATCTCGACTCCCGAGAGAGCGTTCGAGTCTTTGCCGGAGATCACCCGGCGGCAATTCGTTCGTGAATGCCCGAAGGTCCGTAAAGAGCCTGGACGCCATTTCCCCGGTAGCTCCGTAGTCATTGCGTTCCACCTGGTCCCAGAGCATTCCTGCGCGATTTTTCAGTTGAGACAGCCCAAGTGACTGACCGGCCTCGCGCAGCTTGAGGCTCGCTGCGCTGGATTCGGCTTCCGCCCGTGTTCGCTTCGTGTATTCCGGATACCAGCCGGCAAAGAGGCTTACGAGGGAAACTGCAAGACAACTCAGAAGAGTGCGCCTCATAGACATGATCCTTTGCGAGATTCCAGTCTTGATACCCGGTCAAGATCCCAGGGTTTCGGCCTGCCGTGATAGTCATAGAGCCTGTCTTCGTCCTCGCGATTGATTGCCGCCGAGGGATCGTAGTCAGGACAAGTGTTGAGGGCGCTCACGGACAGGTCGACACGAAGAGTCCGATCAGCCCACGATACTCCCTTAATCCAGTCAACCGAAACCAACGCCTTCGCCATTGGTGACTGAGGCCTTCCGACGACCACGTAGCATGCCTCCCAATCGTCGCTATCAACAATGACATCGTAGACGTGGCCCCCTGGTCCATCTTCCGCAGTTATGCTGTACGACCGGATTTCGGCGAAGCTCCGCAGATGAGGATCGCCACCACTTGACGGGAGCTTTCGCCGCCCCACAAAGGACTTGGCGGTCGCCCCCTTCGACTCATAGTAGGCATTGACGAGAAGCTCCTGCTGCCGCGACACGGGTTCTGCCGTATCGACATCGGGGCTGTGCATCACGTCTTCGATGGTCATTCCGACGTGGAGCAACTGCAGGGTCCAGTCTGGGCTGCAACAGTCCAGCGTTGGGGCAAGCAGCACGCGACGGCCGGCTCCACCGCCTGTCTCAACGACGATGAACCGAATCATCCAGGATTCGTCGTCGAAGAAGAAATCCTTCAACACGCCCAGGTCGCCGTCCGCTGCACCGACGCCATAACCGGTCATACTCAGCAAGCTTCGTAACATCTACGTCCTCCAGGAAGACTACTTGCGGCTCGAATAGCGATTCAGAGACTCGATCAGTTTCTTGGCGGCCTTGGGAACGGGCCGATCGTGCTCAATGATCTCCCTGTTCTCCAACGTCTGTCCATAGAGATCGCGGTTGTCGGAGACATCTTGACGAAGGGTAGCGCCCTGCAAAGAGACTCCCGCAAACACTCCGCGTGAACGCGACCAGGAAAGGATCTGGGCGGTAAGGAGCGCGTCAGTTTGCGCTTTCGCCGACCTCCCGACCGGTCCTGCAGCCACTTCGGCTGCGCCTCCCAGTGTGAACTGACTGGAAAGCAGCCGGTCGACGCCCTGCTGATTCATCACTAGCAGGATGACGTCTGTTTCGGATCCGCCGATTTGAAAGCCGACGCTGCCTCCTTCAATGCGGACCGTGCCGGGAGCAGTCCACCCCACGTTCCCTTTCTTGCGGCAGACTATGTAGCCCTTGCCATAGCGCGCGCCGACGATGAATGCCGCTTTCTTGACGCCGGGTACGATGACTGCGCACTGCGCGCGATCGAGCAAATCCTGAGGAATCGCCTGATCGGGAGAGGCCATTACGGCTCTCAACACCTGGTCCGCCTCACGAAGGCGCTTGCGGTGCTCGGAGGTCTCTGCAGCGAGCGGCGTTAGGCCGACAATGGCCGCGACGAAACATGAAACGAATCTACTCATAGATACTCCTTTTGACATTTGTCAGGCCGCTACTTCTGCTCTTCGCTTCGCGGCTGAAACTGTTCGCAAAGACGAAGGCGCCGGATGAAGAACGCCTGCCGCCGCCGGTGCAAACGGAATGTGAACATCCAACACTCCGTGATGGAACCGGGCCTTCAGTTTCTTGATATCGAGACCGGGCCCGAGCGGGACTCTTTGGTGAAAACTGCCGTACGCGAGGGCGTACCGCTTAGTCAGCGGCTCACCGAATCCAACAGGTTCACGCCGGACTCCGAAAATCAGCAGGCTCCGCTCCTCAACGGCGAAGGAGAAGTCACCTTCAAACACCGCCGGCATCGCGATGCGTAGATTCAGTCCATCGGAGTTGATGCCCCGGCCAACTGGCAGGCGTATGTCCCGAGACTCCGACTGGGGCCAGAAACCACCGTCCCCCGCTGGCACACCCCGGCCCTTGCGAATCACGTACAAACTCATGCGCCTGCTCCTTTCGCTAGAGGGTCTTCCTCCCGCGCAGACACCGCTTGAGCCTTGCTCACCGTCATGCGGAAGACACCATCTTCGAACCGGCCCTCGGCAGTGTTGGGGTCAACTGGCGTGGGAAACGCGACCTGGCGATACGCCTCGTGCTCGGAGAATTCATGCAGGACTTCTTCCTCGCCTGGCTTTGGGGTCGAAGTGGCCCAGTGCAGCGCGTGTAGCCCGACAGAAAGAGGCGAGATTGCTACCTGAATTTCGTCCGGCTCGAAGCCCGGCACTTGGAATTCCGCCCGGTAGCCGGTATCGTCCTCGTACAGATTGGCGCGTGCGTGTCCCAACTTCTCGCGCTCCGCCTGGATCCAGTCGTCCAGAGGATCGCCTTCGCCCCCTCCCCGCTCGAGGTAGATTTCATAGGCGCGTGCCTCGATGGCTCGGCTGAGATCCGAGACCCGAAGGCACGCTGGCAACGGGACATCGTGCCCCACGGCAATTTTGGTGATGGTAAGTTTCGGCATGGTGTGCTTCTCCTTTGGTATTTGGTTACGCCTTGACATGGAACAGCTCCGCGGCGAGTGGCTGGTCCACACTGAAGTGCTCGATGAAGGTGGTCCGTCGAGTCTCGGTCAAGTTTTCGCCGGTCTTCGCGGATGTGCGGATCTCCTCACGCATGACCAGACGGTCCGATCTTGAAACCCACACCATGGACGGACCGGGCCACTCGTCCTTGCGCAGTTGGCGGCGCCCGGCCTCGAACTGCACGAAGTCGCACTCCAGTTTCTTCCCGTCCACTTCGATGAACTCAACCCGCATGATCATGGGGTTGACGGCGGTTTGCGAAAGCCGCTCGAAGTTATGCAGCGGCGAGGCGCGCAGCGCGTTTATCTCGCGTCCCTTCACTGGCGTAACTTTCGACTCTTTCGTGATCGAGCGGCTTTCGAGGAAAGACGTCCCGTCCGATACTCGCAACCAGTTGCCCGCGGTTGGGTACCGAAATTCGAGGCGAAACTTTGCGGGCGCCTCAAGGGCTACCGTGAAGCCGGTTTCTGTTTCGGTTGTTTTGCCGTTGAAAATGGATTGAGCGACCGTCTTCCCTTCGAAGTAATAGCTTTTCAGCCCTTGGTAGCGGCGCGTTACTTCCTGGAACAACTGCCGTGCGTCCCCCGCCGCGAAGCATGCCGGGGCGAGCCAGCTCAGAGGAAATAGGTGGTTGAACAATCGGCGGGTCATTGGATACTCCTTCAAAATCTTGTGGTGGCGGCCAGCATCCGGCCACCGGGAATCGTATTGGGCGCTACCGCGAACACCCGGCCACCGGTCTTCCACGTGTCGATCAAAACCCGATTGAGCAGGTCTTCGTCTTGCGGACCCTGCCGGTCCGAGAGCACCACGTCGCCGCTTGAATTGATGTGACCCCAAACATGGACGCCAATTGGCACGAACACTGTTTCCACCCGGCCCTGCCGCGCGGCTTGAACGGCGGCCGCAGGCTCATCCAGCGCCTTTCCCTCACGCTGGCGGTCAAAGTAGCGGTTCTCGAACTCGGTCCGTGCGCCGTCAAAAAGCCGCCGCGCGATCGGCAGAGCCGCGGCGTGCAGTTGATCGACATGGGTGGTTTCAGGATTTCCGCCGATAGTGTCATGGGCGAGATTTGGCAACGTCGACACTTCCCGGTAGATCGCTCCTAAGTAGTCAACTGCGGCAAGGACCACGGGCTCGTGCGCCTTTACATGTGGGGCGATCACGCGATCGACCTTTCGGCAGTAGTCGGCCAGTTGGCCCTTTTGATCTCGCTCCAACGCGTGAGTGACTCTTGCGCCGGCCGTTGTCGCTTGCCCACGCAGCGACTTCCGCATTTCCGGAGGTGAAATGACATCAATATCGAGAGCCAGATCAACCTCGTGCAGTCCGGACGCGGAGCCCATGAAAAGCTTGACCGCGTTTTGGCTGAGGGCCAGCACATGGAAGGGCTGTTCCTCAGCCATGGCCATGAGAAGTGGCTTCAGGTGAAAGCGAGGGCCAACAATGCTGATCTCCGGCAGCGTGTTCGGAAGGCGAAAGACTTCCCAGGTATCGGCCGCGCAAAATACAGCCAAACCATCGCCTTGATGCTGCCAGAACAGCCGGTCTTGCTGGAGTTCATCGAGGCGATTCATCAATTCGTCAGCCTGCGAGCGGGAGGCGCCCTCCGTTTCGAGAGCTTGAAGCTGCTCGTGCGCCTGCCGGATCAGGTTCTTGCAACGAATGGGATCCTGCCAAATGTCTGCGCCTGCCCGGTGGGTGGGCATGTAGAGCGATATCCGGGGTCCACCGTCCGCAGAGAGCAGTCTCTCTGCTGTGGCGGTTGTTGGTGTTGTGATCACGAGTGTTCTCCTTACACTTCCAGTTTGCGAGCCGGCGTCGAATCCGGACATCCCGAAAAGGCAGGAGCAATGTCAGCGAAGCCTACCAGCCCACCACTGACCCTTGGTTTTGTTGCCGTCTACGGCGTTTTCGGGATCGTTCGACGCTCTGGGTTTGGTCATGCTGGAAACAGACATGCCGATTCCGCCTCCAGCCTTCCTTGCGGCCTCCGATCCATCGGTGATCTTGCCACTACTGATCGTTTTTGGGGCCGCGAAGCTCCTTGGAGAAATCGCTGAGAAGCTGCGGCAGCCACCGGTTGTTGGTGAACTTGCCGCTGGCATTCTAATCGGTCCGGCGGTTTTCGCCTGGGTTCAGCCCAATGACATACTCTCATTCCTGGCCGAACTCGGGGTGCTGTTTCTGATGTTCCAGGTTGGCTTGGAATTGCGCGATTTCGGGCTCAGAAAATTGGGCGTCACGTCACTCTTGGTCGCTCTCGGCGGCGTCGTACTTCCGTTCGGCGTCGGCTACCTGCTTTCACGGTCTTTTGGATACGAAGGAGTAGCCGCTTCGTTCATCGGATCGGCGCTGGTTGCAACTAGTGTTGGCATTACAGCCCGGGTGCTCGCCGCGCAGGGCTGGCTGGATGAACCGGCGAGCAAGATCATCCTTGCGGCTGCGATCATCGACGACGTTCTGGGGCTGCTGGTCCTGTCAGCCGTGAGCGCTCAAGCACGAGGTGGCGCCAACGCGACCGAACTCCTGGTTGCCTGCGGTCTGGCGATTGGATTCACCATCATCGTCGCAACTTGGGGACAACGCACGGTAGTGCGAGTCGCGCCGCAGTTGGAGGCGCGAATGTCAGGTTCGTGGCCCTTCAGCCTCGCTGTGATTCTTCTGTTCTCACTTTCTTTTGCAGCGGTACACGTCGGCGTAGCGGCTATCATCGGAGCGTTTCTGGCGGGCATGGCGCTCGCCAATTCTGCCGATCAGAAGGTTCACAGCATGGTGCACGGGGTCACTGAATTGCTGGTCCCGTTTTTCCTGGCGGGTATCGGGCTGCATCTGGATGGCTCGCTGTTTGGGAAGTCGGATTTATGGCTCTTTATGGGCCTTCTGACGCTGGTCGCTTGCGCGACCAAGTTCATCGGTTGCGGACTGCCGGCCGTACGGCTGGGGTGGAGTGAGGCTGCCAAGGTCGGCGTCGGTATGATGCCGCGCGGCGAAGTGGGCATGGTGGTCGCGCAGGTGGGACTGGGCCTGCATGTCATCAGCCCGGACATCTATGGATCGGTGGTCGTGATGGCAGTGGCGACGACGATCATAGCCCCTCCGCTGCTCCGGTTCGTGTACCGCGGTGAATCTCAGGCCGGGCAAGCGTTTCAACTACCGAGAGTAGGATAGACATGAATGCAACAGACAGGTTCGACATCGCAGTCGGCTTAGTTCTCTCCAAAGACGCGGAACCACCGCGCCGGCTGATTGAGAATATCTCAACAGGGCTTTCCACCTATTTTTCTTCGTTTCGTTGGACCCTGATCCACACCCATACTGGGCTCTCACGCCGGCAGCGCCCGCCGGAATTGCTGGGTCTTGACAATCAGATCCCGGTATCCGTTCCTTGGGCTGGCATCCAGCACGTCACCTTCCCATGGCATGGCCTTCCGGCAAAGACCGCTGGGTATCAGGCAATACTCACCCAGGCCGAACGTGTCGGAGCGGCCGCAAGCTTGATTGTCGATCCAACTGAAGAGGGGTTCGAGCCGGACTGGGTTGACTCACTGCTGCGGCCTGGGCTCCATTCCCGCTACGATCTCGTTACTCCAGTTCATCCGGAACAGCCGGATCAGCGCATGATATCGGCGAACCTGATTTCACCACTTCTGGCAGGGCTTTTTGGCGCCGCGCCCCGTGAACCTATGTCTGGGACTTTTCTGGTGTCCGAGAAGCTACGGCGGAGGTTGCTCTCCCGGCGCGATTGGGAGAGCGCATCAGCCCGCTATGTACCGGAGTTGTGGATTAACTTCTCTGCAGCGGCGGAAGGTTATCGAAGGGCCGAAGCATTCGTCGGCCAGTCCCGCTCGTCTGCCAGCGCAGCCATTTTGCCTCCGCACGTTGCGCTCATTCAGATCATCGAGAGCGTATTCACTTTGATGGAACAGTACGAAGGCCGTTGGAGAAGTGGAAAATCCGCTGATCCTCTCGACCAGTTCGGACGAGAGCAGCGAATGCTGCCAGCTTTCGCGGGATCAGCAGACGGACTGGAGTACCTCGTGAAGTTTGTCAATGCTTACGTGGCACTGGCAGAGCAATGGCGATCGATACTCGATCCGCATACTTTCCATGCAATTGACACTTTTCATTCATCCCTACGCGCCGGCGACACTGAGGCTATGCTGGCCGACAAGACATGGGTTCGCGTAGTGTACGAACTGGCAGGATCGTGGAAGTGCCGCGTTCGACCGCGACATCAGTTGGCGGGCCTGTTCGTTCCTTTGTACTGGGCCCGGATCGGTTCGCTTCTGCTGAAGAACCGCTGGACGGACCAGGCCGGACCGACCAGCCAACTTCGATCTCTCGGCAATTACTTTCAGGGCATGAGACCCGCGTTGGACCGGCTTTGGGCCGGGCAAAAAGAGGCGGCATGACAATTCCAGAGTGGATTCAAGCGTGGCCGGTGCGGCCAATCGCCGCCGTGCTCGCTGTGGTCATGAGTCTACTTCTGGCGACATCCCTTCGATGGTTCCTGCGAAAGGCTGGACGAACCGATTGGATCGCCCGATTGCTCAACCGCTCCGGACTTCTTGCCGGTCTTGCCGAACCGTCGCTCGATGAGGTAAGAACTATGGCGGGACGGGTCGCGTACTGGATGGTCATTCTGGCGGGGGGCGCATCGGCGCTGGGAATTCTGAATGAGTATGCCGCAGCGCGCCTGATGGAACTGATCCTGGTTCATCTGCCCATGGCCGTCTTGGCCGGCATCATTCTTTGGGCATTCCGTTGGCTAGCCGGCTACTGGAGCCGTTCGACGCTGGTAGCGGCCTCGAATGAAGGTCTCCCCTATCCATGGAGATGGGCCGCACTCGTGTACGCTGGAACGATCTTTACTGGAATCGCGTTGGTGAGCGAGTTGACCGGCGTGGCGACGAGCCTGATTCGCAGCGCTTTCCTGATTGTGCTCGCTGGAATCGTGCTCTTGTGCGTGCTTGCACTCACCCCTGTTCTCCAGGTCTACCTTGCCCGTTACGAAGGCAAGGCAACGCAACGCGCCGACGAAACTCTACGCTAGAATCGAGCCGCCAAACCTGTTCTGAATGGACCGAACCGCTATGATGAAGGTTCCCCGCATGCGATCTCTAGCCAGCATCGTGTTGTCCGCCGTTGCATTGGCGCAGATGCTGCTTTTGATGTCCTCGGCGGGCTTCATTGTTTTCCGGCTTCAAGACGTCGAGTCCGAAGTGGCCCGGCTAGGCCGTGAAGAACAACTTTTCTTGGACCGGCTTTCGGCTGTCGAGGCGGATCTCTACCGGATTTCTATCGCCATCCGAGATAGCCTCGCAACTGGCTCCAGAGAGACTTCAGAGGCCAGCCGCGAACTGACGGAAATGCTGACGCGAGTCTCTTCTAGCCCGCTCGTTCTCCCAGCGGGTTCGCCTCTGGAATTGAGAGACAAATTGGCACGGATCGAGTCAGCGAGGATGGACTATCTCAACCGGGCTCGCACGATCCTGTCGTGGAGCGCCGAACAGCGCCTTGCGTTGGGACGGAACTACGTGACGCGGGAGTTGGCACCCACCAGATTGCGTTTCACATCGGCTCTTTCTGAGATTTCCGCCGTGGTGAAGGTCGTCCGCGAGAACCGGAACCGCTCAACGGCGGCGTCTCTCTCGGCGATCAGCCGCTTGACGGTTCAGGTCCTTTCTGGCGCCGCTCTACTCGGCCTGGCGATCGCCGCCGCCGCCATTTGGCGGTTTCACCAACATGACCGCGAGCGTGATGCCCAGTTCAAGCGGCTGGTGGAGGCGGAAGAAGGGTTGCGGGCATTGTCGCAACGGCTGGTAGAGGCGCAGGAACAGGAAAGAAAGAAGCTATCCCGTGAACTACATGACGAAGTCGGCCAAGTGCTAACGGCTTTGCGTGTTCAGTTGGGACAGGTTTCCGCGAATGGCGCCTCATCGAATCCGCACCTCAACCAAGCCGCCGAACTGGCGGAGCGTTCCTTGCAGACCGTGAGGCAGATGGCCCGCGGGCTGCGCCCGGCCATGCTGGATGACTTGGGCCTTGGGCCTGCCTTGAAGTGGCTGGCGCGCGATGTTTCGAAGAACACCGACCTTGAAGTCGAGATGGAACTCGAAGGGGAGTTCGCCGGATTGGATGAGGCGCGCCGAACGTGCGTATACCGCGTCGTCCAGGAAGCCCTGACCAATTGCGTCAAACACGCCGAGGCAACCAAAGCGAGGGTAGTAGTACATGAAAGCCCGCACGAACTTGTGTTAACGGTGCAGGACAACGGCGTCGGCGCTTCGCCCGAGAAGAGCCGCGGAATCGGACTACTTGGCATGCGGGAACGGCTGGAGGAGTTCAACGGCGAATTCAGCGTTGTCTCGGCGCCCGGTGCTGGCATGCTCGTCCGCGCGAACCTGCCAAAAGGGAGAATGGAAACAACATGATTCGCGTGCTCATCGCTGACGACCACGGCATTGTCCGCCAAGGAACCCGTTCGCTGCTCGAAAAGGAATCTGACATCCAAGTGGTCGGCGAGGCCGAAGATGGCCGCTCCGCCGTGGAAATGGCGGAATCGCTCAAGCCGACTGTCATCGCGATGGATATCGCCATGCCTCAGTTGAACGGCTTGGACGCGGCCGCGCAGATCGTGCGCCGTCATCCCGAAATCGGCGTGATCATCCTCAGCATGCACGAGGAGGAGGACTACTTGGTCCGCGCGCTGTCGGCTGGGGTGAAGGGCTATCTACTGAAAGACAACGCCCAGGTGGATCTGGTTCGAGCCGTGCGCGCGGTGGCGCAAAAGAGAGCGTTTTTCAGTCCAGCGATTGCGCAGATGCTGGCGGATGACTTCACGCGCCAAATGCAGAGGAAGGGCTTACAGGATTCCTATGGCTTGTTGACCGAGCGAGAGCGTGAGGTTTTGCAGCTTCTGGCGGAGGGCAAATCCAACAAGGAAGCGGCAACGGTCTTGGACGTGAGCCCCTACACAATAGAGACTCACCGGAACAACCTGATGCAGAAGCTCAATCTGCACAACACCGCCGAAATCGTTCTCTACGCAGTTCGCAAGAAGATCATTAGTTGATCGTCACCGGTCTGGTGGCCCAAGGGGACGAACCTGCGGCAAATTGGGGATGCCGTCGACATCCCTGTCAAAGTACTCTAGATTCTTGAGAGGTTCGCCCTTGATCCGTTCCTATTGCAGCAGACTGCTTCACATCAATCCCGAGACACAGCCGCGGCTGTACAACCAGATCTATGAGTCGGCCGAGATCGCCTCGGCCAGCTATCTGCTGGATCTCATCTTTTCAGCCGGAATCGCCACGCTCGGCCTGGTGCTGAACAGTCCAGCGGTGGTGATCGGGGCCATGCTGATTTCCCCCCTTATGGGACCGATCCTAGCGTCGGGCTTGGCCTTTGCCGCCTCGGACATCTACCTTGGAATCAAATCGACGGTGAGCCTGATCGGCAGCGTGATTGCCGCCATCGCGTTCTCCGCCGTATTGGTCTGGCTGCTGCCGTTTCAGGCGCCAACGGGAGAAATTCTTGCTCGCACGCAGCCTAATCTACTCGATCTTGGCGTGGCGGTGTTTTCGGGTCTGGCCGGCTCCGTAGTCGTGGCGCGCTCTATGAGCGGTGGTGCGGCTAGTGCACTTCCCGGCGTGGCGATCGCGGTCGCCTTGATGCCGCCGCTCTGTACAGTCGGCTTTGGCGTCGGCAGCGGTTGGAACTGGCAGATCATCTCCGGTGCGGGGCTTCTGTTCCTCACTAACCTTGCCGCCATCGCCGCTAGCGCGTTCCTCGTGTTCTACGTTGTCGGCATGGATGCTCCGGAGGTCCGAGCTTCTATCTCCGAGGCCGCGATGCGTCACGCTACCGGGAATCGGCTCTACAGCCTGATCCATGGCAGCGCAGTCGGACGGATCATGGGTGATGTGGGGCAATTGCGCTGGCGCATCGTGATGGTCTTGGTGACCTTCGGCGTTTTGTTCATTCCACTCCGCAGTTCTCTCATGCACTTGCGCGATGAAACCCTGAGTCGCGCGGCGGCACGCGAGGCGGCACGGACCCTGCTTCCAGCCGATCATCTCTTGAGCCAGCAACTGGAGATTTTTCCGGATCGAATCATCCAACGGCTTGTGACCACAACACCAGTGGACAAACAGAGAATCGCCGCTACAGAAGCAGAACTGAGCCGGCGCACCGGGAAACTCGCGTCGATTCAAGTTCGGCAAGTGGCGAACGAAGAGGAATTGATTACGCTTCGGGAGCGCCTCAGAGCGCCGGAACCTCCGCCACCTCCCGCGAGCTTGAAGAACCTCAGGGACCAGATCTGGCCCTTGGTTGACGAGCCCCTAAAATCCGTTTGGCCGGGCGAGTCCGCTGAGTTGGTTTCCGCGGAAGTGGGTTTCTCGAAGGAGACGGTTGTTGTTCGCATTGCGTACCATGCGCCTCGGGCGATGGATTCCGTCGCGCAAGAAGCCTTGCGAAACTCGCTCCGCCGCGCGTTGGCGGTGGATTCGTTGGATACCGCGCTTGAGTGGCGCGGCGTCGCCAAGAACGGCACTAAGAAATAGGAGGCGCTTATGCCAAACACAGTCTTTGGCGTCGCTGTCGATCACGAGATCGGCGTGCAGTTGGAACAGCTTGGCATCCGGATACAACCTGTCGAAGGAGACCTGTTTCAGGTTGCCGCCGACAATCCCGACGCAGTGATACTCGCCGGCCGCCCGAATGCTTCTCTCGACGACACACTAGCCTTGCACGACGGCCTCAAGGCCATTCTGCTAGCGGGGGACACCAGCGATGTGACGATTCCCGACGCCATGCGCAAGCATTGGTTTGCGTACTTTTCTCGGCCTTTCGATCTGGATGAGATCGTCGCGACTATCCAGGAAGCTCAAGCGATTCAAAGCTGGTCGGATGGGATCGAAGTGGTCTCTGCCCGCCCGAACTGGTTAACCTTGCAAGTGCGTTGCCGTCGCTACACGGCGGAGCGGTTAGTTCGATTCATGCGAGAAATCGTCGCGGACCTTCCCGCCGCCGAGCGGGAGCGCGTTGGAATGGCTTTTCGCGAGATCGTGTTGAACGGCATGGAGCACGGCGCTGCGTTTGATGGCGCCAAGCACCTCTGCGTCTCCTGCATCCGAACGAGCCGGTTCGTCATGTACTCGGTTCGCGACCCGGGTGCCGGTTTCGACTTCAACCGTCTACCCCATGCGGCGATTTCGAATCCGGCGGACAACCCCGCGCAGCACATGCTCTACCGCGCGCAGCAAGGTATTCGCGCCGGGGGCTTCGGCCTCATGGTCGCCCGAGATCTGGTGGACGAAATGCTGCACAACGAGGCTGGTAATGAGGTTGTTCTCATCAAGTACTTGGATAGCGCCGGAGCGGAAACTGTCGACGCGAAAGGATTCGGCGATGCTGCATAGCCTAAACCACCTACTTGGATCGTCTGTTAAGTGCCTGAACGACGAGTTCGGAAGCCTTTACAACGCCTATATCAGCGAGAAAACCTGGCGAGTCGGCTACTTCGTGATTCAGACTGGCTCCTGGCTGCATGACCGCCGAGTGCTGGTTGCTCCAGCGGCCCTACGCACTCCGTTTTGGTCCGATGGACTGGTATACGTGGACCTGACCCGTCAGCAGATTCTCGACAGTCCACCGATCGACGCGGCAAAGCCCGTTTCCCGGCAGCAAGAGGAATTGATGAACGCCTACTTTGGCTGGCCTGCGTACTGGTCTCCAACGGATCTTCCACCGCCCGAACTGGCACGTGACGAAGGACCGTCCACTCTACGTTCGCTGCGCGAACTTCAGGGCTACACTCTGGCGGGCAGCGATGGAGAAGTGGGCACGGTGGTGGATCTGATCGGTGACGAGCCTTGCTGGGACGTCCCTTACCTCGTCATAGAAACGGGTGGGCTGTTATCAAGCAAGCGGTTTTGTCCGTCTCGTTTCGTCACCGAGATCAACTGGGCGGAGCGCCTTGTTCGTGTGGATTTGCTCGCCGCCTCAGTTGAAGAGAGCCCAGATCCGCCTTCCTCTGAGTTGCCGGATGCGCTTTTTGCAGCGGACGTGGAAAAACACTATGGATCGCGAGGCTCACGTACATGAAAAACTCTGTCATTAAGAAATTGGCTGCCGGTTGGCAACAGTACCAAAGTGAGCATCACTCGCGTCACGAGGGAAGGTATGCGAGCCTGGCGGAGAAGCAAGATCCGAAAGTTCTGTTCATTACGTGCGCGGATTCGCGGATCGAGCCTGCCGTCATGTTCCAGTCCGAACCCGGAGACCTTTTCGTGGCGCGAAATCCGGGGAACATTGTGCCCCCATACGGCGCGGTGCTTGGTGGAGCCTCGGCCTCATTGGAGTACGCGTTGACGGTACTGTCGGTCAGCGACATCATCGTTTGCGGCCATTCCAACTGCGGTGCGATGAAGGGCTTGCTCTATCCCCAGGGTCTGAAGCAGATGCCTTTGGTTTCCAACTGGCTCAAATTCGCTTCCGCCGCCCATATGATGCATCAGCCGTTCCGCCGATCAACGCCCCTCGCCCAGCGGATCGCGTGTCTGGCGCAGGAAAATGCAGTCGTGCAGTTGGATCATCTGAAGACCTATCCAGCCGTCGCCAGTAAGCTCGCGCGACTGCAGGTTCGCCTTCATGCTTGGCACTACGACATTCGAACAGGCGGCATCACCTGTTTTGACCCGGAAAGTGGAGCGTTCCGCCCGCTGGCCACCGACACTCCGCCCGCTTACTCGCGAAGAAGTCAGGTTGGGAGGACGGAACGACGATGATCCGAACCCGCACGGTCCAGCAGATACTTCATGATCTGCGAGTCGAACTCGATGCAGCCGAGATGCCGATGGCTTTAATCAGCGGCGCCGTGCCATTGACCGCCAACCACTGGATTCAATTCGCAGAGCCGGGCAAACCTCCCACGCTGACACGGTGGCCGGGCAGTTCGTCATATTCCTATCTGTGGAAATTGCCTGAGGCCGACCGTGAAGTTGTGGCTGAACTCGCGCAGATCCTAGATGATCCTGGAAATCGCGAGGCGATAGCGGCGGTCCAGGGTGTATCTGCATTCAAGGCGCTCGCCGCTCGGATGCATCTTCTACGAGATCCAACCGTCGACCCGGAAGTCCGAGGGGAGACTGTGGTTGGGCGCACCGGTTGGCTTTTCGGAGGTGTCGCGGCCAACATCCGACGAAAGGTGCCGTTCTATGGCAGCGACTTTCTGGACGGACTTCAGTCCAAAGCGTTTGCTTCCGTCCTCTTCATGTTTTTCGCTTGCCTAGCTCCGGCCGTGGCGTTTGGCGGTCTGGTCTCGACGCTCACCAACCGGCAGATGGGCGCGATTGAGATGCTGGTGAGCACAGCTTTTTGCGGAATTCTATACGCCCTTTTCTCCGGCCAGCCGTTAACGATATTGGGTAGCACTGGGCCAGTCATCGTGTTCATCGGCTTGCTATTCGACTTATGCACTCGCTGGTCCGTACCGTTCTTGCCGGCGTTGGCCTGGGTCGGGCTGTGGACTTCGCTGATCCTCGTGGTGCTGGCGGCGGTCGAGGCCAGCCGACTGATCCGATGGTTCACGCGGTTCACCGATGAGATCTTCGCCGCGCTGATTTCCCTGATCTTCATATACGAAGCGCTCGCGGATTCCCTTGGTGGCCTGCGCGATGCCAACACACCTCGCGATTCCGCTCTGCTCGCGGTCCTGCTCGCGCTTGGCACCTTCACGCTTTCCACAGCGCTTGCCCAAATGCGACGCAGCCCCTATCTCAGACCGGGCATGAGGCATGCCCTCGCCGATTTCGGCCCGGCGGCGTCACTTCTGATCATGGCGGGTGTCGCCTACCTCATGAGACCCGTAACGGTTGAGACCCTGGCCGTGCCCGCCACATTTGGCACAACCGCCGGCCGCCCCTGGCTCGTGGATCTTGGTGCAGCACCGATGTGGGTACGGGCCGGAGCAGTCGTGCCCGCGCTGCTCGTCTCCATCCTTCTGTTCCTCGATCAGAACATCACGGTACGCCTCGTCAACAATCGGCGCAATAAGCTCCGCAAGGGATTCGGCTATCACCTGGACCTCCTGGTTGTCGGAATTCTGGTCGGGATCTGCTCGCTGTTTGGGCTGCCCTGGATGGTGGCCGCCACAGTTCGCTCGCTGAATCACGTTCAGAGTCTGGCAACGATCAAGCGAGTCGGGGAGACGGAGCAAGTAAGCGCAGTCGCCGAGAATCGTTTAACAGCGCTCGTGGTTCATCTGCTCATCGGTGGGTCGATTCTGATCCTCGATCAACTCCGTCAGATTCCGATGCCGGTTCTGTTTGGGCTGTTCCTGTTCATGGGGATATCCTCCATGCGGGGCAATCAACTCTTCGAGCGCATGCGTCTGTGGCTCATGGACCCTGACCGCTACCCCGAAAACTACTACGTCAGGTCGGTGCCGGCACGGGCGATCCATTTGTTCACAGCCGTTCAAGCGGGTCTCCTGGCGCTGCTATGGTTCCTGAAGACGTCCTCGCTCGGCATCCTCTTCCCTCTCCTCATCGCGCTTCTGGTGCCTATTCGTTTGATCCTGGATCGTTTCTTCAATCAGGATCATCTGGCGCTGTTGGATGCCGAAGCGGAGCCCGAGCAAGAACAAGAGGCCGATCTGGGGCCACAAAAGTCACGACAGAAGCCCGCGTGTGAATTCGGACATCTCTTCCCAGGGCCGGAGCTCATTCGTCGGTTGGGGGAACGGCTGCGACGAAGAGCAGCTGCGGGAGGCCGGATGTCTTCAGTGCATGGTAACCGTCGCACCCTCCATTAACCCTCCGTTTGACCAGCTTCAAAAATCGGCAGTTGTTTTCTTAGCGTTTTCTGTACCCCGGATCAACGCTGCGCGTTTCTATCTTGCTGAAAACAAAACCTGACCCATTTTCCCAAGCTGGACGTCGCGGGTTCGAGTCCCGTCTCCCGCTCCAACTTTTCGTTACTTCGGATTCCCCATCGGTCCCAGCCTTGTTTGTCCTTAACC
>JBEBFS010000144.1:0-6184 GCA_040081855.1 Bryobacteraceae bacterium | reverse complement strand
TTATGGGATTCGCAGCCCGTCACCGGAGTCCCCGCAGACCGCCATCTCTCCATCAGTACCCCTGTCGCCCCGGAACTCGCGGCCGCGAATCGCGCTGAACTCGCACGCACCACTCCCACCTTCATTGCCGATGGCCTCAGCTTCTTTAATCCGAAGCTCGATATCCATCGATTCGACGATTTAAAAGATTGGTTTACGAATTATTGCGAAGTGGGGAAGACGCAAATGACGATCATCTACCGGCGTTGCGATGCCAGCCGCCGGAACTAGTAGTCCTCGCCGCGTTCTTTCGCCTGCCGCTGTACAAACGCGAGGATATCGAAATGCTTGATCTCCCGCCCGGGAAAGAAGCTGTTCACCGCATCCGTCTCTTCGGCAAACGTCTCAAATACCGTATGCAAGCGCGTCAGCGCCAGCAGTTCGACGTTTCGCTTATTCAGATTCAGCAGTTTCAGTGAACCGCCCGCCTTTTTGGCTTGCGTAAAACAAATAACCAGCGCGCCGAGTCCCGTGGAGTCGATGTATTCCGCGTCTTTCAGATCCAGAACGATCTTGTTGCGTCCCGCCGCCAGTGTTTGCGTAATGCGTTCGCGTACGGGCGTGCTTTCTCCGACAGTCAGCCGCCCTTTCAACTTTAGTATCACGACCCCTTCTCGTGATCTCTCCGAAATATCGAAACCCATAGTCTTAGTGTAGGGAAAATCAAACCGTCACTGTTGCCGGTTCCGGCGAAGGCGTTACGGAGGCAGGAGGTGCGCTCGGCAAATGCACAATAAACCGGCTTCCCTCGCCGGGTTTGCTCTCCACGTTGATCGAACCGCCATGCGCACTTACAATCCACGCCACAAAGCTCAGTCCCAAGCCCAAGCCCTGGATCAAATTCGTCTCGGCATTCCTCACTCGGTAAAAACGGTCAAAAATCTGCGAAAGGTTTTCCGCTGGAATTCCCACGCCCGTATCCGCCACTTCCACCCGCGCCCAGCTTTGATGAGCCGAATCCGGCCCCACGCGCACCTGAATCGTACCGCCTCTGGGCGTGTACTTCACCGCGTTCGACACAAGATTCGAGAACAATCGCTCCACCTGTGTTTTATCGGCGAATGCCGATGTGCCCGGTAGTGTGGTTACCGACAACTCCACTCCCTTTTCTTCGGCGGGAATCTGGAATTGATCCACCACATCTTCGGCGATCGCGCCAAGATCCAGCGATGTTTTCTGCAGCGCCAGTTGCCCGGATTCCGCCTGCGAGAGCAGCAGTAACGCGCGAACGATACTGGAAAGTTTTTCGACATCCTCAAGCGCATTCACCATCGCATCGCGGAATTGTTCCGTAGTCTGCGCGGTGAAGAGCGCTACTTCCAACTGGCCACGAATGGCCGTCAAGGGAGTGCGTAGCTCATGCGAAACATCGGTGGAAAAACGCCGGATTTGCTCAAAGGAATGGCTCAAACGCTCGGTCATCTGATTGAAGCTATCAATCAGATGGTCCAGTTCGTCATCGGCCCCGCGTTTCGGAATACGCAGGGAGAGGTTCGATCCTGTAACGCCTTCCGCCGCTTGTGCCACCTGATTCACCGGCCGTACGGCGCGTCCGGCCAGGATCCATCCCAAGAAGCAAGTGAGTGCGATCAAGGCGGGCAATAACAAAAAGTACCGCCCCATAAATGTATCCACCGTGCGCTCGTTGGCTTCCAGCGAACGGCCTAAGGCGAAGAAATAGGGCTCGCCATCCGTGCTGGGCACTTCTCCGGCCTTGATTAAATAAGGAATGCCAGACTTGTCGCGGCGCTCGTGAAGCTCCGTTTTTCCGGACTTCACGATCCGTTGAATCTCCTGGGGCGGGTCAATTCCAAGCGAATCGTATGTTTCGGAATGTTCCAATAAGTACCCGGTGGAATCCGTTAGCAGATACACGCGGCGCAAGCGCTCCACAATGTATGCTTCTTCCGGGTCGGAGGAATCCGCCACCCAGATGGGCCGCTTGTTCTCAATGCGGAGGTAAGCTTTCGCCGCGCCCCACTCTTCTTCGAGCGTCACGCGCACGTCATCGTCCAACTGTGAGCGAAGCGTCTGGCGGAACAGCAGACCAATCCCCACCAGCAGCACGGAGAAAAAAAGAACGTAGCTAACGGTCAGCCGGAAACGCAATCCGCGCACCACGTTCGTGGCACGCCGTGCCCAAGGAATCGTCGAGCGTAATGCCCCACGGCTCAAATTGGTTGCTTCGTTTTGTGCGCCCGCGCCGTCAGGCATACGAAATCAGCCGGCCTTTTCGGCCTGTAGGTCCGGAGCGTCCAGCATGTAGCCAATGCCGCGAACAGTTTGGATCATCTTTTCCGGGAAGCGATCGTCAATCTTGCTGCGGAGGTGGCGGATGTAGACATCCACGATGTTCGTCAGCCCGTCGTAGTCCATATCCCAGACGTGTTCGACGATCATGGTACGGCTCAGCGGCCGCCCGCGGTTTCGCATCAGATATTCAAGTATCCCGAATTCTTTCGGGGCCAGCTCAATGTTTTCGCCCGAGCGAGTCACCTTGCGACGGATGCAGTCCAGCGTCAAATCGCCCACGTGCAGGCGTTCCGGCGTCGGCTGTCCGCGCCGCAGCAGCACACGCACGCGCGCCAGCAACTCGACGAAGGCGAACGGTTTCACCAGGTAATCGTCCGCGCCGCCTTCGAGCCCCTTCACTCGATCGTCAATCGCGTCGCGTGCGCTCAGAATCAGCACCGGGGGATTCGCTTTCCGGTTGCGAATCTTGGCGAGCACGTCCAGACCGTCGATATCCGGCAACCCGAGGTCCAAAATAATGAGGTCGTAGTCGGTTGCGTGGACCATATCGACCGCGCTGTGGCCCGTGCCGGCAACATCCACCGCGTAGCCCCCACTCTCCAGTCCACGCGACAGAAAGTCCGCAATACGTTTTTCGTCCTCAACGACGAGGATTCTCATGTTTAAAAGTGTACCGCGCGTAATGCACGGAGTCATGGCAAGCCGCAGCCCAGTGCCGCTTCGCCAGAAGCCCTGAAAATCCACCGGACGCCCTTCAAGATTCGCCGCGCCCAAGCCTTGGCCGCACCACGCGATTCCACCACATCAGCGCCCCCGTGACAAACATCACCGCCGGAGCCAATCCGAAAACTGCCCACACAGCTTTTGTCGTTTGATCGCACACGCCCGGCCCTTTGCAGGGGATTCCAATTCCATTGATGCGTCCGAAGTGTAGGTACGCCACCCAATAGCCGATCGTGTCCACAACGCGGAATCCCGCATTCTCGTTGGTGGGCGGCTCCATCCAATCGAGGAAATCCTGAAAGCGTTCCGGGTAGCAAAGATAGATTCCGCTCACGCCAAAAATCAGCACGTAGGCGAAGCTCCAGAAACCAGTAAAGCTGTGCAGATCCCAATTGAATCGCTTCCACCCGACGCCGCGCGTGAGCATCAGACTCCGCCGCCATCGTGTCGAACCAGGCCACCAGATCACCAACCCGGTTAGCGCCACCACCAACACAGCCATCGCGCCCACGCCGTTTACAGCACGCCCCGTTGTTCCGGCGAAAAGATCATCGTGCAGAGACATCAACGCGGTGATCACCTTGAATGCGATACGGTTCTGCCCCTCAGGCTGCGCCGATGCCCAGCGATACAGTTCGTTCCGGTAAACCAGCACGCTTCCCGTAACACTGATGACAAAGATATACAGCCCCAGCCCAATGCCGCTCCAAAGATGCACCTGGAACAGCGCACGCCGGAACCAAACTTGTTGTGGCTGACAGAGCCAGCGCTGCCAGACGGTCATGGAACGCGGCGTGTCCAAGAACGTTACCGCCCCCGCCTCACGCGGTAATCCTCAACATCCATAATCCGTACCGTGCGGCACATCTCAAAGAGGCGTGACCGCGCGCGCGTTCCAATCGTCTCGGAAAGCGTCTTCCGGTACACGCCCACACCGCCCGCGCCCGTATATTCGAGCTTCGCTCCTGTAATATCCGGATCCGGCAAGTTCGTCGTTGCAATCAGAGGCTTCTGGTTATTGCAGCGATACGTGATGATCGCCGTGACCGTGTCTTCCACCCATTCCGTCACGCGATGCGCGCCTAGATCGTCGAGCACCAGGACCTCCGCGTCCAGCGCCGAACGGTACGCCTCTCGATCCGCCGCGCCCGATGCCGCGTCGTAGCTGGAACGAATTCTCTCCAGCAAATTCTGGTAATCCCAAAACACGCATTCATGCCCGCGTTCGAGCAGCGACTTCATTGCCGACACCGCCAGATGCGTCTTGCCCGTGCCCGGCTCGCCCACCAGTAATAACCCGGGCCTTTCTGGAGCAGGGAACTCGCGCACAAAGCCCCGTACCTGCATCAGCGCCGTACCCAGATGCTTCTTCGCCGTTGGATTATCGTTCGGAATAACAAAGGTGTCGAAGGTCGCGTTGCGGTAGTTGGGCGGAATCTGCGCTCCGGCCACCAGCCGCTCCGGCCGCTCCGTCACGCCGCACTCGCAGCGCACCGCGCCCGAAAGCCCGCCGCGCTCGACAATCTTCCAACCAGTTCCGCTGCAATGCGGACAATTCGGATTCGCCATCTTATTCGATCACCATCAGAACTTCGCCCGCCTTCACCGCCGAGCCCGCTTTCGCGCGAACCTCCGTCACCTTACCGGCTTTCGGCGACTTCATCTCATTTTGCATCTTCATCGCCTCAACCACGATCAGCCCCTGCCCGGCTTCCACCTCGGCACCCACTTCCACCAGGATATTCACCACGCGCCCCGGCATCATCGCGGTAATCTGCTGCGGCCCTTCGGTGCTCGACCCGCGGCTCCGTCCACGATAGCCGCGCGGATCGATCACCTCCACCGGAATCACCACGCCGTTCACGCTGACGCCGCCGCCCGGCAGCATCGCCGCCGCGTAACTGCGCCCCTCAATCAAAATCGAATAGCGACCCGGTCCGCCCGGCTCCACCGAAAACTCGCGCTCCAGCGTCTCGCCGCCTTTCGCCTCATACCGGAAGCTTTTCCCGTTCAGCGAAAACTTCGCTTCGTTCTGTCCCGCGACGATATCGTATTTCATCTGTCTGCTCTTACGCGCCGTCTATCGAAGCTGCGCCTCTCGCCCCGCATCCAGCCAGCGCGATCCCGCCGCCGTGCTCACCGGAGCCTGCCCGTTCCGCTTCGCCCGCGCTTCCAGCACTGCCGCCAGCGCCGCCACTGCTTCCATCTCCAACGGCGTCATGTTCGCCTTCCGCCGCGCAAAGAATCCAGCGAGAAACGCGGTCGAGAGCCTGCCTGCGCGAAACTCCGCATCGTCCAAAATCTCTTCAAAGAACGCACGATTCGTTCGGATGCCGCCGATCACATACTCCGCCAGCGCTCTCCTCGCCCGCCCAATCGCCGCATCGCGCGACGGAGCCCACACGGCCAGCTTGGCCAGCAGCGGGTCATACTCAATCGGAACCGTCCATCCTTCATAGACGCCCGAATCCAGGCGAATCCCCGGACCCGACGGCTCGCTCAACTTCGAGATCAACCCCGGCGACGGCATGAACTGGTTCTCCGGATCTTCCGCGTAAATGCGGCACTCAATCGCCGACCCGCTCCACCGCACGTCTTCCTGCTTCACGGTCAACTTCTCGCCCGCGGCAATCTTCAGTTGCCAGTGCACCAGATCGAGCCCCGTCACCAGTTCCGTCACCGGGTGCTCCACCTGCAGACGCGTGTTCATTTCCAGGAAATAAAAGTTACGGTCGCGGTCCACCAGAAACTCCATCGTGCCCGCATTGGCGTATCCCGCCGCGCGCGCAATCTTCAGGGCCGCCTCGCCCATCTTCGCGCGCAACTCCGGATGCTCCAGCATCACCGGAGAAGGGCATTCCTCGATCACCTTCTGATGACGGCGCTGAACGGAGCACTCGCGTTCGCCCAAATGAATCAGGTTGCCGTGATGATCGCCCAGAATCTGAATCTCGATGTGCCGCGGCTCCACTACCAGCTTTTCGAGATAAACCTCGTCATTGCCGAACGCTCGCAACGCCTCACTGGCCGCATCGCGAACCGCCGCTTCCAGATCCTCTTCGCGATCCACACGCCGCATGCCCTTGCCGCCGCCGCCCGCCGCGGCCTTCAGCAGCACCGGATACCCGAGCCCCGCGGCAACCTTTTTCGCGTCGTCAATCTTGCGAAC
>JBEBFS010000011.1:0-75886 GCA_040081855.1 Bryobacteraceae bacterium | reverse complement strand
TGATCACTCCGGTCGCCATGGATAAGGGCCTCCGCTTCGCCATCCGCGAAGGCGGCCGCACTGTCGGCGCCGGTACGGTTAGCGAGATTTTGGAATAGGCCTGTTGAGGAAGGAAGCGCACAGCCGCTAACCGCGGTTGTGCGCGATTCAAACAATGAGCAGCTTAAGAGAACGCATTCGCATCCGCCTCAAGGCGTACGATCACCGGATCCTCGACCAGTCGACGACCGAAATTGTGGATACCGCAAAGCGCACCGGCGCGACCGTTGCCGGGCCGATTCCATTGCCCACGGTGCGGAACCTGTATACGGTTCTGCGCTCGCCGCACGTGGATAAGAAGAGCCGGGAACAATTTGAGATCCGGACGCACAAGCGCTTGCTGGACATCCTCGAGCCGACGCAGGACACCGTGGATGCGTTGATGAAGCTGGATTTGCCGGCTGGCGTGGACGTCGAAATCAAGGCTTTTGGCAAAGGAAAGTAGCCAGGGTCCGGAGTGGGGAGCGAAGGCTTCCGCTTCTGAAGACTGACTTCTGGAGAGATTATGAGCCCAGGAATTTTAGGGAAAAAAATCGGGATGACGCAGATCTTCCGTGCCGACGGGCAGGTTGTTCCTGTTACCGTTTTGAAGGCCGGTCCTTGCGTTGTCGTGCAGCGTAAAACGCCTGCCACCGACGGCTACGACGCCGTGCAGCTTGGTTTGATGGAGTACGCCAAGAAATCGGGCGTCAACAAACCAATGGCTGGCCACTTCAAGAAGTCGAGCGCCGAAGGCGTCAGGTTCTCGCGCGAGTTCCGTCTCGAAGAGGGAACCAATGGCGATCTGAAGCCCGGCGATCGCGTGCTGGCTGATGAATTTAAGCCGGCCGAGAAGGTGGATGTGATCGGCGTGAGCAAAGGCCGCGGTTTCGCCGGCGTTGTTCGCCGCCACCACTTCCGCGGTTCCGACGCCACGCACGGTTCGATGTTCCACCGCGCACCTGGTTCGATCGGTGCGTCCAGCTTCCCGTCCCGCGTTTTCCCAGGCACCCGTATGGGCGGCCAGATGGGGAACGCCCGTGTGACGGTGCGCAACCTGGAAGTTGTTCAGGTGGACGTGGAAGACAATCTGATTCTCGTCAAGGGCGCCGTTCCCGGACCCAATGGCGGATACGTCGTCGTGAGGAGGGCGAAGCGATAGCCATGCCAAGCGTAGACATTATCGATTTCAATAATCAAAAAGTCGGCACTGTGGAACTGGCCGACGAAGTTTTCGGCGCTCCCGTAAACGAAGCGCTGCTGTATGAAGCGGTTCGTCATTACCTGGCGGGGACCCGCCGCGGTACGGCCGCAACCAAGACGCGTCACGAAGTGGCCGGCTCCGGAAAGAAGTTGTGGAAGCAGAAGGGCACGGGCCGCGCGCGTATGGGTTCGATCCGCAGTCCTCTGTGGCGCCACGGCGGTACGACCCACGGTCCGCAACCGCGCGACTACTCCTATCACCTGCCGCGCAAAATGCAGTTGGGCGCGCTCAAAAGCGCTCTTTCCGCAAAATTGCGTGACGGTGAGCTCCGCGTGGTTCGCGAATTCGCGCTTACCGATGCGAAGTCCAAGCTGATGCGCAAGGCGCTCGACGGTATCGAAGCGACGCGCACAGTGCTTTTGGTGGACAACGGCGACAACCGCAACTTGCAGCTTTCCAGCCGTAACTTGGAAGGCGTGAAACTTGTGCCGTCGCGCGACGTAAACGTATACGATCTGCTTGCTCACAGCCAGGTTTTGTTGAGCGAAGCGGCCGCGAAGAAACTTTCGGAGGCGCTGGCGTAATATGGCGAACGTATTTGGAGTTATCAAGCGTCCGGTCGTCACCGAAAAGGGCGTCACCAAGAAAGACAGCGAGCGTACGTTGTGCTTTGAAGTGGATGCCGACGCGAACAAAACGCAGATCCGCAATGCGGTGGAAGCCGCGTTCAAAGTGAAAGTGGCGGAGGTCCGCACGTCGATGACGGCAGGTAAATTACGCCGCCGCGGCAAGTTTGCCGGCTATCGCGCGGACTGGAAAAAGGCGTATGTCCGCCTGAAAACGGGCGAGAAGATGCCGGAGTACGCGGAGATCTAACATGCCCGTAAAAAGTTATAAACCCGTTACGCCGACGCGCCGTTACCAAACGGTGTTGACGCGCGAGGACATCACTAAGCAGACTCCCGAAAAGAGCCTGGTGCGCGGCAAACGCCGCACCGGTGGCAGGACCTCTTCGGGCCGCGTATCGTCGCGGTTCCGGGGCGGCGGGCACAAGAAGTCGTATCGCGAGATTGATTTCAAGCGCGACAAGCACAACATTGTGGCCGTGGTTGCGGCGATCGAATACGATCCCAACCGCAGCGCCCGCATTGCCCTGTTGCACTACGTGGACGGCGAGAAGCGCTACATCCTGGCGCCAGTGGGCCTCGAAGTGGGCCGCAAAGTTCTGTCGGGACCCGAGTCCGATATTCTAGTGGGCAATTCGCTGCCGCTCCGCAATATCCCGGCCGGTACGATTGTGCACAACATTGAACTGAAGCCAGGCAAGGGCGGCCAGATGGCGCGCTCGGCCGGCGCTCAGGCGCAGCTGGTTTCGAAGGAAGGCGACCTTGCGTTGCTAAAACTTCCTTCGGGCGAAATTCGCCGGGTACTGGTGGATTGTGCGGCGACGGTGGGCCAGGTGGGCAACGTTGAGCACGAAAACGTCAGTCTCGGCAAGGCGGGCCGCACGCGCTGGCTGGGCAAGCGTCCGCACAACCGCGGCGTTACGATGAACCCGGTCGATCACCCGCACGGCGGTGGTGAAGGCAAGACTTCGGGCGGCCGTCATCCTGTGACTCCGTGGGGCCAACCGACCCGCGGCTTCAAGACCCGCAACAACAAGCGGACGGACAAGTGGATCGTCACGCGCAAGCAGAAGAAGCGCTAGGAACGAGGAGATAGCATGGGGCGCTCAATACATAAGGGACCGTTCGTGGATGACCACCTGATGAAAAAGGTGGACGGCATGAACGCCAAGAACGAGAAGAAGGTCGTAAAGACCTGGTCGCGGCGATCGACGATTCTACCTGAGTTCATCGGCCACACTCTTGGAGTGCATAACGGCAAGAAGTTCATCCCCGTGTATGTGACCGAGAACATGGTGGGCCACAAGCTCGGCGAGTTCTCGCCCACGCGGACGTTCAAGGGACACCAGGCAAAGACGGCGGCCGAAAAATCGGGCAAGCCGGCGTAAAGAAAGCGGCCATTGGCCAGTAGGTGAGAGATATGCAAGCTAAGGCAGAAGCTCGGTACATTCGGACATCGCCGCAGAAGGCGCGACTGGTCATCGACCTGATCCGCGGCCAGAAGGCGGGCGAGGCGATTCACATTCTGCGAGCCACAAACAAGCGCATTGCGCCGTCGATTGAAAAGGTGCTGCGTTCGGCGATCGCCAACGCGGAAAACCGCTCGAACGATGTCGATGTGGACAAGCTGTTTGTGACCGAAGCCTACGTGAATGAAGGACCGCGCATGAAGCGCGTGCGGCCTGCCCCGATGGGCCGGGCGTATCGCTACCAGCGGCGGTTGGCGCACATCGTCGTCAAGGTTGGAGATAAGAATTAATGGGACAGAAAACACATCCCTACGGGTTCCGTTTGGGAGTCACCAAGACTTGGCGGTCGCGGTGGTTCGCCAAGCAGGATTACGCGAAGCTTCTTCGCGAAGACCTCGAGCTGAAGGATTCGCTGCGTGAGCGCCTGAAGGCCGCCGGCGTCAGCTCGATCGAAGTCGATCGCCCGGGAAACAAGCTCCGCATCACGATCCAGACGTCGCGTCCCGGTATCATCATCGGACGTAAAGGCGCCGAGATCGAAAAGCTGAAGGGCGACCTGGCCAAGTCCACAGGCCGGGAAGTGTTCATCGATATTCAGGAAGTCCACAAGCCTGAGCTCGATGCCCAATTGGTTTCCGAATCGATCGCGCTGCAGCTGGAAAAGCGCGTGGCATTCCGCCGCGCGATGCGCAAGGCTGTCGATTCCGCACTCCGCTTTGGCTGCAAGGGAATCAAGGTTCGCGTGTCGGGCCGCTTGAACGGCGCCGAAATCGCACGTACCGAATGGTACCTGCAGGGTCAGCTTCCGCTACACACCCTGCGCGCCGACATCGACTATGGTTTCAGCCAGGCATTCACGACCTACGGTGTGATCGGCATTAAGTGCTGGGTCTACAAGGGTGAAATCCTGCCGGGCGGATTCCGTCCGAACTTGAAAAACGAGCCGGAGCCGCGCCGTGCGCCGCGTCCGGACCGCCGGGATCGCGACCGTGGTCCGCGTGGTGACCGTGGCGATCGCGGTGATCGTGGTGGTGTTCAAGCCGCGCCCGTCGCGGCGCCGGTACGCACCGCACCAATTCTTCCTCCTATGTCGTCCCCGGTACAGGCTTTCAAACCGGAAACCGAGGGCGCCGCGGAGGGCGGTGAAGGGAGCAAGGAATAAGCCATGTTGATGCCAAAGAAGGTCAAGTACCGCAAGCAGCAGCGCGGGCGCATGACAGGCAAGGCCTGGCGCGGCTCCTCGCTTGCTTTCGGCGACTACGGCCTGAAGGTACTGTCGTGCGGCTGGATTACGGACCGTCAGATTGAAGCGGCTCGCGTGGCGATGACGCGTTCGATCAAGCGTGGCGGCAAAGTCTGGATCCGTCTATTCCCCGATAAGCCGATCACCAAGAAGCCGGCCGAAACCCGTATGGGTAAGGGCAAGGGCGCGCCCGATCAGTGGGTTGCGGTGGTCCGGCCCGGGAAGATTTTGTTCGAGATGGAAGGCGTCGCGAGGGACGTAGCGGCCGAGGCAATGCGCTTAGCGGCTTCAAAGCTCCCGCTGCCCACCAAGCTGGTGGTTCGCGAAGGCGGCGAGTAAGTCGCCGGTAGGGAAAACACATGAAGGAAAACGCGGATAAAGCAAGAGCGCTCGATACAACGGAACTCGCAAAGCAGCTTCACGACGGCGAGGAACAGATGTTCCGCCTGCGCTTCCAGATGTCGATGGGGCAGGCCGATGGACTGAAAAAGCTGCGTACGCTCCGCAAGGAACGCGCACGGATGCTGACGGTGCAGCGTGAGCGGGAACTGGGCGCCTCGACGGCCCCCGTGGCCACCACCACTAAGTCAGCCAAGCGCGGGAAGAGCAAAGGATAACGAACGGCCATGGCGGAAACGAAGAGCAGCAATAAAAACGAAAAGGTCGGATCGGTTGTCTCGAACAAGATGGCGAAGACCATCGTGGTCGAGGTAACGCGCCGCGTGCCGCACCCGCTCTACAAACGAATCGTCACCAAGCGCAAGAAGTTCTACGCGCATGATGAAGAGGGTCAGGCGAAGGTGGGCGACGTGGTTCGCATTGTGGAATGCCGCCCCATGAGCAAGCTGAAGCGCTGGGTGCTGGGCGATGTGGTCCGCAAGGCGGTTCAGGTAACGACGGATTTAACTTCGATCGGCATCCAGGCGGGTCCGGAGAAGCGGGTTTCGAACAAGAAGAAGCCGTCGTCGAAGTAAAGGTTCGGGCGAAGCGAAGGTTTGAAAGACTCTGGCGCCGTGGGTGGCGCCGGACTGAGGAGAAGCAATTATGATCGGGATGCGGACAATTCTCGAGGTGGCCGACAACAGCGGCGCGCGCCGGTTGCAGTGTATCGCGCCACGCGGTGGCGATCTCGGTCTGCGCGCGGGCTTGGGTGACGTGATCACCGCCAGCGTGAAGGAAGCCGCGCCGGATTCGGCGATTAAAAAGGGCAAAGTGGTGCGCTGCGTTGTGGTTCGCATGCGCAAGGAAACCCGCCGCAAGGACGGCACCTATATCCGGTTCGATTCGAACGCGGCGGTGTTGATCAACGAAGTCGGCGAACCGGTGGGCACGCGCGTGTTCGGTCCGGTGGCCCGCGAATTGCGCGACAAGCGATTCATGAAGATCGTTTCGCTCGCCCCCGAGGTGATTTAAGCGTATGGCAAAGAAAATTCCGCAGCGGCATCAAAACGAACCCCGGGTGAAGTTGAAGACCCGGATCAAGAAGGACGACACCGTGAAGGTGATCGCCGGCCGCGACAAGGGCAAGACAGGCCGCGTGTTGCAGGTGGATCGCGACTTGGGCAAGGTTCTGGTGGAAGGCGTCAGCATTGTGAAGCGCCACACCCGTCCGAATCCGCAGCGCCAGATCAAAGGCGGCATTGCCGAACGCGAAAGTCTGATCGCCATTTCTAACGTCATGATTATGACGTCGGGCGGCGTGGCGACGCGCGTGGGCTATCGCATGGATGGCGCGACGCGAGTGCGCATTGCGAAAAAGGGCGGCGAGATTCTCGACAAGAAGTAAGGCGCGAGTAAGGAATAGAAGCAGGGCATTATGGCGGCACGGCTCAAAGAACAATACCTCAAACAAGTGATTCCGGCTCTCACCAAGGAGTTCGACTATGCGAACCCCATGGCAGTGCCGAAGGTCCAAAAAATTTCGCTCAACATCGGCATGGGTGAGGCGACGCAGAACGCGAAGCTGATCGATAGCGCGGTCAGCGAGTTGACCGCTATCGCCGGCCAAAAGCCGGTGGTGACCAAGGCGCGCAAGTCGATCGCGGCGTTCAAGCTCCGCGAGAACATGCCCATCGGCTGCGCGGTAACGCTGCGCGGCGACCGGATGTATGAATTTCTCGACCGCCTGGTGAATGTGGCGCTGCCTCGCGTGCGCGACTTCCGCGGTGTTCCCTCGAAGTCGTTCGACGGCCGCGGCAACTATACGCTTGGTTTGAAAGACCAGTTGATCTTCCCCGAAATCGACTATAACAAGGTCGACAAAACCAAGGGTATGAACATCTGCATCACGACGACGGCAAAGACCGACGCCGAAGGGCTGGCTCTGTTGAAGCACCTCGGCATGCCGTTCACCAAGTAGGCAGGCAGACAGGGTTGAAGTAAACAGGGTTGAAGTAAACAAGGAATACGAATGGCGACCACCGCGAAGATTGCACGAGATAACAAACTGGCCATTGCCAAGGCGGCGAAGAAACCGAAACTCGCCTGCCGGCACCGCAACCGTTGCTTCCGCTGCGGACGGCCGCGTGGCTTCATGAGTAAGTTCAAGTTGTGCCGCATCTGCTTCCGTGATCTGGCGCTCGCCGGCGAAGTGCCCGGCGTGATCAAGGCCAGCTGGTAGTTCAGCTGAGGAAACCGATCAGGAATTGATGCAGGAGGAAGACCAGGAATGACGACATCCGATCCCATCGCCGACATGCTGACCCGTATCCGCAACGGGCTGGCGGCTAACCACCCGAAAGTGGACGTGCCGGCGTCGCGTCTGAAAACGGACATTGCGAAGATTTTGAAAGACGAAGGCTATATCGCCAACTACAAGTTGACCGAAGAAGGCTCGCGCAAGTCGATCCGCATCTACCTGAAATACACGGTTGGCAACGTACCGGCGATTTCACGGATTGAGCGCGTATCGCGTCCCGGCTGCCGCGTATACGTTGGGTCGAAGACGGTGCCACGCGTGTTGGGCGGTTTGGGTGTCAACATCCTGACCACGCCACGCGGCGTGATGACGGGTTCGGCGGCGCGCAAAGAAGGCGTCGGCGGCGAAGTTCTGTGCCACGTTTGGTAGCCCAGTAGCCCGATAACGGAGAGAAGAGTTTATGTCTCGAGTAGGAAAAAAGCTGCTTCCACTGCCGAAGGGTGTGAAAATCACCGTTGGCGATGGATTGCTGATCGAAGGCCCCAAGGGCAAGCAGACCGTGCCGCTACCGGCCGGAATTACGCTGACGCAGAAGGACGGCATCGCCGAGTTCCAGCGCGACGGCGAGGACAAGGCCGCCTTGCACGGTTTGACGCGAGCGCTGGCCGCCAATGCGGTGCAGGGCGTATCGACCGGCTTTACGCGCGAACTGCAGTTGTTCGGCGTCGGCTACCGCTGCGAAGTGAAGGGCCGCGTTGCGGTGTTCAGCCTCGGCTACTCGCACGGGATTGAATTTTACCTGCCGGATGGAATCGACATGAGGGTCGACAAGCCGGCAAACAACCTGACGCCGCTCATTTTGACGGGTGGCGACCGGCAGTTGCTCGGTCAAGTGGCCGCGAATATGCGCGCGCTGCGTCCGCCGGATCCTTACAAGAATAAGGGCATCCGGTATGCGAACGAAGTGCTGCGCAAGAAGGCCGGCAAGACGGGCGCCTCGAAGTAGTCCGAGGCAGGAACGAAGAAAGGATTGGGCAGCTAAATCATGCCACGGGATTCGAAAGACCAAATCCGGCAGCGCATTCACAAGCGCATCCGCCGCCGCGTCAGCGGCACAAGCGAGCGCCCGCGTCTGGCGGTGTTTCGCAGCGTGAAGCACATCTACGCGCAGGTGATCGACGACTCGAAGAGCCACACGGTGACGGCGGCTTCCTCCGCCGAAAAGGGTACTCCGGTGGGCGGCTCGGGCGGCAACGTTTCCGGAGCCCAAGCGATCGGCAAGCTGGTGGCCGAGCGCGCGAAGGAAAAAGGCATCAAGTCCGTTGTCTTCGATCGTGGCGGGTATCACTATCACGGTCGCGTGAAGGCGTTAGCCGATGCGGCGCGCGAAGCGGGATTAGAGTTTTAAGCGCAGGTAGCGGAAAAAAGGAACTATGTCGACAACTACAGCGAAGCGGATCGATGCCAACAGCCTGAACCTCAAGGAACAGGTGGTTTCGATCAACCGCGTGACCAAGGTGGTCAAGGGCGGTAAGAACATGAGCTTCTCGGCTCTGGTGGTCGTAGGCGACCCCGGCGCCAAGATCGTCGGCTACGGCACCGGTAAAGCGAAGGAAGTGCCGGCGGCTATCAAGAAGGGTATCGAATCGGCGAAGAAGAACCTGCGCAAGGTCAACGTGCTCGCCACCACGATTCAGCACTCTGTGCTTGGCGAATTCGGCAGCGGCCGTGTGCTGCTGAAACCGGCTCCGGAGGGCACCGGTGTGATCGCCGGCGGTCCGGTGCGCGCGGTAATTCAGGCCGTGGGTATCCCGAACGTGCTCACCAAGTCGATTGGTTCGCACAATCCGCACAATGTTGTGAAGGCGACCATCGATGCGCTCGAGCAGCTCCGTGATAAAGCGGAAGTGGCCGAGCTGCGCGGTTTATCGGTGGACAAGCTTCGGTAATAGGGTTTAGCCAGGTTTAGGAAAGCAAGGAAACACAATGCCGGGAACGATCAAGATTAAACTGGTGGGCAGTCCGATCTGCACGCCGGAAAAGCACAAGGTCATCGTCAGGGCGCTTGGCTTGAAGAAAATGAATCGCGTGGTAGAGCGTCCGGACACGCCGGCCTTCCGGGGCATGGTGAAGAAGGTTCCTCACTTGTTGAAGATCGTCGAGTAGCGCGGGCAAGCGAAGCGCGGGGAAAAGGTTAAAGAAATGAACCTCAGTCAACTACGGCCGCCGAAGGGCCAAAAACATAAGCAGCAACGTGTCGGCCAGGGCATGGGCACCGGTCGCGGTAAGTTTTCCGGCCGCGGCGCCAAGGGCGCAAAATCGATCTCCGGTTACTCCCGCATGCGCGGTTTCGAAGGCGGCCAGATGCCGCTGCACCGCCGTTTGCCGAAGCGTGGTTTCAACAATATTTTCCGTAAGGAATACGCGATCGTGAACGTGGCGGCGCTCGAAGCGCTGGAGGGCACCAATTTCGATCCGCAAACCCTGCTCGAAGCGGGTGTGATTCACAAACTCAAAGACGGACTGAAGATACTTGGCTCGGGCGACCTGAAGCGCAAGATCAACGTCAAGGCGCATGTGTTCTCGAAGTCGGCGCTGGATAAGATCCAGGCCGCTGGTGGCACCGCCGAGGTTCTCGTGAAACATCCGGCGAAGCCGGAATAGGCATTCGGAGCAAATATCCATGAAGTTCCTGGAAGCCATTACCAATGTGTTCCGCGTCCCGGATCTGCGCAAGCGGCTCCTGTTCGCGCTCGGTCTGTTGGCGGTCTACCGTCTGGGCGGACATATTCCCACCCCCGGTATTGACACTAACCGGCTCGAAGAGTTCTTCCGTCAGAACTCCGGCACGTTGTTTGGCTTCCTCGACCTGTTCAGTGGTGGAACATTCCGGCGTCTGACCATCTTCGCCCTGGGCATCATGCCCTACATCACGGCGTCGATCATTCTGCAGTTGCTGACCGTCGTTGTTCCCACACTCGAAAAACTACAGAAGGAAGGCGAGCTAGGCCGCCGCAAGATCACGCAGTGGACCCGTTACCTGACGGTGATGCTTGCGTTGGTCCAGTCTTTCGGTATCGCGACCGCTCTGCAGGGCGCCCAGCAAGGTTTTGTCACTAATCCGGGCGTGGGCTTCATCCTGATGACCATGCTCAGCTTGACCACCGGCACCGCATTCATCATGTGGCTGGGTGAGCAGATCACGGAGCGCGGCATCGGCAACGGCATGTCGCTGATCATCTTCACCGGCATCGTCATCGGCCTCCCGAACGCCATCTACGAAATGGTGACCAAGGTTCAGACGGGTGACTGGAACGCGCTGCAGGTGCTCATCATTCTGTTGATGATGATTGCGGTGGTTGGCTTCATCGTTCTTGTCGAACGCGGGGAGCGCCGCATTCCGGTACAGTACGCCAAGCGCGTGATTGGCCGCCGCATGATGGGTGGGCAATCGACGCATCTTCCTTTGAAAGTGAATGCCGGCGGCGTCATCCCGGTGATCTTCGCGAGCTCACTGCTTGCGTTCCCGCAGACGCTGACCACGGTGCAGTGGGTGAAGGATTCGCCCGTGCTGAGCAACATGCTCGCCTCCATCGCCGGTTCCACGCCGCTTTATTATTTGCTGTACACCGCGCTGATCATCTTCTTCTGCTTCTTTTACGTGTCCATTATTTTCAACCCGAACGAAGCGGCCGATAACATGCGCAAGTACGGTGGGTTCATCCCGGGTATCCGCCCTGGCAAGAATACCGCCGAGTACATGAACAAGATTCTGACCAAGATCACGGTGGTTGGGGGCCTGTATCTCTCGATTCTGTCTCTGCTGCCGCAGATCATGATCTCCGGTATCAAGCTGCAGCGGTTGCCGGGTATCGGTAACTGGATCGACGCATCGTTCCCGCGCTGGCTGCTCGATGGCCTGGGCGTGAACTTCTACTTCGGCGGCACCAGCTTGCTGATTGTTGTCGGCGTGGCGATGGATACGGTGAACCAGATCGAAGCCCAGCTCATCATGCGGCACTACGAAGGATTTACACCGCGTGCGGGCAGGATTCGCGGACGCCGCAGCAGTGTGTAAGAGTTTTACCGCGCAAAGCAAGACCGGCGCGATATAACGGATCGGCGTACTTCGCTGGTTCGGAATACCATAGCGGACGGCCTACCAGGCCGGACGCAAGGAAAGGAATGGCGCTGAGCTGCCTTTACCGGGAGCTCAAGTCATACGCCGCTTAACCGAGGCGTGTGGAGCAAAGCGTCGAAACCGCGGATTCATGGCTCAGCTTTGTTTGATTTTGTTCGGTGCCCCAGGTTCGGGCAAGGGAACTCAGGCGAAGTTGTTACAGAAGACCATGGGGCTGCCCCAGATTTCGACCGGAGATATGCTCCGGGAGAGCGTGGAACGGGGCGACGACCTGGGTGAAGAGATTCGGGCGATTTTGAAGTCCGGTGCGCTGGTCTCCGATGAGATGGTAAACGCGCTGGTCGAGGAGCGGATCAGCCGCCACGATTGTGAAAAGGGATTTATCCTGGACGGCTACCCGCGTACGGTAGCGCAGGCAGGTACCGTCGATACCCTGTTGAAGTCCAAGGGAATCCGGGCCGTGGTGGTCCATCTGAAAGTGGACTACAATGTTATTGTGGCAAGGCTTGCGGATCGTAGGCTTTGCTCCGTATGCGGCGCGCTTTATGGGATAGCCCCCGGTGCCACCGCGACGCCGTCGGTTTGCAGTCTGGACGGTAGCAAGCTGGTGGTTCGCGAAGATGACCGCCCGGAAGTGGTGACGGAACGATTGAAAGCGTACGACGCGAAGACGGCCCCGGTTCTCGAGTACTTCCGAAAAGCCGGATATATGTGTCTCGACGTGGATGGTAACGCCGAAGGCGGGCCGGCGGTAGTAGCTGCCGGAATTCGCGGGCTACTGGCGGAAGCTGCCGGTGCTGGTGTAGCGGGATGATTGTCCGGAAGAGTCCTTCCGAGCTCGAGAAAATGCGGGCCGCCGGATTGCTGGTTTACCGGATACTGAATGCCCTCAAAAGCATGGTAGCGGAAGGCGTTTCGACCTACGACCTGGAGGTCGCGGCCGAAAAAATGATGAACGAGGCGGGTGCGCGGTCGGCCTTCAAGGGCTATCCGAATCCGTCGAGTGGGACCAAGTTTCCCTTTGTGTTGTGTACGTCTGTGAATGAAGAGATCGTTCACGGAATGCCTTCGGAGAAGCGGGTTCTGCGCAAGGGCGATGTGGTTTCCATCGACACGGGCGTCCAGTTGAATGGTTACTACGGCGATTCTGCGATAACGGTTCCAGTGGGCGAGATTTCGGAAGAAGCCAAGCGCTTGTTGAAGGTGACCGAAGAATCGCTGGAATTGGCGATTCAGCAGGCGAGGCCGGGAAACCGGTTGTTTGATATTTGCGGAACGGTGGAGCGGCATGTGGAATCGGCTGGCTTTTCGATCGTCCGGGAGTTTGTAGGCCACGGCATCGGTACCCAGATGCATGAAGAGCCGCAGATTCCCAACTACATCGACCGCCGGAATGAAAATCCGCGGTTGAAAGAGGGAATGGTTCTGGCGATTGAGCCCATGGTCAACGCCGGAGCAGCGGGCAGCCGAGTCAAGTCCGATAAGTGGACGGCGGTGACTGAAGACGGGAAGTATTCGGCCCATTTCGAGCACACGGTTGCCGTGACTGCCGACGGGCCCTGGGTTTTGACGCGGCTGTGACCGAACGGGGCGGCGGGAAGAGCGCGAGCGAGGAAGCAGAAGTGATAGAGCAGCTTCCGAGCGCGGCGTTCCGCTTGAAACTGGCGGATGAGGGCATCGTGATCGCCCACGTCGCCGGTGCAAGTGTCAGGAATTTTGAACGGTTGCGACCTGGCGACCGGGTGCGAGTGGAGCTTTCGCCGCATGACCGGACCCGGGGCAGGATTACGGAGCTGCTGAAGTAGCGGCGTACGAGGGTTTATGAAAGTAAGAGCATCGGTTAAGAAGATGTGCGACAAGTGCAAGATCGTTCACCGCGAAGGCGTGGTGCGCGTCATCTGCGCAAACCCCAAGCACAAACAGCGGCAGGGTTAAGAAATTCGAGGACGCGCCTGCGGCAATGCCGACGGGCGCGCTGAAAAGAAGGGAGCGCGCGGAACACTATCGCGCGCGGTTGATAGGAATACATGGCTCGACTAGCAGGCGTTGATTTACCAGCGAAGAAACGGACCGAAATCGGTCTGACGTATATCTACGGCATCGGCCGCACCCGGAGCAAGTCGCTCTGTCACCGTGCCGGAATCGATCCGGAAAAAAAGATTTCCGACCTCACCGAAGACGAGATCAACCGGGTCCGTCAGATCCTCGAATCCGAAGGCTCGGTGGAAGGCGATCTCCGCAAGGAATTGTCGCTCAACATTAAGCGCCTAATCGAAATGGGCTCTTACCGCGGCCTGCGCCACCGCCGTGGTTTACCGGCGCGCGGCCAGCGCACGCACACCAATGCCCGCACCCGTAAGGGTCCGCGCCGTGGCACGGTGACGAACAAGAAAAAGGCGACGGCCAAGACCTAGGTTTCAAGGAACGGATAACGACTCATGGCGACGAAGGCTCCAGCAAAAGGCAAGAAGAAGGCATTCAAAAAGAAGGAAAAGAAGTCCGTTCCCGTGGGCGTGGTCCACGTGCAGGCATCCTTCAACAATACGATCATCACGATCACCGATCCGATGGGCAACGTGCTCTCCTGGTCGAGTTCGGGTTCGCTTGGCTTCCGCGGTTCGCGCAAGGGCACTCCCTTCGCGGCACAGCAGGCCTCGTTGACCGCGGCGAACAAGGCCAAGGAATCCGGCCTGCGAACCGTGAACGTTTCCGTGTCGGGTCCGGGAGCCGGACGAGAATCCGCTGTTCGCGCTCTCTCCACAGCCGGCCTCGAAGTTCGCACCATTAAGGACCGTACGCCGATTCCGCACAACGGCTGCCGTCCGCCCAAAAAGCGCCGCGTTTGATTTGTGCACGAACCGGTCCGGGAACCCTGGGAGCGGTTTGTGTCAATTTGCGGTTACAGTAGTAAGAGTGAGTTTTGTAAGTGAAGCAGGAAGAAGAGCGCCGAGCGTTTGTAAACTGCACCTAACTTGAAAGGAATGGTCTGGCCCAGAAGCCCAGGCCACTTTGGGAGGTTCGATTTGGCTCGTTATATTGGTCCCGTCTGCCGGCAGTGCCGGCGTGAGGGCATGAAGTTGTTCCTGAAGGGCGAACGCTGCCACACGGAAAAGTGCGCGATCGAAAAGCGCAACTTTGCTCCTGGGCAACACGGTAAGGACCGCAAGCCGAAAATCGTCGGCTACGGTTTACAGCTTCGCGAAAAGCAGAAGGCCCGCCGCTATTATCAATTGCTCGAAGGGCAGTTCCGCAACCTGTTTGAAAAAGCCAGCGGCATGAAGGGCATCACGGGCGAGAACATGTTGAACATGCTCGAACGCCGCCTGGACAACACCGTTTACCGCATTGGTTTCGGCACTTCGCGCGCACAGGCCCGCCAGTTGGTCCGTCATGGCCACATTCTGGTGAACGGCAAGCGCGTCGACATCCCGTCGTTCACTGTGAAGCCGAACGACGTGCTGGAAATCGCCGAGGCCAGCAAAAAGAACCCGACCATCCTGCATGCGCTGGAAGCTACCGCGCACGCGCCGAGTCCGAACTGGCTCGAAGTTGATCGCGAAAACCTGAAGGCGCGTGTCATTGCCCAGGCCAAGCGTGAAGACCTCGTGCAAATTCAGTTGAACGAACAGCTCATCGTCGAGCTTTATTCTAAGTAGCCGTCTCGAAGGAGCCTACAATTATGTTCAAGGGATTCCAGAAACCCAAGCGCCTTGTCGCGAATACGGAAACGCTCAACGACCGCTACGGAATGTTCACCGCGCAGCCGTTTGAGCGCGGTTTTGGCTCCACCATCGGCACCGGCCTTCGCCGGGTGCTTTTGAGCTCCATCGAAGGCGCGGCGATCACTGCCGTGCGCATCGAGGGCGTGGCTCATGAATTCAGCCCGATTCCGAGCGTTGTTGAAGACGCCACCGATATCATCCTGAACCTCAAGCAGGTTCCGTTCAAGATGATCGGCGAAGGTATGCGCACGGTTCGCCTGCGCGCCGACGGTCAGGGCGAGTTGATGAGCGGCCAGATTGAAACCGATCCGGATATCGAAGTGCTGGATCGCAACATGCACATCGCCACCATCGGCGAAGGCGGCAAGCTCAACATTGAAATGCGCCTGAAGTCGGGACGCGGCTATGTTGCCGCCGACCGCAACAACGACGAGGACCTGCCGCTCGGCTACATTCCGATCGACTCGGTTCACTCGCCCGTGCGCAAGGTCAACTTCTCCGTCGAGGCCGCGCGTCTCGGCCAGATGACCGACTACGACAAGCTAACCATCGAAGTGTGGACCAACGGCGCTATCTCGCCGGCCGACGCCATCGGCCAGGCGGCGAAGCTGCTGAAGGATCACATGACCATCTTCATCAACTTCGAAGAAGTTCCGGAGACGACGGAAGAGCCGGTCGAACGCGCCCTCAGCCAGATGAATGAAGTTCTGGGCCGTTCGGTGGAAGAACTCGAATTGAGCGTCCGCTCCTACAACTGCCTGAAGAACGCCAACATTCAGACCATCGGCGACCTGGTTCAAAAGACCGAAGCCGAGATGTTGCGCACGAAGAACTTCGGGCGGAAGTCGCTCAACGAAATCAAAGAAATTTTGGGCAGCCTCGGATTGACCTTCGGTATGAAGTTCGACGCACAGGGCCGCCTGATCGCACCGTCGGGCGCGCCGGCGATGATCGGCACGCCGCTTCCCGAGTCAGAGTACTCGAGCACGGAAGGCGAAGACGAAGGAGACGAAGCCGTCGCCGAATAAGCGCCGTGCTCACAGGAAAGAAACATGCGACACAAGGTATCTGGTTCTAAACTTAAACGCGACGTCGGCGCGCGTAATTCGCTGCTCAAAAACCTGGTGACCAGCGTCATCACGGAAGAGCGCATTGTTACTACGGTAAATAAGGCCAAGGCTGCAAAGCCGCTGGTTGATAAAATGATCACGCTCGCCAAGCGTGACACGCTGCACGCGCGCCGCCAAGCCGCCGCGTTTCTCGAAACGCCGGCAGCGGTGAAGAAACTGTTCGATAAGCTCGGGACCCGCTTCGGCCAGCGCACCGGCGGCTACACGCGCGTCGTGCGTCTGGGTTTCCGCAAGGGTGACGGCGCCGAACAGGCGATGCTCGAACTGGTGGGCTCCGAACTGGTGAAGCGCGCGGCAGAACGTGCCAAGCGCCGCGAGGAACGGCTCAACGCCATCCGCCAGGGTCAGCACGAAGAAGGCGAAGCACCCTCCGAATAGTTTTTCTCCATCTCCGGTTGGATTTTTACGGGCAGCCCGCAAGGGTTGCCCGTTTTGTTTTGCGCAGACGCCTTGCCGGAAAGCCTTCACTTAGCGAATTGCGGTTGATGCATGGCGACAGGGCTGCCTGGCTGGTGGCGACGTTGAACTCGCTATTTTTAAAGGTGGGCTCGAACGGGATCGCCGTGGAGATCCATCAGAACGCGGCTACGAGTTCGGACATCAGCTTTGACTTTAAGTTGATTGGGCAGTAACTCGGACGAACCGGCGCTTGTGTTCTGCGGTACGCTTTTTAGTTGGACTCCGATATCCTGACATCTGATATCGCCGTGATTGGCGGCGGGAACGCGGCTTTGTGCGCGGCTCTCGCGGCGCGGGAAGCCGGCGCCACCGTAACCGTATTCGAATGCGCTCCCTTCGACTACCGTGGAGGCAACAGCCGTCACACGCGCAACATGCGCTGCATGCATGAAGCGCCCACGGATGTTCTGACGGGTGCCTACACCGAAGACGAGTTCTTCGCCGACATTCTCCGTGTAACGGAAGGCAACACAAACGAACATCTTGCACGCATGGTGATTCGCGAATCGCCGAATTCTGTCGCTTGGGCGAAGAAACAGGGCGTGCGCTTCCAGCCATCGCTTGGCGGCACGCTGCATCTGGGCAGGACGAATGCGTTCTTCCTCGGCGGCGGCAAAGCGCTGATGAATACGTACTACGAGCGAGCGGCGGCGTATGGCGTCAATGTTCTCTACAATGCCGAAGTGACGGCGCTCGATATTCGCGACGGGCGTTTCCTTGGAGGAATGCTGCAGCATGAGGGAAAGCCACGGGAGTTCCGGGCCAAGGCGCTGGTGGTGGCCTCCGGTGGGTTTGAGGCAAACTTCGAATGGCTGGAGGAAGCGTGGGGCGAGGCCGCGCGCAACTTCATCGTGCGCGGCACCCCCTACAATCGCGGAACGGTGCTGAAAATGTTGCTCACCGCGGGGGCTGATTCCATCGGTGATCCCACGCAAGGCCACTGTGTGGCTATCGATGGCCGCGCGCCGAAGTTCGATGGCGGAATCGTGACACGGCTCGATTGCGTGCCGCTGGGCATCGTCGTCAACAAAAACGCTGTGCGCTTTTATGATGAAGGCGAAGAGTTGTGGCCCAAGCGCTACGCCATCTGGGGCCGATTAGTTGCTCAACAACCGGAGCAGATCGCCTATTCGGTGATCGATTCGAAGGTGCTCGGCCGATTCATGCCGTCCGTGTTCCCGCCAATTAAGGCGGACACCATCGAACAGCTCGCCAACGCGCTAGAACTTTCTGCCGCGACGTTGCGCGACACGGTGGATTCTTTTAACCAGGCCGTTGTTCCCGGTACGTTCAATCATCAGGTGCTCGACGATTGCCACACTAGCGGCGATCTCAAGCCTCCGAAGACGCACTGGGCACAGAAGATCGACACGCCTCCGTTCATGGGCTACCCGCTGCGGCCGGGGCTGACGTTCACGTATCTTGGCGTGCGCGTCAATGATAAAGCGCAGGTGCAGTTCGGGGGCGCCTTCAGCGGCAACATCTTCGCGGCCGGCGAAATCATGGCCGGAAATATTTTGGGCAAGGGATACCCTGCGGGAACGGGCATGACCATAGGCGCTGTTTTTGGCCGCATCGCGGGGAAGGGAGCGGCCAATGTCCGCTAAACCCGCGCTCCATCAGATCGAACTCACGCCCACCGCTCGTGAAGCCGAGCGCCTGATGGTGATCTGCAACGCTTGCCGCTACTGCGAGGGCTATTGCGCAGTGTTCCCCGCGATGGAACGCCGCCTCAACTTCGCGCAAGCCGATCTCGATTACCTCGCGAATCTCTGCCACAACTGTGCCGAATGCTACTACGCGTGCCAATACGCTCCGCCGCATGAGTTCGCTGTGAATGTCCCGCGAGTATTCGCGGAGTTGCGCGCGGAAACCTACAAGAAGTACGCATGGCCCGGTCCTCTTGCCGCGCTGTTCCGAGGGAAGCGCATCGTCATTCCGTGGATCATCGGCTTGGCTGCACTCGTGCTCTCGGTGGCGAATCCGGCGGGCACGGCGTTCTATGACGTGATCCCGCACGAAGCGATGGTGAGCATTTTTCTCGCGGTATCTGCGCTGATTGTTTCCGCCCACGTGGCCGGCTTTATTCGCTTCTGGAAGGGAGCCGGAGAAACAGTCTCAGAGTTTCTCAATCCCACTGCCATCGCGCAGGCTGCTGCCGATGTTCTCTCCATGAAAAATCTGAGCAGCGGAGGCGTGGGTTGCACGTACCCCAATGAGCGCCATTCGCAAGCGCGCCGGATTTTTCATCACTTTACTTTCTATGGTTTCCTGCTCTGCTTCGCCTCCACCACGGTGGCTGCGTTATATCATTTCACGGGTTCTGTCGCGCCTTACTCCTATACGAGTGTGCCCGTGGTGCTCGGAACACTTGGCGGCATTGGTTTGTTGATCGGCCCGATTGGTCTGTACTCGCTCAAGCGCAGCCGAGATCCGCGGATTGTGGACCCTGCGCAGGACGGCTCGGATATCGACTTCCTCGGCCTGCTGTTTTTCACAAGCTTCACTGGCCTGATGCTACTGGCGATGCGCGGTACGGCGGTGATGGGCCCGCTGTTGATTGTTCACTTGGCGGTCGTGCTGTGTTTGTTCCTCACGCTGCCATACGGCAAGTTTGTGCACGGCATCTACCGCTCGGCGGCACTTGTGAAAAATGCGCTGGAAACCATGCGCAAGAAGCCCTAGCCGGACCCGGTGCGGAATCTGCCGGGCGTGGTGTTCGTGCCAGCTACTCGGATTCTTGCGCCATTCGAACTGCTTTGCTGTTCGGGCCAAGCGCTGCAGTCGCGGTCAATCCCATCAGCGCGGCAAACGATAGCCAGACGCCCGGAATCGCGCGATTGCCGGTGATGTGAATTAAGTACGTGGACACAGCCGGCGTGAATCCGCCAAAAATTCCGGCGGCGAGCGCGAACGCCAGCGAGAATCCCGACGCGCGAACTTTTGCCGGCATCAATTCCACCAGGTACACCACCATCGACCCGTTGTAGCCGCCGAAAATCATCGAGAACCACAGACCCGCGAAGATCAACCGCCCGAGCGACGGGGCACTGACCAACCATGCGAGCAGCGGATACGCTGTTACCAGCGCGATGGCCGAGAAGATCGCGAGCATCTTTCGCCGGCCGAAACGATCCGAGCAAATGCCGCCCACAGGTAACAAGATGAAATTCGACATGCCGATGATCAGCGTCACCAGCATGCTTTCCCTCTGCGAAAATTTCAGCACGCTGTTGCCGTACGTGGGCATGTAGGCGGTGATCATGTAAAACGTCACCGTCGTCATAATGCTAAGCATCATTCCAAGCAGCACCAGACGCCAGTTCGCGCCCACGGTTTGGAGAATTTCGCGGACACCCGGACGATGCTTGCGCTTCAGGAATTCCTCTGTTTCTTCGAGCGAGCGCCGCATGAACATGACGAAGGGAATCATCATGGAGCCCACCAGCAGCGGAATGCGCCAGCCCCAGCCCTGCATCTCTTCGGGTTTCAGTGTGACGGAAAGAATCAATCCAATAAAGGAAGCGAAAATCACCGCCACCTGCTGGCTGCCCGATTGCCAGCTCACGTAGAACCCTCGGTTCCCCGGTGTCGCGATTTCGGAGAGATACACACTCGCGCCGCCGAGCTCCACGCCCGCCGATAGTCCTTGCACCAGTCTGCCCAGCACCACCAGCAAGGGAGCCAACAGGCCGATCGTCTCATAGCCCGGCATGACGCCGATCGCCAGCGTTCCGACGGCCATCAGTCCCAAGGTCAGGATAAGTCCCTTACGGCGGCCGACGCGATCGCAATAGGTCCCGAGAATGATCGCGCCCAGCGGCCGCATGAGGTAGCCGGTGCCGAACGTCATGAAGGACAGCATCAGCGAAGCGTACTCATTTTGCGTCGGAAAAAATGCGCGGCCAATCGCGGCTGCATAATAACCGAACACCATGAAATCGTACATCTCAAGGAAGTTGCCCATGGCGACGCGGACGACCGCACCCACCTTGGATTGCCGCGGCTTCGTGCCCTGCGGCTGCGTGGTTTCCACTTGGCTGATGTGTGTCGAACTCATGGAGACTTTGGGGCCCCCGTTCCCGCCCCGGCTCAGGCAGAATAACACAGATCCTTGCCTTCAAATGGCGATTTCCAGGCGCCGTTCGGGCACATGGGGGATCGCGCCCACGTGCCCGGAGGCTGGGTGGGGAAGTTTCCTCAGCGCAACGGTTGCTGGATGCTTCTGATGCGGCGTGTTTTCATTGACTTACCTCTGACTCCGGAATGGCACAGCACGTGCGATTGAGGAAGGCGGGAAAGAATTGGAATGAGCCAGGCACAGCCGCTCATTCCTATGGCTCGGGAGTGGGTGACATTGCAGCACCCATCGGTAGGATGATTGGCCTCTCCTGCTAGCGGCGGTCCAGCCAAGGGACCGCCGCTCCCTTATTTTGACTTATGCTGAAGTAGATCGCGGCGAAGTTGGGCGCGGGAGCGCAAAGCTTATGCGAGTACAAAAACAGCGTCAGTCTTGGGCGAGCATTTTCCCCGCTTTATTGCTGGGGGCTTCACTGCTCGCCGCTGCCGATAACACACCTACTTACAATCGCGACGTTCAGCCAATTTTGCAGAAGAACTGTGTTGCTTGTCACGCCCCGGGTAAAGTTGCGCCGATGCCGTTCACCACATATGAAAGTACGCGGCCTTGGGTGCGGCAAATCCGGGAGATGGTGACCAACAAGAAAATGCCTCCCGGCGTCGTCGAACGGCATTACGGCCTGTTTGGTGACGATGGCTCCATGAACCAGAACGAGATTGACGTCATCGTCCGCTGGGTGGATGGCGGAGCGCCGGAAGGCGTCGCGCGCCCTGCCCGCATTCGCTCCAAGAAGACCAACCACTAACAACTTTGCGGACGTCTTCATCCGCGCTACCGTAGTTTCATGCAACTTGTGGAGCGCATGAGCCGGCTGGGTGTGGAGTCGGCATTCGAAGTTCTTGTCCGTGCCCGCGGACTTGAAGCGCAGGGCAAAAACATCATCCATTTAGAGATCGGCGAGCCGGATTTCCCTAGTCCCACGCATGTGATTGAAGCCGCGAAAAAGGCGCTCGACGACGGCTTCACGAAGTATGGCCCCGTGCAGGGATTGCCCGAGCTGCGTGCAGCGATTGCGGCATCGGTCACGAAGTCACATGGAATTCAGGTTGGTCCCGAGCATGTCTCGGTTGTTCCCGGAGCGAAGCCGATTCTCTATTTCGCGATGACTGCGCTGGTTGGGCCAGGCGATGAGGTGATTTACCCGGACCCCGGATTTCCCATCTACGAATCCCTGATTCATTTTCTGGGCGCGAAGCCGGTTCCTGTTCCATTGCTCGAAAGCCGTGGATTTTCTTTTGATCTGGATGTCCTGCGAGACTCCTTGTCGGATCGAACAAAGCTTGTCATCTTAAATTCACCGCACAATCCCACCGGCGGCGTAATTCCTGACGACGATCTTGCGGAAGTGGCAGCCATGCTGCGCGATCGCGATGTGATGGTGATCAGCGATGAAATCTATACGCGCATAGCGTACGAGACGAAACCCAAGTCGATCGCCAGTTTTGAAGGCATGCAGGAGAAAACCATCATCGCCGACGGCTTTTCCAAAACATATGCGATGACCGGTTGGCGTCTGGGCTATGGCGTCATGCCCGTGTGGCTGGTGAACGCCATCAATTTGTTGATGGTGAACTCAAACTCGTGCACGGCAAGCTTCGTGCAGCGCGCGGGCATTGCAGCGCTCGAAGGTCCGCAGGACTGCGTGGACGCAATGGTGGCCGAGTTCCGCCGCCGCCGCGACGCAATCCACAAAGGCTTGAATGAAGTGCCCGGTTTTCGCTGTCCGCTGCCAGCGGGCGCTTTCTATGCGTTCGCAAATGTGGAGGGTACGGGAAGGACTTCCAAGGAGATCGCGGACATTTTGCTGAATGAAGCGGGCGTCGCTTGCCTCAACGGAGGCTCCTTCGGGAAACACGGAGAAGGCTACGTGCGCTTCAGCTACGCGAATTCCTTGGAGAATATTCAGGAAGCAGTGGCCCGCATCCGCCGCGCGGCGTCATTGTGGACCCGTTGACAGCCTATCGCTTGCATCGCTCAAAACAAAAACGGCTGAGGCCCTTTCGGACCACAGCCGTCTCTTCAAAGAAGCGCGACGTTACTACTTGTTGTCGATGCCGACCAAGCCGGAGACCGGGCCCAGGTAGGCGAGCAAGCGTCCCGCAGTAATGCCACCAAACCAGCAGATCAGGGAGATCCAGGCGAGTTGCTTTGCCTTGGGCGTGATGGGCGCTTTATCCAGATTTGGATCGGCGAAAACCACGGTGCGCATCTTAGCAAGCACCACCGTGCCGATGGTAATGAACACCATCTTTACGTAAAAATCCCAATTCGTCATCTTCGTGGTGGCGTCCGCCACAAGCAGGACTGTGCCGGTGATCGCGTTCAACGCGAACGCACTCCACATAATGGGATACATCCGCTCCAGCGGCTTGATCTCCACTTTCGGCCAGATGCCCAGCAAAATCAAATCGATCATAGCACTGCCGCCGGCGACGATCGACATACCCAGCGTATGCATAAACAGAATCGTCGGAAAAGCCCAGATGGAGCCGGACTCGCGGACCCAAATAGAAAACGGCAGGTTTTCAAGCGTTGAAAGAAAATCCATGGAATGTCGCCACCTTAGAAATCGATATCAGCTGCGGAGCAGTTTTAACGGAATCGCGCCGTCGGGCGCGTTCTATGTATTCTCGTTGCGATTTGCGCTTTTGTTCACCAACACGCCGACCACCGCAAAGAGGGCGGTCACCACAGCCACAATGAAAAGCACGATCAAACCCAGCATTCAGCACCTCGACAAAAATTTTACGGACGGATTGGAAGTCGTTCCGCGGCGCGTTTGTTAAAACGCGTTTCCGATGAACGGAAGCATGCTGCCGAAGTACATGACGCCCACCCACAGCACCATGGCGGATACGGCCATGACTTTTGCCAATGTCGGGGCGTCGTCGCCGGCCTTTACTGCCCATGCTTCATCGAGCAGCGTGAAATAGAGCGCATTCAATCCAGCGATAAGGATGAGGGCGATTTTCCAGAAGAAAGCGACGTTTGATGTGTACTGTTCCTGCGCGCCCACGAAGAAGGCCATGCCGGTGAGGACGTTGATGCCGAAGCCGAGAATGGCCCAAGGTATCAGGCGGTGAATCGCGGAGAACGGTACCCCTTTAATGAAGCCGAGCATGCGGAGGTCAACCAGAAGAACCACGCCGAGCAGAAGACTCAGGCCGATGAAATGAAGGGTCTCGCAAGCGGGCCACATCCAGGGCGCGCCAACAATGAAGCGTCCGAGTGCCCCGGCGTTCAGTACGCCGGTGGCGGCGCTACTCGCCGCTGCTGGATTGTCCAGAATTTCGGGATGGCGGATTTCGCCGCCGATCTCTGCGGCATTCGCCATGAGCCCCAGCGAGATAATCGCCAGGACCAGCACAACGTTGTTCGTCATCGACGTCGAGCGGCCAATGCGGCGGATCTGCCATAGCCCGAACCACGCGGCCATTGCCGTTATTTCGAGTATCGCGAACGCGAGTAGTGCGGCGTTTTTGTGCGCCGCGATGCCATCCTTCGAAACGCCAGCCATCGTTTTGATCTGTTCCTCGGCGGCGCCGCCGCTTACATACGCCGCGATGGCAACCAGGCCGAGCCCAACGAAAACCGTAAGGCTTGCGCGCTTCAAATCGTCGCTCTTCATGAAGAGCGCCAAAATGAAAAAACCGAGGGTGACAATCGTACCCACGGTCGGAAAATGGTTTAACAGGATGTGGATGTGTGCCAAGTTCATTGTTAACTTCCTAAAATCGACTCTGTCCCCCGGAACTGATCGCGGAATTCTCTTGCTTGGAATCCGTCGTCAAGGTCCAGTTCTCTGCACCGCAAACAGCGACTGACTACTATATCACCAACCGGTTTGTGTGTGGAAAATTGCGACCAAGCTATTGACCGCGTCCACGACTGAGTCAGCCACTATGACCCACCGATCACTGACATTGCGCGACTGTGCCTCCGGCCGCGCAAGTGTATTATTGTACTGCGAAGGTTAGCTGCATGGGTAGAGGAATTACAAATCTTCGCGATTAAGATCTCGCAAGATAGCATCCGTCTAGCGCATGCGCCAATAAAAATCCCCTGAGGTGCCGAGACACCGCAGGGGATCTAATTTCTGGACTCGATTCGACGTTTAGTCGAAGCTGCCGCCCCACTTCCAACCGTCGGACGGACGGGTGATGTTCACCATCCGGAGACGATGATCTTCCGGGTTCCGGCCCGGGTTGCCAACGATGACGACGTGATCGCCTGGCTTCAATGTTTCACGAGTGACGCCCTGGCGGCCCAGCTGTCCACCGGCACCCCACTCCACGGCCCAACGCTGCATCGCACCCTTTTCGTCGGGCGCTTCCACGTGAACGAAGGAGTGCGGGTTGCGGTACAGGAACTGCACCAGATTGCCTTCGATCTTTTGGGTCTTGTCTTCAAAATAAGTCGCCGCGAAGGAGTGGTGTGCATAGGCACGACCGCCTGCCATAAACGCGCCTGCTGCGATCACCAACGCAAGAAGTGTGCGCTTCATTCTTTTCTTGTCTCCTTAATAAAACTATCACTGCCAGCCGTTGTAACGTATCACAGGCTCAACGGACGCGTCAAGCCAACGCCCAACTTCGATCTGAGCATAACACGATGCGGCCCGGCTACAACATCGTGCCATGTCAAAACGGGGTCAGTGACCGGTCAGTGACGTTGAAAATAAACGGGTTATTGGTTCTGTTGTCGGACTATGCCGGGCTGACATTGCAAAACCGTCCCCGGAGGAGCCTATTCTCCGCATGCCAAGCTCCCGCGAATTTGCGTGAACGGTCACTTTTTTGGAGGCCACCGGAGCCAGGAACGCACTATAATCACCTGTGAGCCAACGCCCAAACACGAGATTTGAGGAGCCCATGACCCAGAAACTTTCCCGCCGAAGCATCGTTGCCGCCGCTCTGTTCGCCCCGGCCGCCGGATCGTCTATTGCTCTGGCGCAAAGCGCCGCCAAGAAAACTGCCCCGGACTCCGCAAACCGGAAGTTCTGGACGGGCGAATACTGGGCCCAGAAGAACGCCAGCGTAAAACTATATATGTACCGGAAACGTGCCGCCGCCCCGAAGGCGGGCGAAGCGGCGCTGCCGGTGCTCTTGCTGATTCACGGATCGTCGATCTCCAGCCGGTCTACCTTTGACCTCGCCACCCCTGGGAAGGGCGAGTACTCCGTCATGAACGTCTTTGCCAGTTGGGGGTATGACGTCTGGACGTTGGATCACGAAAACTACGGGCGGTCGTCCCAGACCGAGGGCAACTCGGACATCGCCAGCGGCGTCGAGGATCTGAAGGCTGCCGTCGAGCTGATCGTCAAAGAGACGGGCGCCCAGAAAGTCAGTATGTTCGGCGAATCGTCGGGAGCCCTGCGCGCCGGCGCTTATGCCCAGGCGCGGCCGGAGCGGGTGGAACGTCTCATCCTGGGCGCGTTCACATATAAAGGTGAGAATTCGCCGACCCTGGCCGAGCGCGGGAAGCAGCTCGAATACTACCGGACGCACAACCGCCGTCCGCGCGACCGTAAGATGATCGAGAGCATCGCGACGCGCGACAAACCGGGCACCACCGATCCCGGCATCTCGCAATTCCTGGCCGATACCGAGCTAAAGTTTGGCGAACAGGTTCCCACCGGCACGTACCTGGACATGACCGCGAACTTGCCGGTTGTAGATCCCAAGAAGTTGAATGTTCCGGTGATGCTGATCCGCGGCGAATACGACGGCATCGCCACCGTTGACGACCTGCAGGATTTCTTCAAGCAGCTTCCAAACGGCGATCGCCAGTTCGTGATTGTGCCCGGCATGGCGCATTCCGTGGTGCACGGATTGAATCGCCAACTGTTCTGGCACGCGATGCATTCGTTCCTGACGCTGCCGAAGCCGGTGCTGAGCTAAATCCACAGCCATAGCAGCTGGCCTATAATGACTAAGGCCTTCCGAACATTTTTCAAGGAGCGATTCTGCGATGAAACGACGTTCTTTCCTCGGCGGCGCAACCGCCACAACGATCTTCATGGGCACGGGATTTCAGAATCCCTTGGCAGCGGCGGCGCGCGCGGGATCGGGCAACAATCCGATCGCGGAGACAGTCGCAGGCAAAGTCCGCGGCATTCAGAACGGCAAGATTTCGGCGTTCAAAGGGATCCACTACGGCGCGCCCACCACGGGCAAGGGCCGTTTTATGCCGGCCAGCAAAGTGGAATCGTGGAGCGATGTGAAGGATTGCTTAGACATTGGCCAACGTGCACCGCAGTTGCCGGGCAACCTGGTCCCCGAGTACGCCGTCATGGAGCGCACCGAACCGATGGGCGGCGATTGCCTCGTTTGCAACGTCTTCACTCCCGGCTTGAAGGACGGCAAAAAGCGCCCCGTGATGTTCTGGCTGCACGGCGGCGGCTACGCGGCCGGCTCGGGCGGCGGTAACGCTGTTTATGATGGAACGAACCTCGCGGCGAAGCACGACGTTGTCGTCGTCACCATCAATCATCGGCTGAATATTTTTGGATTCCTCTATCTTGCGGACATCGGCGGCGAGCGTTTCGCGAATGCTTCGAACGTCGGCATGCTCGACGTCGTCCTGGCGCTTCAATGGGTGCGCGACAACATCGCAAACTTCGGCGGTGATCCGAACAACGTGACCATCTTCGGCCAGTCGGGTGGCGGTGGCAAAGTGAGCACTTTGCTCGGTATGCCCGCGGCGAAAGGACTGTTCCATAAAGCGATTGCGATGAGCGGTTCCGCGCTCACCGGCATCCCGCGCGACGAAGCGACGAAGACGGCCGAAGCGGTGATGAAAAAGCTGGGTGTGAAGGAAGTCGCGGATCTGCAAACGGTCCCGATGCTGACGATGCTTGATTTGACGCGCCCCGGCGCGCTCGGCATCCCGGCCCGTTGGGGCCCGGTCACCGATGGCAGGACCCTGCCGGCCGATCCCTTCGAACCTGTTGCGACCAGCATTTCCGCGGATGTGCCGCTGATGATCGGCTCCACCGAAACGGAAATCACCTGGAATGCTGGGCAGCAATACGATCCCCTGGATGACAACGCCTTGCGTGCTAACATCAAGCGCGCGTTGCGCGTGAACGACGCGGGCGCCGATAAGGTGGTCTCGGTTTATAAGAAGAACCGCCCGAAGGCCTCGAATCTGGATCTATATTTGATCGCGGGCACCGACGGTTCGAACTTCCGCGAAGGCACCGACGTGGAAGCGGACCGCAAAGCAGCGCTCGCGAAGGCGCCGGTTTACAAATACTACTTCCAGTTCTACTCGCCCGTCCGCGACGGCATGCTGCGTTCCATGCACACGATGGATATTCCGTTCGTGTTCCAGAACGTGGACGTTGCGTCGACGGAAATCGGCAAAGGTACGGAACTGCATCCCTTGGCCGACCGCATGTCCGGCGCATGGACCTCATTCGCCCGCACCGGCAATCCGAATCACAAACTGATTCCGAACTGGCCAGCGTACACGCCGCAACAGAAGGCGACTATCGTATTCGGCAACACGGATACGAAGGTGGTCAACGATCCGTACCGCGAAGAGAAAGACGCGATCGCAACGGCGCGGCGGGATAACAAAGCGTAGAAAGTTAAGACGATGGGGACAAGACCTGTGGGCTTCCGAATCATGGGTCTTGTCTGGGCCGCTTGTGGTATTCCAATTCTGGCCTTGGCTGTGTTTCTTGTCGGGGCCGGAGTGGAGATGGATATCACGATCGAAGCCAGTCGGCGTGCGACCAGTTTCGGTATTCGTCTGGCGATCGTGTGGTTTGCATCGACGGTCGTAGCCGCGGTCTTACTTGCCCAACGTCCCCGATTTCGCTCATGGACATTAAATCTGGTCCTTTTGAGTGTAGGCACGTGTATTTTTGCTAATTGGCTTAATGCTGTTCCCTCATGGTTCCACCACGTGCTTCGATTAGTAGAATGAGCGGCCGAAAGGGTTCTGCGAGTCGTCTTTTGCATTCGGCCCTTCTTCTGGCAGCCGCTTGATGTGCATTAGCACCCACGGATGAATTCGACGAAGATGGCATCGGACCAAACACGCCAGTATTGCTCCGGCCACAATCCATGCTGATACCAGGTTGTTCCTTCCAATAGATTGTGGCCATTGACGGCAGGCTTACCTCGAAAGATGGGCGGTGTGGATCTAAACTAAAGAGGAATAAACTCACCCATGATCCGCATCGCTAACGCTCAAGGTTTTTGGGGCGACTCGCTCGAAGCTCCGCTCGATCAGTTGCGCGGCGGGCCTATTGACTACTTGACGCTCGACTATCTGGCCGAGGTCACCATGTCGATCCTGCAAAAACAGTTTTCGCGCGATCCGCAGTTGGGTTATGCGCGCGACTTTGTGCAGATGATGGAACGCGGTGCCAAAGAAATCGTCGAGCGCCGCGTCAAAGTGGTTGCTAACGCCGGCGGTGTCAATCCGCAAACCTGTGCGCGTGCGGTGGAGGCGGCATTAGCGAGGGCCGGTTACGCGGGGCGGCTGAAGGTTGCCGTTGTCACAGGCGACAACATTCTTGGACGGCTGGACGAATTCACTGCCAAGGGCGTGGAGCTGCGGAACATCGACACCGGCGCGCCGCTTTCGATGATTCGCGAACGAGTACGTAGCGCCAACGCTTATCTCGGTGCGTTTCCCATCGCCGAAGCACTTGGAAAAGGTGCGGATATCGTCATCACCGGGCGTTGTTCGGACGTGGCGCTGTCGCTGGGGTCGACGATTTACGAGTTTGGTTGGAAGCCTACCGATTGGGACCTGCTTGCCGCCGGAACGGTTGGCGGCCACGTGATTGAATGCGGAGCGCAAGCGACGGGCGGCAACTGCCAGGTGGATTGGGAAAGAATTCCCGATCTCGCCAACATCGGTTACCCGATTCTGGAAGCCGAGCCCGACGGGCGGTTTGCCGTCACGAAGCATCCGAATACAGGCGGACGCGTGAGTGTTGCGGGTGTCACGGAGCAGCTGGTTTATGAGATTGGCGATCCACACAGTTACATTACGCCCGACGTCATCGCCGATTTCACGACGATTCAACTGCAACAGGCCGGGCCCGATCGCGTGACGTTTTCGAATATTCGCGGGCGCGCTGCGACGGATTTTTACAAAGCGTCCATCAGCTACTCTGCGGGTTACAAAGCGGTTGGCACGATGACTTATGGTTGGCCGGATGCTGTGAAGAAGGCGCGGGCAGCGGATCAAATTCTGCGTACGCGACTCGCCCGGCTCGGGCTGCGTTTCGACGCGATTCACACGGAGTTTGTGGGCGCAAACGCGTGTCACGGCGATCTGCTTTCGGGTGAGCCTTCGCCGGATCTAGCGGAAGTAACGCTGCGCATTGGTGTTCGCCATTCCGACGCAGCGGCCGTGGAGCGCTTCACGCGGGAGCTGGCTCCGCTTGCGCTGAATGGTCCGCCGGTGGTGACGTATCCATCGGGAGGAAAGCCGAAGGTGGAAGAAGTGATCGCTTATTGGCCGGCCCTGGTGCCCAAAAGCGAAATCGCGGCGACGGTGACGTTACTCGATCCCAAGAAAAAGGGGGATGCGTAATGGCTCGCGTGCCCTTGTGGAATATCGCGCATGCCCGCAGTGGAGACAAGGGCGATTGCGCCAATATCGGATTGATTGCGCTCCGGCCAGAACACTACCCGGTTCTTGTGCAACAGGTCACGGCGGAGCGAGTGAAGGAACACTTCCGAGAGCTGTGCAAGGGAAAAGTAGAGCGCTTCGAACTGCCGAACTTGCACGCGCTGAATTTTCTTTTATACGAGGCGCTCGACGGCGGCGGAACAGTTTCTTTGCGGACGGACGCCCAGGGCAAGACGTTCAGTGCGGCACTCCTGCGGATGGAAGTGGACGTTTAAACCGCCGCGGAAGCATGACTGTGATGCTGGATCGGCTTTCGTTTTTCGAAGACCATCTTCAGTAGCGGCGGCGTGATGAACGTGGTGAGCATCACCATCAGCACTAGCGCGGAAAACGTGGTTTGAGAGAGTACCGGTTTTCCTTGGAGCATTAGCCCCGCGCCCAGTCCAGCGAAAATCAAACCCACTTCGCCGCGCGGAATCATGCCGACGCCGACGATGATGCGATCCACGCCTTTTTCCAGCACGCCCAATCCGCAGATTTGTTTGCCGATGATGGAGACGGCCGTGATCAACAACGCGAAGCTGATGACCGGGAGCGAAGCAAAGCTGCGCAAATCCACGCGGATGCCCATGAGGACGAAAAAGACAGGTACCACGAGAGTGGTGATCGGCTGCAGCAGTTCCTCCACTTTGCGTTCGCCGCGTTCGCGAAACGGTTTGTAGTGAACTTCTTCGAGAACAACACCCGCAGCAAACGCGCCGACAATGGGCGCCAAGCCGACAGCGGCGGCCGCTGCGGCGGTGAGGAAACAAAAACACATGCACACGGCCAGTAGCGCGCCGGCGACTTTCAATCGCGCTGCGTAAAGAAACATGCGCTGTGCGGCGAAGCGGCCGATCCATACAGCAGCACCCAGGAAGACCACGGCTTTGGCGACGATCCAAAGAACGGAGAGAACGCTGACGCTTGCGTTGCCACTTGCGGCGGCGGCGGTGACCAGTCCGCTGACAACGGCCAGCACCACTAGGCCAATCACATCATCCGCAACGGCGGCGCCCAAGATAATGCGCGCCTCTTTCGTATGGGCGCGATGCAGATCTTTTAAAACACGGGCGGTGATGCCGACGCTGGTTGCCGTTAGCGTGCCTCCGACGAAAAGATGCGTCAGCCAGCTGGCATCCGGCATCAATTGCACGGAAACGACGTAGCCAAGAATCATCGGTGCCACGACACCCAGAATCGCCACCACCAGCGATGACCACCCGACAGCCAGCAGTTGCATCAAATCCGATTCCACGCCCACTTCAAACAACAAAAGAATGGCGCCGATTTCGGCCACCACCCGCAGAGTTTCGCTGTCCCGAAGCGGTTCGAGATAGGTAAACCCGGCGAGGCCCAGGTTGCCGAGCACGACGCCAATCAATAACTCCCCAAGAACGGGAGGCTGTCCCCATCGCCCCAGCAGTTCGCCTCCGATCTTTGCGGCGGCAATGATCAGGGCCAGAACGAGAATGGCCTGCTGGACAACCTCTCCGATATCGGCCGCATGTGTCAGAGCGCTGCTTCTCCCCGTTCGCCGTTGCGGATCCGCACGGCTTCATCCATCGTCGACATAAAGATTTTACCGTCGCCGATTTTGCCGGAGCGGGCCGCCTCGGTCAGCACGCTGATAATCTGCTCAGAGCGCGAGTCCGGAACCACCATTTCGAGCTTCACTTTGGGAAGCAGGTCGACCTTGTATTCCTGGCCTCGGTAAACCTCGGTGTGGCCCTTCTGCCGGCCATGGCCGCGGACTTCCGAGATGGTGATGCCATCGACGCCGATGCCGATCAGGGCTTCCTTCACTTCCTCAAGCTTGTGAGGCTGAATCACGGCTTCAATTTTTTTCATACGGTCTCCATTCCTTCAGCTTTAGAACTTTCCAGCCGATGCCAAGGGCGATGCCGCCCAGAATTGCGGGTAAAGGAGCGCCAGCGGCATGCGCGCAATATCCAGCAAGCACGCACGCGGCGCCAAAGTATTTCCAATTCATCGGGTCACCACCTTGACGATGCACAGGGCGACGGTCATGATTGCGAACAGGATGGCAGGCGCGCGGAGTGATTTATTCCACTCCGGCTTCTGTGTTCCTTCGCAGATTAAGCGGCGGATTTCCTTCAACTGCTTTCGTGCCAGCGACAACTCCCACGCATTGCCGGCAAGATGGACGGCCTTGAGCGTTTCCTCTTCGGCCTTCGGAAGCGCACGGAGCCGGTAGAACAGTTCCGAAAGCTTCAGTTGGGCGAAGAAGTGAGTGCCATCCAGCTCCACCGCTTGCTCCAAAGCGGCCATGCTCTTGTACGCTTGAAAGTTCATCGCGTACGCCATGCCGAGGCAGGTGCGAAGATCGGCCGATGTCGGATTCGCCGCGCACGCTGTTTCCAGCGACTGAATGTGCACGGCCAGCTCCGCCTTCGAGACCGTCTGCGGATCACGCCACGGCACGTTGAGGACTCTGATCGGCGCGTTCAGCCTGGGAGCCGAAAGCTCGCGGGCCCCGGCCACCACCTCTGCTGAGGTGATGGCCGCAGGCATGAGGACTTCCACCGCGGTAGACATGAGTTACGCTCCTGCTTTCACTTCGAATTCGGGATACGCCAGAGCGCCCATCTCGGGGAGATCCAGGCCACCCAGTTCCGCTTCGGCGCCGCTACGCTGACCGACCACTACATCGATCGCCCAGTTGACCACGAAGCTGAAGCTGAACACGAAGCCAACCAGCGCCGAAACACCGATCAACTGCGCAACCAGCTGGCCGGGATCGCCGTAAAACAACCCCGTGACGTTGCCCGGAACGCCGTTCCAGGAGCCGCCATAGTTGCTCTTGCCGTCGGCAAAGAGGCCAAGGGAGATTACACCCCAGATGCCGTTCACACCGTGAACGGAGACGGCACCCACCGGATCGTCAATCTTCATCACGCGTTCCACGAATTCCACTGAGAGGCAGACCAGAACACCGGCGATGAGGCCGATGATCACCGAGCTGACCGGATTGACGAAGCCGCAAGGTGCGGTGATGGCCACCAGACCGGCGAGCAGGCCGTTGCCGCTCATGGAGGCATCAGGCTTGCCGTAGCGCAGCCACATGTAGAACATGGCTCCGAAACCGCCTGCCATGCCGGCCAGCATCGTGTTTACGGCAACCGAGCTAATGCGCAGGTTACCGTTGCCCGAAGCACCCAGCGTCGAGCCGGGGTTGAATCCGAACCAGCCGAAGGCAAGGATAAAGCAGCCCGTGAGGACGATCATGAGATCGTGGCCCGGCATCGCCAGCGGCTTACCCTGACGGGTAAACTTGCCGATACGAGGTCCAATCAGGATGCCCATAGCCAGGGCCGTTACGCCGCCGACCGCGTGCACAACGCCGGAGCCGGCGAAGTCGGCGTAGCCATGGCCCAGGCCGAAGTTCCCACCCAGGTTCGCGAGCCAGCCGCCGCCCCACGCCCAGTTGGCGAAGATCGGGTAGGTAAAGGCGCCCATCACCAGCGAAGAAACGAGGAAGGCCGCGTACTTCCAGCGTTCCGCCGCCGTGCCGGTGACGATGGTCAACGCGGTATCCATGAAGACCATCTGGAAGAGGAACACCAACATGGTCATCACGTCATAGGAATTGTTGTGCATCAGGAAGAACCCGCCCTGGCCGAAAAGACCGAAGTTCTTGCCGAACAATTCAATAGTGAATTCTTTGTTCAACACCGGCGAGCCGCCGAGGTTGCCCACCGCGCCGACGCCGCCCATTTGCAAACCGAAGCCGATCAGCCAGAACGCCAACATTCCGACGCCGTAAACCATGAAATTCATCATCATGGTGTGGTTGGTATTCTTCACGCGGCAAAGGCCGGCTTCAACGACGGCGAAGCCTGCCTGCATGAACATGATCAGGAAGCCGCAAAGCAGCGTCCATGTAAAGTTGATGGCGATCTTATTTTGGCCGACCTGGTTGACCACATCGGCGATCGTCAAACCTTTCTTGGCGTCCGCAACGGCAACATCGGCAACGGTGCCGGTGAGACTGCCATCCGGATCACCTTTGGCGCGGGCTTCGGCGGCAGGCGGTGCAATGGCTTTTAGATCGGCGTCCGTGACCGGCACGGGTGCCGGTGCTGCCGCCGCTGCGGGAGCGGCTTCGGCCGGAGCCGGCGCGGGAGCCTGCGCAAACGCAGCCGCCGTTAAACATGCGAGGAGAGTCAGAGATCTTGTCAGTTTCTTCATGGGACTATTTCCTCCAGATGGCGTTGCGCATGTAAGCGCGATTGATGACGCCGACGATGCCGAACAGGCTGACGGCGATACCGACGAGCACGATGATCATGCGCATCGTGTTGTCCGTGGTCATGCTCAGGCTGAACACGCTGATCAGAAAACCGAGCAGAGCGAGTGCGAGTCCTGCGATGGTCATCCCTTCACCTCTCCGGCAGCGACGCTAAGCGAACTGCCGCTTTCTTCGGTCTGGTTTTCCCAGGGCTTGCACTTCAGAAAGAAAAAGACCGAAGCCGCCATGACAACGGCCGCCCCGATCAACGCAAGGATGCCTCCGCCCGCGAACGCGAGTCCCAGTAGGACGAACGCGGCAAAAAACAGCAGAATTCCAATTGCTTGTGTGGGATTGGAGCCCATGGGTTCTACCTCCTCAGAATGAAATGAAGTTCAGGCCGGTATTGGAAGCGTTCAGACAATGCGGTACCGTTCAACACGAAAGCATCGTGTTGCCGGGAACAGCAAAAATCGGTCTGATCGGGATTGCAGCCGGCGGGACGGGGCCAGCGACAGGACAGGAGAGCCGTGCTTGAAGTCCTACTCTATCGGGTGAACTACCGGGTGTCCAATCAATAATTTCAATTGCACAGCAAGCAAATTTAGATAAGGGCCAAACGATAGATACGAATAGGCAGAACGCACGAAAAACGGCTTTAAGATGGCTTACGGGTTAGGTTATGTTGGTGCTGCAACCGTTGAAATCCATTCATTTTTCCAGCAGTCGAGGGCAGGCTCCGGCCGCGCATTGAACCAGAAAGCGGCAAAATCGGCCGTTGCCGACGTTAGTGGCAACGGCCTTTTTGATGGTGGTGGTCGTGGTCGCCGATTCTTTTCAAATCCCCCTTTTGCAGTGCCTTACATTCTGCCAATGATGCTGAAGGTGGCGCTCGAAGAATTCCGGGATCAGATTTAAGATACCCCTCCGCAAAGCGCCGACTGGATGGTGATCCGCCCTCGCGCACTGGTTTCCTCGCTTGTTCCGAAACAACACCGGTTTTCCTTCTTCCGCTTTCTTTTGTTGCGGATCGTCTCTAACATCACACGTTCTTTGCGGCAAAGGGTTTACTTTGCCACTGGGAGACCCAGCACATGAGTTTCGAAATTTCCAGGACTCCAACTCTGGAGGCCGTGTCCAACAGTGATGAAACGCAGTTGGAAGCGGATCTGAAGGCGAGAACGTCGGCGGCGATCGAGCAAGTGGACGAGCAGGAGGACGTGAAGACAGCAGCGGAGACGTTGCTGTCATCGCGCGAAAAGTTGGCGAAGTTGCGCCGCGCGGAGCGATGGCTGAGCCAGTACGCGAAAGAGGTGGAGGAAAAGGTGACCTCGCTGCGAGAGCCGGCATTGGATGCTTTGATCGATGCGGCGGCCGCCGGCGGGAAGCCCGAGTTCAAACCGTTGACGGAGGTGGGGACGTGGGAATCGAGGGCGCGCGCGATTAGCCGGGCGATTCAGCGGCTGGTGGAGACGCTGCTGCCGGTGGCTGAATGGACGGCGCTGCGCGAGGAATCCCATTGGATGACGGCGAAATCGCGGGCACTGGAGCGCATGGCGCAGGGGCGCGCGGAGAAGTTGCTGGGCCAGATGCGCGACGCGGTGATGGAAGAGATGGTGCTGCCGGTGGATCTTTCGAAGGGCGTTTCCGGGGCGTTGCTGGGGCATGCGGCGGAGCTTCGGAGCCGGGCGATTCAAATATCGGAAAACGCGGACAGGATTGAAAAAATGCGGGGTTTCCGGCGGTAATACCGCAAGGGGATCGGTTGGGAGGAAATATGAACTCGAAATTTGGCGAACTGGTGCAAACGCTGGAACCAGCGATGCTCGAAGAGCTGCGGCGTGCGGTGGCTGCGGAGATTGGCGAAAGGCGAAATCAAACGGCACTGCAGATCGAAAGCATTCATCCGATGATGACGGCGGAACAGAAGGCGCAGGCGGTGCAAGAAATCGCACGTGCGCTGAAGGGAGACGTTGATGCCTGATCTCAAGAAATACTGGCAGGAGATCCGGACGCTGGCATCATCGCTGGATGAATCGGTCTGGTTGACAAGTCTGGAAGATGCTAGGCGCGGGATCGCCGGCGGCGGCGTGGTGGAAGTGCAAGCGCTTACCGCGGCGAAGCTCTTGCACGCAAAGTCCCACCGGCGTTCGACGGAAGCCGAAATTCAACAGTATTTGGAACGGCAGCAGGAGAAGAAGCGCGACGCGTTTCATGAAAAGCTGCGGGCGCGCGGGATTGCGGTGACGCCCGTGGATCGGGCCTAGCAGCTAAAGCTTCGAGAAAAAGTAGAGGACCGGCTTCACGCGGTCAAGCGCGATGCCGAGTGAGCAGACGGTAGCGGAAGCACCGCAAATGAATTGCCGTTTTTTGCCGGAATAAAACGTTGGGCCTGATGGTTGCCGGTTCTCCCACTGATCGATAGCCGTATGTGGGATCTCATGCGGATGAATGATTACGAAGCAAATGGCGAGAGATGGCCTGCGCGCAATGGATCGGATCGACATTTCGCATTCAGGATAAGTCACGAGCCGTGCTACGATCCGATTCATTGCTACAGTTTGATACTCATTCCGAAGAAGAGACGATCGCGGTGGGGTGCGGGATCGCCGAAAAATTGCCGCCGCGCGCCGTTGTCCTGTTAATTGGGAATCTCGGGGCGGGGAAGACGACGCTTGCCAAGGGAATTGTCAGCGCGCTCGGCGGCGCGGCGGCGGAGGAAGTCTCCAGCCCGACGTACACGTTGATTCACGAATACGGACTTTCTGCCGGGGGCGTTCCTGTTTATCACATCGACCTCTACCGGCTGGACACGGCGGAGGAAGTGATGACGTTGGGGCTCGACGAGTTGTTCGATCGGGACGGCGTTGTGTTGATCGAGTGGGGCGAACGGTTCCCGCAGCTGCTTCCGGCGGATCGAATCGAGATACGGCTGGAGCCGGCAGAGTCTGGAAATATGGACGCGCGGCGCATCACCGTGACTGGATTAGACTGACAACATTGAATGGACAAGCTGACGATTTTCGGTTTATTTGCTGTCACCGCGATGTTGGTGACGTACGCGCTCGAAAAGCGTAGTCCGTGGTTCATTCTCGCGTTTGCGGGATCGTGCGTGTTGGGGTCGACGTACGGATTTCTGCAAGGGGCATGGCCGTTTGGTTTAGTAGAGGCAGTTTGGGCGATCGTGGCCGCGCGCCGGTGGTGGATGGTGAAGACGGGGCGGGAGAGTTAGAGCGGTTACGAACCTCCACTCTTTTCCCGACACCCACTTTTCGAAACCCACTTTTCAACAACCCTTTATCAACACCCACTTTTCAGTAACACTTTTCAACAACCACGCGTCTTGTTTCGGGCTTCCTTTTGGCGCCTTTGGGGGCGCATGCGCGATCACATCGAACCGCGGGTGAGAGCTTTCCTTACATACGAAGGGGGAAGCGGCGCTTGCGTGAACGGACGCGCGGGTCCAACCCTTTGAGCCGCTCGTAGGTGCGAAATGCCGCCCTCAGCATAAAACAGTTCCAGCTTCGCATGTTTCGGGGTTGAGTGGAGATCACTCAAGGTTCAGTCGGATGAACGCTGCAGCAATGTCCGATCTCCCAAAAGAAAGTTTTGTAACTACATGTAATAACAATAGGTTACAGGAATATATTGTCACTCCTCGCCTGAGTGTGCTAATAATATGACTTGGGCCCGCGCCTCTGCGTTGAGCCCGAGTATCCAGGCAAGATTTGAGCCGAAAATTTCTAGATGGAGGCAACAATGAAAATTCGTCCGCTCTATGACCGCGTCGTGGTCAAACGGATTGATGAGACAGCAGACAAGACCGCCGGTGGTTTGTTCATCCCGGATTCCGCGAAGGAAAAGCCGCAGGAAGGTGAAGTGGTTTCGGTGGGGCAGGGGAAGCGTGCCGAAGACGGCAAGCTGATTCCGCTGGACCTGAAGCCGGGCGACCGCATTCTGTTCGGCAAGTACTCGGGCTCCGACATCAAGATCGATGGCGAAGAGTTCCTGATCATGCGTGAGGACGAAGTGTTGGGCGTTCTCGAAGGCAAAAAGAAATAGTCGGGTTTGGATTACTGAAGGAGATTTGTAAAACATGGCAGCGAAACAGATTGTATACAGCGAGAATTCCCGCCAGGCGATTCTCCGCGGCGTGAACCAGTTGGCCGACGCGGTGAAAGTGACGCTGGGTCCGAAGGGCCGCAACGTCGTGCTCGAGAAGAAGTTTGGTGGTCCGACGATCACCAAGGACGGCGTGACCGTTGCGAAGGAAGTAGAACTGAAGGATCCGCTGGAGAACATGGGCGCGGCGATGGTCCGCGAAGTGGCCTCGAAGACGTCGGATGTGGCCGGTGACGGCACGACGACGGCGACGGTTCTGGCGCAGTCGATCTTCAAAGAAGGCGTGAAGGCGGTTGCCGCCGGCGCGAATCCGATGGAACTGAAGCGCGGCATTGAAGTGGCCGTGGAAGCGGTTGTGGCTGCGGTGAAGAAGGCCTCCATCGAAACGAAGACGAACGAGACGATCGCGCAGGTGGGCACGATTTCCGCCAACGGCGATGCCGAAATCGGCAACACGATTGCCGAAGCGATGAAGAAGGTTGGCAAGGACGGCGTCATCACGGTTGAAGAATCGAAGACGATGCACACCGAACTGCAGACCGTGGAAGGCATGCAGTTTGACCGCGGCTACCTCTCGCCCTACTTCGTGAGCGATCCGGACCGCATGGAGTGCGTGCTGGAAGATCCCTACATCCTGATCCACGAAAAGAAGATCTCGAACATGAAGGACCTGCTGCCGGTACTCGAGCAGATCGCGCGTTCGGGCAAGCCGCTGCTGGTGATTGCGGAAGAAGTGGAAGGCGAAGCGCTGGCCACTCTGGTTGTCAATAAGCTGCGCGGCACGTTGAATGCCTGCGCGGTGAAAGCTCCGGGCTTCGGCGACCGCCGCAAGGCGATGCTGGAAGACATTGCGACGCTGACGGGTGGCACGGCTCTGATGGAAGAGACGGGCATCAAGTTAGAAGGCGTGCAACTGAAGGACCTGGGCCGTGCGAAGCGCATCACGGTGGACAAGGAAAACACGACGATCATCGACGGCGCCGGTGAGCAGAAGACGATCGAAGCCCGCATCAAGCAGATCCGCACGCAGATCGAAGAGACCACGTCGGATTACGACCGTGAAAAGCTGCAGGAACGTTTGGCGAAGCTTGCCGGCGGTGTTGCGGTGATCAAGGTTGGCGCGGCCACCGAGACTGAAATGAAGGAAAAGAAGGCTCGCGTGGAAGACGCTCTGCATGCGACGCGCGCGGCTGTGGAAGAAGGCATCGTTCCGGGCGGCGGATCGGCTCTGCTGCGCGCAGCTTCGGTGCTGGACGGTCTGAAGTTGGAAGGCGACGAAAAGATCGGCGTGAACATCATTCGCCGGGCTTGCGAAGAGCCGATCCGTCAGATTGTTGCCAACGGCGGCTGGGAAGGCGCGATCGTGATCGAAAAGATCCGCGCCAACAAGGACGCCAACTACGGCTTCAACGCGGCCAGCGCGCAGTACGAAGACCTGGTGAAAGCCGGCGTCATCGACCCCGCGAAGGTGACCCGCAGCGCACTCCAGAACGCCGCTTCGATCAGCGCTTTGATGCTGACCACCGAAGCGATGATCTGCGAGATTCCGGAAAAGAAGTCCGCGGCCCCGATGCCGGGCGGCCACGATCACGGTCCGGGAATGGACTTCTAGCCACGTTTTGGTCGCGCACAACGCCGAAAAGCGGCTGTGCGCTTCGCGTGGCGGCCAGTGCGCCTTACGGCGCTTGGCGGAAGTTCGAGAAAAAGAAAGGCCGCTCCGAAAGGGGCGGCCTTTTTTAGGTTCGGCTGGCGGGTCATTTACGTGATTTCGACTAATCGGATGGTTTTTGAATCTTCTCTAGTTCTGAGATCAGCACTTCCATCGAGATCCCCAATGTATAAAAAGTAAGAACCAGCGAATACTGGAGTTGACGACCTACCCGCGCTGCATCGCCCTGAGTGCCAGTCGGGGCTCCGTTTCGATGATGCGCAGCAGCGCCGCGGCTGGGCCCGTCGGTTTGCGCCGTTGTTGTTCCCAATTTTGCAGCGTCTTCACGCTGACCCCCATCAGCGCGGCGAATTCGGATTGTGATAGATCGGTACGCTCGCGAATCGCGCGAACTCCTTCCGAATCGATGACGAAACGCCGTGACGGCCGCTTTTTGTCGCGCAGAATCGCGCCGCCCTCGCGGACGCTGCCTAGAAGTTCCTCAAACATGTTGGCTTTCATTTCCGAACTCCTCTCGAACGGCCGTGGCAAGCAAACTGACTTGTTTGGGTGTTAAATCCGCAGAGGCGTTTTTCGCATAAGCGAAAAGTAACAAGATGACGTTACGCCGGGCCACCCAGTAGTAAATTACTCGTGCTCCACCACGCTTCCCTCTGGAACTGGCTGCAACGCGGATCTTCCGAATGCCGCCTCCGCTTTTGATCAGCGCGCCGGAATCAGGATTGTCAGCCAAAGCTAGTTGGAATCGAGCATACTCTTCGTCGCTTAAGAGCGCCGTTATCTGACGCGTGAAGGTCGGGGTCTCCAATAGCTCCACGCTTTAAGTGTACGCCATTGGCGTAGATTGGGGCGGCTAACGAGTCCGCCATGAACCCCACCGCCGGTGTAATCTAAATCGACAGATAATTTCGCGCCTTTGCACTTGGTGGTCATTTTAGGGAGGCTCTATGAAGATTTCTCGTTTCGCGATGACTGCGATCGCTGCGGTGTTTAGCGTTCATACCGCGCTGGCGGCCGATCCGCCGCCGTGGGCTTATGGGTTTGAGGGGCCTCCGCCGGCGGGGGCGCAGCCTACGCCGATTGCTCCGGCTTCGACGGATCAGACGATGCGGAGTTTGCCGGGGAACTCCAAACAGTTTTCCCGCGCGCAGATTTCAAACCGGTTCGGGCCGGCCGATTGGTATCCGGAGGAGCATCCGGCGATGCCCGACATCGTGGCCAAGGGCAAGCAGAGCACGGTATGGGCGTGCGGGCTCTGCCACTATCCGAACGGGAAAGGCCGCGCGGAAAACGCTGGCGTCAACGGGTTGTCGGTGGAATATTTCATCAAAACGATGAACGACTTCAAGAACGGCAACCGCAAAAGCGCCGATCCGCGCAAAATGAATTCAAATTTGATGGCCGCCTTCGCGAAAAACATGACCGACGAAGAGATCAAGGCCGCCGCAGAATACTACGCGGCGATCAAGTGGACTCCGTGGATCAAGGTGGTGGAAGCGAAGATGGTGCCGAAGGCGAAGCCGAACAACGGCCTTTTCATTGTGGAGGGCGAGAAGCCGGAGATGGTGCCGCTGGGGAACCGGATTCTTGAGACGCCGGTGAATGGCGAGGCAACGGAAATCCTTCGCGATCCGCACGGGAGCTTCATTGCTTATGTGCCGGTGGGCTCGGTGAAGAAAGGCGAAGCATTAGCGACCAAAGGCGGCGGCAAAACCACGGCCTGCGCGATCTGCCATGGCGAAGGACTGAAGGGCTTGGGTCCGGCTCCGGCACTCGCAGGACGCTCGCCCAGCTACCTGATGCGCCAGATGTGGGACATGCAGAACGGATTCCGCAAGGGAACGTGGACGGACATGATGAAGCCGGTGGTCTCGAAATTAACCGCCGACGACATGATGAATATCGTGGCGTACACGGCGTCGCTGCAGCCTTAGAAGAGAAAATTGCGGCAGGTGAAGCTGAATGGCCGCTCCGAAAGGGGCGGCCATTTGCTTTTTGTGCGATCGGTTATCTCAGCAAAAAGCAATAGACTTCTTCATTATAATTCCGTATACTTTTTCAGCTTGACCGATATTACGCCTCGTTCGCAGGGTAATGGGGGTACCGGTTCGAAGGGAGTTTGCGCATGTCTGCCGATTTCATTCGTCCACTTATCGCCGCGTCGTTTGCTGCTGTGCTTTTGTCGATTGCACCTGACGCCAGGGCGCAAGGGCTGTACTGTGACTCTTTAACGGCGGCCCCCGCGATTGTGCGGGCCGAAGGCCGGGCTGAGTATGTTGGTGACATCACGCTCCGATGCCGTGCGGTGACGGATGGGGTTTCGACTACAGCGGGGAATAACGTACCGCAGTCGAATGTGCATGTGGCGATTTTGGGCACTACGATTACCAGCCGCACGATTGCCTCCGGGTTCAATGAAGCGTTATTGATGATTGATGATCCGGGGAAAACCCCGAATTCGGCTCCTCCAGTCTATTGTGGGCTGGGCGGGAACGACACAGGGCCCTCTGGGGCTGGTGTCTGCGCGACGATTGCGCCTTCGTCGCCGTCCAAGACCTATGACGGATCGGGAGGCGCGAATACTGCTCAGTACTCCGGCGGGAACGATAGCGCGTCTTGCGCCTCAACAACCTATGGATGCGGCCGCCCGAATATTTTTCAAGGGCATCCCGATGGGCCAACCGGGGTCATATTTCCGTTCGTCCCTTTCGATCCGCCGGCGGCGGGGCAGGTTCGACTGATCCGCATTACGAATATTCGGATTGACGCCACGCGGTTCGATCCAGCGAGCTTCCCGCAGATTGCCGCGGTTGTCACGGTGGAAGGGGCAGCCTCGGTTACGTTGGCGTTCGATACAACCGTGGTTGCTACGGTGCTCAAAGGAATGGGAGCGACTTCGATTACGCCGGATAACGGATTCCTTGCTTGCGTGAGCGAGCCGAACGGCACGCATGTTCAATCCGCGTCCATCACCGTGAATGAAGGGTTCCGCACTGCCTGGAAGCCCAAAAATGTTGCGCAGTTTGTGGCGAATTATCCCGGCACGCAGAGCCTTTCCTCTTGGCTGGCATCGATTTCGCAATTTACCTACAACGGGACCACTTCTTCTTACGGTTCCGGTGATATGTCGCAAAACGTTCCTGACTATCGATTCTTTTCAGAATCCGGGTTTATGGGCACCGCATTCGGCACGGAGCACGGCATTAATAGCGCGGGGAAGGCGGATTTTGGGACACGGATTGCCATATCAATTCCCTTTCTATGGCCGGGTGTGTCCGTATCCCTGCCGACCCTGGTGAAACTGTCCGATGGTATTTCGAATACGGGCGTGATGGTCATGACCGCCTACCAAGCCCCTGGAAGTGGAGCGTTTAGTCCAGTAAACGATGCTTCGTTTACCGTACCGTCAGGCGGTGGGACAGTGATCTACGAGGTGTTGTTCGCGAACCCAGGTTCCGTAGAGCACGCGACCATTGTGCCAACCATCACATACACCGCTACAGTGGCCTCTACCAATGCGCTTGCAACCGTGGCGCCTGCGACATTTGCACCTCGCTGGCCCAGCTTCACCACTGCCACGGACGCCGATGGCATCCCGCGGTTTACGGAAACGTCTGGCAGTGCGCAAAGCCTTGGTGCAATACCGGCCTGTCGTGCCACTTTGTCTGGAGTGGTCACCTCCAAATCGGGTCCGCAAAATGCGCGGGTGTGGGGTGTGGAAATTTCGAACAGTGGCAATATACCGGCTACGGGAGCTAAGGTGGATTCCTTTGTCCTCAACCAAACATTTGGGCCAGCCTGCACCCCGGTGGTGATGACGAGTATGCCAGCAACCATAGGGACCATTGCTCCGGGAAGTTCGGGAGTGGCCAATGTCACGATTAATTTCACTGGTTGCAGCGCGACTGCCCGTTTCCGATTGGCCGCGGCGTTCTCGGCAAACTCGGGGGCGGCGACGGGGCAGTTTGTTTTAACCAACCAATTCCGCTAGACCTTATCGGACGAAAACTACGGGTGCTTGCGCAGGGAGAAAAGAGATGAAAATCGCACTTTTTCTAGGGTTGTTGCTGGGGGTCGCCGCAAATGCGACCACTTCGTTTACCGTGGATGCAAATGTTTCCGGGACGCCTGGTTCAACAGTGGGTTGGGGGTTCAATCTAAGCAATGACACGGGATTTTTGGTGGTCACTGGAACAGGTATGTGCACGGATTCCTCTTCGGTTGCTGCGTGCCTCGGGTCACCCGTCGCTGAGTATACCGACTTCCTCGCGACCAACACCTTCTCCGTTGTCGGCCCGTCGCCGGAATCTCCGACGCTGAATCAGTCCTACGTGCAAGGCGTGTCGGGACTCGGCAGTTTCCTTATCCCGGATTGGGCGACACCATCGTATAGCTGGTCGCCGACCCTCTATCTCACCTACGACGTGTATTCTGTTTCTCCGAACGATCTCGCGTTCAACCCCGATACGGACATCCTCTCGTTGGGGCAAACCCTGTTGTCAACTTCGAACATTAGCGTGACATCCGTGCCGGAGCCCACGACATTGAGTTCCGTCGCATTGGCGTTTGTGGCGCTCGGAGGATGGACGTGGTCGAAGCGCCGGCGCGAAGGTGTAACTGAGTCCTAAAACTTCGGCGCGTAATATCCGCGGCGGGCTCTTACGATTAGGTCTTTGCGGCCTTTGATTTTGATATCCACTGGATGATAGAGGCCGTCGGCTTTCAGGGGTTCCGGGCGGTAGTAGAGGTTGTACTGGTGGCGCAGTTCGTTGGCGATGTTTTCAAACGATTGCGTCAGATCGCGTGATTGGAACGGGAAGAAGGCCAGGCCGCCGGTTTCTTCGGCCAGGTAGCGCACCACTTTATCGCCATCGGTGGGGGCGCGTGTGATGTTGGTGGAGATGGCATAGATCACCACATCGGCCTTTTGCGCCATTTCCAATGCCTGTTCGCGCGTGTAGCGGCTGTCGTTGTCCTCGCCGTCGGTGAGGATCACCATGGCGCGGCGTTGGCGGTCCCCTTCGGGGTTCTTCGCTAACTTTTCCTTGCTTGCGAAGTAAATCGCATCGTACAGCGCCGTCCCGCCGCCGGGGCGCAGGCTGCGGATGGCTTTGGCTAACTGTTCGGTGCTGTCCGTCAGGTCGGAGACCAGTTCGGCGGAGCTATCGAAGCTAACCACCATGCCTTTGTCGCGGCCGGGGCGAATCACCGTATTGACGAATTCGGTAGCGGCCTCCTGCTGGAAACGGAAACGGTCACGGATGCTGTTGCTGGTATCGATCAAAACCGCGATGCGCAATGGAATGTCGCTTTCCGCGGTGAACTCCAAAATGCTTTGCGGTTTTTTTGCTTCGAGGATATCGAAATCTTCTTTCGCCAGATTGGTGACGAAGCGGCCTTTCTTATCGCTGACGGTGAAGAGCATGTTCACGCGGGTCACGTTCACGTCGATGGCAAGGCGGCTGGCGGGGTCGTCTTCAATCGGGACTTGCTTTGCCGGTGCCGGGGCGGGCGCTTGCGCGCCGAGGGTCAGGCAAAGGCCAAGGGCCATGCAAAGGGCCATGCAAAAGCCCATACAAAGGAAAGAAGTGGAGACTCGCCGCACGATTTTCATTATATAGGCTTCGGGTTTTGGACTATTGACCGCGCAAACGCGTGAGCCACGCATCGAGTTCCGCCGGTATGGGTGCTTCCACGGTGACGCGCTGGTGCGTGGCCGGGCTAGTGAAAGAGATTTTCCACGCGTGGAGGAAAACGCGCTCGGCTTGCTGGCCGCCATAAAGGCGGTCGCCTGCGACGGGGTGGCCGATGCTTGAAAGGTGCACGCGGATTTGGTGTGTGCGACCTGTGCCAATGCGGACTTCGAGAAAAGTGAATTTTTCGAACCGTTCGCGGACGCGATATTCGGTGAGTGCAGAGCGGCCGGAGCCGGATCTGGTGGTCATGCGCGTGCGGCGCGCGGAGTCGCGCTCAATCGGCGTGATGATGCGGCCGGACTCGGCGTACACTTGGCCGTGGACCAGCGCGAGATACGTTTTCTCTACCGTGCGGCCGGAAAACTGTTCGGCTAGATCCTGGTGGGCCGTGTCCGTTCGCGCGACCAGGAGAACGCCGCTGGTGCCTTTATCGAGCCTGTGCACGATGCCGGGGCGCAGGTCGCCGCCAACTTTCGAAAGCGACTGAAAATGGTGGACCAAGCGGTTCACCAGAGTGCCTGAGTGATTGCCTGCTCCGGCGTGGACCACGATGCCCTCGGGTTTGTTGACCGCGATGACGGATTCATCTTCGTAAAGAATTTCGACGGGCAGGGCTTCCGGTTGCGCGTTCAACGGCGGCAGGTCCCCTGGGGAGACTTCGATGGATTCGCCGCCGCGAAGCACGAGTGACGTTTTGGCTGCGGCGCCGTTGACGAGCACCAGGCCGTCTTTGATCCAGCTTTGCAGGCGCGAACGGCTGTATTGGCGCAGTTGGTCTTGCAGGTAATGGTCCAGGCGCTTGCCTACGTCGGCGGGCGCTGGAGAAAGCGAAAGCGGTGATGGGGGATACGGCACGTGGAGTTAGGTCCGAAAAACTCTATGATATGCTGTCGCCCATGCGTTACGCCTTATTTCTGCTGGCGGCTTCTGTTTTGCAGGGAGCAGAATATCCGAAACCGGTGGAAAGCGATTGGGTTGTTCGCGATTTCCGCTTTCATTCGGGCGAGGTGCTGCCGGAGCTGCGGCTGCACTATACGACTGTCGGCAAGCCGGGCGGGGAGCCGGTGCTGATCCTGCATGGAACGACGAACAACGGCGCAAACTTTTTAAATCCGCAATTTGCAGGGGAGTTGTTCGGCGCGGGTCAGCCGCTGGATGCGTCCCGGTATTTTGTGATTTTGCCGGATGCCCTTGGAGCGGGAAAATCGTCGAAACCGTCGGATGGCTTGCGCGCCAAGTTTCCCGCGTACAACTACGATGACATTGTTCGTGCGCAGTATCGCTTGGTGACTGAGCACCTTGGGGTGAAGCATCTGCGTGTGTTGATCGGAAACTCCGCGGGAGGAATGCAGGCGTGGTTGTGGGGCGGCATGTATCCGGAGTTCACCGAACTGATCGTGCCGATGGCGTCCGAACCCGCGCCGATGGCCGGCCGCAATTGGATGATGCGCCGGATGGTGATCGACGCGATTCGCAACGATCCGGAATGGCGCGGTGGCAACTACGAAAAACAGCCGCTCGGTTTCCGCACGGCTCAGGCTTTTTATGGAATCGCCACCAATGGCGGCGCGCTGGCGATTTATACCGCAACGCCGACGCGCGAGAAGACCGATGAAGACCTACGACGGCGCATCCAGCAGGCGGGCGCGGCCGACGCCAACGATGTTCTTTATCAGATGGAAGGATCGCGCGACTATGATCCTTCTGGCGACTTGGAGAAGATTCGCGCACGCGTGCTCGCAATCAACTCCGCCGACGATGAACGCAATCCGCCCGAGTTAGGAGTGATGGAGGCGGCTATGACGCGGCTGCGAATCGGGCGCTACGTGCTGATTCCGATTGGCCCGGAAACGCGGGGGCACGGAACAACGATCAACGCCAGGTTGTGGAAGCAGTATTTACTGGAAGAAATGCGCGCGCGTTAAGATGCGCTACTTCGCCGCGAACAAATAAACCGCCACTTCGGCCCTCAGATTTGGCAGGAACGATACGGAGGTGTGCCCGCTCAAGAAGACGCGGCGTTCGATACGCCAGTGTTGCTCGGCGACGAGCGCTTCGAAATCGAACACCGTCAAAAAGTGAATATTCGGCGAATCGTACCAGGCGTAGGGGAACAGTTCTGTGCGCGGTGACCGGCCGCTCCAGAGATGGGACAGGCGAACTTTCCAATGCGCGAAATTGGGAAACGCGACGATGGCGCGCTTGCCGGTGCGCAGCATACTGCGCAGAACTTTGATGGGGTGCTGTGTTTGTTGCAGAGTCTGGCTGAGGATGACGTAATCGAACGCTTGGTCCGGGTAATCTTCGAGCGCGGATTCGAGGTCGCCCTGATACACGGAAACGCCCCGCGCGATAGCTTTGCGCACATCCGCGCCTTCGAGCTCAACGCCGCGGCCGTCTACCTTTTTGTTTTCCTTGAGCCAGGCCAATAGTTGGCCTTCGCCGCAGCCGAGGTCGAGCACACGCGTGCCGGGTTCCACCAGATCGCCGATGATTGCGTAGTCGCTACGCCCGTAAATGTCACGAACGCCCAAGGAATGTCCTCAACTTTGAAGTGTGGGAAAAATGGGGACAGACACCAATTTCGCCTGAAGAGTGCCGGATGACGAATGCTTGCTGCACGAAACTGGTGTCAGTCCCCACTTTTCTCACGGCTTTGCCTCTTTGTAGGTGCTGGCCAGGAATCCGCGCACAAGATCGGTTTGTTCGGTGACCTCAACTAAAAACGCATCGTGGCCCCATTGCGACGTCAGGCTGCAGTAGGCCACATCGCAGTTTCGGCTCCGCAGGGCGCTGACGATTTCAAGCGATTGATAGGCGGGGTACAGCCAATCGGATGTAAAGCTGAGTACGAGAAAGCGCGTTTGCACTTTCTCGAACAACGAGGCGAGCGTGCCGCGCTGCGTCAGGTCGTACATATCCATGGCGCGAGTAATGTAAATGTACGAATTGGCATCGAAGCGGTCGACGAACTGCGCGCCGCGGTAATGCAGGTAGCTTTCTACTTCGAACTTTTTCTGCCCTTCGCGCAGGCGGCGGCCGAACTTCTGCCGCATGCTTTCGTCGCTCATGTACGTGATGTGGCCCACCATGCGGGCGACGGAAAGTCCGCGCGCGGGCAGACGTTTGCCGTAGTATTCGCCGCCATTCCAATCGGGGTCAGCCATGATGGCCTGGCGGCCCACTTCATTGAAAGCAATTTGTTGAGCGCTATGGCGTGTTGTTGTCGCGATGGGCAATGCTGCCAGAACGTGATCCGGATACGTCACGGCCCATTCGAGCGCCTGCATTCCACCCATGGACCCGCCAGCTACGGCGAGTAATCTCTTGATTCCCAGGTGGTCGATCAACATCTTTTGCAGCCGCACCATGTCGGCGATGGTGATCGAGGGGAACGTCATGCCCCAGGGTTGTCCGGTGGCCGGATTGATGGAACCCGGACCGGTGGTGCCGCGGCAGCCGCCCACGACGTTGGCGCAGATGATGAAATATTCGTTGGTGTCGAAGCCCTTGCCGGGTCCGATCATATTGCTCCACCAGCCCGCGGGGCCAGCGGCGTGGGCGTCGCCCGAGAAGGCGTGCGTGACCAGGATTGCGTTGTTCTTATCCGCGTTCAACTCGCCGTAGGTTTCATAGGCGCAATCAACGGGCGAGAGCGTAGTGCCGCAATCGAGGTCCAACTTGTCAAATGTAACGGTCGCCGCGTGGGTGATCATCAAAGGAGACGTAACTTCAGTTTACAGGGTGAGGCCGGGTTACGCGAGAACACGCTACGCAAGTTTCGGTGCCAGCAAAATCTTCGGCGGGTACGTGCAAAGTGGCTCCATATGTGTTCCAATGAAAGTTACTCCCCCTTACCTGGAGGCAGCGACCCACTTGAATCCAGCAGTCCTCGCCCTGGAAGACGGCACAGTCTTCGAGGGTACGAGTTTTGGTGCGCCCGTTGAAAGAACGGGAGAGGTCGTTTTTAATACAGCCATTACCGGCTATCAGGAAGTATTCACAGATCCATCCTATACCGGTCAGATTGTCGTTCTCACGTATCCCGAGATCGGCAACTATGGCGCCAACGAAGGCGATAATGAATCCGCCCGGCCTTATATTGAAGGGCTTGTGGTGCGGGATTTCTCGCCGCTTTCAAGCAATTGGCGCGCCGATGAGACTGCTCAACAGTTTCTCACCAAGGCTGGCATTCCCGTGGTTTCCGGTATCGATACCCGGCGTTTGGTGCGGCACCTGCGCGCCCGCGGCGTCATGCGCGGCGTCCTGATGGGTGCGGGAGATGGCCAGAAGCTTCCTGATTACAATGAGTTAGTGGATCGGGCGCGGAAATCTCCGTCCATGGCCGGCCTGGATTTGGCCACCCGAGTCTCGACTCCCACGGTTTATACCTGGGACCAACCGGTGACTCCCTGTTCGCCTTCGGACCTGGAGGGTGACGCCCGCGAGATCAAGCATCATGTGGTCGCCTACGATTTCGGCATGAAGCGGAATATTCTCCGCAGGTTGGTCCATTCGGGCTGCCGTGTCACGGTGGTTCCGGCGACGACCTCCGCCGAAGACGTGCTGGGGCTGAAACCGGATGGTGTGTTCCTCTCGAACGGCCCTGGTGACCCCGAACCTCTGACGAGCCAAGCCGCGGAGGTGCGCAAATTGGTCGGCAAGGTGCCGATGTTCGGTATCTGCTTGGGCCATCAGGTGTTAGGGCTTGCTCTGGGCGGGAAGACGTATAAGTTGAAGTTCGGGCATCGCGGTTCGAACCATCCGGTGCTGAACAAGGTGACCGGGCGTGTGGAAATCACATCGCACAATCATGGCTTTGCCGTGGACCCCGATTCGCTCAACGTGAACGACTTGGAAATCACGCACCTCAATTTGAACGACGAGACGCTGGAAGGCTTCCGCCACCGAAATTACCCCGTTTTCTGCGTGCAGTATCACCCGGAAGCGGCTCCGGGGCCGCACGATTCGCATTATTTGTTCGACGATTTCGTAAAGCTGATGGAGGGCAACCGGTAACATGCCACGCCGTAATGACCTTCATCGGATTCTGATTGTTGGCAGCGGACCGATCATCATCGGCCAGGCTTGCGAATTTGATTATTCCGGCGCCCAGGCGTGCAAAGCGCTTCGCTCGGATGGCTATGAAGTCATCCTGATCAATTCGAATCCGGCCACCATCATGACGGATCCGGATTTGGCGGATAAAACGTATGTTGAGCCGCTGAGCGTCGAATATGCGGCCGATGTGATTCGCCGCGAGCGTCCCGACGCGTTGCTTTCCACCGTCGGTGGCCAGACCGGACTGAACCTTTCCGTTTCGCTGGCCGAGGCGGGTGTGCTCGATCAATATGGCGTGGAACTGATCGGCGCGAAGCTCGATTCCATTAAGAAGGCCGAAGACCGCCTGCTGTTCAAAGACGCGATGAAGAAGATCGGTCTCGACCTTCCGAAATCGCAGTTGATCAACTGGGATGGCGCGAGCCGCGAGAATCTGCAATCGGCTCTGGAACTGGGCCTGGATTTCGCCGAGCGCCACAGCTACCCCGTAATTTTGCGGCCCAGTTTTACGCTGGGCGGCACGGGCGGCGGCATTGTTTATAACCGCGAGGAGTTGATGTCGACTCTCGAACGCGGCTTGGATCTTTCGCCGGTGCACGAAGTTCTGATTGAAGAAAGCGTGATCGGGTGGAAGGAATTTGAGCTGGAGGTGATGCGTGACCTTGCGGACAACTGCATCATCGTTTGCTCCATTGAGAACTTCGATCCGATGGGCGTCCACACGGGCGATTCCATCACGGTGGCTCCCGCACAAACTCTGACGGACCGTGAGTATCAGATGATGCGCGACGGCGCGCTTGCCTGCTTGCGCGAAATCGGCGTGGATACGGGTGGCTCGAATGTGCAGTTTGCCATTGATCCGAAGACCGGGCGCATGGTGATCGTCGAAATGAACCCGCGCGTTTCGCGCAGTTCGGCGCTGGCCTCGAAGGCAACCGGCTTCCCCATCGCCAAGATCGCCGCGAAACTGGCCGTCGGCTACCGCCTGGACGAAATTAAGAACGATATTACGCGCAAGACGCCGGCGTGCTTTGAGCCGACCATCGATTACGTGGTTGCGAAGATTCCGCGCTGGCAGTTTGAAAAGTTCCCCGGGGCTGAGCCGGTGCTCGGCACGCAGATGAAAAGCGTCGGCGAAGTAATGGCCATTGGCCGCACGTTCAAGCAAGCCCTCGGCAAGGGCATGCGCAGCCTCGAAACGGGTAAGGCCGATGGTGCGACCAAGCTACAGGAAGATTTGATTGAGCCACGCTTGATCACGCCGAACCCGGAGCGCCTTTCCTACATCCGTTACGCCTTCGAAAAAGGCTATACCGAGCAACAGGTCCACGAGTTGACCTACATCGACCCGTGGTTCCTCCGCCAGGTCCGCGAGATGGTGGATCAGGAGAAGGAGTTGGCGAAGGGATCGCTGGAATCCGCCACGCGTCAACAGCTTTTGGAAGCCAAGCGCGACGGCGTTTCCGACAATTTCCTGGCGCGTTCTTGGAGCGTGGACCAGCTGGCCGTTCGTGCCAAGCGGAAGGAATTAGGCGTCAAAGCTATATTCAATCGTGTCGACACCTGTGCCGCGGAGTTCGAAAGCTTCACGCCGTATCTCTATTCGAGCTACGAATCGGAGTGCGAAGCGGATGTTTCTTCGCGCAAAAAGGTCATCATTCTGGGCAGCGGTCCGAATCGCATCGGACAGGGCATCGAGTTTGATTACTGCTGCTGCCACGCGTCGTTCGCGCTGCAGGAATTCGGCGTCGAGTCGATCATGGTCAACTGCAATCCCGAGACCGTTTCGACCGACTACGACACCAGCGACCGCCTCTACTTTGAGCCGCTGACGCTCGAAGAGGTTCTCAATATCTGCGATGTCGAGAAACCGGATGGCGTCATTGTCCAGTTCGGCGGACAGACGCCGCTCACGCTGGCGATACCGCTCAAGAACTGCGGCGTACCGATCATCGGCACTGATCCTGCGAATATCGATCTTGCGGAAGATCGCAAGCTGTTCGGCAAGCTCCTGGATGATCTGAAGATTCCGTCGCCTGACAATGGCTCGGCCACGAATGTGGAAGAAGCCTGCAATGTGGCGCGCTCCATCGGTTTCCCTGTTCTGGTTCGCCCCAGCTACGTGCTGGGCGGTCGCGCCATGGTGATCGCGTACGACGAAGACACTGTGCGCCGCTACATGCAGGAAGCCGTCACCTTTTCGCAAAGCCGCCCGGTTCTGATTGACCGGTTCCTTGAAGACGCGACCGAAGTGGACGTGGACGCTTTGTGCGATATGTCCGGCACCGTGCTGATCGCCGGAATCATGGAGCACATCGAGGAAGCGGGCGTGCACTCGGGCGATTCGAGCTGCGTGCTTCCTGCGACTTCATTGAGTAACGAAGTGCTCGACACGATTAAGGGTTACACGGAAAAGCTGGCACGCGCGCTGAACGTTATTGGTCTTATGAATATTCAGTACGCGGTCAAAGAGGGCACGGTGTATGTGCTGGAGGTGAACCCGCGCGCTTCGCGTACGGTTCCCTACGTCAGCAAGGCGACCGGTGTTGCTCTGCCGAAGATCGCTGTTGGCTTGATGCTCGGCAAGAAAATTTCCGATTTCACCGATGCCACGGGTGTGCTGCCCGTGCCGCAGTTCTTTGTGAAATCGCCGGTGTTCCCGTTCAATAAATTCCCGGGCGTGGACCCGACGCTTGGCCCTGAGATGCGTTCTACGGGCGAAGTGATGGGCGTGGGCGAAAATTTCGGCGAGGCATTCGCGAAAGCTCAGTTGAGTGCGGGTATGCCGCTGCCCCAGAAGGGGCGCGTATTCCTGAGTGTCAACGATCGCGACAAAGCCGCAGCCGTTGCGCTCGCCAAGCGATTCCAGGAACTCGGATTTGAAATCGCCGCTACGCGCGGCACCGCCGAAGCCATTCGCTCGGGTGGCGTAACGGTGAAAACCGTGTTCAAGGTAAACGAAGGACGCCCGAACGCGGTCGATCTATTGAAAGCCGGCTCGCTGGATCTGATCATTTACACGGGCACGACGGGCGCGCACGCGTTTGTTGATGAAAAGGCCATCCGTAAGAACGCGGTGACGTATCGTGTCCCCTGTATCACGACGATGAGCGGCGCGCGCGCTACCATTGAGGCTATCGCCTCCCGCCGCCGCGATCCGATTCGCGTTTGGAGTTTGCAGGAAATTCACAGTAAGGAAGCGAGCGCGAAAACCTCGTAGCCGGCCACCACATGCGGACGAGCACTTCATTTCGCGTCGCAAGACACAACGGAGTTTGTAAATGAAGGGCATCGTGTTAGCCGGCGGAACCGGCAGCCGTCTGTTTCCGCTCACCAAAATCACCAATAAACATCTGCTGCCGATCTACGACAAGCCGATGATTTATTACCCCATCCAGACCTTAGTGGATGCGGGCATCAAAGACATCCTGCTGGTCACCGGCGGCCGCAATTCGGGTGACTTCCTTCGCTTGCTGGCGAACGGCAAGGAATTCGGGTTGGCGCACCTGAACTACACCTACCAGGAAGGGGAAGGCGGCATCGCCGACGCGCTTTCGCTGGCTGAACACTTCGCCGATGGCGACAAAATTTGCGTGATCCTGGGCGACAACATCATTGAAAAGTCGATCGCCGACGCGGTCCGTGAATTCGAGAAACAGGATTGCGGTGCGCGCATTCTGCTCAAGGAAGTTTCCGACGCCGAGCGCTTCGGCGTGGCGGAACTCGACGGCGATCGCATTGTCGGCATTGAAGAGAAGCCGAAGCAACCGAAATCGAACCACGCGGTCACCGGGATTTATATGTACGACGGCAGCGTGTTCGATAAGGTGAAGACTCTGGTGCCCAGCGGCCGAGGGGAACTGGAGATCACCGACGTCAACAACGCCTACATCCGTGAAGGCACCATGACGTTTTCTTTCCTCGATGGCTGGTGGACGGACGCAGGCACGTTCGAATCCCTGTTGCGCGCCACTAATCTTGTGGCGCAATCGAAGAGCCCCGAGCACCGCAAGCTAGCGGGTGAAGGCTAAATTTCGCTAGAGTGGTTCTCTTTGGAGGCGCAGCACATGCCGCGAACGTTCAGAGAACGCGTTCCCTACTCGGCGATCATTGATCGCCCGCCGCTCAAACTACCTCATGGCGCGAGGATGGTTGTGTGGCCCATCGTCAACGTCGAGGTCTGGGATCAGCATCGGCCCATGCCCCGCACGGTGCTTCCGCCGCCGATGGGCAATCCGCTCCTGCCAGATCTGCCCAACTGGTCTTGGCACGAATACGGCATGCGCGTTGGATTCTGGCGCATCTACGAATTCCTGCGCAGCGCGGGCATTGTTCCCACACTTGCTCTGAACGGATCGGTCTGCAACGAATATCCGCGTGTGCTTGATGCCGCACTCAAAGAGGGATGGGAATTCATGGGACATGCCTATGTCCAGGGCCCGATGCATAAGCTTGAAGATCAGCGCGAGGCCATCCGCAAAACAATCGACGCCATCCGTGCGTTTACGGGAAAAGCGCCTCGCGGTTGGGAAAGCCCAGGGCTAACGGAAACGTTTGAGACCATCGATATTCTCGCGGAAGAAGGCATCGAATACGTGGCTGATTGGGTGATGGACGATCAACCCTGCGAAATCGCCACCACAGCGGGCCCGGTGATCGCCATGCCGTATACGGTGGAGACGAACGACGTGCCCATGATGTCGGTTGCGCAGCACGCCTCCGATGAGTGGCTGAAGCGCGGTATCCGCCAGTTCGACCGCCTCTATCAGGAGAGCGTCTCTCATGAGATAAATGCTGGTGCTCGTGTCATGGCTATCAGCATGCACCCCTACCTTTCCGGCGTGCCTCATCGAATCGGTTACGTGGAGGAACTTTTTCAATACGTGCTGAGCAAGAAGGACGTTGTTCTTTGGACGGGCGAACAGATCCTCGATTGGTATCGCGGGCAGAAATAGCTTTGGCTGCCAGATGCCGCGCCGGCTAGACGCTGCGCGCCACCAGGGCGCCCCAGTGAAATCCCGCGCCGAATGCAGAAAATACAATTGGTCCTGGCCGAGCCTGCTCGGCAGCCCACTCCGCTGCCGCGATCAACATAGAGGCGGACGACGTGTTCCCGTAGCGGCCCACATTGGAGTACACACGCTCCGGCGCAATGCCCACTGCTTTGCCCACACGCACCAGCAGGTTCTGGTTCGCCTGATGCAGCAGGAGCGCTGTGACATCACCTGCCGCGATACTCTGCTTCGCCAAGACTTCTTGAATCGCCGCAGGCATTTTTCGCGAAGCCTGCAGAATCACGGATAATCCATTCATGCGGAGCGGTGATCTGCCGTCGAAGGCGAGATCCTCGCGAAATTGACCGTCCGTGTGAAGCACCGAATCCAGAATCTCCCACGGCCCCGGCGTTTCGCTCACCAATGCGGCTCCAGCGCCATCGCCAAACAGGATTGCGGTATTCGGATCGAGCATTCCGTGCTCGTCTGCGCTCAGCTCGACGATGGAAGACATCTTCTCCGCGCCAATTACCAGGACATCGCCGCAAGTGGATGCAAACCGGGCGGCCATGGCAAGTCCGAACAATGACCCTGCGCTAGCCATCGGCACATCCAGCGCCGGTGTCCCTTCCAGCCCTAGGCGAGCGGCAACGGTTGCGGCCGGTCCGGGAAATCCAGACGCCGCGGAGCTTCCCGAAGCGACGATGATCATCCCCAGCTTACTTGCGGTTGTACCCGCCTTTGCCAGGCAGTCAACAGCGGCACTTTCGGCCAGATCGGTGACGCTGGTCGCAGAGGCGGCCCAGCGACGCTCGCGGATTCCTGACGCGCTTTCCATCCATTCGGGCGTCTTCCCTACGCGCACGGCAATCTCGGCATTCGTGACGACGCGTTCCGGCAGGTGCGCGCCGAAGGCATGAAGGTACGGCATGGATTTTTGAGGTTTGGTTACCCGGCGTGCTCTTCCAGATAGGCTTCGATCCGGGCGACCGAATCGAACTTACGCGGGTTCAAGTCCCGGTCCGGAACCTTGATGGAAAATTCTTCTTCAATTGCACTGACCAAGTCCGGCAAGGCGAAGGAATCCAGTAATCCGCTCTCAAAAAGAGACTCGGTTTCGTCCTCGGGCACGGGCTGGGAGGCAACTTTATTCAGAACGCGCATGAGGCGTTCACGGCGAGTAGCGTCAGGCATGAAGTTTCATCCTGCCATACTTTTGGCCTTATGTGTGACATACCACTCGTAGGTGCTGACGATGCCGTCTTCAAGCGAAATGCGCGGCACCCATCCCAATCTCCGAATTTTTGAAACGTCCAGGACTTTGCGCGGCGTACCGTCCGGCTTAGTGGAATCGAACGTGATCTTTCCCTGGTAGCGCGTCACCTTCGCGACCACTTGCGCGAGTTCGGCGATCGTCAAATCTTCTCCCGTACCCACGTTCAGGTGCTGGGTGCCATCGTAGTGTTCCATGGAAAAACAAGCCGCCGCAGCCAGGTCGGTCACGTGCAGAAATTCCCGGCGAGGCGTGCCAGTGCCCCACAGCACTACTTCCTTTGCTTTGGTCGCCACAGCTTCGTGGAAACGGCGGATCAGGGCGGGGAGCACATGCGACGTTTCCAGATCGAAATTGTCTCCTGGTCCGTAAAGATTTGTGGGCATCAAACTGATCGCCTGAAACCCGTATTGCGCCCGGTAAGCAGCCGCCATTTTCAGGCCGGCGATCTTCGCAATTGCGTACGCCTCATTCGTTTCTTCCAGAGGTCCGGTGAGCAGGCTGCTCTCCTGAATCGGTTGCGGCGCCATCTTTGGGTAAATACAGGACGAGCCCAAAAACAGCAGTTTGCTCGCGCCGTGTTTCCATGCCGAATGAATCACATTGGTCTGGATGGCGAGGTTTTCGTAAAGGAAAACCGCGGGTTCAAGCGCGTTCGCCATGATGCCGCCCACTTTGGCGGCGGCTAGAAAAACATACTCAGGCTTTTCGCTTGCGAAAAAGTGGTCGACCGCCGCGCCGTCGCGCAGATCCAATTCTGCCTTCGTTCGAGCAAGAATATTTCTGCACCCGAGCTCCTCGAGCCGGCGTTTAATCGCCGCACCCACCAGGCCCCGATGCCCCGCGACATAAATGCGAGATCCAGAATTTAGACGAGCTGGCATGGATCCTCCGTGAATCTTATCCAATACCGGATACAATAGCCCTGCGAAAAAGCTTACGTGTGTGCCCCGCCGCGGGGCGATACCACGTGGCCGGCCTTAGCCAGCGTCAATTCCTGCTGGGCCAGCTCCAGGTCATGCTCCACCATCGAACGAACCAACTGCTCGAAATTAATCTCGGGACGCCATCCGAGCACACGCCGCGCTTTACTGGAATCCCCTTCAAGCGCATCCACTTCCGTGGGGCGCAAATAACGGGAATCCGTTTCCACGAAATCGTTCCAGTTCAGTTCTAAATTTCCCGCCGCAACGTCCAGGAACTCACGCACTGTGTGGCTTTCGCCGGTGGAGACCACATAATCGTCTGGCTCCGGTTGTTGCAGCATCAGCCACATTGCGCGGACGTAATCCTGCGCGTGACCCCAGTCGCGCCGCGCATCCAGATTGCCAAGGTACAACTTCTTTTGCAGGCCCAGCTTGATGCGCCCCAGCGCGCGCGTGATCTTGCGCGTTACGAACGTCTCGCCTCGCCGGGGTGATTCATGGTTGAACAGGATGCCATTTGCGATGAAGATCTTGTACGCCTCGCGCTGGTTAACCGCGTACCAGTGTGCAGCGACCTTACTCACTGCATACGGACTGCGGGGATAGAAGGGCGTGGTTTCATCCTGCGGCGGTGGCGTTGCACCGTACATCTCCGACGATCCCGCTTGATAGAGCTTTGGTTTACGATCATGCGCGAGCGCGTAGTCCCGGAACGCTTCGAATAAACGCAGCGCACCGACGGCAACGACGTCCGCCGTGTATTCCGCCTGGTCAAAGCTTACGCGGACATGCGATTGCGCGCCCAGGTTGTAAACTTCGTGCGGCTGAATCTCCTCGATCAGATGCCGCAGACGCGCGGCATTCGCCAGATCGCCGTAATGCAGGTGCAGCCCGACTCTCTTTTCGTGTGGATCGGCATAGAGGTGGTCTAGCCGGTCTGTATTGAATGTGGAGGTACGCCGGATAATGCCGTGTACTTCGTAGCCTTTGGAAAGCAGCAACTCGGTCAGGTACGATCCGTCCTGTCCCGTGATGCCAGTAACCAGTGCCCTACGTTGCGAAATTTCTGTCATCTGGCTGTTCCTATTATGCACAGGAATTGTAGGATTTGCCGAAAAGGACAAATCCTGCATTCCAAAAACAGGAAAATTCGCCGATGAGAGGCTCAGGAAGAATTCCATGGAGAAACTGCGATGAGTATCGCCCCGCTCACGATTACCGGTGTCAGTCAGTTTTCGAGCGACCTGCAAACCATCCTGAATCGCGCGGTTCAGATCGCCCAAGTTCCCATCACCCAACTACAAAATCGGGATGGAGACCTGCTCCAGCAAAAATCGTTACTCGGATCGTTGAGTTCCGATACCGCCCGTCTCGCCTCCGCTCTCGAATCACTTGGGAGCATTGCCACAAATCGCGCCGTCTCCGCGACCAGCTCGAATACCAGCGCCATCTCAATTTTGAGCGTCGGCAGCACGGTACCCACAACATACACCATCGACTCGATTACCTCCATTGCCAAAGCCGCTTCGGAACGATCGGTGACAGCCTATGCCGATTCCAGCTCCACGCCGGTGTCTTCGAATGGATCCATGAAACTGACCGTGGGTTCGGAAAGCTGCGAATTCACGCTGTCGACAAATACCTTAGTGGGACTGCGCGACAAAATAAATTCTCTGGATGCCGGCGTCACGGCATCCATCCTGACAACGGAAGATGGCAATTATCTCCACATCACCAGCGCGGTGACGGGAGCGGCGCCCATTGCGTTGAACGATGATCCGCAGGCCACCAATACGTCGCTTCTTACATCATCGAACCCCGGCTCTGACGCCGAGTTTCAATTGAACGGCATCACCGTCCGGCAGGAGGGAAACGTCGTCAACGCCGTGGTGCCCGGCGTCACGTTCCAATTGTTGGATGCCTCCGCGTCTGCGACAAAGATCACGGTGGCCACGGACCGCAACAAGCTTTCCACCGCGCTGCAAAGCTTTGTCGACGCCTACAATTCCTTGCGAACCGGATTGAATGCGCAGGTGGGCTCAAGTGCCGGATTACTCTCCGGCAACCCGATCGTGACGCGTCTTCAACAGACTCTGCGCCAGGTTGTCGGCTACCGCAACGAGAGCGGCTCGGTACGAAGCCTGGCGGATATGGGCATCAGTTTTGATACTGCAGGCAAAGCATCCTTGGACACGGCGGCGTTCCGATCGTTGAGCGATAGCTCGATCACGGATGCTTTCTTATTCCTCGGTTCGGCGACCGAAAACTTTGCCGGTTACTCGCGTACGCTGCGGCAAGTGAGCGATCCGATCACCGGCCTGATCCGCGCCGAGGTGGATGGAATCGACCGCACCGACAAAAATATTCAGCGCCAAATTTCGGCGCTTACCGATCGTGTCAGTTTGATGCAGACGAACTTGTCGCGCCAGTTGGAAACGGCCGACGCACTCCTCGCACAGATTGAATCTCAACAAAAAGCGGTGACCGCGAGTTTGCAAGGTCTCACCTACGTGCTTTACGGGAAGACGCAAGCCTAATAGCGGTTTAGTCTCTCTTCGATTCGAGCCGCTGGCTATCCGGCGATGTTGCCTTCTGTCTTCTTCTGAAGCCGCAGAAGCGCATCGGGGAGGGAACTCCCGCTCAGGCGCGCCGCGGAACGGTTCTGCGCCGCTGTCAAATGAATCTCCCGCCGCACAACCGCCACATCCCGCGGCGCATCAATGCCGATCTTGACGTAAGAGGCACTCAACTCCAGCACGTGAACCTCGATGTTTTCGCCGATCAGAACAGACTCTCCCGCACGCCGCCGGATCACGAGCATGACGAATCTCCTGTTTCCAGAAGCAGCGGATGGCAGTGCGAATACTTCACGTCATTCCTCACGGCTTGCACCGCAACCCCCGCGTCCAGGCGAATGACCACCGGAGCCAATAGGTTTACGCTCAGTTGCCCGCCCGCCGCAGTGGAGACGATCGCGAGCAAACGCACCTCGCGCCCATCCGCGGGTTGACGTGTTTCCTCCAGACCGATTAGTCGAAGATCCTCGAGCGTGATGCCAATTTGATACCCGGCATCCACAACGGAAACCGGAATGGCAAGGAAGCTTAAATCCGGTGTCTCGGCACTTTGCAAAACAACCGCCGGCGCCATCAGCGGCGGCTCGATGAGGACGAAGCGGCGTTCGCGATCAAAGCCAGGAATACCGTTTGGGAAGGAAAGGAAGGCTCCGGGCGAAACCTCCATCACCCCGAAATCACGTGTTTGCACGGCTGGCATCGCTGGTAAGGCGGTGCACCCAATGGACCATTTGTTCGGCTAGCGTGCTCAGAAAATGCCGAAGTTTGCTTAGCCGCGCAGGTCCGCTTTGAACTCCGCCGCCAGCTTCGAGATGATCTCCTCTATCGCCACGTTTACTTCCTCGGAAGCCAGTGTCCTGTCGGCCGCACGGAATGCCATCGACACGGCAATACTGCGCGAATCCTTGGCGATGCCTTTGCCTCCGAACACGTCAATGCAATCGACGGCTTCCAGATTCGGCCCCGCCGCGGAGCGAATCGTGCTTTCGATGGCTGCGTAAGGAACGTCTTTGCCCACAACGAACGAAAGATCGCGATACATGCCAGGGAAACGCGGCAGCGCCTCAAACGCCGGGGTCTCGCTCATCAAGGGAACCAATTTGCCCAGGAACAATTCCGCCGAGAACACCGCTTGATGAATGCGTTCGCCCGCCAGATATTCCGCGTCTACTTGGCCCATCAGGCCAACGGCTTCGCCGTTGATCAAAATCGTAGCCGTGGTTTCCTTCTGGAATCCCTCTACCGCTGCGATCGGGGTAAACGTCGCCCGCGGCGTGCGCAATCCTTCGAGCAGCGATTCCACGGAGCCCTTGAGATCGAAGAAATCCGTAGCCCGCCGCGTTGACCAATCGGAATCGTTCAGTGCGCCGCCGAGAAGCATGCCGAGCGACCAGTGCTCCACCGGTTCGCCCTTTTGCCGAGCAAAAATCTTGTCGATTTCGAAATACCGAAACGTCGCCGCGCGCCGTGTTGCGTTGTACACCGCCGTTTTCACAAGGAAGGGAATCAGCGACCGCCGCACCCGTGCCAAATCCGCGTTCAGCGGATTCGCCAGCGTAACCGAAGGGCCGTCCAGTTGGGAGAACCGCGCCTCACCTTCCAGCGGTTCCAGCGGCACGCCGCGAAGTTCGAGGAATCCATTGCCCACCAGCAATCCGCGCGCCGTCTGCCGCGCTACATCCAGCGCTGTTGTCGATCCCGCACTCGGTGTCTCCGGACTCGGCGCCGGCTTGATCGCTTCATAACCAATCACGCGAGCCACGTCTTCGATCAGCACCACGGCGTCATTTACATCGACGCGGCGCGTCGGAGCCTTGATGTGCAGCAGATCGTCCGAACACTCGTAACCCAACTTAGTCAGCGACGCCTTTACCTGGTCCGCTGTCACAGCCACACCCAAATAACCCGTGACCGTTTCGGCAGGCAGGGAGAACACCGGCTTCTGCACCGCTGAGGGATATGTGTCCGTAACCGGTCCAGCCGATTTCGCCGCCGCAATCTCAAACATCAGCGAGGCAGCCCGCTCACGCGCGGCTTCCAGCGTCTCGTTCGGATCCATGCCGCGCTCAAACCGGTAGGACGAATCACTCGCCACACCCAACCGCCTTCCGCTCGCGCGAATGCCTGTCGGCTCAAAGTGCGCCGATTCCAGCAACACATTTGTTGTCGAATCCGCAATGCCCGATCCCTCGCCGCCCATGATTCCGGCGAGCGCCATCGGCCCATGCGCGTCGCAAATCGCCAGCGGAGCATCTTCGCCCGATTCGCCCACCACGCGGCCGTCCAGCAACCGCAGCGACTCCCCTTGGGCGAAACGCCGCACAACAACTTTCTCTTTGACACGCCGCAGATCGAAGGCGTGTAGCGGGTGGCCAAACTCTTTCATGACGAAGTTCGTGATATCCACCACGTTGTTGATCGGACGAGATCCGCTCGAAAGCAACCGGCTTGCAAGCCATGCGGGCGAGGGCCCAATCTCCACGCCATTTACCACCCGGCACGTATAACGCGAGCACAAGGATGCTGCTTCAATCTGCACGGGAACTGCGGCGGCCGACGTTTCGAGCACACTCACCTTCGGCAGCACCAGTTTCAGATCGAGCATCGCCGCAATTTCCCGCGCAATGCCTACCAATCCAAGACAATCTGGCCGATTCGGATAGACCTTTACGTGGACCAGCGCTTCTTCAATGTGCGTCACATCGGGCAGCCGCTGGCCCAATAGCGCTTCGTCATGGAACACCTGCAGGCCACTGCCGCGCGCGACCAGGCCCATCTCGCCGTCCAGGCAGATCATGCCCTGCGAGAGCACTCCGTGAAATGTGTCTTCGTGAATCGAGCCGCCGGAAGGCAGTTCGGTGCCCGCCAGCGCCACCGGCACGCCCCAACCCACTTCCACGGGGTGCGCCGCCGCGCACACAATCTGCCGCTTTTCGCCCGGAGCCACCTCAACGTCCAGCACCCACTTGTCCGTGGTGCCCTCGAGTTGGCGCTTCGAGCGAATAAAACCAATGCGAATGTTTTCGAGCTCACGTGAAAGCACGTGGACCGCTTCAATGTCCAGACCCACGCGCGGCAACGTCGTCAGCAGCACGGGCAGCGTGGGGTGCGGATCCAGGTAATCAAGAAGCCAGCGGGTATTAACGATCATTGCTTATTATTCCGAGCTCATCTTCCGAACGAGATTTTTGTGCAGCAGCCCCGGCCTTTTAAAACTGCCTCAAGAAGGCTTCTTCGTCTTGATACAAATGACGGATGTCGTTGATTTGGTGCCGCAGCATCGTGATGCGGTCCACGCCAATGCCAAACGCGAAGCCTTGGTGGCGCTCGGGATCAAGTCCGCCCCATCGCAAAACCTCAGGGCGCATCATGCCGCTGCCCAACACTTCCAACCAACCCGTGCGCGAGCATAGCGAACAACCGGCCTGCTTACAAACCACGCAACTCACGTCCACCTCAGCGCTTGGCGTCGTAAACGGAAAATAGCTCGGGCGGAAGCGCAATTTCGCCCCGGGGCCGAACAGCCCTTTCGCCAGCTCCGTCAGCGTCCAGCGCAAATCCGCCATTGTGATCTTGGTTCCCACGGCGAACGCGTCCAACTGCTGGAACACCGGGTAGTGCGATGCGTCAATGTCGTCCTTGCGGTAGCAGCGGCCCGTCGTCATCGCGCGAATCGGAATCTGTCCGCCGCTCGCGCGCATCACACGGCCCTGAAACGCCGTCGTATGCGTGCGCATCAGGTGCGATCCATCGGTGTAAAACGTATCGTGCAAATCGCGCGCCGGATGCCACGACGGCGTATTCAGCGCGTCGAAATTATATTCTTCGCTCTCAATGTCCGGGTAATCGTCGTAGGAAAAGCCCAGGCCGATCATGATCTTCTTCATGGTCTCTGCGGTCGACGTCATCGGATGAACGCGTCCGGCATAGCGCCGGCGTCCCGGCAGAGTCACGTCGAGCGCCGGCCCCGTCGGGCGGGCCGTTTCCTTCAGCCCCGCCTTCATCTGCTCCAGCGCTTCTTCGATCTTCGCCTTGGCTGTGTTCACCGCCTGCCCGAACGCCTTGCGGTCTTCCGCGGCCAGCGAGCCGAGCGTCTTCATCTGCGCCGTGAGCTTGCCCGATTTCCCGAGATACTCAATGCGCAACTGGTCGAGCGCGGCGAGCGAACCCGACTCCTGAATCTGCGCCAAAGCGCGCTCTAAAAGTTCATGAATCGATTGCATGAGGCTGTTTTTGGAGGAAACTTCAAGTGTAACATCGCCCCATTTTGAAAGACCGGCACCCGGTATCGAACCCCCGGCGTTAGCCGGGGGATAAGGCCGCAGTAACTTAAGAAACTACGCGGGATCTACCCCCGGCACTCCCGAATCGCGTTGGGCAGGTAGCGCAGTAGATCTGTAGCCAGCACTCCGGATTCCGTCAACTCCTCAGCCCCCAACTCGCCCGTCCGTCCGTGCAGCCAAACCGCCGCCCGTACCGCCGTGATTATGTCCTTCGGGAACTGCGCAATCATGCCCGCGATCATCCCGGTGAGCACATCGCCTGATCCACCCTTCGCCAGCGCAGGCGAGCCCGTCGGGTTGATCCACACCCGTCCATCGGGCACGGCAATCAGCGTCCGGAAACCTTTCAAAACCACACAAACATTGCGGCTTGCCGCAAACAGCCGCGCGGCTTCCACCCGATCACGAACCGGCTCGCCCAGTAACCGCGCCATCTCGCCCGGATGCGGCGTCAACACCGTCTCCACACCGCGCCCTTGAAATTCGCTCCCTGCGATGGAATTCAGCCCATCCGCGTCGACGACCATCGGCATCTTCGCGTCGCGCATGAGCTGTGCCACCAGTTCTCGCTCCAGGCCGAGTCCAGGCCCAACGGCCAATACCGAAATCCGTTCCAATGCCGACGCATCCAATGTGAGGCGCCCCGATACCGCTCGATGCAGCGGTGCGCTCATTAGTTCGGGCGCCAATCGCGACGGTTCAGAGCATGCCACAGTTGTCAGCCCCGCGCCCATTCTCGCGGCCGCCAGTCCCGTCATCGTTGCCGCGCCGGTTTTCCCCGCAGCCCCGCCCACCACCAGAACGTGCCCGAAGTTTCCTTTGTGAGCGTCGGCCGCCCTCGGCGCAAGCATCTTGCGAAATCCCCGCGCTTCCGAAAGTTCCAGCTTGGATTCCAGCGCATCCGGCACCAGGCCGATATCCGCCACTTCAATTGCGCCGGCGGTGTGTGCCAACGGACTCAGCACCATCTCCGCCTTTGGCGCGCCAAAGGTCACTGTGAAATCGGCACGCACGCGCATCGCCGAAGGAATATCCACGGCAATGATCTTCGCGGCCGGAAAATCTTCATTGATACAGCGGATCAATTCGGCGTAGCGGCCCTGTACTGGCTCGCGGAAACCCGTTCCCAACAGCGCGTCCACCACGATGGTCGCGTCGCGATCGGGATGATTCATCGCGACATCCTCGGCCAGCACCACTTGCAGCGAAGCAACTCTCCCGTCGAGCATCCTCGCCAGCACTAGCCCGTCACCCCCGTTGTTGCCCTTGCCGCAAAATATCGCGACACGCTGCTCCCACAGTGGGTGGAACGTGCGCTCGATGAATTCGTACAGGCAGCTGCCCGCCCGCTCCATCAGTACATTAGCGGGCGTTCCACGCTCGATCGTAATCCGATCCGCCTCGCGGGACTGGGCTGTGGTGATGATCTTCATTTTTCCGCGCCCGCCAAAAGTTTTTCCAGCTTTTGAAGATGATCAACCTCGCCCATGACAATCAAATGATCGCCCACAGTGATGGTCTCCGAAAGCGGCGGATTAAATTGCATATCGCCACTCGCCCGCCGGATCGCCAGCACAATCACACCCCAATCCCGATTCGCATGAACGACTTCTAACGTTTGATCCGCCAGAGGGCTATGCGCACTCACCCGCACTTGTTCAATACCCACATTCGGTCCAATGCCTTTGGTGGTAAAGTCGATGAACTCATGCACATGCGGTTTGATGAGAGCCTGTGCCATCCGGTGTCCGGTGCTCTTGTAAGGAGCGAACACGAAGTCCGCCCCCGCGCGCCGCATTTTTTCTTCCGACGCTTCTTCGTCCACGCGCGCCGAAAGATGCAGTCGTGAATTGAGCGCCTTAGCCGAAAGAATGACAAACAGGTTGTCCGCGTCCGAGGCGAGAGTCGCGATCAATCCTTTGGCGCGGTCAATACCTAAATCCTTCAGCGTCTCGTCGCGTCCCGCATCCGCCAGCACCGCGAGCATGCCCGCCTTAATCGCGCGCTCCACTTTTTCCTCATCGTGATCCACGATTACGAATGGCACACCGGCTTTCCTCAACTCATCCGCCGCCCCACGGCCGACGCGCCCGAACCCGCACAAAATAATATGGCCCTGGAGCTTCTCGATCATGTTTTTAATCCGCCGCTTTCCGAAATATTGATTGAACTCGAGTTCGATGATCGTCTGCGTCATCGCCCCGATGGCTAAGAAGATGACGGTCACGCCGATTGTGACCACGAAGGAGTTGAAGACGCGCCCTGCCTCGCTCAGCTTCCGGACCTCGCCGCCGCCCACGGTCGTGATGGTGGTCAGCGTCATGTAAAGCGCATCGAAAACAGAGTAATCTTCGATGAGCATGAAGCCCGCGCTGCCAATGATCAGTATGAACGCAATTGCGCCCCCGATCAGCGTCAAGCGCCCGCGTAGGTGAGGCATTTCTCTCTATGTTAAACCGCCTACCTTGCAAATGCGCGGCTTAGCTTGGCTCCACGCTGTCTCCCATGCGTTCCACGAGCGTTGCACGCAGCGATCTCTTGATCAGAATCGAGAAAGGCCAACGGAGCACAATTCCCGCAGTCCAACGAACAAAGCCGGGCGCGTCCGCCAACAACAACGGACGAATCGCCTTCGCCCGCTTTAAGATCAGTCCCACGATTCGATCCAGCTCCTCCCTAGGCATTTTCTCCCGTGCGGGGTTCGCCACCTCAGATTCCGCCGTGCCCATCACGGGGATCACCGGCAGCCACGTCTCCGAAGTTCCGGTTTCGGCAACGGGCGCAGGCACTCCAAATTGACGCTGGATCTCGTCCTCCCAGGACCCCGCCTCGCGCAGCCCCGCGGCAATCACGGTGTTATTCGTTGGCAGACAAAAGTGCGCCCGCAGAAATCGCTGGCAATTGCGCCGTCCCAACAGAAAATCGTGACGGCGAAAGCCCCGGAAAAAGAATCCCCCGAAAGCGTTCAACACCGCGCACTGTAACGCACTGCCCTTCTTCCAACCGGAATCCGACGGAGCGATCACGAACCGGTTGAACGACGCCCCGTTCGTCAACTCGCTCAACGATTCCCCCATGAACCGCGATTGAGAAATCAGCACATCCAGCAGCCTACCCAACATCGGCCAAATTGCGGAACACGTTGAAGTGTCATAGTTTTCCGCCCACTTCCACGTTGCGGGAAACGGCGCCACCGTAACCACGGCGCAATTGGCCTCCTCCGCACCTGACGGATTCACATTCGCAGAGCTTTGAAGCGACAGCAAAACGTCATTCACTAACTGAAACGGATTGTTGTCCGTCACTCCGCCGTCTACGTTCAACGTCTCAATCGTCGGAGGCTGCGGCCGCCAGTCCGGTTGTGCGGACTTTTCTCCAGAAGCTTCCTGAGTCGTCTCCCACGGCGGGGTTACGTAGTCGGTTTTTTCACGGGTCAACCGTCGCGGGGCCAGCATGATCGGAAACGCCCCCGTTGCCTTTGTGGCTTCCTGCAGCAAGGGCCAGGAGCCCGCGCCCGGTGTGCCTGCAGGCAGCGCTTTTGCCGACGGATGCGATGGCGCCTGATCGCCCTCCGTGGTCTCAAAACGCAGCCGGTCGCCGTAATACGCCGTGTATTCGTCCGCCGTCGGCCCGGTCGTCTCGTCGCCTCCTGTCGGATCGCTATACAGCCGGTACGGAATACCGCGAACGTTGGTCAGCGTCAGCAACAAAGTCAACTGCCGCGAAATGTAGCTGCGCTTCTTCGCCGCGCTCGGCTGCAGTGCCTCCCGCGCAATCTCATCGATCACCGTCGAATCCAGCAGCGACACAAGCGCGCCGCCGTTTTCGATATCCCTGGTTCCCAACAGACGCTCGATACCGATCCGGTTCACCCAGCTTTCGTACAACGTGTTCGACGTGCCCGCTTCCATCGCGCTGCGGATGTGTGCGAATTCCTGTTGAACCATCACGGCCGCAATCGCCGCGCACATTCCCCCCGCGGACGCGCCTCCGAACGCTTCAATCGTCACGTCGTGCAGAGGAACCGGCGCCGCCGAAGCTCCGGCCGGGTTCGCCAGCGACGCACGAAACGCCGTCTTTGCCTTCTCCCATTCCTCCAGCGCCTCCAGCAAGAAATCGAGCACGCCCGCCGTGTACGCTCCCGCCGAGACCGCGCCCGCCATGTTGATGCCGAGCTTGAATTCGTTGCTTCTCCACGCGGTTGGGTTTTGAGTCGCCATCACGCCCGAATCATACGCCACCTCGGTTAGGGGAGCCACGGCCTGCATCGGTAAGCGCGAGAAAAAACAGCCCTCTCCGCATTCTGCTGGCACGCCACCGGAGCATCGCTACCTCCGCTTGGGAACCTTCTCTCCACTGCGGTGTCTATTTGTGCATGTTTGAGCAATCGCTCCTTCTCCCTGCCGAAAGCGGCGCGAAAGCACGCGCGCTCGCCCTATCTCTCACCACGCAAACCGCGGCTGCCGGAGTTCTCCTGCTGATCCCGCTCATCTACACCGAGCGGCTCGCCATGGGACACATCACGCTGCCCACCACACTCTCTCTGATGCCCAAACCGCCCGCGCCGCAGGCCGCCGAACGTCCTGCCGCGCGACCGCGCCGTTCGATTGCGCGCATTTTTCGAGAATTCTTCGTCCCCACAACCATCCCGAAGTTGAACACCAATCCGGAAATCGTCGACGAGCCAAGTCTTGTCGATCCACTCACGTTTGATGCCGCGCTCCCGTTGCCCACCGCCCTAATCCCGCGCATCAATAGTGGAGATACACCTCCGCCCCCGCTGGTGAAACCAGCGGCCATCGAGCAGCCACAGAAGCCTGTCACGGTTGGCGGTACTGTTCTCGCGGCGAAGCTGATTCATCGCGTCGTTCCCGTTTATCCGATTTCCGCGAAGTTGGCGCGCGTGTCCGGCACCGTTCGATTGATCGGCGTGGTCAGCGAGGAAGGAATTATTCAGCAACTGCAAGTCATCAGCGGCAACCCGCTTCTCATCCAAGCTGCCTTGGATGCGGTCAGGCAGTGGGTCTACAGCCCGACGCTACTGAACGGCAAGTCCGTGGAAGTCAGCGCTCCCATCGACGTGATATTCACGCTCTCCCAGTGAGCCCCTCTAAGTGCACAACCGGCACCAGCGCTCCAAACACCACCCACGGTATACTCAAAGAAGCGGTGCTTTGATAAAAGGCACCGTAATTCCTTAGGCGTTTTTCTCTCTTCCCTTGATTTCTGTTAACGACATCACCATGCGCTTTGGCGGGCGCATTCTATTCGAGGACGTCACCACCACCTTTCTCGAAGGCCGCCGCTACGCGATCACCGGGCCGAACGGCGCGGGCAAATCGACGTTCATGAAGATCTTGACCGGCGAACTGGACCCCAGTAAAGGCTCCATTACCCGGCCGAAGAAGGTTGGCATCCTCCGGCAGGATCAGTTCGCGTTTGATGAATTCCGCGTGCTGGACGCCGTTATCATGGGCAACGCCCCGTTGTGGAATGCCCTGCAGGAACGCGATAAATTTTACGAAAACCCCAACGATTGGACCGACGAGGACGGCATGCGTCTCGGCGAACTTGAGGGAGTCATCGGTGATCAGGGCGGCTATACTGCCGAGTCTGACGCCGCGGCTTTGCTTGAAGGCCTGGACATTCCGGAGGAGCTGCACCTTCGCAAAATGGCTGAGCTGCAAAGCGGCCAGAAGGTGCGCGTCCTGCTCGCGCAGGCGCTCTTTAGCAACGCAACCGTGCTGCTCCTCGACGAGCCTACCAACAACCTTGATCTGGACTCCGTCCACTGGCTACAGAAGTATCTCATCGCCTATCAGGGCTGCCTTCTCGTTATCTCACACGATCGCCACTTCCTGAACGAAGTGTGCACGCACACCGCCGACATCGACTACCAAAGCATCATCACCTACACCGGCGGCTACGATGACATGGTTCTGCAGAAGACGCAGATCCGCTCCCGCATTGAGGCGAGCAACGTGCAGCGCGAAAAGAAAATTGCGCAGTTGCAGGAATTCATCGCACGGTTCGCGGCCGGCACGCGCTCTTCGCAGGTAACGTCCCGCAAGAAAGAAGTGGAGCGCCTGCAGTCCGCCGAACTCGCCAAATCGAACATCCAACGGCCCTTTATCCGCTTCCAGAACCTGAAGCCTTCCGGGCGGCATCCGCTCGAAATCAAGGGATTGACGAAAGCGTACGGCGATCTCAAAGTTATTCAAAACTTTGCAGCTTCTATCCCCCGCGGCGAAAAAATCGGCCTACTGGGCCGTAACGGCGCAGGGAAAACGACGATGTTGAAGTCCCTGCTCAAGAATGCAACCGGCTTCGTTGATGACCCCGAACGCGATTTTGTCGTCGATGGGGGAACGGTTACCTGGGGACACGAAGTCGCCGTTGGTTACTTCTCGCAGGATCATAAGGAATCGATCAGGCCGGGCGTGACGCTTCTCGAATGGCTCCATGAGTTTGATCCCTCGGCGGGTCAGCAGGAACTGCGTGGCTTGCTTGGTCAGATGCTGTTTAGCGGCGAGGACGCTACCAAGCGTACGGAAATGCTATCGGGCGGTGAGGCTGCCCGGTTGATCTTCTGCCGCATCATGCTGCAAAAGCCCAACTTTCTGATGTTGGACGAGCCGACCAACCACTTGGATCTGGAGTCCATCAATGCGCTGAACATCGCGCTGCAGAAGTACGACGGCACGGTTCTGCTGGTCACGCATGACCACGACCTGGTAGAAGAGGTGGCCACCAGAATCTGGCACTTCGACCACGGCAAAATCGAGGACTTCAAAGGGCCCTACACGGATTTCCTGACCGAACAGGAAAAGAAAGAGGTCGCGGCGAAGCGCTAGCCGGGCCTTATCGCTGGTCCGATTCGCTACCGCTTCGTGTCCCTGACCGAAGTTTGATAGCTGATCGTCTCCACCCAGCTGCCGTTCCGCTTCACCCACACGCGTGTGACATGCAGGGGAAGACCCTTGTCCGGAATGTGCTCGGAAATCATCAGCACCGCGTCTCCGAAGGCGATCATCCGGCCCGACATCAGAGGCGTGGGGGCAACGCCCGCCATCTTCGAGTGATTGAAATCATCGATGCGGCCTTGCTTATCGTAAATCTTGTTGCTGTTTGAGCTGGCCGCCACAAACTCATCGCCCACCAACGTCGCAAACACGGGCGAATTGTGCGCCATGGCCGCTGTTTCCAGCTTTGAGTACGCGGCGGCTACTTGTTTTTCGGTTTCCGTCTTCGGAGTGAAGAGGATCTTCTTGCAGGGGTTTTCGCAATCCTTGCCTGCTCCGGGCGTCGCCGTGGGCGGATTTTCGAGCGACATCACTTCCTGGTAGTCAATCGCCTTCCACACACCGCCGCGCCTGGCGTAAATGCGCAGCTCATGCGCGCGGCCCTGGTTTGCCTGCACGTTGCCGAGGTCGCCGTAAGTGTATTGCTTGTGCTCCGCGGAGGAATCGTTTGTAATCGCGGGCTTGCCCGGTGCTTGCAGAAACTGCGCGCGAGTCAAAGTTCTTCCGTTGTAGTCCGTCCAGGTGAACTCGGCGTCCAGCATTTTCTCCAAGGCGCTCTTATCGCCCTTCGCCAGAGCCTGCACGAATGCGGCATCCGCCTGCATCATCGATGGATCTGCGGTCGGAATCTGGAACGCTTGGGCGTGAGACAAGAGCAACAGCGCGCCACCACAGACCAGCAAAGTGCGGCGGACCTTCGTCAATAGTTGATTCTGTGACATGAAAAACCCCTTGAAATAATATACTTGCGTGCGGCGTGTCATGCTGATGAAGATCGTCCGTGACCTAAGCGCATGACCTGTAAGTTCTGCAAAATCGCAATGAAGGAACTAAAGGGACACATCTATCACGGCAACCGGAAGTGGAAGTGTCCGCAATGCAACCGCGTCAGGATGCAAACGCCGAAGAGCGGACGAAAGAAAGAGAACAAGTAGCCGCCGGGTTAGTTCCCGCTTGCGCCGCGCAGTTCGGTCTGATTTCTACTTCGCCGGTTGCATGCCAATCTTCTTGTAGACTGCCGCGGCAGCAGGCGACGCAAGGTATTCCAGCAGAGCTTTCGCGGTCTTTGGGTCCGCCGACTTTGCGTGGAGAAACCCCACCAGTCGCGTCGGTTCAGAAATGGACGCTGGCAGGGGGCCGACGATGTCGATGCCCGGCTCCTCCATTTCACTCATGAACGTGAGCCCAATTTCTGCTTCCCCGGTTGCTGCCATTTTCATCGCTCCTGCGCCGCCTTGCGCCGGCTTGAGCGTGGCTTTCATTTGATCGGCGATGCCCAGCTTCTTGAGTGTTTCGAGAAAACTCACACCGGCCGCCGCCCCGCCTTTGGCGTCCGGGTACGACACGGATTTCGCCGCCAGCAGCATCTTCTTCACGGCTTCAGCATTCGAAATGTCGGGTTTCTTCGCGCCTTTCTTTACGGCGACGCCGACGGCAACGCTTGCGAGCGGCGTGGCGCTTTTTTCAACAACGTTGCCCGAACGCAGCACTTCGTCATAGGGAGGCTGAATGACGGGGACATCGAAAACTTCGCCCTTGGCCACCTGAGCCTTCGTGCCGAGGCCAGAGCCGAACGTGCCCTTCACTTTGTTTCCGGTCTTCTTCTCAAAATCGGCAATCAACTGCTCGCCCGCCGCCCGGAACCCACCTGGGGCTAACAGCGAAATCTCAGCAGCATACATTGGGGCCGCCACTGTTAGAACGCACAGCGCAACCGCGGTCAGGGAAACTCGAATGTCCATTTGGTCCTCTTCTCGCTATTTCAATTTCAACAAACGGGCCGCGTTGCCGCCGAGCATCATCTCTTTTTGCGCATTTGAAAATCCCGGTGTGTTCAAGATGTGATCCACCGGATCGGTCACCCACGGGTACGGATAATCGGTGCCGATCATGATGTGATCGACGCGCGAATTCGTCACCAGATGCCGCAGCGCTTCGGGCGTGAACACAAGCGAATCGAAGTATAACTGCTTCACGTACTCGGTCGCCTTCTTCTTCAGCGCGGGATAGGGTTTGCACGCATCAGGGAACGTCACGCACCCGTGATCGGAACGGTCTGCGTAGGAGCCGAGATAACCGCCGCCGTGTGCCGCGCAAATCTTCAGTTTGGGGAAGCGATCGAGCACGCCGTCGAAGATGATATGCGACAGCGCGATGGTTGTTTCGAGCGGATTGCCGATGACGTTTGTCAGCAGGCCGTTGCCCTGCAGGCGCTTCGCGAGTTCCGGGACGCCGGTGGGATGCATGAAGAGCAGCACGTCGAGTTCTTCGGCCTTGGCCCAGAAGGGATCGAACTTGCGCGCCGAAAGCTCCTCGCCCGCGCAAACGCAGCCGATGGACCCGCCATGCAGGCCCAGCTTTTTGATGCCGTCTTCAAGCTGCTGCGCGGCGAGATCGGGATGCTGCAGAGCGATGGTGGCGAACCCCACGAAGCGGTCGGGGCGCGACGCGCACAGTTTCGCGAGCGATTCATTCAGCAGTGGGATCACCTTCGAGGCGGTGTCGCGCGGAGCCTCATACCAGAAGGGATTGATGCTAATCGCCTCCACATCAATGCCTTGCTGATCCATGGTGCGAAGGCGTTCATCGACAGACCAGTTGGCACCCACTTCCGGACCCGTCGGCTTGGTGCCCGTGATCGCGTGCGCCTCCGGCACAACCGCGTGCGAGTGAATATCAATGGTGCGGATGCGCTTGCCGCCTACCTTCACCTCGCGTTTCGAGGCGGCTGCTGAGCCAGCCTTCTTCTGCTGTGCCTTCGCCTGATCGAGCAGCGCGCAGCCAGTAAAAGCGATTCCTGCCGTGCCTCTGAGAAATCCTCTGCGATTCACCATGGGGAGAGTGTATCAAGGAAGGCGGGTCCCCGACCCGCAGCCAGCCCCCCGACTGGCTCAGCGGCTTCTTTCGTTCGCGTTCAGCTTTGACGCGTTTGAGGCGGGCGAGGATTTCTGGTTTTTCAGAAGCCAATGTAGGCTGAGATCACACAGAACTCTGCTGAGCATCGGCCCTAAGCGCCCGCTTCGAACAACTCCGCCACCGGCATACTCACGCGCCCGTCCTCGGTTCGGAGTACTCCATCCAACGCTTCCAGGTGGCCTGCGCGCGTGATGCGCCAACTGCGGCGGGAGGCTGGGTCCAGGACCCAAATGTTCGGGACGCCCATCGCGACGTAATCGTCAAAGCACTCCTGAAGCCGCGGAAATGTATCTTCGGGCGAGAGAATTTCGGTGCAAATGTATGGGGGCTGCGTGAAGATCTGCTCCTCTGGCTCCGGGAGCGTGACGACGCACACATCGGGAATCCGGAAGCGGCGGGGAGCCACGCGGATTCGTTGTTCAGGAAATACTGCCAGGCGAAGCGACGCGCGCCTTATCCAGAACCAGGCAAACACCTGGCCTTGGAGCTTACTGTGGTCTTTCTGTCCCACGTTGCGCTCCACGAGCACGCCATCCAGGTAATCGCAATCCGGACGGTAGGTGGTCGCCAGATATTCTTCCAGGCTGACGAGCGTGGCCGTGCTCATGCCGACAGTGTAGCAGCGCGTGATCTGGGGCGAAATGGCCTGTAATATCAGGCGCTACA
>JBEBFS010000083.1:0-21911 GCA_040081855.1 Bryobacteraceae bacterium | reverse complement strand
CGTATTCCCGACGTCGCCATCTTCCCGCGTGATCCCGGTGACGAAGTCCCTTCATCTCCGCCGCTCGCCGCCATTGAAGTGTTATCCCCCGATGACCGCATCGGCTACATGACGGACAAGCTCGAAGAATACATCCATTGGGGAGTCCGTCACATTTGGCTCGCCGATCCGGAACGCCGCAAGTTCTTCGTCTACGACGCCACCGGCCTGCATGAAGTAAGCGAACTGACCCTTCCCGAATACAGCGTCACGCTCACCAAATCGGCAATCTTCGAAAAAGAATAAGGTTCGAAAAAGAATAAAGAATGTGGGGCAGGTTTCCAACCGGCAGCGGGTTTGGAACGCGCTAAGGCTACATCTCGCGCCGGTTCTCCAGCGATTTCGAAATTGTCACTTCATCGGCGAAGTCCAAATCACTACCCACGGGAATGCCCATCGCAATGCGGGTCACGCGCACGCCCAGCGGCTTGAGCAGGCGCGATAGATAAACCGCGGTCGCCTCGCCCTCCACCGTCGGGTTGGTCGCAAGAATAATTTCCTTCACCTCATTGCGGCCCAGGCGGTCGAGCAATCCCTTGATCTTCAGTTGCTCCGGCCCAATGCCGCGCAAAGGCGAGATCGATCCGTGCAGCACGTGATACATGCCTTCAAACGTCCGCGTGGTTTCAATCGGCAGAACGTTGTGCGATTCCTCCACCACACAGATCTGCGAGCGGTCACGGTGCGGATCGCGGCAGTAGGGGCACAGCTCGCCATCACTGATGTTGTTACACTCCGCGCAAAAGCCCAGGTTGTCTTTCACATCGAGCAGCGCGGTCGCCAAACGCGAGGCGTCGTCGCGGCTGGTACGCAAAACATGAAACGCCAGTCTCTGCGCGGACTTCTGCCCCACGCCAGGAAGGCGGCGGAACTCGTCAATCAATCGTTGCAGCGGTGCGGCAAAATCAGGCATCGGTATGGGTGAAGAATCCCTCGCCTAGAATAACCCCGGAGGCAGACCCATGCCGCCCAGCATTCCGGACATTTTGGTCTTCGTCTCTTCATCCACCTTCTTGGTGGCTTCGTTGCAGGCGGCCAGAACCAGGTCCTGCAGCATTTCGGCATCGCCCGCCACTTCGGCGTCGATCTTCACGCCGATCACGTTCTTGTGGCCGTCCATCTTGATGGTCACCATGCCGCCGCCGGCAGTTCCCTCCACGCGGATTAGGGCGACCTCCTCCTGCATGCGCTGCTGCATCTTCTGCGCCTGCTGCATCATGTTCTGCATGTTTCCGGGGAGTTTCATATATGGCCTAATTGTCCTTCAAATTGCGTACGGTACGCACGTGGCTGTCCGGGAACATCTCGCGGAAGCGCTGGACTTCCGGATGCGACATCGCCCGTTCCGCCGTCTCGCCCTGCGGCACAGCGGCGGTTGATCCGGCAACAGCCGTGGTAGCCGGGGACGCCATGGGCGACGCAGCCTTCGCGGCGTCCCCCACTTTTATGGTGACGCGCACGGGCCGCCCGGCAAGCTTCTTCGCGGCGGCTTCAAAATCAGACTGCTTCAAAAATAACTGGTACATCCGCGGAGTGGTGAACACCAGCTCGCCCGGGGATTCCGTCACTTCCGAATGCTCCACCGCGTCTGCCAAATGCGTCAGCTTCGCTTCGATCAACTGAGCATGCAAGCGCGAGCGGAAATCTCCGCCCTGCATCGGCGTCGGCGGCGCGTACGCAGGCTCGGCAGCGGGCGCCGATTGCGAACGTGCAGGCGATGGATCAAACGGCGGCGCACTCGATGCACGCGTGCCGCCTGAGGCCGACCCGCCAAATCCACTCGAGCGTTGTACATTCGAAGGCGGTGCATTCGGAACTGCCGCGCCCGAATATCCACCCGCGGAACTTCCGCCGCCGAAGCCGCCACCCGATGGCGCAGCCTTGGCGGGAGCCGAACCCGTTCCACCCAAATTCGCCAGCGCTTCTTCAATCGGTTGCAATTTTCCGGCGTAAACCATGCGAAGCAGGCCGATCTCCAGATGCAGGCGCGGCTGCAAGGAGCTTTGCAGATCGCGGAACATATCGAGCGTAATTTGCAAATATCGCGTCAGGTCTTCCTCACCGAAAGGCTTCGACGCTTCGATCATCTTCTGCTGTTCCACCGAGGACGCGGTTACCAGCTTCGTGGGACCACCGGCGATCTTCACCACCAGCAGATTGCGGAAGTAGCGGGCCAGCTCGCGCGCGAAGTGCTGCAGGCTGCGGCCGTTCGATTCCAGCTCAGCGACAATCTCAAACATCCGCTGCGAATCGCCCGCGGCCAATGCCTTCGCCACTTGATCCAGCGAATCGAGCGAAAACATGCCGAGCAGCGTCCGTACTTCGCCGGCGTCCAGCGTGTTCCCGCAGCAGGCGATCGCCTGATCCATCGCCGAGAGCGAATCGCGCACACTGCCTTCGCCCGCCTGCGCCAGCACGCTGAGCACTTCGGGTCCGGCGGTGATGCCTTCTTCCTTGGCGATGAACTCCATGCGACCCATCAGTTCGGTGAAATCCACCGAGCGGAAGCTGAACTGCTGGCAGCGCGACTGAATGGTCTGCGGAATTTTGTGCGATTCGGTGGTGCACAGGATGAACGTTACCCACTCGGGCGGCTCTTCCAGCGTCTTCAGCAGCGCGTTGAAGGCTTCATTCGTAATCTGGTGCGCTTCGTCGATGATGAAGACTTTATAGCGGTCGCGGGCCGGGCGGTAGCGGACGCTCTCGCGCAGCTCGCGCATTTCATTGATCCCACGGTTGGACGCCGCGTCGATCTCGATCACATCCACGGCGTTCCCGGCCGTGGTCTCAATGCAACTGGCACATTTGCCGCACGGGTTGGGCGTGGGGCCGTGCTCGCAATTCAGGCACCGGGCGACAATGCGCGCCACCGTCGTCTTGCCCGTACCGCGTTGACCCGAAAAGATATAGCCGTGCGCGATGCGGCGCTGGTTGATGGCGTTTTCGAGCGTGGTTTTGACGTGTTCCTGGCTGATCAGTTCGCCAAAATCCTGCGGGCGATACTTGCGGGCGATGACCTGATACATGGGAATCGGTCTGGTTGGAGTATATGTCAGACCCCGGGTAATCCGCGGCACACAGGTTTAACCGCTACCGTTGCTTCCTTCCGGATCTGGCGGGGTTTGCAGCCGCCCGTTGCACGAAGCCCGGAGCCTGACAAATACCTATGCTAGCAGATGCGGCCTAACGAACCCCCACCCGGCACGAAAATTTGTGCAGTATAGCCGGGAGCCGAATGGAATTCCGCGCGGTATTGGCAATCCCGCTGCGTGGAAATGACAGGACGCCGATCCAGGCGGAGTGGCACTTCGCCGCGGATTTTCAATCCGCCCCACCTTACCCTTTTCCGCACATTCCAAAGAGAATATTCCCGCCCTCGGCGCACCAGTTTCTTAGGACATCATGCGCATCCTGATCGTCGATGATTCGCTGGCCGACCGGAAACTATACCGGATCCTGCTGGAGGGCAAGTACGGCCGCTCGCTGGATGTGGTGGAGGCCACGACGGCTACGGCTGGGTTGGAGGAGTGCCAGAAGTTGCCGGCCACTGCGTCGGCGTGCTTATTGCTTGACTATAAACTACCGGATATGAATGGCTTACAGTTCATCCACAAGCTGGCCCAGCAACACTCCGGCCGCCGGTTCGCCATCGTGATGCTGACCGGCTTGGGCAACGAGCGCATCGCGGCAGAGGCAATCAAGGCCGGTGCTCAGGACTACTTGGTGAAGGACCGCATCACTGCGGAAAGCCTGCAAGCCGCCGTCGAAAACGCGCTCGAAAAAGTTTCCCTGATCGACGCGCTCAAAGCCGACCGCGACCGCCTGGCGCATTCGATCGGGGAGCTGGCCAGGACGCTCGAAGAAAAAGACGTGCTGCTGCATGAAGTCCATCACCGCGTGAAGAATAACCTGCAGGTGATCGCGAGCCTGTTGCGACTGCAAGCCGAGCGAGTAGAGGCGGCCGCCGGGGACGCTCGCGTCACCCAGGCACTGCGCGATAGCCAGTACCGCGTGGAATCGATGGCGCTGGTGCATGAGCAGCTCTACGCGACGCCGCTCTCGCCGAAAGGAAGCGTACGGGAAGTGGATCTGGCAGCGTTTTCGGCGAGCCTTGCGCAGAATCTCTCTCACGCTTATGGAGTTGACTCCCACCGCATCCGCTGCCGCGTGAACCTGGAACCGGTCAGCGAACCGCTGGACCGCGCTATTCCCACCGGGCTGATCCTGAACGAGCTGCTTTCGAACGCCTTTGAACACGCCTTCCCGGACAACCGGTCCGGCACGGTTTCGCTGGAAGGCAGGAACACCGGCGACCGCATCGAGTTCCGGGTGGAAGACGACGGCGTGGGCATTCGCGAAGGCGCGGACCGGGGCACCCAGACGCTTGGCTTCGAGATCGTACGCATTCTCAGCCGCCAGTTACGCGGGACGTTCGAGGTGAGAAAAGAGAACGGCACGGTTTGCCGCCTCAGCTACCCGAATCAGCGCGCACTATCGGCCTCCGGAGGAATAGGATGACCCCCACGCGGCAATACAAGATTTTGATTGTGGAAGACGAAGGCCTGATTGCCCACGACATCGCCAATCGGGTGGAGGCGATGGGCCACGAGGTCATCAACACCGTTTCCACCGCCAAGGAAGCGATCGCCGAGGCCCCTAACGCCGACCTCATCCTGATGGACATCCGCCTGGATGGCCCCGGCGACGGCATTCAGGCCGCCGACATCATCCGGCAGCATCATGCGAAACCCGTTGTGTTCCTGACCGCTCATGCGGACCGCTTCACACTGGAACGCGCCAGGCAGGCCGTGCCTTACGGCTACATCGTGAAGCCCGTGCAGCCGGCGACGCTTGGAGCAACACTGGATATCGCGATCTACCGCCACGAAATGGAGCGCGCGATGGCGGAACAGAGAGCACTCCTTGATTCCGTGCTTGCCTCCGTTGCCGACGCCATCCTTGTCGCCGGAGCCAACGGCCTGGTCCGTTCCCTCAACACGGCCGCCGAAGCCATGACCGGCTGGACATCGGCGGATGCACTGGGCAAGCCGATGCTCGAAGTACTTCGATTGACGCGTGGAGCCGTTGACGCGGAGAACCGCGGGGAGACGAGCGCGGAAGATCCGGTCCCGCTGACTCTTCTGCGTGGCGAGCCGATTGAATTTTCCTCGGACACAATTCTGGTCCGCCGCGACGGCACCCGTATTCGCGTCGAAGGATCGGCGGCTCCCGTGCGTGCCGGGGAGACGTTGGCCGGTGTCGCCGTCAGCCTGCGGGATATCGGCGCGCGGGAGTGGCACGCCAAACAATTGGAACTGGCCGCAAAAGTGGAATCGGCCACGCGGCTGGCCGGCTGCATCACGGATCAATACACCAGTTTGTTCGCGGGCATCCGCATTCGGGCAGTGCAGTTGCTGGAACGATTCCCTGAATACACGTCCGTTCGGAAGCCGTTGGAAGAGATCGAGCAATTCGCACTGGCGGGCGAAAGGGTAAACCGGCGCCTGGCTGCGCTCTCCGCGCAGAGCCTGCCGCGTCCGGAACTGTTCAGCATGACGGGACTGGTGCGCCGTACCCGTAAAATGATCGAATCGATCGCGGGGGAATCGGTGAAAGTCATCCTGCGGGCGGAAGGTCCTGTGGACAAACTGTGGGCCGATGCGGCGCAAATGGAGCAGGTGCTGCTCAATCTGGTGATTCACGCCAGCAAGCGGCTTTCGGAATCGGCGGCGGAGGATCGCATTCTGACGCTGGATATCGCCAACCAGGAACTCCGGCAGGCGAATGGCGCAAAGCCGTTCGTGCGGCTCTCCGTGGCTTATTCGTGCCCGGAACCGAACGCCGCCGCACTCTTCGAGCCTTCCTTGTTCGCGGAAGAGGACCGCAGCGCAATGTTTACCGCGCATAACATTGTCACCGAACACGGCGGCTATTTTTCGGCGACACAACTCGCCGACAGCTTCTGCTTTGAGGTGCTGCTGCCCAGCTACGCGCCGGCCCGCGCCGAAACGCAGGCTTCACCGGAAAACGGAGTGCCCGCCGTGTTACTGGTGGAGCCTGCGGCGGCGCTTCGCCGCGAGTTGCAAAATTTCTTCGAAGCAAACGGTTATCGCCTACTGGAAGCCGCGGACGCAGAGGAAGCCTTGACCCTGGCGCAGATTCACGAAGGCCCGCTGGATCTGGCCATTGCGGCGCATACGGAGGCCCCGGTTCTGAACGGATTCCTGCGCGAACTGCGTCCCGAACTCAAGCTGCTCGAAATCCTCAGCGAAGGGGAGCAACCGGAGGCCCGCTCCGATGCTTCCATCGCAAGGCCGTTCACCGAAGCCACATTGCTCGATCGAGTGCGGGGGTTGTTGTCGCCAACGCCGCTGGCACAAACGGCGTCCGTGGGTTAAAGTGACGGGTTAAGGTGACGGGCTAACGCGACGGGTTAACGTGACGGGTTGGGCCCGCGGTTCGCCCACTTTATTTCTTGCGGGTGACGCCTGTGAGCGAGAAAAGGTCGTCCGTCAAATCCGTATTGAACTGAACGGATTCCGCAAAGATCTGGTAAATCTTATCGCCGTTGCGCTCGCGGGTAATCTGTTGCGGCCACTGGATGCCGTTGTTATCGCGGTAGCGGGTGAAGCGCGTCACTTCCTCGATCAATTCTTTCGACTGGGGATCGCGCCACTGAAAAATCTGCTTCACTGGCAGCTTCGTGGTCTGGTGGAAATACACTTTCACGCTTCGATTCTCGGAGTCGAAAATCTCAACAGCATTCACCGTCGTGTAATCCACCACTTCGGTGCCGCGTGATTCAAACGTCAGTCCCGGCTCATTCAGGCGCACACGCAGAATGTAAAAGATATTGCGGAGCATCGAATCGCGATAGCGGTCCACCTGATTCTTCGGCATGGGTACCGATCCCCGCCAGTTGATGTTTGCCGCACCCTCTTCGCGAAACACCGCCGCCGTATCGGCGTTTTTACCAAACTCCTGCCGCTCGCGAGTGGCCAGCACTTTGCCCGATTCGGCGGGCGAAACCGTGGTGTAGCGTGTGTAGATCTTGGCGATGGAAAGGCCGCTGAGGCGGTCGTTATAAAACGAGTAGGCGCGGCCGTTTTCGACGCGGTCTTCCATCTTCAGGAATTTTTCTCCGCCCAGCGCCGCGATGGCATCGTCAATCACCTGCTTGGCGCGCTTGTCGCTGGCGGTCACCGTGCTTTGCGCGGGCGCGAGCCCGGCGACCGATACTGAGAGCCCAAGAATCAGGACGATCTTCCGCATACTTCCTATTTTGACTCCGGAATCGCAAGGTCGATCGGATCCACTTTTCCAAGCGTCGAGAGAGGCTTGCCGAAATCCTTCGCGTTGCCGGTGACGACGATGGTGAGACTATCCGGCCGCATGTACTGCTTGGCCACGCGCAAGATATCGGCGCGCGTTACCTCTGCGAGTTTTTTCTGGTACTGGAACAGGAAGTCGCGCGGATAGCCGAAGTATTCGTACATCAATACCCGGTTCAACGTCTTGGCAGGGCTATCGAAAAAGAACACGAAGCTGTTGAGCACGGAATCCTTCGCCGTCTTCAACTCCTGCTCGGTGACCTCGGCGGCGCGCAGCTTTTCCAGTTCGGCTTTCGAAGCGGCGACCGCTTCTTCCGCCGTCATGGATTTCGTGCTGCCCGCGATGCGGAAGATGCCGGGATGATCGTAGGACGCGCCCCAACCGGCGCCGATCGAATACGCAAGGCCGAGCTTCGTACGAATCTGCGACATCAACCGGCTGCTGAAGCCGCTGCCTAAAATATGCGCGGCCACTTCCAGCGCCGGGTAATCGGGATCGGTCAGTTTGCCGCCGAGATGGCCGATGGAGAAGAACGCCTGCGTCACGTCAGTTTTTTCGGCGTAGAACACACCCGGCGTGGGCTTCTGCGTGACGGCCGGGAACGGAGGCACGGGCGCCTGCTCCGCAGTCCAATCTTTGAAAAGCGTTTCCAGCTTCGTCTTCATCTCAGCTGAATTGAAATCGCCATAGATGCCGAGCATGATGTTCTTCGGGAAATAATACCGGCGATAGAACTGCTGCAGATCCTCGCGCTTGATGCGGTTGATGTGCTCGTGCTCAATCATCCAGCCATAGGAGTTGTCGCGGCCATAGAGAATACTGGTCAACTCGCGGTCGGAAATTCCGGCTGCATCGTCATTGCGGCGCGAAATGCCGCTGTGCGATTGCGCGATGATCAGATCGATTTTGTCCTGACGAAATTCCGGATCGGTCAACACGCCCTTGAAAATATCCAGAACCTTATCCGCGTTCTCCTTGAGCGAAGAAAAGTTGACAGTGGCGTTCGATTCGCCCATATTGCTTTCGACGGCGGCGGCCATGTTCTCCAGTTCTTCATCGAGTTGATCGCCGGTCTTCTTGCTGGTGCCACCCGTACGCATAACGTCGGCGGTTAACTCGGCGAGGCCGCGCTTGTCGTTGGGATCGAATAGATTGCCGGTGCGGACCAACGCGAAGCCGCTGACCAAAGGCAGTTCGTGATCCTCCAGCAGGAAGACTCGCATGCCGTTTGAAAGCGTGATGGAGGGAACCTCTGGAATCTTCACCTGCTTGAGCGGAGCATACTTCAGGTCTTTGTACGCCGGAATGACGGGCGCGGAAGACGATGTAGACGCGCGGGTGGCGCGTTTGGGAGCCTGTGCGGCCAATTGGGCCGGGAACATCGTTGACACAAGCGCGAACACAAGCGTGAACACAAGGAAGACGCGGCGCATTATTTCGCACCTCCTTCCACCGGAACGTAGGTATACGCGACGGTTCGATGCTCCGGCACCAGATAGGTTTTTGCCACACGCAGCACATCGTCGGCGGTCACCTTCTCGTAATCTTCCAATTCGGTGAACAACCTTCGCCAGTCTCCGTAGGCCACCCAGTAGGTGCATAGTTCTTCAGCGAGGCCCGAGTTGCTGGCCAGCTTGCGGATCAAGCCGGCCCGCAGTTTCGTTTTCACTCTCTGCAGCGTGGCATCATCTACTTTGTTCTTCTGAACTCCGTCAATAATCGCGTAAATTTCTTTTTCGCTTTCGTCAACGCTGCGGCCCTGCGAAGGAGCCGAATAAAACATAAACAGCGAGGGATACTTGCCGCCCGGGAAAGTCGCCTGCGCACCTGCGCCCAGGGCCATCTGCTTGTCGCGCACCATGTCTTTGTAAATGATCGACGTGCGGCCGCCCGCAAGCACTTCGCTCAGCACGTCGAGCGCGGCATCGTCGGGCGAATAACGGTCCGGGCGCTTGTAGCCAATAATCAGAAACGGCTGCGCGGGCGAGGCAACAGCCACACGCTTTTCCCCTTCCTGCACGGGCTCCTCCGTGGGGAAGATCGCGGGCAGTGGCTTGGCTTTCAGGCGGCCGAAGTATTTCTCGGCAAGCTTCTTTGCGTCGGCCGGGTTCACGTCGCCGGCGATGCCGACAGTGATGTTGCCGGGAACGTAGTAGTCCTTGTAGAAGATCTCGGCATCGGGCCGGCGGAAGCTTTCGATGTCGCTGGCCCAGCCGCCCGGCATGTTGTGATAGGGATGCGCGGCGTAAGCGGTAGCGACCAGAGCCTCCACCAGTTTGCCCTGCGGGCTCGATTCCACGCGCATGCGGCGCTCTTCGCGCACCACGTCCCGCTCTTTATAAAATTCGCGGAAGACCGGCTGGTAGAAGCGCGACGACTCCAGAAGGAACCACAACTCCAGGCGATTCGAGGGAAAGCTGTAGTAGTAGTTTGTCGAGTCCTCGCCCGTGCCCGCGTTCATATCGAGACCGCCGTTCGATTCGACAATGCGATCGTATTCGTTGTTCTCGACGAACTCGTCGGCAGCCGCCATGGCCGCGTCGAGTTCTTTGCGCAGCGCTTCCAGTTGCTTCGCATCGGCCTTGCGCCCCTTGGCGCGTTGGGCCTCGTAGCGGTCGTAAACTTTTTCGACGTTATCGAGCGCTGCTTTTTCCTTCGTCCAATTTTTGGTGCCGATCAGCGGCGTGCCCTTGAACGCCATGTGTTCGAACATGTGCGCAAGGCCCGTCTGGCCGGAAGGATCGTTCACGGAGCCAACGTTCACGTACGTGTGAAACGAAAGTACCGGCGCTTCATGGCGTTCGATGACGATGAAGTGCAAACCGTTGGGGAGGGTGAACTCCGTGACTTTTTTCTCGAAATCTTTGAGCGATTGGGCGACCAGAAGCCCCGGGAGCAGCAATGCGGCCAAGACGCGAAGTCTCATATTTACAAGGGTATCAAGGGAGAGGGAAAAGCGCTCTTTATGCTAATATGCTTTTATGCGTACGACGATTGACGTGCCGGATGCTCTGTACCGGAAAACGAAGGTTACCGCCGCGCTCCGGGGTTCTACGGTGAAGGACTTGATCATTCGCGCCTTGGAACGTGAGGTGACTCCGCCCAAACCGATGACGCCCAAGAAGTCCCGCCTCGACGTGCCTTTGATGAAGACATGGAAAGGCAAGAAGTTAGACCTCACGAACTTTGACTTCGATGAACTTCTTCCCTGATCTAAACGTGTGGGTCGCGCTGACTTTGGCCGGCCACGTCCACCAGGATGCGGCGAAGGCATGGTACGGAAGCTTGGATGACGACGCGATTCTGTTTTGCCGGGTGACCCAGCACGGGCTCTTGCGGTTATTGACGAACTCGCGCATTACGAGAACGTCCTGTCCCTGCACAAGGCGTGGGCGACCTACGACGCCTTCTACCAGGATCGGCGGATTCGTTACGCGGAGGAACCGCAACAACTGGAGTCCCTCTGGCGCGACATGACCCAGCATCCAAAAGGCGGCCCAAATTTTTGGACCGATGCTTACCTTGCCGCCTTTGCCCTGGGTGCCGGACTCACCGTGGTCACCTTCGATAAAGGCTTTCAAAAATTCAAAGGCCTGCGTGTCCATTTGTTAAACGCGGCTTAGGAAAGATGGCGCAATGAAAAAGCCTCCCGGCTGCTGGAATCCAGCGCGGCCGGGAGGCCTTTGAAAAACGAGGCGTTCTGAAGAATCAGGCTCCTACTTCACGCCCATGATTTCTTTTTCTTTCGCCTTCGACGCTTCGTCGATTTTGGCGATGTGCGCGTCGGTGGTTTTCTGAATGTCGTCGAGCGCGCGGCGTTCTTCGTCCTCGCTGATGGCCTTATCCTTGAGCAACTTCTTCAAATGCTCATTCGCATCGCGGCGGACGTTTCGCGCGGCCACGCGGTGGTCTTCGGCCACATTGTGGAGGCGCTTGACGATATCCTTGCGGCGCTCTTCCGTCAATGGCGGAACGGGAACGCGGATCATTTTGCCGTCGTTGCCCGGGTTCAGGCCCAGATCCGAATTACGGATGGCCTTCTCAATCATGGCAATCTGCGAAACGTCCCACGGCTGAATGGTGATCAGCGAAGGCTCGGGCACGTGCAGATTCGCCAGTTGATTGATGGGGGTCGGCGTGCCGTAGTAATCCACTTTGATGTTGTCGAACACGGCCACGGTGGCGCGGCCCGTTCGAATGTTGGCCATTTCGTGCTGAAGGTCTGTCAACACTTTATCCATGCGCGTCTTGGCATGAACCTCGACGTCCTTCACGCTCTGAAACGTATTCCCTGCGATCGGCTGCTGTTCTTTAGACATAAATCCTTTTTAGTGTAACGCGCGCTTACCGCCAATCTAAACCCGCGGCGTCGCTTACGGAAGGCGGGACCCCGGTCCCGCGCCGTGGCCCCTTGCCTCGGCTATCGTTCTTTGCGAGCCACTCCTGGGGCTGGCTACCGGCCGGGGCCCGTCTCCCTCAAAACGCTATGAAATGACCGTCCCTATTGCTTCGCCCTGGGCCATGCGCATGATGTTGCCATGAACGGTTAAATTGAACACGATAATCGAAAGCTTGTTGTCGCGGCACATCGCCACGGCCGAGGCGTCCATCACGCGGAGGTCGCGCGAAAGCATCTCGGAGTAGCCGATTGAATCAAACCGCACGGCGTCGTCATGCTTGCGCGGGTCTTTGTCGTAGACGCCATCCACGCTGGTTGCTTTGGCGACGACGTCGGCGTGAATCTCCAGGCCGCGCAGGGTGGCCGCCGTGTCGGTCGAAAAATAGGGGTTCGAAGTGCCGCCCGCAAAAACAACGATGCGGCCTTTTTCCAGATGGCGAATGGCCCTGCGGCGAATGTACGGCTCGGCAACTTGCGGAATCGAGATTGCCGTCATGACACGCGTGGGAACGCCCTGTTTTTCGAGCGCATCCTGCAACGCAAGCGCGTTGATCACCGTGGCCAGCATGCCCATGTGATCGGCGCTGACGCGGTCCATCTTCTGCGCCGCCGCCCCGACGCCGCGGAAAAAATTGCCGCCGCCGACGACCAGGCCAAGCTGAACGCCCGACTTCGCAACTTCGGCCACTTCCGTGGCAAGCGCCTGTACGCGTTCGGGATCGATGCCGAACGACGCCTTTCCCGCCATCACTTCACCACTGAGTTTTAAAAGGATTCTTCGATAACGGGGCATGAGCTCTACGCTTTACTATACTCGACGCGGGGCATCCAGCGAGAGGAGATTGGGAAGAAAAACGGAGGAGAAGAGGGAGCGGATGCCGCGCCGGGAATCGCTCCAGGCGCGGCTTTCAGGATCGGGAACCTACGCGTTTTCCGCGGTTTCTTCCACCTGCTGCGTATCGCCCACTTTGAAGCGGACAAAGCGCGCAACGGAAATATTTTCGCCGAGCTTTGCGATCTTCGCCTTCACCAGGTCGTTGATCGTGGTGGTGTTTTCCTTGATGAACGGCTGTTCCATCAGGCAAACTTCTTCGTAATACTTCGAGAGGCGGCCTTCGACAATCTTATCGAGGATCTTTTCAGGCTTGCCTTCGGCCAGCGCGCGCGAGCGGGCAATATCGCGTTCCTTTTCGAGCGCGGCTTCGGTCACTTCTTCGCGGCGAACAACCTGCGGATCGGCGGCGGCCACCTGCATGGCGATGTCGTGCACCAGTTCCTGGAAATCTTCGGTGCGGGCCACGAAATCGGATTCACAGTTCACTTCAATCAGCACGCCGATTTGCGCACCGGCATGAATGTAGCTGCCGATCACACCCTGCTTGGTGGAACGCGTGGCCTTCTTGGTGGCCGAAGCGATACCGGCCTTGCGCAGGATCACTTCCGCGGCATCCAGGTCGCCCTTGGCTTCCACAAGCGCCTTTTTGCACTCCATCATTCCCGCTCCGGTCTTTTCGCGGAGCTGCTTTACCAGCTGTGCACTGATCTCCATGCTATTTTCCTTTAGTCGCCTTGAATCTCTTTATAAACTTGTGCGCCGCCGGCTACACATTACGCGCAGGGACCGGCGGCGACTCTCAAACTGAAAAAATGACTACGCTTCGGGAACTTCCGCCGCAGCCTGGGCTTCGACGTTCTTGCGCGCCGCGCCGCCCGGCAGATTTTCATCCGGCATCGATTCCGACATCAGCTGCTTGCTGAATTCCGGATCGATAAACTGGCCGTAGTCCTGCATGTCTTCGGCGGGGGCTTCTTCGCTCGATTCCAACTTCAGAGCAGCGGCAAAATCCTGCTCGGTGGCCAGAGCACGGCCCTCGTAGACCGCATCGGCGATCTTGGTGGTGAACAGGCGAATGGCGCGGAGAGCGTCATCGTTGCCCGGGATCACGTAATCCACTTTGCTCGGATCGCAATTGGTGTCGACAACCGCCACCACGGGGATACCCAACTTGCGGGCTTCCTCAACGGCGATGGCTTCTTTGCTGGAATCGATCACGAACAGCACATCCGGCAGACCGTTCATGTCTTTGATGCCGGCCAGGTTCTGATTCAGGTGCTTGCGTTCGCGCTCGAGGCGGACAACTTCCTTCTTCGCGCGGCCGGTCCAACCGTCCTCAGACATCGCGTCGAGTTCCTTCAGACGCTTGATCGAGCGTTGCACCGTGGTCATGTTGGTGAGCAAGCCGCCCAACCAGCGCTGGTTCACGTAGTACTGGCTGCAGCGCGTGGCCTCTTCGGCAATCGCTTCCTGCGCCTGGCGCTTGGTGCCCACAAACAACACCGTTTTGCCCTGCGTGGCCATGTCTTGCACATAGCGCATCGCGTCTTTGAAGAGCTTCAAGGTCTTCTGCAGATCGATGATGTAAATCCCGTTACGTTCGCCAAAGATGTATTCTTTCATCTTTGGATTCCAGCGCTTGGTCTGGTGCCCGAAGTGAACGCCAGCTTCGAGCAATTCTTTCATGCTAATCGACGGCAAAATGCCTCCTAGTGGCTAACCTGCGTTTGGGGCCCTGCCGCGGCCCAAGTCGGAATTTGCGGCGGGGCGGGACTGCGAACAACGGCGAACTCGATCATGGAATATTTCCATGCGTGAGCCGTCGAAAAAGGGGACAGAAAGCTCTGTCCCCGATCCTGAATAACTCCAACAGCAATGTCCGATACCAGGCGCGGATCGCTCCGTCTCTGGCAGTGGGATTTAGCGTTTGGAGAACTGGAACCGTTTACGAGCGCCCTTCTGGCCGTACTTCTTGCGCTCGTGCTCGCGCGCATCGCGCGTGAGGAAACCAAGTTCCTTCAATTTCGCGCGCAGTTCGATGTTGAACTCGAGCAGCGCACGGGCGATACCCAACTTTGCCGCGCCGGCCTGGCCCTGGGGCCCGCCGCCATCGGTGTTGATCAAAATGTCAAATTTATCGGCCGTTTCGGTCGCAAGCAGCGGTTGGCGAACAATCGCCCGCGACGCATCGCTCGGGAAATAATCCTCGAACTCGCGTCCATTGACCGTGATCTTGCCGTTGCCGGGCCGCAGAAAGACACGAGCCACCGCACGTTTGCGGCGTCCCGTTCCGAGATGTTGAACTAATGCTGCCACTCTGAATCTCCTCTAACGCCTAGACGGCCAAAGCGACCGGCTTTTGCGCGTCGTGCGGGTGCTTGGCGCCCGCATAAACATTTAGCTTGCGGTACATCTGCTTGCCCATTTTGGACTTCGGCAGCATGCCCTGAATCGCTTCTTCCACCATGCGGGCCGGACGCGTTTCGCGAACCTTGCGCGCGCTGGTTTCCGTCAAACCACCCGGATAACCCGAGTGACGGCGGTAAAGCTTTTGCTCTTCCTTACGCCCGGTGAGCTTCACTTTGGCGGCGTTGATCACCACCACGTGGTCACCCATATCGATGAACGGCGTGTAGCTGGGCTTATGCTTGCCCATCAAAATGTTGGCGGCCTTGGTGGCAATTCGCCCTAAAACTAGGTCCTCGGCGTCGATCACGTGCCACTGGCGCGGAATATTTACACCCGAGGGAATTTCGGTTTTCATGTAGACAGACCTTCTCCGTCAGAATCGTTCAGCTTCCTAGTGTAGCCGTTTCCAGCCAAGGGTGTCAAACCGCCGTCCTTTGGGCCGCAGAGTGCGCAGATATCCGTCGCACATTGAGTCACTTGGCAGCTATTCCAGCCCTCCAGGGAATCCATGGAACGCCCACCACAGATAAAGCATCCTATGTCTAGGATTTCATTATGACAGACGCAAAACGCAGTCTCGCGAATTTGGTTTTAGGATCGGCTCTTCTTTTGGCCACCCCGGCCTACGCCCAATCCGTTTCCGTCGGCATTAAAGGCGGCGTCCCGTTAACCAACGGACTCTCCGATTTTTCGATCACCAGCGCGGGTGCGCTTACCCGGACCTTTTCCGAATCGAAGGAATACCTGATTGGGCCGTCGCTCGAACTGCACCTGCCCGTCGGGTTTTCCGTAGAGGTGGATGCGCTTTACCGGCCGGTGAACTTCACGAGCATTATTACTGTGCCCAACTTGACCCCGGCACCGACCAGCGACAACGTCAGTTCCTGGCAGTTTCCCGTTCTTGCGAAGTACCGTTTCCCCTTCCCGATCATCAAACCGTTGCTTGAGGCAGGGCCGAGTTTCCGCACCACGGGCTCGCAGTTGAACTGGTTTTCCAATCGCGGCCTGACGCTCGGTGGAGGGATTGAAGTGAAGATCGGACGCCTGCGTTTTGGGCCTGAGCTGCGCTTCACGCGCTGGGGCTCGGACGCTGCGGCGAGCTTGGGAGTGCTGTTCAACCCGCCATCGCAAAAAAATCAGGCGGAGTTTTTGCTGGGAATCTCGTTCTAGGAAGGCGGGACCCGGGTACCGTGTGGAGGGTCCCGCGCCCAGGCCCCCGCCTCGGCTACTGCGCAAGAAGTTTCCTAGCGTCCCAGATCTTTTATGACGCGGCGGGTGATTTCGTCGATTAAGCGCGGGATTTCGGCTTCAACAGCTTTCGTCACCAGCAGCCGCACTTTCTCGGCTTCTTGCACTGGCAACGCATCGGATGCGGTGCGCCGCGCTTGCATCGATTCTTCCACCAACGGGCGCACGATGCCCGCCATCACCGACGCTTCGAACGGTTTGCGCAAGGTTGCATCCGCGCCCTGTGCCCGCGCGGAGGCTTCGTCGAAAGATTTCAGCATGCCCGCGGTGACGATCACGCGCAGGTGCGGCATGCGAGCCTTCGCTTCGCGGCACAGCGTGAGTCCATCCACTTGCGGAAGGAACGCGTCGGCGATGAGAAGATACGGATCGGTCTCCGCAAGCAAGCCGAGCGCGGTATCGCCATCGCCGGCGACAACCACCTGATAGCCTTCTTGCCGCAATATCGTTTCGCCCATACGGCGCGCGTGTGGGCTCTCGTCGGCCAGCAGGATGGTGGTCACGCGGCTTTTCCGTTAGCGCCGCGCGGGAGCTTTGGTCGTATCAGGAGGCGCCGTTGGCGGGCCGCCCGGACGTGCATCGGGCTTGGTGTCAAGCGCGTTGGTATCGGTGGCCGGAGCAATCTGCACATCGCCGGAGAAACTGCCGCCGGCAGCCACGGGAACGTTCGGCGGAATGCTGCGAGCCGGAGTCTCCATGGTGGGCGCGCCGCTATGGGCTGCCGTATTCACTTCAGGACCGCGGCGCATGAACTGTGTCGAACGATGCATAAAGCTCGGCTCGGTGCGATTCGCGGTTTCAAACTTCATGCGGGCGACGGCGGCGGGATCGGCTTCGGGGATCGGCGATTCCAGAGCCTTCAGCTTCTGCTTGGCTTGATCGGCGTAGATGCTGAGCGGATAGTCGCGGACCAGCGCGGTATATGCATCGATGGACTTCAGCCTGTAGCGCGCACCCATGCGGGTGTAGGAATCACCTTCCATCCACAATGCTTCGTCGGCGCGGCTGTAAAGCGGATACTGGCCGACCAGCCCGGACAAGCGGTTGGCAGCGGCGGAGAACGAACCTTTGTGATGATAGAAATCGCCCGCCACCATTTCGGCTTCGGCGAGAACTTCCTGAATTTCGCGAAGCTTCTGCTCAACGCCGCGTGCGAACTTTGAGTTCGGATAGTGGAGCAGCAGGTTCTTGCACTCCATCTCAGCGCGTAGCGCGTTGTTCGGATCGCGATCGGCCTTTTCCATCTGCCGGTAGTGAATATCGCAAACCTTGGCTTCGGATTCGGCGGATTCCTCCATGGTGGGGTAGAACAGGATGAAGTCCTTGTATTCGGCTTCGGCCTGCGCGAGACCTTCGGGGCCACCCTGGCGCATCCAGCTATCGGCGATGGCAAGCTTCGCTTTCGCGAGGAATTCGCTGGAATCGTAAGTATTGATCAACGTGTTCAGCGTGAGGCGCGCCACTTCGTAGCGGCCGCGCTCAATGTCTTTGATCGCTTTATCGAACAGGATCTTGTCCGGCTGCTGTGTGTCTTTGGTGATGGGGTTTTCGTACTTCTTGCGATGGAAGCCGCACGATGCCGTGACCAGACCGGCCAGCACCAATACCGCGACCACATCGAACGCGACGGTTCCGGTTACCCGGCCCGCGTTTTTCCCCGCCCTTGGAAAGTTGAAGCTCATAAATACGACTCCTGCCAACTATACCGTAACCACTTACCCACAACTTACACCACAACCGCTGTTGCCGACTGCGCGCGTTGTGCCAGATCTTTGAAAGCGCCTGCTATATCGCCGCCGCTGAAGACCGAAGCCCCGGCCACGGCCCACTCGACGCCCGCGCGGATAATTTCGGCGACGTTGTCTTTCGTAACGCCGCCGTCGATTTCAATGGGGAACGACAAGCCACGCTCGCGGCGCATGGCGGCCAGCTTGCGGACTTTATCGAGCGTATAAGGAATGAACTTTTGCCCGCCAAAGCCAGGATTGACGCTCATGACGAGAACGAAATCCACGATGCCCAAAATTTCTTCCAGCGTACTCACCGGCGTCGATGGATTGATCACTACGCCCGCCTTCGCGCCTTCGCTCTGGATCATCTTGATGGTGCGGTCTAGATGCGGGCAGGTTTCCTGATGCACGGAAACCTGATCGGCTCCGGCTTCAATGAAGAGCGGAGCGTACGTGTCGGGGTCGGTGATCATCAGATGGACGTCGAGCGTCAGCTTGGTGAACTTGCGCAGCGACTTAACCACTGGCGGGCCGATGGTGATGTTCGGCACAAAATGGCCGTCCATGACGTCGACGTGCAGCGTGCGGCAGCCGGCGCTTTCGAGTACGGCAACCTGTTCGCCCAGGCGCGCAAAGTCCGACGACAGAATGGATGGAAGTATTTCGCTCATCGTAAAGCAAAAAGCCGTGCAGCCAGTCGAGCCGCTGCCAGGCCCCGGTGGGCGCCGAAGGGTTAGAATCGCGCTTATTTCAATGCTATCACGGCGTTATCACCGCCGCGAAGAATCCGTCGCCGGCATCGCGCCCTGGCAATCGCAGACTGGTTTTTTGGACGGCGCAACCGGCTACTACGGTTTCATTTTCTTCGGGCTCCAAGGAGCAGGTGGAATAGACCAGGTGGCCCCCGGGAGCGAGGCTGGCCAATGCATTCTTTAGGATGGCTCGCTGGCGGGCTTGATATCGCGGCAGATCCTCAGGCGTGAGGCGCCACTTGATTTCGGGATTGCGGGCGAGCGTTCCGGTGCCGGAGCAGGGTGCGTCGACCAGGATGCGGTCGAACTTCGCGCGAAACGGAAGCGGCGCCGCGGCGTCGAGGACCACGCGGGCGGCTTCGGCGGGGACCGAGAGCAAACGCTTCCAAACACGATCCGCGGCGATTACGCGTCCACCGGCGGCGATCGCCTGCGCGGTCTTGTTGCCAGGAGCCGCGCAAAGATCGAGCACGGTCATGCCGGGTTCGATATCGAGCAGCGGGACGATGGACTGGGCGCCGATGTCTTGCTGTCTGCCCGTCGCTTCGTTGAGAGAAGACTCCGGCTCTTCAAGTGCGGCTTTCGCGATGCCTTCTGCGGCAGCGGTTCCGTAAGCCTGCTCCCAGTGCGAGAGCATCCATGCGGGAATAGAAAGTTCGGTGGCGCGATCGGGCCAAGGGACTGCGTTGCGATTCACTTTGCGCAGAATCGCGTTGACAAAACCGGAGGCCGAACGCTTCCCTGCCTTCTTGACGAGTTCCACACTTTCGGCAACGGCCGCGTGGGGCGGAATGCGTTCGAGATAACGAAGCTGATAAATTCCCATGCGCAAGGCAATGCGGACTTCGTCGTCCAATTTCTGTTTGGGTTTACCGGAGTAGTGGCCGATCAAGAAATCCAACTGCGCCTGAAAACGCAAGCATCCGAAGACGATGGATTCAGCGAGCGCGGCATCGCGCGCATCCAGCGGCGCGCAGAGTTGGCGCAGCAGGTCAGAGGCGAACGCACCAGTATTTACTTTCTGGAGGGTTCGGAAGGAAATGTCACGAGCGGGAGCAACGGCGGCCACAATGCAGCCATCGGAATGGCTGCGATCAGCATAGCATTCGCGCCGTTGCGTTTGAACAGACCTGGAGCGGGAATCGATTTTACGGGCGCGGGTCGCGCGTTAGCTACCCTGCGCGGCCGCGTTGTTAATCAGATCCGACACCTTGGAGAAAATCCCGCTGATGTTCGGCATGATGAGTGGCGGGAAAAGGGCGCCCACCATAACTGCCAGGAAACCGCTAATCAGCGAGTACTCGATCAGGTCCTGTCCCCGGCGGTTATAAATCAGCTGCCGAGCAATATTCTTTAAAAGAGTGGCCATAGTTCGATTCCTCGTTGTGTTTCAACTTCGTATTCATACTGCGGCAGTGGGCCAAAAATGACAAGAGTTATATTACCGTAGCACTATCGATCAAAAGCCCTTACTTATGCACTTGCAGGATATTCCCTATTACGAAACCTAAGACTCTCACCTTAGCCATACGCGCATGCAAGGACTGGTACTGATCGCCTCCGGCTGTTGGAATTCGAACAAAAAAGAGAACTAATCGATCTGCCCTCATCAAATACGCATTGCGGGCAGACGCGATTGCGGGAGCCAGCTAAGGTGCAAGTAGACCGATGGAGCTAAGTTTGTTTTTTGTTCCCAACAGCCGGAGACAAGTGGAGTCAATGCCCCTCGACCGGCATTTACGGGTTGGATTGGGCCGGGTACCGGGTAACCGTGAAGTTGCGAAGTGTCACGCTATCCGAGGTTGTACCGGCCATCGACGCGCGAAACGAGATGGTCAGATTCGCGCTGCTATTCTCCGTTGCCGTGCCCGTGCCCGCCGTGAGTGAAAGCGAACCGCCCCAGCTTTGCGACTCCCACGATTGCGCGCCGGCGTAGACACCCATGTCCACGCGAGCTGCAAGCGCAGTTTCCGAGGCTGCGGCCGTGCGCGTAAGAACCGTTGTGGAACCCCAGCGAATCTCGCCGGTAAATCCCGTGGCGGTTCCGGCATGGCCCAAACGATACCGGATCTCAACGCGATCACCCGTACCGATCAAACCGGCAGGAATGGTGCAACTCCCGATCTGCGTGGAAACGGTTTGACTGGTGGTGGAACCGACATTGCTGCAGATCACTTGCGGCGCGCTGAGCGAACTGAGCGGATTGGTGGAATCGGCATAACGGTAATTTGCCAACAACAGCTCGCCGCTCTGCGGAATGGCTCCGGAGAGAAACGTGACCGTGGCGTTGTTCAGAACGTAGTCGCTGCCCTGCTTCAACAGCAGTCCATTGCGGAACAACACAAGGCTGGAGGCCGGCGACGGCACATGCGAAAAAGTAAACACACTGTTGGAGCCGTTCATCGAACCGGACGGCACTTCGCTATCGGCGTATCCGGGAAGGATGCCGCTGCCTCCTCCGCACGCGCCGGAGGTTCCGTCCACACGAATACAGTCGCCCAGATTGCCCGCGGCGCCTTCGATCTGGCCCGCCTGATTGATGATCGCCGTGCGGCCAATCGCAAATCCGACGCCCTGCTGGGGGCGCACCGATAACGCATTCGACAAACCGGTAACATCGCCAATTTGAATAGGTGTGATGATGGGCGATGGACCCACCACCGAACCCTGTGAAATCCGCACGTCGCGCAGCCGCAGCGTCAAGGAACTGGGCGGCACGGCCCACGTTTCCGTGAATTGCGTCCGGCCCTGGCTGTTATAGGTCACTGAGTACTGCGCGCCCGGAGTGCCGGTGGTTGTGGGCGCAAGCTTCACGCTTAACACGCCGTTGACGATCTGCAACGTCAAATTCGCGGTCGCAATGTTCGCCGCATCCTGCGTTTGGAAACTGCTCCACCGGATGAACATCGTTCCGCTGAAGCGCGTTCCGTCCGCGCGGTAAAGAATATCTTGAATCGTGGTTAGCGCGGGCTGCGCACCCGCAGCGCCAGCCGCCGTTACCACCAACGCTAATGTCCGTAAAATCCTGAGCATCCGCTCTCCTCCCGTCGCCCAAAGTGTGGGGCCGCGTGAGGAACGCAGCCGCGGGTCCGACACGCAAGCGGATGATTTTAGAACGAGATTTTCATCGTGAATTCATGGGATGGACGAAATGAGGAAAGCGAAAA
>JBEBFS010000143.1:0-6293 GCA_040081855.1 Bryobacteraceae bacterium | reverse complement strand
TCTCATGACGTTTTCCCGTGCGACGCTTTCCCGTGTGAAGCTTTCGCGCTGGATGGTCGCCTCTGCGGCGTGCGTCTGCATGGCGCTGGCGCAGACTCCGGCGACGTCACCGAAGAAACCTGTTGCGAAGAAGACAACTGTGAAGAAGCGGGTGCAATGGAGCGCACCGGCGTCGGGCAGATCGGCCTCGCGAGCAAAGCCCGCAGCACCGATCCACTCCAGCGGGTCCGCAAAAACGAAGAAATCCCGCGTGAGCGCCAGCAACCGCGCGGAGGCAACCGAAGGGGTCAATACAAAAGTTACCGATGCCGCTGCGATTCCCGTGGAGAATGCATCGGCGCTGATTCCGTTTTTCGAGCAGCTCTACCGGCACCAGCACGGGGAGATGTCGGGCCCTTTGCGCGTTCTGCACTACGGCGATTCGCACACCGCGGCCGACGAGTTGACGGGCGATCTGCGGGACCATTTTCAGCAGGCGTTTGGCGATGGCGGCAGCGGCTATTCCTTCACAGGCAGCCCGTGGCGCGGCTACCGGCATCAGGATATCCGCACAGGCTCGACGCGCGGCTGGCACACGGACGGTCTGGTGGGGCGCTCGGGCGATGGCATCTATGGCTTGGGCGGCGTCAGCATGACGGCGAAGTCGGCGCATGAGTCTGTATATTTGCAGGCCGATTGCCAGTCGTTCGAACTGTTCTATCTGAAGCAACCGGGCGGCGGGTCACTGCAGCTTTACGACAATGGCAGTCCGGTGGATCAAATCTCGACCGACGGTGACGTGGGTCCTGGCTATTATCACTATGAGACCGAGCCGGGTCCGCACCGGTTTGAGATCGAGACGCGGGACCGCGCTCCGGTGCGTTTGTTTGGCTGGGTGGCGGAAAAGCCCGCAGGCGTGACGTACGAACCGCTTGGCATCAACGGTGCGTCGGCATCCATCATCTTCGATTGGAATGAAGATGTGCTGCGGTCGAATATCGAACGGCGCGATCCGGCCCTGATTGTTCTCGAGTACGGAACTAACGAAGCAGGCCGCAAAGACTGGACGCTTGAAACGTACCGCGCGATGTACGTGCAACTGATTCAACGGATGCGCGCGGCGGCGCCGGCGGCGTCGATTCTGGTGATGGGCCCTCCCGACCGCTATGTGCGCACACGCAAAGGCTGGGCCGTGATGGACAACATCGACATGATCGTGGAGGCGCAGCGTCAGGCGTCCGCGAGGGAAGGCTCTGCGTTTTGGGACACCCGGGCTAAGATGGGCGGCAAGGGAGCGATGCACCAGTGGGTGCAAGCGGGCATGGGGCAGAACGATCACGTCCACTTCACGGCACCGGGTTACCGGTTGCTCGCCGATGCTGTCTACCGCGACGTGATCAGCCAGTACGATGTTTTCGTGAAAGCCCGCGAAGCGCTGGCGATGAGTGCCCCAACTGATGGCGAAGCCACTTCCCGCTAGAACACGTCCACTGAACACTTCCTGCTAGAACACTTCCCGCTAGACCGACACTTCTGTGGCGGCTTGGGTATCTCCTCGCTCTAACGGAAGCGCGGGCACAAACGGTGTTTATACGTACGATTTGAATGTGGATCTGACTGGTTTCAATCCGGCGACGGCTTCGATCTCGGGCAATTTCAGTTCGGATAACGAAGGTTCCATTTACCTCAATTCGAACTCTCCCGTCGTTACCCTAAACACAGCGGACTTTGGCTCGATGCATGTGTTTACCCTGAACAGCGGGTTCGTCTCCGGAGTCAATACGATTCACGTCACTGTGAACAATGCCGGTGACCCCACCGCATTTGTCGTGCAGTTCGGTTCGGCCACGGCAACGCCGAACGTGCCTGGCGTTCCGGTGCCACCGTCCATCTGGTTGACGATCGCTGGCCTGACCTGCGCCGGGTTCTGTCTCGGCTATCGTCAGCGCTCGGGTCTCAGCTTCTAGTCAGCCGATCTTTTAGTCAGCCGATCTTTCGATTCATGGAATGCGCTGCCGGAACACTCCGGCGGCACATTTTCTTTTTGTGGCTACCCTATGCCCAAATCGTCAATCCGCTCGAGCGGCGTTCCACATTGCCGGCAGATGAGCGATCCGCAATCGCCGCATGCGAGCGGATCGGCGACAGGGCGCTGGCATCGCGGGCAATAGAACTCAACGGACTCGGATTCCGTATTCGAGATTTGGGCCATATTGCTAGACTAGCGTTCGGAAGGCGGCGTGTCCGATACCGTGAGCTTGGCGCGCACGCGGCCGAATCGCAAATGAAGAATTTAGAGAAGATACGGGGCCGAGTTGCACTTTCTTCGGTCTTCCTGATTCCTGCTCTAGCGGCGATGCTGGTGTCGTGTTCTTCGAAGCCTCCGGAGGAGCCATCGCTTGGCGTTGCCTACGTCGGCCCCGCAAAGCTGATCCTGCGCACGGATCTGACGGTACGTTCGCCGGAACGCATCACCGTGTCGCACGGCGACCGTGTGGATATTCTGGAAACGCGCCGCAAGTTCGTTCGTGTGCGCACGGACGAGGGCACTGAGGGGTGGACCGACGCGAGCACGCTGCTCAGCGCGCAACAGATGGACGATCTGGCGAAGCTAGGCGAATCCGCCACGAAGTTTCCGTCCCAAGGGCGGGCCTCGGCTTTCGACCAGCTCAACGTGCATACGGAAGCAAGCAGGCAATCGCCCAGTTTTTTCCAGATTGCGGAAGGCGGGATGGTGGACGTCATCGGCCACCGGGTTACACCCAGAAATCAGCCGGCAACGCGTGTGGCGCTCACCCCGCCGCCGGCCTCGAAAGCGCCGAAGAAGAAAAAAGGGAAAACGGCCCGTGTGGAGTTGTTGCTGCCTCCAGGTCCGCCGCCAAAGGCGCCGGCCGATTTAGAAAGGCTTTCTCAGCCTCGCGCGTCGGCACTGCCTGGCTATAAAGCGCCGCCCATTGCTCCGCCTGCTCCGTCGGACGATTGGAATTTGGTTCGGGCACCCGACGGGAAGGTGGGTTGGGTGCTTTCGCGAATGCTGTTCATGGCGGTGCCGGATGAAGTGGCGCAGTATGCCGAGGGGCACCGTATTACCGCGTATATGGCGCTGGATGAGTTCTCGGACGATGGCGAAAGCAAGCGTAGTTGGTTATGGACCACCGCCGCGCCGGGATTGCGTGACGCAGAGTTCGATAGCTTCCGCACCTTCGTCTGGAACGTAAAACGCCACCGTTATGAAACAGCGCACGTGGAGCGGAACCTCGTCGGCTTCTATCCGGTGGAGAGCGTCGAGATCCCTGGCGAGAAAGAGAAGGGCTTCTCGCTCATCATGACGGACAAAGACGGGCAAATAACGAAGCGAGTTTATTCATTCGCGGGGCGCCGGGTGAAGATGATCTCAAAGTCGCCCTATCAACGGCCGCAAAGCGTGATCCCTACCAGCACTGCAAAGCAGGCGAACGACGGGCAGCCCAACGAGGCAGCCACTCCCCAATGGTGGGAGCGCTTGCTATCGTTCGTCCACCTACGTTAATTGAAGTGGGATTACTGCTTCTTCCAGTAGAAGCGCACGCCGGCGTAGGGTCCGTAGACGTCGCCGCTCACGAAGTTGTCGTTCTGAACCTTCGACTTGAAGTGATACAGCTTGCCGCCGCCGAGCAGTTCGATGCGGCCAAAGCGGAGGGCGACGGACGCTTCGGAGTCAATCAACGTGGTGCGGTGCGGGAGCGCGAAAGCGGAGGCCTTTGCCTCCCAGCGAACGTGGCGCGAGATGGTGTGCTCCAGTCCAACCCCGAAGGTCGGAGAGATGATGCTGCGGTCTTTGGCGAAGGCCGCGGGCGAGAAGGTGCCGTCGCTCAGCGGAATGAAATCGATGATGGAGTTGTTCACGCTGAAGTATTGGAACTCCCACAACGTCTTCACGCGGAAATCCGTGTTGCCGCGCTTGAAGAAGTAGGTGAGGAAATCGTAGGACATCTTGATGTTCGTCAGCTTGTAAGAGACAGCCAGGGGGTCGCCGTTGCCGATGTCCGTGCCGAAGAGGCTCAGCGCCGTGGGGGCGAACGTGGAGCCGTTGGCGTAGTTCCTTGTGGCCAGATACGTGACGCGGACCGCGTTGGTCTTGCCGGCAGGGACGGTGATCATTGCGCCCACCATATCCTTGGGGGAACTGGTGTAGTCCACGGTGCCGGGCGAGCTGCTCGCGGATTTCGAGCCTTTGCGGATTCCGCCACGCACGTTGGTCATCCAATAAATGGGTTCGACGGACAAACCACGGCCGGAGTTCACGTCGGAGGCCGCTTCACGTGGGGGCGGTGGTGCAGCTGCCGCATTGGTCGTGGGCGTCGAGGCCGGTTGGTCCTGGGCGAATCCGGGCAAGGCCACGGCTGCCAGCAGGCAAACACACAAATATCCGCTACTTAGGTTCCGCTTCACTCGATATCCCTCACTGGATGCGTAGACCGCAGGATCTTCAAGTTTAGCAAACGTAAGCGATTCCCCGGGTATGTCACCGGCTGGCGGCGTGGACTCCGAATGCCGCGGAACTACTTGAAGAAGGGCAAGATCGCTTCGTATTCGGTGGCGAATTCGGCCAGGGTCGTTTCCTGCTGCCGGGCGGAGAGGCTGAGGCGGGCGAACGGATCCTCGGGTGGAGGCGACGGGCGGAGCGAGATGCTGATTCCTCTGCCGTTGACGTAGGCGCTGGCTGCGCCAACCAGCTCGCTGAGGGGAATCCCGCCATTCGGTTCCCGCGGCACCTCGGTGTGATGATCCCGGACGGCCACTTGAATTGGTTCGGGCAGCTTCCAGATGCGCAGGGCGTCGGCGGAGAGTTCTGGATGGGCGAAGCCGAGAGCCTGACCCTCATACTCGTAGGACACCAGATCGTGCGGGCATGCGTTCGCGATGGAATTCGTTTCCGCCGGAAGTCCAATGGCAACCAGCAGGCGTCCAATGTCGTGCATCAGACCGGCAATGAAAGCGCCCTCCGGATATTCGACGGGAACACGTTGCGCAAGCAGATCGCAGAGAAGCGCTGTGGCGACGGAGTGCATGTTGAAGCGGGCCATGGACCACGAAACGGGTGTTCTCACCTGGTTCCACATCTTCGTGATGGACATGCCGAGCACCGCGTTGCGAAGCTTCACAATGCCCAGAATCGAGAGCGCATGGCCAATCGAGTTGATGGTCCCTCTGCGCGCGTAGAGCGCGGAATTGACCAGATGCAGGACGTTGCCCGCGACTACCGTGTCCTTTTCGATCAAGGCCGCCACTTCCGTGAAGGACACGTTTTCATCGGCAAGCGTTGCCATCAGCTTATTGAGGATTGGGGAAAACGGCGGCAGGGAGGATATCGATTTCAGGACCGTCTCTTTTGTGCTTCGCGAATGCCACGCGGTTTCGCGCGCTGGTTCGCCGGGCAAGTCCTTCCCGCGAAAGGACGGAGGCTCTGCAGTTCTGTGTGTGAAAGGGACCACGGAATGCATATCGGCTTGAGCAGGACCGGTATGAGAGAAATCTGTTCTCGATGTTCCAGCGGATTACGCCGGCATCAACAGCCGCCGGAGCTGATCGAGCGCCCATTGTGCGGCGCGTGCGCGGACACCTTCGCGTCCGCCGAACAGGGTGAAGCGTTCCGCCGTGGGCTCCATGCCCTCGGAGGCAAGTCCAATGATCACGGTTCCCGGAGGCGCGCCCGTGTTGCTCTCTGGCCCGGCTTCCCCAGTGATTGAGACGGCGTAGGTGGCGCCCGTGCGGGCAAGCGCGCCCGCCGCCATCGCTTTTGCTGCTTCTTCGCTGACGGCCGTGTGTTGCGCGATCAGCTCACTGCTGACGCCCAGCAGGCTGGTCTTCATCGCGTTCGAGTAAACGAGGAAGCCGCCGAGGAAGTAGTCCGAGCTTCCAGGCACCGACGTAATACGTTCGCCGAGGAGGCCGCCCGTGCAGCTTTCCGCAACCGCGAGGGTTGCTTTCCGTTCGCGAAGCATCCGCCCCACTACCGCCTCAAGCGGGGCGCCGTCGTTCGAATAAATGCGGTCGCCGAGTAATTCTTCAACCTTCGGGGCCACTGCGGAAAGAAGCTGTTCGGTTTCGTGCTCACTTTGCCCGTGCGCGCGCAGATGGATCTGGATATCGCCGGGGCCAGCGAGGATGGTGGTCACGGGATTGGTGAACGCTTTGTACGCCGGCGAGATGAGTTGATCGAGATCCGATTCGCCCATGCACGCGACGCGATAGAACCTGGTTCCAATGACTTGCGGAGGCAGCAGTGCCTTTAACCGCGGCAGACACTGCTCGCTGAACATGCCCTTCAGTTC
>JBEBFS010000010.1:0-78429 GCA_040081855.1 Bryobacteraceae bacterium | reverse complement strand
GCTACGGTGAGTAGCGAAAGCTTCGCCGCAAGTGCCAGAGGGCCTCTCATAAATGCTTTTTTACCAAATACTTTCGACAATTCGACCACTATGAACTTCAGACTATCAAGTGTACTTCACCCGGCTTGCGATTTCCACCCGCCCTTTCCTAATCGGCGGATCCACCTCCCAACTTGCGGCCAGTCTATCACGAAAAATACTGATGCAAGTGGACCGCCTTCCGTAGGAGCCAGGGAAAGATTCCTTAGAATCAGGAGCTTCTGAGCCCGAGTGCCGATAGGAGTGGGTACAATAGACTCGTCACATGTGTTTCCGCGCAACACTGGGGTCCATCATGGGTTCTGTAGCGGGTTCCGTAGCCGCCGCGATTTGCATCTCGGCGATGTTCGCGGTCCAGGTGTCTGCGCAGTCCGCTGCGGTGGAATCCGATTGGCGGCGAATCGGCAGCCTGGTCCATGACGGGGCCCTCGCCGGACCCGCCTCAGGCCCAGTCAACCGAGTCTGGTACTCGGCCAACGGCGCGAAGATCGGCGTGGAAACGGCAACAGGCCGCCGCTTCGAGACCACCGATCTCGAAACGTGGAGCACCACATCCGCACCGGCCCCCGCCTCGCCCGCTTCTTCCATTTCGCTGAATCTGCCCGAACCCGGCGCGACGGTCCGCCGCCCTTTCGGCCAGAACGCCCGCCTCTATGCGTTCGGCGATTTCGTTTATCGATCGAATGATGGCGGAAAGAGTTGGGAAAACGCGGTCCTGTTCAAGGGCGCTTCGATTCTCGGGGGCAAAATCCACGATCTCGCAGTGTCTCCCAGTGAGATCGATGAAATCACCGTCGCAGCCGACACCGGAATTTTTCGCTCTACCGATGCAGGATTTTCCTGGTCCAGCCTGAACGCGTCATTACCGAATCTCCCGGCTACCCGCATCCTGGCTGTGCCCGCCGACGGCCACGGAGCCCGCATTGCCCTCTCCGACACTCGCGCCGCCGATTGGCCTCCCGGCGAAAAACAAACCTGGGTCGGTGTCACCGACACGGCGCAGGCCAACGAAGCTGCGTTGCGCACCGCGCTCTCCTCTCTATTGGGAACAGAACTCAGCGCGCTCACCGTGTCCGGCAATTTCGTCTACGTGGGGGCGCGCACAGGTGAGCTTCGAGTCTCCTCCGATAGCGGCGCGTCGTGGCGCACCTACGCTTCGGGAGGCGGCCCGGTGGAGCGCATCTGGGTCAGCGCCAACAACGGCAACGTCGCCATCGCCGTCTTGGGCACACGCACCGCGAGCACAACCGACGCGCCCGTGCACGTTCTCCACACCATGAACGCCGGAGCCATCTGGGACAACGTTACGGCGAATCTTCCCGACACCGCCGTGCACGGTATTTCCGCCGATGCTGCCAGCGGCGCCGTGTACCTGGCCAGCGACCGCGGCGTCTTCCTCGGCTACACCGATCTTTCGATCCTCGGTCCCGCGCCTACGTGGGTTCGGCTGAATGGACTCCCGGAATCCACGGCGCTCGATGTAAAGCTCGACGCGCAAGGCAATCAGCTTTGGGTGGCTCTCGATGGACTCGGCGTATACGCCGCGCTCGCACCGCATCGCAGGCTCGATCCCAAAGTTGTCAGCGCGGCCGATCTTATTGCACGCGCTGCGGCCCCTGGTTCATTGATCACCGTTCTCGGCGCCCAGCTCGATTCCGCCCGCGCCGGTGGGCTCACACTTCCCGTGCTTGCATCGAGCTCCGATCAATCCCAGATTCAGATTCCCTTCGAAGCCAATGGGACCTCGCTCACCATCGCCGCTGCGACCAGGAACAATGGACCGTTCGCCTTCGGCTCCCTTGCGCTCGCCGCGGCATCGCCGGCGATCTTCATCGACCGCGACGGCGGCCCTATGCTGCTGGACGCCGAAAGCGGCGTGATGCTCGATGCGGCCACGCCCGCGCACTCCGGCACGCGCATCCAAATTCTCGCCACCGGACTCGGCCGCGTCACCCCTGCATGGCCCACCGGAGTGGCCGCTCCGCTGGATCATCCACCGGACGTCGCAGGCACCGTCCACGCCTATCTTGACCGCACGCCCGTTGAAGTTACGCGAGCCACGCTCGCCCCCGGCTACGTCGGTTTGTACCTCATCGAAGTGAATGTGCCGAAGATCGTCAACTATGGCCCCGCCGAACTCTTCCTGGACGTCGATGGCGCAGCCAGCAACCGTGTGGCCGTCTACATCGAACCCTAACGACGGTCCCCGTTTTGTGAAAAAATCAAACCGAATGAAACGTACCCCCATGAAACGAACGCTGCTCTGCCTCTTTGCGCTGCTCTCCGTGCCGGCGGTTCACCTCATCGCTCAACAGAAGGGCGCCGCGGGAAACGATAAGACCAAGCTCGCGCCGTATTACCCGACGCCCGCAAGTGTCGTGGACAAGATGCTTGCTCTTGCCGGCGTTAAACCGGGCGAAAAGGTGTTTGACCTGGGTTCGGGCGATGGCCGCATTCCGATTGCGGCAGCGCGCAAGTACAAAGCCCTGGGAGTGGGCGTGGAACTCGACGAATCCCTGGTCCGGCAAAGCATGGAACGCGTTCGTACGCTTGGACTTACGCCCATGGTCAAAATCATTCAGGGCGATCTTTTGGAACAGGACTACACCTCAGCTGACGTTCTGACGATTTATCTCTTGCCCGTGGCTATCGAGAAAGTAACACCGATTTTAGAGAAGCAGCTCAAGAAGGGCGCGCGCGTCGTCGTGCACGATTTCGAATTTTTCACCTGGAACCCGGCAGCAAAGGTCGTCGATATTGACGACGACGGCGAAGGCCGCAGCCACCGCCTGTTCCTCTATAAACGTTGACATGGTTCCCATCCAGGCTCGTCAGGCACTGCGTATCGGCCGTGTGGCTTTGGCCATGGCGTGCCTCGCCTGGTATCCATTCACAAACTCGGCCGGTATCACTTCCACCCTCGCGTTCCTGATCGCCTACGCCATTTTCGCCGTCGGCACGTTGTTTGAAACGCGCTTCGATTCCGAACCCCGCGCCATCATCACGCTGGTGATCGACGCCGCATTCTTCGCCTTCTGCAAATGGCTGCTGCCCGCCGATGGAGCCAACTCGCTCGCCTTCGGTTACCTGATGATTGAGGCGGCTATTCTCCACACGCCCTCCCGCGTCGCCATCGTCGCAGGCGCGTCGCTTGGCCTTTATATCCTCTCCATTTTTCAGGGAGCGCCCGTCCCGTGGCTCGCCTTCATCGTCGCGCTGATCTGCATCGCCTACTCGTTTCACCGCCGGTATCTTGAACGCCGCGTGTCGAACACGCTTCGCTATAACGTCATCGTGCGTTCGCAAGCCGAGGGCGCGCGCGAGGCTGAGCGCGAGCGCATCGCCGCGGATTTCCACGACGGCCCTCTGCAGAATTTCATCAGCTTCCAAATGCGCCTGGAGATCATCCGCCGCTTGCTCTCCCGCGACGTGGATGCCGCCGCCAGCGAACTGCGCCAGTTGCAGGACCTATGCCGCCATCAGGTGTCCGAACTCCGCGGCTTCGTCCGCAGCATGCGCCCGGCCGATGAAGGCGTAACGCTCAGCGCGTCATTAAGCCGCATGGCCGAACAGTTCCAGCGCGACACCGGTATCTCCACCACGTTTTCGAGCGCGGAGTTCCACGACCCCGCCGCCACCGAAGTTTCGCTCGAGTTGCTCCAGATTGTGCGCGAGACGCTGAACAATGTTCACAAGCATTCCGGAGCCTCACGCGTCGCTCTCTCCGTCGGCAAGCGCGGCGAAAAATTGGAAGTGAAAGCCGAAGACAACGGCGGAGGCTACCCCTTTAGCGGAACCTTCACGCTCGATGAACTCGAGATGCTGCGCATGGGCCCCGTCAGCATCAAGCGCAGAGTCAGAATGCTCGGGGGCGAGTTGCTACTGGAATCACGACCCGGCCAAGGTTCCAGTCTTGAAATCCGCGTGCCACTGAATTAACGGACCTCTTCGGCAAATAGTGAACGCCAACCTGGCGTCGAGACGAGTCTCTACGCGGCACGCACGAGTGGGCGCGCCACGTGTGCGAAATTGAAATCGTCACATGCCCAGAGCGCAACAGCCCGGTCTGTTCTCCGATGCGCCCGAACTCCCCTCGCGCGAAGTGATCACCGAAGGAGCCGTACTCCTTCGCGGCTACACGCTCGATCCAGCGCCGGCGTTGCTCCAAGAAGTAGACAGCATCACGAAAATCGCGCCCTTCCGCCACATGATCACACCGGGCGGATTCCGCATGTCCGTCGCCATGACCAACTGCGGCCGAGCCGGTTGGGTAAGCGACCGCAAAGGCTACCGCTACGATCCGATCGACCCCGACCGCGCCGCCCCCTGGCCACCCATGCCCGCGCGCTTCGCCGAACTGGCGAATAAGGCCGCCGCCGAAGCCGGATTTCCCAATTTTGAAACCGACGTCTGCCTGATCAACCGCTACGCCCCCGGCACCAAGCTGACCTTACATCAAGACAAAGACGAGCACGATTTCACCGCGCCCATTGTAACGGTGTCGCTCGGCCTTTCCGCCGTGTTCCTGTTCGGCGGCCTAACCCGCAAAGAGCGCCCGCGCCGCATCGAAGTAAACCACGGCGACCTGGTCATTTGGGGCGGCCAAGCCAGACTCGCCTACCACGGCATCGCCCCGTTACCCGAAGGGGTGCATCCGCAGACCGGCCCATTCCGAATCAGCCTGACTTTTAGAAAAGCCCTGTAGCCACGTGGCGCACGCACTCTGCGTGCCGCGTCGAGACTCGTCTCGATGCCTGGGATGTCTTTCCAGGGCACGATACTGTTATTATTAGATCGCGACCTAATCAACTGTTGAGAACCGGGTAATCACTCGTCGTGTCCTCTCTAACTATTCCGCCATGGATGGCTTGGCTGCAGGATCGCCACTACAAAAAGGCTCCTATTCGGGAAGCGATTATTCAGATTCAAGTGCAACCCGAGCAGGGTGTGGAAGTCGCCCAATTGGAAGCCCTAGTAGCTAATCCTTCCGACTACGCGACCCGTCGTCCGATCTTCCGAAACGAAGTTGTCGGACAATTCAAAGACGGTAAATCGACTGCGACAGCAAAACAGGATCGCATCGGATTCCGATTGATTGGCGCGGAGGGAAAGCACATCGCCGCGTTTCGGCCCGACGGCTTTTCATTCAGCCGACTGAATCCATACGAAAACTGGACAAGCCTCAGGTCTGAAGCGCGCCGGATTTGGGAAATCTACAAAGTGGCCATCGGACCCGCGAAGATCGTGCGAGTGAGCCTACGTTACATCAACCAACTCGATCTCCCCTCGAACCTTCGGGACTTCAGTGATTATATTAGGACGTTTCCGACGATATCATCGGATCTTCCGCAGCAGTTGTCTGGATTCTTTATGCAGGTTCAGATCCCGCAGCCGGATCTGCAAGCATTACTAATCCTCAATGAGACGCTGCTGCCGCCGACTGACCCCAAAGTGCTCTCTATCGTGCTCGATACCGACATCGTCAAGATTGAGGACTTCGCCTCTGACGAGGCCGCATGGACCACACTCGACGCACTTCGAATTAGGAAAAATTTGATATTCGAAGGGTCGATAACCAATAACACAAGAGACCTAATCAGCTAATATGCCCGCCCACGTAGCAGCCATTCACGCAACACACCCCGCTCCAAATCTCCTAAATATCGGAGACTCGGAATATTTGCGCAGCATAGCAACTGAAACGCTTCAGGGTAATATCGCGGATTGGTTCACCAGCACCCCTTTTTTGACCATCAAGTATGGTCTTATCGACGCAGACGAACAATTGAGACGATTGTCATCTTTAGTGGATAATTGGGATTCCTACGGTGCTCCGGCCCCGTCGCCACTCTCCATTTCCAAGGCCAAGTCTGTCCTCCAGACTTTGTGTACCAATCTCATTCGGCCCTCGACCATCGTCGCCTCCGCATCGGGGGGGATATCAATTTATTTCCTAAACGGTGAAAAATCTGCGTACATCGAAAACTGTAACGATGGTGAACAGGTTCTCGTCATGTATGATCAGCGCTCCACGACCGACGTGCTAGAAATCGGAACCGACATTCAAATAGACGATATTGCAAGGCACCTTACGAGGCATTTGGACTAGAAACGTGCCCTGCCATGAAACTCCGCCCCACCCGATGCATCTGGGCAACTTAACCATCGAACCGGCTTTCGATCCCAACGAACTGCTGTATCGCCGTTTCAGTCCTGAACACATTCAGGATGGCGGGTTTCTCCCAGCTGCATTTCCGTTTCCACGATTATCTCTCAACAGATCAAAGTTCAGTGAATTGGAAGATGTTTTGCATCCTGACTGCTGTAACGGCCGAGCACTAAGCAACTGGGGCATTGTGGCATTCGCTGCTCGCGATCTGCCGACGCCAATTCCCGGAGCAGATGATAGGCAATTTGATTTTTCACTAAAGCATGTTCCCTTAGAGTGTTGTTATGCTCATAGTGAAATTTTCTGTGAGGCCGATGGAGTTGAAATTCCTAAACCAAGTGCGAAGGTTCGAGAGCGATTTCGCGTAGAATTAGCTCTTCGATCTACGATTCGGAAGTATCCTGCCACGTAACTGGCTACGGCAGCGGTCATTCCGCTTCGATTAAGCTCGTCACGTCCATTCTCGGACCTACATTTCCCGAAATATCAAACACTTCCAATACGCCTACACCGTTATCCCCGAAGTTGCGACGTACAACATAGGCAAGGAGTCCGGTGCTCACCCAATTGGAGGGCCGGATCGACCTCATGCGGCATCCCGGGTTCGCCGTGTAGGTTCGCGGGGATTGGGAGTTTCCGGATCTCAACCGGTGCGAGGCGCGCCTCTAGAAAAAGAAGACAGGAGTCAGAAGAGAGAAGGAAGAAACAGCATCGGCAGTAAAAACTAAGCCTTAGCGCATAACGTGGGGCGGCCCTTTGGGCGGCAGCCGGGCTTTTGCCCGGCTTTTCCAAGGAATGAATCATTTTCCAGTTAAGCCGCGCTGATGCGCGGCTGCCGGGCGAAGCCCCGCCCCAGGTGCTTCCCGCCACCTCCATCACAGCCGCGGTGTGTCCCCTCGCGGTAAAATCGTAGGGCAATGCAATTTCTCGCCGAAAGTCTCATTGAACTTATTACTCAGACATCCACGAACCTGCCGCCCGATATTCGCGCGGCGATGAAGCAGGCTACAGGCGTCGAACTGCCGGGCACGCAGGCCGGGCAGGCGCTGAGCATCATCAATTCGAACATCGATATGGCGCAGTCCGACGAAGGGCCCATCTGCCAGGACACCGGCATGCCCACCTTCATCGTGCACACTCCGGTGGGCGTCAATCAGTTGGTGATCAAGAAGGCGATCAAGGAAGCCGTCGCCGAGGCCACCAAGCGCGGCAAGCTCCGCCCGAATTCGGTGGATTCGCTCACCGGCAAAAACAGCGGCAACAACCTGGGCATCGACACGCCTGTGATCCACTTTGAGCAGTGGGAAGACGACGACATTGAAGTGAAGCTGGTGCTAAAGGGCGGCGGCTGCGAGAACAAGAACATTCAGTATTCGCTGCCCGCCGAGCTCGATCACGTGGGCAAGGCCGGCCGCGATCTGGAAGGCGTACGCAAGGCGATTCTGCACGCCGTGTGGCAGGCTCAGGGACAAGGCTGCGCGCCGGGAGCCCTGGGCGTCTGCATCGGCAGCGACCGCGCGCACGGCTACTCGGTGGCGAAGGAACAGTTGTTCCGTACGCTCGATGACGTGAACCCGATTCCGGAACTTGCGAAACTGGAGCAGGAAATCATGGACGAAGCCAATCGCCTGGGCATCGGCGCGATGGGCTTTGGCGGCAAGGTTTCGCTGATCGGCTGCAAGATTGGCGTGGCGAACCGTCTGCCGGCGAGCTTCTTCGTCTCCGTGGCGTATTCGTGCTGGGCGTTCCGCCGCTTGGGCGTGCATCTGGATCCGGCGAGCGGCGCAATCAAGAAGTGGCTCTATCGCGATCCGTCCCGCCCCGTCGAAAAGATGACGCAGAGCGAAGGGTTCCCGTTAACCGGCCGCGAAATCATTCTGCGCCCGCCATTGAGCGAAGAGCAGATGCGTTCGCTGAAGGTGGGCGACGTGGTGCTGATCACCGGCGAATGCTTCACGGGCCGCGACGCGGTACACGCTCACTTGATGAACAATCCGCTGCCCGAAGGCGTGGATCTGAACGGCGCGGTGCTCTATCACTGCGGTCCCGTGATGCTCAAAAACGGCGACACATGGACCGTGAAGGCCGCGGGCCCGACAACCAGCAGCCGCGAGGAACCCTATCAGGCGACGGTGATCAAGAACTTCGGCGTACGCGCAGTAATCGGCAAGGGCGGCATGGGCAAGAAGACGTCGGCGGCGTTGAAAGAATACGGCGCTGTGTATCTGAACGCCATCGGCGGCGCGGCGCAATATTACGCGCGTTCGATCGATAAAGTGCTGGGCGTCAGCCTGTTTGACTTCGGCATTCCCGAAGCCATGTGGAAGCTGCACGTTCATGACTTCATCGCCATTGTGACGATGGACGCGCACGGCAACAGCTTGCACGCCGACGTCGAAAAAGCTACGGGTGAGGAGCTCGATAAGCTTCAGACCGTAGGCTAATCAACCGCCAAAAAAAAACCGGGCGGAGCCCCAAAGTGGAGCCGACCGCCCGGTCAGCAGCCGCGCAACCCGCCCGGCTTTTATGTTTTTGTTGAAAGCGTTTTTACTTCGCAGCGTTGCTGATGACCTCTTTGTAGCTTGCTTCTTTTTCCACCCGGGTCAAATACAGCACAAACGGCGTCACCTCGAAGGGCATCTTCTCGCGAGGCGAGAGCAACGCAATCGGCCGCGCTTTGATTAGCTCCAATTGATTTTTCCATGGCGCCACTTTAACGCGCGAACCCAGCGGCAGCGCGGCAATCTGCTCCAGTTTGTTTTCCTCAAGCGCCGGAGCCTTTACCGTGAAATCGGCCAGCCGCGCCAGTGCCTCGGTGTTGGCAACCTGGTTCCCTAAGTTTGCTTGCAGCAATCGCGGCAACGCCTGCATCCGGCTCTGTAGAGCTTTGAGGAACAGCCCTGCATTCGCGGTGTTTTGATAAGGCGACGCCCGCATTAACTCGACGGTTTTTTTGCCCGCTGAGGTTAACTCTTCGGCGGAGCGCTGAAATCGGAAACGCTGCAGGAGCTCCGCGTCGCTCAGCATGGTTTGATTGGTGAAGGCGAACTGCGTCTGCGTGCGATGGCCAAGCGCGATGTGCGAAAGCTCGGCTGCAAGCACCAGCGCGAGACTCGTTTCATCGGGCAGCACGTCGATGAGCCCGCGGCTGATCACCACTGTGTGGCCAATTGAGAACGTCTCCATCGGCGTGGTCAAAAGCACCCGGCAATGCGCGTCGATATCGAGATTCGCCGAAACGATCAGGTTGTTCACAACGGTATCGAGTACCTGATCGACGGGCCCGGGAGGCGCCAGAAAGCCGCCTTTCTCCAGCCGGCCCAGCAGATTTTCCTCCGCCTGCCGCTCCCAGGAACGCTGGCTTTCAAGCGGCGAGACATCCTTAGGCGTCGCCTGATCGCGCACGGCGTTTTCGCTTTCAATCAGAATGCTGGTCAACTCATCCAGCTTGCTTGCGGGCGCCGCCGCGTAGTCCCAGATGCGCGACTGGGCCTTGAAATGAGGAGAGAGCCGCACGGACTGTGCCTTGTCGGCATTCTTCGATGTTTTCCGGCCGGTATCGACAGTGGCTTTCGTGTTGTCCCCTTCTTCCTCCACATAAATTTGCGCGGGTACCCAAGTGGAGCCGCCCGTATTCATGCGCCAGCTATCGAAATGAAAATAGCGCTCGGGAATCGAGCCCTTGGGCGTCGGCGCCTGCACGTAAGTGCCGTTGAAGCGCACAATTGCGTAGTCGCGATCTTCTACCCAGATGCGGCCAATGAATTTGCCGGGCAAATTCCGATTCACCGGAAAGACGTCGAGCACCAGACAGCGGACTTCGCCGAGGAACTCTCGCCTCACGTACTCGAAGGTGTAAGTGGCGCGATCAAAGTCGTGCAAATCGATCACCGCCATTTGCGCGAAGCCGCGCGGAAGGAAACTCAGCGCCTGTTGCTTTGGCCCGCCAGAGCGAAACGGAATGCGTCCGGACGTTTTTGCGGGCGGTGCGTCGGTGCGCTCCACAAGCGACATGTAGGCGATCTCTGAGCCCAACCGGAAGCGGCCCAGAAAATAGTGGTCGCGCACGGGCCGGTCCTCGGCCGCGGCCCCTTCGGGGGATTCCTGAATATAGGTCTCAATTAACGGCGTGCGGCTCTGCATCGATTCCACAAACAGCCGCTCATGATCGGTGATGCGGTCGAGCAGTTGATCGACCAGCTGTTCTCCCGAATGGTCGGCGCGTCCCTCGGCAAAGCGCGATTCGCGAGCGGCGGCGGTGTTTGCAGGAAGAGTGATGTTTGCAACTGGGTCGGGGGCGCCCAGGGCCGCGTGCGCTCTCGGGTTTGTTGCGGTGGATTGCGCCGAAAGCGCGCGCACCGCAAGCAAGGTAACGGCAAGAATTTCGTATTTCATAAAAGGAATATGCGCGAGCGGAAAGCTCGCGCCTAGTAGGCAAGTTGAAAACGGATATGAACGACGGCGGTGGAGTCCACAGCTTCTCCGCGGCGCATTGCGGACCGGAAGCGAATCGCACGAGCCGCATCGGCCGCCGATTCGTCGAGGCCGTGGCCGAGTCCGCGAATCAACCGAAGAACCCGCGTTTCGCCGGAGGCCGTGAATAGCACGTCCAATAAGACTTCGCCCTCGATGCCGAGACCGCGCGCTTCCGCGGTATAGGCCGGCCGGGGCTTCGAAAGAATCTCCGCAGCTGAGGTGTCGGCTATCTCGACTTTTCTTGGGCGCGCCTCGCGAGGCACCGCCACCGCGGTATCGCCAAATTCCGCGTTCGCGACTTTCGCGTTAATCTGGCGCGAAGGGGCCTCCGCAGGGAGCGCGTCAAAGCCTCCGCTCCCACTTACGCGGCGAGGCGTCCTGGATTCGCTTCCAGTCTCGGCCGCTCCAAACCCTGCCCTGGCAATTTGTCCGCGCAACGGCGACGGCGAAGACCCGGCCTCGCTAACCGCAAATCCTGTCTGGTGAATCGTTCCACGGGCCGCAGTCGGCGCCGTATTCCGATCCACCGCGCCGAAGTTATCCGTCTTAAGGGGAGGCGCAGGCGCAACGGCAAGTTTCGGCAAAGAAGCCGAAGGCGGAGCCGAGGCCTCAGGAACGATGTTCAGCGCCAGCGCCGTCAACTCGGGCACAGGAGCCCCGTTCGGCCTTGGGCGCGGCGGCACGACGAACTTCTTCCCGGCCCCAGCCTTCGCGGCACGCGGCGCGTCGCGCTTCGCCAGGAGCCGCGGCCGCTTTGGGCCAGGCGATTTTGTGCGTGCCCGCGCTACGGGCTTGGGCTTTGGAGTCTCCGGAGCGGGCAGGTAAAGCGGTTGCGCCAGGATGACCGCATTCGGCGGAAACGGCGAGGGCTCATACCGGGTTTCCAGACGAACCGCCATCAGCACCAGTACCGCGAGGCCGTGCAAGAGGAGGCTCGCGGCAAGCGCCGTGATCCTGCGTACCGGCTTTTCCGAAGAAACGCCGGGCGAATTTTTCCAATCGATCGATTGCAAAGCGTTAACTGGTTGGCTGGGCGATTCGTGTGACGAATAACCACAGCAGCACGAGCGACATCAGGAGCCCTGAAGCAAAGAACGCTGCCGAAAGCCACGGGGCCGCATCGGGATCGGTATTACCAATCGGGAGTGGGGTGATGCCAAACCACGCCTGCCGCCCGCGGCAATCATGGCAGCGGCAAATCGAAGCGCCGAGCGCCGATAACAGGCGCTCAATGGGACCGCGCCGGCGCGAACGGTGCACGCGCACGGAACCGCACCTCGGGCAGTGCTTCACGTAATGTTCGGCTGCTGCGTAAATTTGCAGGGACGCCGGGTTTAGGTCCGGGAACGAATCGATGCTCTGTCCCATGCTCTGCGCGGATGTCGTCTGTTCGGTAACGGTCATGCTACCTCCAATCGGATTCGCCGGAGGCGAATGGAAATCGCGGCGGCGGACATGCCCGGTTCCCGCAGGCAACGCAAGCGGAGACGGTAGTAGGCGGGCACGGCCGCACGAAATTCAAAATGCGCTTCCCGCCATTCGGAGCTGGCTTCCAACGCCTGGCTCTTCGCCCCATCCGTTTCCCAGCGGAACTGAGGGAGGCGAGCCGGCGTGCCAGCGGCGTCGGTCCTATACTCGGCGCTCAGCCGGTATCGGCCCGCAGCCAAGGGAAGCATCTGCGTCAGAAGATCGAACGCACGCGTTTTAGGCGGTGCGAACGCATCTTCCGATGCACGAAGGAAAATCTCGCCCGGTTTCCAAGATGCCGCGACGCCGCCGCCCCGGGGCACGCGCCAATCGAAACCTGTGTTGCCCGGCTGCGTCGAGAAGCCGCCGTTGGTCAAGCTTACGCCATGCTCTGGATCGAGCGGAGCGAAGCGTCGCAGCGCATTCCAAATGGCGACGCCTGCCGAGATATCCGGCGCTCCCTTCCAAGTCCCGGCGTCGATCAGCCGGTTTACGAAATCGTCCAGCCGTGCGGCGTCTTCCGCGCGGCCGCTCGCCGCCATTCTCTTTGCTACGACAACTGCGTCGGGTAACCGCCGCGCGCCAATCAGTTGGTCGAGGTAGGCGCGCTCGATGCGCGCGCCACCATCCAACCGGTGGAGCACTTCAATGGGTGACAACGCCCGCGCGTCGGCCAGCCGCAACAGCGGAGCGAATTCGCTCGAAGCTGTATCGGGCGCGGCAACCTGCGCAGCCCGCTTTGCCGCTCGCCAGAAACACTCGGCGTCGTTTTGCCGGAAACAAAAGTTGGCAAGCGTCCACGCCGGTTGGTATTGGTGATCGACGGCAAAGGCGTGATCAAAGTCCGCGCGAGCCTCGGCAAGGTGGCCGGCGCGCGCCGCTTCAAATCCCAACCCGGCCCACGCGTTCGCGGAGTGAGGATTGAAGCGGCTGGCCAGTACCAGGGCTTGATGGGCACCTTCTGGCTTATTTTGTGCGCGCAGGAACTCCGCCCAACGCTCCAGTTGATCCGCGTCCCCCACCGCAGCGGCGGCCTGCGGCATTTCCGAGGAGAGCGTTTCCAAAGGATGCGCACCCGCGAAAAACGACACCGTAGAAAACGCCGCCGGGGCAACGTTTGCGCCGATCAACGCGGCGGCTTGACCAATTGCAAGTGCGATCAGAAATGTGCCGAAGCTCGCGAGAACCATCCAAGAGGTTCTCGCGGAAGGCCGCGCGCGTGGTGGGAAAAAAAGCGTCATGGGCAAAATTCCGTCATTGGCAGAGCCACGTCACCGGCTCATCGGCTCACCGGCGTCGCCTCGCCCGAGCTCAGATTTCCCGACGCCGCAAGACCGCCGAGCACGGCCGCAGCCGCGGCGCCTCCGATTACGGCGATCGTGGTGCCTGAGATCGCGATGCCGCTGGCGCCACCGGCAGTTCCACCGGCAGCCCCACCAGCAGCGCCGCCGACTCCGGCCGCTACCGTCTTCGAGTTCGACAACCGCTTGACGGACGTCGCGCGCAAAACCTGTGAGGCATCACTGATCGGCGTTGCCGCCGGATCGGTTCCACCGATCGCCTCCACGCGGTATCCCACGTCCTTCTGTAGATCCGTCCCGAATATTTCGAGCGTGACGTTGGTGGTTTCATCCGTCAGGATGTAATGGCCGCCTCGGTTTTCCAGCCGACCGATGACGCGCGATGCGTTGCTTGCCGTTTGCGGTTCAAACGCCAGAGCAACGCCCTGCGGCAGATTCGCCACCAAGACGCCGCGGGCATTCAATACGCGCAGCGATCCGCTGAGCGAGGCAACTTGTACCTGATTGCCCGGCGTCACTAGAACCCGCGCCGTTGAGTTGCCGGTCTCCGGAATGACGCGCAGCCCGCGCGCTTCGATATGAAAGCCGGTCGACTTGTTTGTCCGGCCTTCGCCGCGCTCGAGCACGAGATGATCGCCAAAGATCTTTGCGCGCGACGCCGAACCGAGCGTCATGCGCGTTCCCGTCGACAACTCCACCGAGGAACTTGCCGCCGCTGTTTCGAGCGTTCCGCCGTCAAACAGCGTCGCGTTTCCCGAAATGGTCGCGTTGTCCAATCGGAATGAACCCTTCGCCAAAACCGTACCGATCACCAGCCCCCCCGCCGTGGAGGGTGCGGCTTGCAGCATCCCCAGTTGAAGCGCAAGGCCTGCGGCGATTACCGCCTGCATGTTTCGAAATTTCACGAATGTTCTCCTTCTACCTGCATAGTTAGTGGTCGCGGACGCGTACTTTTCTCATTTCGTCCGGCTTCCAAAGTCCCAATAAGCGCGAACACCCAGGCCGCTAGCCCTGGCTTCGCAAACGGATAATCGACAAGCGCGTGCACGAACACCGCTCCCACTCCCAGTCCCCATTTGGAACGAAATGCTCCCGGAACTGTTGAGATTGCGAGTGTTAGCCAAACAAGAGCAAATGGAATGCCACCTTCTGCGCACCATTCGAGCCAATCGTTGTGCGCGTGCTGGACGAGCGCGCCTGCATCGAGCCGCGCGTGGCTCGGATAAATCTGAGGAAAAGTTCCGAGCCCAAATCCGCGAATCGGGCGCTCAGAAATCACCTCGATGGTGGACGCCGCGATTTCCCGGCGCACGGCGAATGGGTCGGCGAGTTGGAGCCGTCCGAGTAACGTACCTGCACCGGCCACCGCGATCGAGGCCAACGCCGCGGCACCAAAATAGAAGCGCCAGCGGCGCGGCGCTGTCCATAAAAGAAGGAAGGCCTCCGCCGTCAGTAGCGCAGCGCCCGCGCGCGAGGCCGACGCAAGACCGGCGGCGTACATCCACGCCGCGATCCATAAGTGAGGATTCCGCAGCGGAGGCCAACGCGCACCGCGTTCGACTCCCAACGCAAACGCAGCCGGAAATGTGATTTCGAGAAACATCGCGAAATCGTTACGGCTCAGAAACGGGCCCCAAATATCGGGATAGGGACTGGCGAAAACCCAAAAGATTTTTCCCTGCGCGGTGAAGTAGGCAAGCACGCTGACGACGCTGAGAAGAAAGCCGAAGGCGGCCAGCCACTCCTGTATCTTTTTCTGCGTGCGCGGATCCCGCGTGCTCCACGCAAAGCCAAAAGCGACGGCCGCAAACGCCGTTAGTTCGACACTCCGCACGCGCGTCGCATAGGCGTATTCCGTATTCAACGTCGCCCACTGCGCGAATCCCCACGCGGCCATTGCGCCCAAGGCGCACAACGGGCCCGTGCGCACGGGCACCGGGGAGCCGTAGTCCTCTCGCCGCGTAAGAATATCCCAGCTATTCGAGAGCAATACTCCGAACACAATCAGGAGTACGCATAAACAGTAGCCCCAACGAAAAATAGGGTTAGACGCGCCGATCATACACGTCGCCAACGCGGTGCTCGCAAAAAGTCCAATTGCCACAACGCGTTGAACCCGTGGAACTGGCGTCGGCGTACGGATGGTCCACCCAGTACTGAGCCGAACTCGTTTGAACGGTCCTGAATCCAGGCTTACTCTCATTACCACAGGCCACGAAAGACTAGGAAAAATCACCGGTGATTCACCGGCAGGAATAGAGGACAAAACGAATGAGACTACGCAACACATTACTGAACAAGCTGCCCGGTGCGATTTACACGTTGGCTTCGATCACCTTGCTGGGTTCGACGCTATATTCTTCCACGCTGCACGCGGAATCGCTTCTGCGGCCCGTCGTGCCGGTGGACGAGATGGCCAACCAGATCGTGAAAGAACGGAGCGAGGCGAAGAATTTCGACGCCGACGCGCGGTGGCATAAGCGTTGGGCAGTGAGCCTCGCTCCGCTGACGGCCTCTCAGGCGCTCGATGCGTCAAGCTCCTACGGGATGCGCGAGCTGAATCCTCTGCTGGCGAGTGCGAACGGCGGGTTCGGCATGAAGGCAACTTCGATCAAGTTCGGTGCGGTCGCGGGCTTGATGGGCGTCGAGTATCTCCTGGTGAAGAAGTATCCGCGCTCAGCGAAATTCTTTACGATTGTGAACTGGACGACGGCAGGCGCAACGACGGGCCTGGCCGTACACAACTATCGTCTACCCGGGCGCTAAATGCCCAGGCGTTTGTCGGGACGCCCGGGTCCTTTTCAAGCCCGTTAGGCGCTGGCGGCGTTTCTCGCTTCGGCAGTTCGCGCGTCGCGATGCAAGGCCCGGCGTAGCACGAAGCTGCTGGGGTTGTAGTCGGGAATCAGATCTTTGAGACAAAGAATGACGCCCGCCCCGTCGCGAAGCTCGGCGGCGCGGCGCAGTCCTTCGAGCGACCGGTTCAATTCGGCCGAGGGAATCGATGGACTCAGGAAGATATTGATCTGCGGATGCCCGGTGGAGCGCATCTGCTCCTCGCTGGAGTTCAACTCTTCCGACAATTTTTCACCGGGCCGGACGCCAGTAAACTCAATGCGGATATCGTCATCGGGCCGCAGTCCGCTGAGCAAGACCAACTTCCTTGCAATATCCACGATGCGGACCTGTTCGCCCATCTCCAGCACAAAGATCTCACCGCCATCGCCCATGGCACCGGCGTCGAGTACCAGGCGCGCGGCCTCGGGAATCGTCATGAAGTAGCGGCGCATCTCGGGATGCGTCACTGTGACGGGACCGCCGGCGGCGATCTGGCGCTGGAAGAGTGGAATTACACTGCCGTTCGATCCAAGAACATTGCCGAACCGGACGGCCGAAAAGCAGGTTCGCCCACCGCCTCGCGCGGGATCGCCCTGCGGGAATGCTTCGTTGGCGGCCAGGCACACCAGTTCGGCAAGCCTTTTGGTCGCCCCCATGATGTTGGCGGGGCGCACGGCTTTGTCGGAGCTGACAAGAATAAAATTGCCCGCCCCCTGCAAGGCCGCCGCGCGCGCGACGTTGCGCGTGCCGAACACGTTGTTTTCAATCGCCTCAAACGGCTGTGCTTCCATCAACGGAACGTGCTTATAAGCAGCCGCATGGTAGACGACATCAGGGCGGTATTTTGCGAAGACTTCGTCGACGCGCTGGCGGTTGCCGATGTTGCCGATTTCCGGGAGGAATTCCACATAGGGATGCGATTCCCGCATCTCTTGATCGATTTCGTAGAGCGGCGTTTCGGCGAGATCGAATCCCACGAGCACCGCAGGACGGAAGCGCGCAATCTGGCGGCAAAGTTCGCTGCCGATGGACCCCGCCGCGCCGGTTACGAGCACAATGCGCCCTTCAACCTGCGCCCGGATGCCGCTTTCCTTGTGGCTGACCTCGGGCCGGCCCAGCAGGTCCTCCAAATGCACCTCGCGAATCTGATCGACGAGCACTTTGTTTTCGATCAATTCGGCAAGCCGCGGCACCCGCCGCGTCGTCACACGTGCCGCGTGGCAGGCTTCGAGAATTTCTCCTATCTGCGCTCCGGTTGCCGCAGGCAGCGCCACCAGCACTTCATCGATCCGGTGACGCCGGACCAGCGAGGGAAGTTCGCCGCGATTGCCCAGTACACGCAAGCCTTGCAGCCGCAGGCCGGCCTTGGCCGGATCGTCATCAACGAAACCAACGGCCCGGTAAGGAAGGTTCGGATGGGTGCGAAGCTCGGCCACCAGTGTCCTTCCGGCCTTACCGGCACCGTAAATCAGAATGCGTTTCCGCGCTGTCGAGGCGAACAGGCCGCGATGACGCCAGTGCGAAAGCATGCGAACGGCGGCGCGGGCTCCGGAGAGCAGGACCATCGAGAGCACGAGGTCGAGAACATAAATCGAGCGGGGAAACGCACTGCCCATCGAAAAGAAGATGGCCGCACCGGAAACGATGGAGGCCGTAAGGTTCGCCACCGTCAGGCGCGCCAGGTCCTCAAAGCCGACGTGACCCCACGCCAGATCGCGCAGGCCGAAGAAGCGGAAGGTGAGCAACTTCGCGACGACGCAAACGGCAGCGCCGATCAGCAACATGCGGCGTTCGTCGGCGGGAAGTGCAAATTCAAAGCGCAGCAGAAAGGCGAGCGAAATGGCAGCCGCCACCAGCGCGGCGTCCACCGCCTCCGACAGCACCCTCCGGTATTTCCGCAACATCGCTGTCATGCATTCACCGCCTGCCGTTGCTCATTCCGGTAGGCAGACAAAATTTCCCCGGCTCCCGGCGGCGGATAAGCGACCAATGGCCCTTCGCGCCGTGCCATGCTTCGCAGCAGAGGATCGGCGCCCCATTTCTCAAGGATCCGGTCCACTCCCCCCAGCGCGCGAGGCCGCGAAACCAACGCCGCCCCGGTCAGCAGCAAAATGTGCAAATCTGTCAGAAAAGATCGGCGCTCCACGTAGAGCAGAGCAAGGCGGCTCTTCCACGGGCGGATGATCTGATTGTACATAAGGTCCGGGTCGGCGCTTCCCGCAAGGATGTCGCCTTCATCGGCGAAGACGATCGAGGCAAGGTCGGTCACGCCGGGCCGCGCTTCAAGCATGCGGCGCTCTTCGGTGGTGTAGAGGTTCGCGTCGGTGCGCACCTGCGGGCGCGGGCCCACGAAACTCATGTCGCCCCTGAGGACGTTCCATAACTGCGGCAGCTCATCGAGCTTATAGCGGCGAAGAACGGTGCCGATCCGTGTGATGCGCGAATCGCCGGCGGCCGTGGAATTCACACCCGTCTTCCAGGCATCCACGCGCATACTGCGGAACTTGAGCATCCGGAAATCGCCTCCGCCGCGCGCCACGCGGACGCCGCGGTAAAAAGGTGAACCCCGGTCTTCGAGCCACACTGCCGCGGCCACCGCCGCGAGCAGCGGCGAGAGAAACAAAAGTGCAACAAACGCGATCGAGAAGTCGAAGATTCGTTTCCGCAAGCTATCCCGAACGGGGAGAGTACCTGTGTCCGTCATCGCTTGGCTCCTCCGGCTTGCGCCGCGCTGCGCCGGGCGTGAGTTTCAATAAGGTTTCGCGCAGCCGCCTCAATCTGCGGCGCGCCGGGGTAATATAATTCTTCTTCGGCGCGGCTGGTAGGCGCCGGGGCATCCGGCAGCGTGACACGAACCACGGGTGCGCGCAGTTCGTGAAACGCCTGTTCGCCGATTTCCGCTGCGATTTCCGCTGCGGCGCCTGCCGTGCGCCAACCGGGATCGGCAACCACGACGCGCCCGGTTTTGCGGGCACTGGCAAGCACCGCCTCTTTATCCCAAGGCTTCAAAGTGCGCAGATCGAGCACTTCGCAATCGATTCCCTCCGCTGCGAGCGCGGTTGCGGCCTTCTGCGCTTCCACCGCCATCGACGAGATGCCGATGATCGTGAGATCCCGGCCTTCTCGCCGCACGGCTGCCGTGCCGAGGGGAACACGGTACGGCTCCGCAGGGACTTCGGAGGTTTGATCGTACAGCCAGCGGTCATCTATATAGAGGACCGGGTTCGGATCGTCGAAGGCTGTGAGCAAGAGCCCTTTGGCGTCGTAGGCGTTCGATGGCATCACCACCTTCAACCCCGGTATGTGCATAAACATCGAATGCAAGGCCTGCGAGTGTTGAGCGCCCTGTTCGCCGCCGCGGTTGATCACAGCTCGAATCACCAGCGGCACGCCGACCTGGCCGGCGAACAAATAAGACCAGTTGGCCGCCTGATTGACGATGGGATCGACGGCCAAAAGCATGAAGTCCATGCGCGGGTGAAAGACGATGGGCCGGAGTCCCGCAAGTGCCGCGCCAACGGCAAGGCCCGTCACGGCGTTTTCGGAAACGGGGCTATCGACAACGCGGTCGCGTCCGAACTCGCGGTCGAGATCTTCGAGGCTTGTGCCCGCATACCACGGGCTCCACAGGCCCTGCCCAATGACGAAGGCGCGCGCGTCGCTTCCGAGCAACTGCGCGTGGGCTTCGCGGATCGCTTGAGCGTAATTCAACCGGCGCATGCGGTTTCCCTCCAAACAAATGCCATGCTGGGCCGCGGCGCGGGAGACGCCTCGGCGCGTGCCGCCGCAATGGCGTCTTCGACGGCGCGCTCGATTTCGGCCTTTTCCTGGGATAAATCGGTCAAGCCGCGGGCGGCCAACCGCTCCTCGGCGTAGCGGATGGGATCTTTCAGCAGCCACTCGGAAAGCTCGCCGCGGCGCTTGACGCCGACATCCAAATCGAAACTCGCGCCCACGTGGCCGCGCCAGCGGAACGTCCGGCACTCAATCAAAGACGGTCCGCCGCCGTCACGCGCCCGCGCAATGGCACGCGCGGCCGCTTTGTAAACGGCCTCAACGTCATTGCCGTCCACTCGCTCGCCGGGAATGGAGTGGAACTCCCCGGCGCGGTAGAGATTATCGGCGAGCCGCCGCTCGCTCCAATGCATGTGGCTCGAATACAGATTGTTTTCGCAAAGGAAAAGGACGGGGAGCTTGTAGATGGCCGCAAGATTCATCGCTTCATGAACGTGGCCCTCCTCAATGGTTCCGTCGCCGAAAAAGGCCACCGAAACGGCCGTGAGCGGACGGTCATGATACGTGGCGTGGGAGACGGATGCTATAAGGCACTCGGCGTCCTGGCCGCAATCGGGCATCCCGCCCGGCGCATAACCGCATTCGGCGTGCGCCTGCGAGGCCTGCAGCGCGGACGTAACATTGCCCTGGGCATTGCCGGTCTGCCTGGCCTGGAACTTGGCGGCAAACGCCGCACCGACGGCAAGCGGCACGGTGCCGCCAACAATGGGAACGGTACCGAGGATTCCGATCTCCGGCGCCGCAAGGTGCATCGATCCGCCGCGCCCCGCTGAACAGCCGGAGGCTTTACCCAGCACTTCGGCAAACAGGCGCTCGACGGAGCCGCCTTTGGCGATGTAATGACCGTGCGAGCGGTGCCCGCCCCACACGGTGTCTTCCTTCCGCAGTGCGGCGCAGACGCCGGAGGCGACCGCTTCCTGGCCAATATAGAGATGGCACGGACCGCGGACTTCGCCGGATTCCACCATGGCGGCGATGGTTTCCTCGGCGCGCCGGATCGTGAGCATGGTTCGCCAGCGGTCGACGAGCCAATCGGTTTTTTGAGGCATGAACGAGACTCCCGGAGAGGACAAAAGATTCTTAGATCAAATTAACGGCGGTAAAACAACCGGATGGAGGCGGCAATCGTATCGACTTCGTCGAACGTCAACCACGCGTGCATGGGCAACAGCAGTACACGCTCAAACAGGCGCTCGGTTGCCGGCAGATGTGTGCCGCCGAACCCAAGCGCGGGCCACTGGTGCACGGCTTTGCCTCCCCAGGGAAGCAACGTGCCGATGCCGCGCGCGCGCAAATGTTCCCGCAAGGCGTCCCGGCGTTCGGCTTCGATTTCGTAGTTTTGATACACGTCGAAGTGATCGAAGTCGCTGTCGGGCCCCGGCGGCAGAACGATCTCTTCCAGATCCCCGAGGGTCGCGCGATAGCGGGCGGCCAGCATGCGCCGGTGCTCGATCACTTGCCCGTACCTGGTTAATCGATGATCGAGAATCGCCGCCTGGAGATTATCGAGGCGCGAGTTCACGCCCCAGCCCGTAACGTCTCCGTCAGGACCGCGCCCGTGGTCGTGGAGCGCATCGGCGCGCGCGGCCACGATACTGTCGTTGGCGATGACGGCGCCGCCATCGCCCAGGCATCCTAAAAGTTTGGCGGGAAAGAAACTAATGGCCGCCGCGGCGCCAAAGGTGCCCGCGGCGCGCCCTCCGAAGCGCGAACCGAGCGCCTGCGCGGCGTCTTCAATGACGAGGAGGTTGTGACGCGCGGCGATGCGCATCAAGGCGTCCATGTCGGCGGTGCGGCCGTTCAACTGTGTGGGCAGAATGGCGGCCGTGTTCGGCGTGATGGCGGCTTCGATGGCGGCGGGATCAATTAAGTGATCCGGACCGCAATCAACCGGCACGGGAATGCCTCCGGCGAAGTGAATGGCCGCGGCGGTGGCCACCATCGTGTGCGAGCTGAAGATTACTTCGCCACCCGGGCGCAGGCCAGCGGCGCGCAGGGCAATCCATAGACCGTCAGTCGCGTTACCGACACCGATGGCCCGGTAGGCGACGAGATAGCGCGCCAGGTTTTCTTCAAACCGTCGAACGTCTTCCTGCATGATGAAGGCCCCACGGCGGCCCACGCTGCGGAAGATATTGACCAGTTCGTTCTCCTCACTCAGAAACACCTGCGGGTACGGGAAAAATGGAATTTCCCTGGCTACGGCTGCGGTAAGCATGATTTCTCCTTCCAACGAAGCTGTCCGAAGCGGATCACGGCGGCTTCGAGAGCGCCGGCAATGCTGCCTAAGCCGTAGCTAAAGTGCAGCGAGAAAAATATGAGCGGCATTTGGAGCAACCGCAGCGGGGCGCGATCGTTGCTTGCAACCTGCGCGGATGCGGCGAACGCCACGAGCGCGTAAGGCACAACCACCGCGGCCAACAGCAAGGGCGTCCATGGCAGCACCGCGGCGCCCGCCAGAAGCCCAAGCGCAAACACGAGCGGAATCAAATGCCGGAGAGACACGGGAATAACGTCGCTGTAAAGAAACGGCAGCACCGCCCATTGCCCGTTGACGAAGTTGTGGCGGATAAAGTCTTTGAGGCGCGTGCGCGCATAGTAGTCACTGCGGACATTGGGAGCAAGCAGCGTTCGGAGACCCGCGGCTTTCAGGCGCAGACTGAACTCCATGTCCTGGCTGCGGCGCAGTCCGGTGTTGAACAGACCCACTTTTTCAAACACCTCGCGTGGCCAGCAGCCGCCGAAAACGGTGTCCACCCAGCGAGGCTCGGCCGACCCGATACGGAAGTACGAATTGCCGACTCCGAAGCGATGGCTGAGCGCCGCGATGATCGCACCCGACCACAAGCCGTGATCTTGCGGGAGCGTGCGCATGGAACCGCCGACGTTTGAAGCTCCCGTGGTTTCGAGATACGCGATGGCGTTCGAGAGATAATCGGGCGCAATCTCGGCGTGGGCGTCCACGCGGGCAATCACGTCGCCGGAGGCGGCCTCAATGCCGCGGTTAAGCGCGCAGGGCGTAATGCCGTCAGGATTGTCGATCATGCGAACCCGCGGATCGTGCGCGGCATATTGGGCAATCAGATCGCGCGTGCCGTCCGTGCTGCGGCCGTCGATGACCAGCACCTCCATGCGTTCGGAGGGATAGTCGCCGCCGAGAACGGAATCGAGGCACCGCGCCAGAAATCGCGTTTCATTGCGGCACGGAATGATGACCGACACAAAAGCCGGTTCGTTGTGAGTCGTCATACAACTGTTTGGAAAGACGGATTCAGGCGCTCGCGAAGCTCCGCCGCGGGCGCGCAAACACCCACCCCGAGCGCGGGTCCCAGGTGAGCGCGGCCTTGCGTTTCCGCTGTGCCTTGCAGGCGATTGCAAAGACAAGAAGCGGAACGGCAACGCCTTCCACCAGGAAGCCTTTGTAGCCCTCGGGTCCGGCGCGCAAAAGCGGTGGCAATCCGGCGACAAAGACCCACGGACCGATGATCGCGAACAAGCGCAGGAACAGGCCCGAACGTTTTCGAATGCGCGAGGGAAGGTTTAAGCACCAGGCCCAGACCAGTCCCATCACTCCTGCGCCAAGCGCGATGCCCGCGTAACCGAAATTCAGAAACCAGCCGGTGGCATGGTGCAGCGAGTAACCTTGATTTTGAATAGCTCCGACACTCTCGCTGTAGTAAAGATAAATGTCGCGCGGGCGATCCTTCCATAGCACTCTCGGAATGATCGAGCAGACCAGACTATAAAAGCTGTAGCCGAATTTCGGCTCGACGTTATTTGCCAGAACGCCGTACATCGAGAAATGGGCGGCGAAGGTTTCGTTGCTCGATGTCACGAAGCGGCCCACTTCCGTGGCTTCCTCGGCGCGCTCGGTTACCGCACTGGCCATGGAAGAGAGGGGCGTGGCGCGGAAAAAGTCGATTCCATAAAGCAGCCACAATCCCGCAATCGCAACAAGGCCAACTTTGAGCCAGTTCACGCGGCCCACCGAAGCTGCGTAGGCGAGCACACCCGTAACCAGCGCGGTAAAGACCTCGTTTTTGTTCCCCAGAATGAAGGTAAAGGTCAGCATGCCGCCCATCAGAACCACGTAGCCAAGCCACGTGTAGCGGCGGACGACATTCACAAAATATTTCGAGCGGCGGCCGGCGGCGAGCGTGGCGAGCCCAATTGCCGGAGGAATCAAGGCAACGCGGTTGAGCACCTGGTGCGCGGTGAACCATTCATCCGTCTGCGATCGCGTGTACCAATAAGCCGAGGTGTTCAGAGCCCAGGCGGCCGCGAGTTTATCGCGAATGATCAGGTAGCTCGCGACACCGGCCAGAATGCCGATGGCGAGAATCGGCTCATGCCGTAGCGCGATGCGCGGCATGGATCGCGGCTTTCTCCCCGAAATACTCATCCACAAAACGGCCTCCACCAGAACAATGAAGACGGTGTAGAGGATCAGCGTTTCCAGATACGAGGAGTCGAGAACGATGGGGAAGAGTTTGCGCTCAAGGTAATAGTAGTGCTTTCCCGAGAATCCACCCATCTTGTCAACGACGATCGACCACGCACCGTACAGCGACCAATAGTAGAGAGCGCCAATGCCGGCAATGATTCCGGCGTCGCGGCGGATACGGTATAAGGCTGCGGCCAGCAGCACGATGGCTGCCGTGCCGAGGCCCAAAATGACAAGGTATTCCATTATCTGGGCGTGCTCCTTTGGAGGCACCGGTTGTAGAGTTTTGTCAACTGCTCCGTGATGTAGCCTGATGAGAACTCACCGGCGCGGCCACGGCCCTCGCTTCGGCCGCGCTCGGAAAGAATTCGTGCAAGAGCAAGGCCGAGCGCGTCGGGATCGCGCGGCGCAATCACCGTGCGCGCAACGCCGTCCAAACGTTCCCGCGTGTCCCCGACATCGACGCTCACGATCGGCAGATTGACGGCCAGCGCCTCCTGAATCACGGTGGGCGAGCCTTCGGCGTCGCTGGTCATCAGAAGGCAGTCGGAGGCGTTCATAAGCAGCGGCATTCGTTCCGGCGGTGTCGAGCCGCGCAGGACCTCCAGACGCAAGCCCGGCACCCAGCGCGACGCCGACTCCGCCGCGGCGAGCGCCAGATCCAGGCGCTTGATGCGCGCGTCGTGTCCGGCGTTGAAGAGAACCACATGCTCGCCCGGGTGCCAGCCCAGTTGACGGCGGGCCTCGGCAAGCGGGATCGGGAAAAACACTTCGGGATCGACGCCGCTCGGCAGCACGCAGACCGCGTTCCTTCTCCACCACAACTGCTCGGCCAGGCGCCGGCTCACGCAGACAATACCGGAGGCGCGCAAAGCAGCCAATTGGGACAGCAGCCGCCCGGCACAGGCCCGGACCCGGGAGGCGAACGGCCCGGGAGTCGAGTTCAGGTCGCTGCCACGATAGGTAATGACAAGTGGAGTGCTCGGCGCAGCCAGCGCCGCAAAGGCCGCCGTCACCGTTCCAAAGTGCGCGTGAACGACGTCCGGCTGCAGTGTTTTCAGCGCCGCCCGGAAACGGAACAGTTCCCGCAGCAAACGCCACGGCGAGGTTCGCGAGGCCAGGAAGAGTTCGACCACTTGAATGCCCGCTTCGCGCAAACTTTCGGCCTGCCGCCGGGCGAAGATCATCGAACTGCCGCTGGGTTCACCCGGAATCACAAAGACCACGCGCAGAGGTCCACCGGAGGCTTCCTGTCTTCGAGGAATTCGCGCAGAGTCTGCGGAGTCTGGCGCGGCGACTTCTTCTGTCGGAATGCTCATCGGGAATACGCCTCGCGGAAACACGCCTGGCGTGCGGGAGGCAACAGGGCATAAACGGCAAACCGTGCCAATTTACCCCAGGCGAGAAGGCTTGCCGGATGCCGGAACGCGAGCGAGGCGAAGGCGGAGGCCGCTCCCCAATAATCTCCAGCGAGCATCCGGTGATCGGCTTGTTTCAAAGCCGCGCGCAGGATACTGGCGGGATCAGACTGCTGCAATCTGGCACGTTCCAGCGCCTCGGCGATACTCATCTCCCCACCGGTTTTTCGCGCCGATGCGAGGATGCCCGCGGCACAATGCGCACGCGCCTGATCGGCAGCCCGCCGCGCGCTGACCGCGTTTGGCGTGAAACGGTAATGGTAGAGAACGGCATCGATATTGCGCACCTCTCCCAGTTCACTGAGGCGCCAGAAGAAATCGTAATCCTGGGCACAGGGAAATTCCTCGCGATACCCGCCGATGGCCCGCGCAGCGGCCGTGCGAAACATGGTCGAGCCATGCACGAAGGGATTGCCACGCGGAAATGCCGCGCTGATATCGGCGGCAAACGCAGGCAGGCGCGTGGGCCACAGGGAACGGCCATCGGCGCGGTGCATGGCGGCTTGCGTGCCGCATAAGACGGCTTCCGAATGGCGGGTGAAGAACTCGACCTGCCGTTCCAGGCGGCGGTAAGCGCTCCAATCGTCGGCATCTTGTCTCGCGATCCACGTTCCGCGCGCTAATTCCAAGCCCCTATTGAGCGTTTGCGTCAGCCCCCGATGCGGTTCCCAGCAGATCCGGATGCGGTGGTCCTTGCGGGCAAATTGTTCGAGAAAAGAACGCGTCCCTTGGTTCTCGCTGCCGTCGTCTAGAATTAGAAACTCAAACGCGCGATGGCTCTGATCGAGAATCGACTCAATCGCGGACCGCAACATACCCGGCTCCGTGTTATACACCGGCATGAGGACAGTAAGCAGGGGGTTTTCCTTAGAATTCACGGTGCCGTTCACCATGCCGCCCTCCACGTATGCGCCCATGCGCTGAACAGCAACAGAGCCCACTTCCGTTGTCCGCTCGCTGTTTGTTGCACATCGGCTTCAAACCATGCGCCGGGAAGCAGGTCTCGAGCATACTCCTGCAGCGGACCGTTGAGCCAACGCTCGATGGGCGATCCGAACCCGTGCTTTGGGCGCTGCAAAACACACTCGGGAAGCAGCCCTTTGTAAGCGGCGCGCAGGAGAATCTTTTTTTCGTTCCCGGAGACGAAATCCGAGGGGGGTAACGATTGCGCCCACTCCATCAACGCGTGATCGAGGAACGGCGCGCGGCCTTCGATGCCGAAGGCTCCCAGCGCGATGTCCATTTTGTAGGTGAGGCCATTGGCCAGTTGCAAATGACGGTCGGTCCACATGGCGTGCTTCAGTGGATCGGCCGGCGCGTGCCCGGCAAAGTGATCGACCATCTGTTCGTAGGCGCTTCCGCGAAAATGGCCAGCGAGCAAGCGCCGGCGGTCGTCGCTTCGGAAAAGACTTTTCGATTGCACGTAGATTCCGGTGCGGCCGGAACCGCGGCCATCGCACAATCCGGCGGCCGCCGCAGCGGCTTTGATCGCCTGTTTAGCGGCGATTCTCGTGTAGTGGTTATACCCACCAAAAACTTCGTCGCCCCCGTCGCCGTTTAAGACGACTTTGAAGTTTCCGGCAAAAGCGCGGGCAAGGGCAAAAGCAGGGACCGCCGAGCTATCGGCAAAGGGTTCGTCGTAGTGCGAGAGAACCGGCGACAGGTCCGAGACAATTTGTTCGCACGGCGCATCGACAACGTGGTGGCGCAGTCCAAGATGCGTTGCGACCCCGCGTGCGTGCGGCAGATCGGTTTCATCGCCATCGAAGCGAACGGTGAAGGCTTCGGGCGAGGCCCCAAGCGCGACCGCTTCCGCTGCGATCACCGAAGAATCAACGCCCCCGCTCAGGCAAAGGGCAACGGGAACATCGCTGCGCAGGCGGAGGCGTACGGATTCGCGCAAGTGCTCGCGCAAATCGTCGATGCGCCGCGAACGTTCCGGCGCGGCTTCGGGTATCGCGCGCTCAGGAAACCACCAGCGCTCCGGCCGCAATTCCCCAAAACGCTTTTGACCGGGGCGAATCCGCAAAAGGTGTCCGGCTTCGAGTTTCCGGCAACCTCGGAAAATCGCAAGCGGCGCGGGAACATAGCCGAGAGCCAAGTACGCATCGACGGCCAGCGGATCGAGCCGCCGTTCATGGAGTCCGTCGAGCGCTTTCATTTCACTTGCAAAGGCGAACGTTTTTCCGTCGCAGTGGTAGACAAGCGGCTTTTCACCGGCACGGTCGCGCGCAAGCGTCAGTTCGCGCTCGCGCGCGTCCCACACAGCCATCGCGAACATGCCGCGTGCTTGTTCGAGCGCACCCTCAATGCCCCACGTGGATATGGCTTCGAGCAAAACTTCGGTATCGGTGGCGCTCTGCGGCATCCAACCTGGAAAGGCGCGCCGCAGTTCGAGGTAGTTGAAGATTTCACCGTTAAAGACGATTGTCCAGCGCCCGTTGCGCGACGTCATCGGTTGCTGCCCCGAGGGAGACAGATCGAGCACCGCAAGACGGCGGTGGCCAAGAGCGACTTCTCCATCAAAGAACCAGCCTTCTCCATCAGGCCCGCGATGGCGCTGCGACTCCATCATGGGCCGCAGTTTCGCCAAGCGATCGGGTTGCGCACGCCTTGGATTCAAGACGGGTTCGCCGCTCTGAAGATCTAAAATTCCTGCGATGGCACACATGGTAGTGACTGGGGTGTTGATTGGGGTGTTGATTGGGCTGTTGATTGGGCGTGCTATAGAGGCCGTACACTCGGACCGCTGCCCTGAACGGGCCGGCCCAAATTCCCGGCGCCGTCAGCGGATGCCGCAAGGGAAGAAAACGTTCGCGCAAGTTGTGCCCGGATAAAGCTGTCGCCTTTTCCCGCGATCCACTCGGGCAGGGTCCGCCCGGTGGAAGTACAGAAAGCGCTCCACGCCGCGTACGCGGCATCGTCATGACCGCTGCGAATTCGGGCGCGCACGGTTAGCAACAGCCGCAGCCGCACGTTCATGCGCCAGATGAACTGCCAAAATGCACGCTCCGGAGTCCAGCGCGGCCATTGCCGGTAGAGCGCACGCTCAACAATCTCAAAAATTTCGCGCTGCATACGCGCACTGCCGACACGATTGCTCCAGTTGCCGACATGGCGGCGGTTGTTCACGCCATAACGAGGCAGGAGAACCGCGGGAAACCGTTCAACTGCCCGCACAAACCAATCGGTATCGGCCAACTGGTAGCGCGCATCGAACGCTCCCACCTCTTGCCACACGCGCCGCCGCATGACGATGGTGGAAGGATGAAACGGCCAATCGTAGTAGCGGTTCAAGTAACGAAACAGGTTTCCGGCGTTGGTCCAGAGCGGACCCTCACTGCGCTGGCGGCGATATTCCGTAGCGGTGCCAAGCGGCGATTCGATGACGTCGACAAAATGTGAATGAACCAGCCCAACTTCGGGATGCGCTTCCAAAAATGCGGCGGATGCTTCCAGATGTTCCGGGCGGAACCAATCGTCATCGGAGCACCACGCGATCAGATCGCCGCGCGTTTCCCGCATGGCGAGGTTCCAGTTTTCGACACCGCCGGAATTTTTGGGCTGCCGCAGCACCCGAACCCGCGTGTCGTGCCTAGCAAGTTCCGCCAGCACTTCGGGGGTCGAATCGGTGGAAGCGTCGTCGGCGACCATCACTTCGATCGGCGCACGCGATTGCGTAAGCGCTGCTTCCACCGTGTTTCGCACCATCGCGGCGCGGTTGTAGGTGGCAATGGCAACCGAGATGGTTAGTTTTGATTCCATGAGCAAATCGCCGCGAGAGAAATGACCGCAAATCCTGCAGCCAGAGCCTTCCACGCCCGGCCGTGAAGCGTAAGGCCATAGCCAAACCGGACAACGGCACTGCAAAACAAGAAATGCATAGCGTACATCGCCGCAAAGCCCATCGCCGCACCCTCCGCCGCTCCGGCCCATTTTGAAAACCATGCCGAACCGACGAAAAACGCTCCGTACGCGAGAATATCCGCCGCAAAAAAGGTGCGGATATCGCCGCGCGCAAGCATGGGAATGGACAAGGTCCAACTGGCAACCTTGCAGTAATCGCCTACAAGCGTCCAGCGCAGGAACCGCGACCCGGCACGGAATGAGCCGGAGTAGAACATCGTCAACACCCACGGCTTGGTAAGACTCAAAACGGCAATCACGGAAGCCGTGATCAGAACGGCAGCGGTGAGGGTCGTTGAGATTTGCTGCACACGATCGGAGTCGAGTCTGGCTTTCGCAAGGGCCGGCAGGTAGTAACTCTGCATGGAGCCAAGCACCAGCGTCACGTGGCTCATGCTAATCGCCCAGGCGGCGTCGAACTGCCCGGTGGTCACCGTGCCTTGCGATTCGATGATGCGCGCTCGCACGGCAAGCAAGACCGCCGAAGACAGCAGACCGCTCGCAAGCATCGCCCCCGACGTCGAAAAGAAACGCCCGGCCGCGCGCGAACTCCACCAGCTGCCCGGGCCGCGGAACCACTCCGCGAACGTAGTGCGGAAACGATGCACAGCAAACCCGCCGCTAACGACGCTGAGCGCAGCCGAAACATTCAATAAATGCGCTAACGCGTAAAGACGTCCACCTGCAGCCAGCGAGGCTGCCGGCCAAGCGGCGGCGGCAAGGCCGGCGGAACCGGCGATCTGGCTCGACGCAAGCTGTGGTATTTTTCCGGCTGCCGCGAGAAGTGCAGTGAGAAACACAAACGCGCTCAGCAAGGACACTCCGATCGAAAGCAGGCGAACCGCATCCCGCGCGCCATTCGGCACCGGAATCAGTACGGAGAGCCACGTGGGCGAAGCGAGCAGTAGCAATGCGGTGAAACAAGTGAACCCTGCAAAAATGCACGCGGCGGTTCGCACAAACTCGGTGTGCTCCCGGCCTTCGAGCGCGCTCGCTCCTTGAACGAGAGCGGTCTGCCCGTTGGCGGTCGCCGTGAGTAATGCGGCCTGACGGGTCTGCTGCAGTGTGGCGTACAATGCAATGGCACCCGGACCCGCAGTGATCGCTAGAATTTTTGCCGCAAGCGAGTTCAGCGCAGCGCTTGCCAAGGCGGCCGCTCCGGTGGCGGTCATGGCCCGGGCAAGCGGACTCGCCTTTGACGTGGAAAAGACGCGATGCCCCACCGCCCCGATTCGCCCGAAGCGGTCCGCAAGGAGGCGCGGGTTCGCTACCGGAGTTGTCGTGGCCCCCACGTTGCCTCCCCTTCCGCGCGCACGCGCGATTCAAATAATGGCGTCGCACTTCCGGTGCGTTCCCGTTCGCGCATCTCCCAAACCCGATAGCGCGCTTCGATAACCTCTACCAAACCTTTTCGTTCGAGTTCCTCGAACACGGCCAGATTCCCGCCTTCGCCCGCAAAGTGGACGCTATCTGAATAGACCGTACCTGGAGTGTTCCCGAATACGTTGGTGAGGTCAATCCAGTGCGTGCCTGTTGTTACGGACCAATGATTGAGATAGGTTCCCGATGCTGCGTACGTATTACGCACCGCTTGAGAGATCGCGCCGCCGTATTGCGGATCGCGCTGCTGCCACATACGTTTTTCTTCGCCGCTCCACGTTTTCCGGTAATGCAAAGTTGGTTGGAACAGTAAGGAGTAGAAAGCTCCCGATGATTCCGCCAGTTGCCGGGTCACGTCGAGCATGTAGGTATAGGAGTCAAGCACCGATTTCACGGGTACCGCGGGCCGGGCCTGGGGATTCTCCAGATGACGCGCGCCAAGCCGCCCGGCAAGCCGCACCATGGCCAGGTGCGTCAGTGCAGAATGATGTCCGTCGAAACTCGCCCGCATTTCGCGGTCGCGGTAGGGAAGGTTCGGCGCGTCGTCCGTTCCCACGGGACGCGGATGCAGCAAGTCGTTTGCGCCATTAAACGAAAGAACCACTTGCGGCTTCAGCGGCAGACCGTATTGAACGAAGATCGCCAATTCCTGGGCACTGGTCGCCCCCCCTTGGCAGAGATTCAGTACCTGCGCGCGAGAGAGACCCCGGCGGTCGAGCGCGTATTGGAGCCGTTCGACCACCGTCGGACCGGTATTGGTTCCCACGCCTAGGCAGACCGAGCCGCCCAGAAATTCGACTAAGAAGTGGTCGCGGTACATCTCGAGTTCCCGCGCCCGGAAGCCATCGCGGTTGAGCGGCCACGGAGCATGGCTCATACGCAGCATCCGGTAAGGGGCGTAGTCAAACGACAATTCGGCATCGCGCGGACGGAGCTTTTCAACGAGGGTCGCTGCGGCTTCCGCCAACCCAAGCAGGAAAATCACCTGAACGGCAACCAGCGCGGCACGGGAAAACATGAGTGGCTCCTGTGGAACGAGTTTCTAGAACAAGGTGTAAATAAAAGGAGCAAGCGCCGACGTTTGCGCAAAAGCAAGCAAGCCGCCAATCGCGAGCATCGCGATCACCAGCGGCAAAAGCCACAGCTTGCGTGTCGAGGAAAGAAATTCCCAAGTTTCCGTAGCGAACAAAAAACGGTTCCGCATTTTAGTAAAGCCTTTCGAATTGCCAGGGCTGTTGACGGGTGCGCTGGCGGGAGATCCAATAACTGTTTCCTGAACGCGTACGGCGGCCAAGCGGGTCACGGCCAAGCAACCGGCCCCAGACGCGATAGAATCCAAACCCAATCCAAAACACCGCGCCCAGAATGATCGTTCCGTTCACGAATCCGATCGCATGAATCGTCCTGGTCCACCAGCGGTGGAAATGGATGCGGAACTTCAAGGACGCGATTCCGGCCACCAGAAGCGCGGCGGAGACCAGGAGAAAACCTTCCGCTCGCTCCAAGTGTCCCCGCATGGCGCTGAGCGCGCTGAAGACAGCGAGCATGCCGGCCGCAACGCCAATACTGATGTATTCCTGTTTCATATTTTGAGCAAATGGTTCTAGTCGAGCTGAAATTCTTCCTGCCAATCGCCGGGAACTGTTTCGGCAGCCTCGGATTTCTCGACGAGATATTCGCCGAGCACTAAAACATCAATGTTCGTCCGCATAAAGCAGCGCACGGCGTCTTCCGGTGTGCAGACAATCGGCTCACCGCGCACGTTAAACGACGTATTGACCAGAACCGGACAACCGGTCCGGCGGCCAAAGGCCGCGATCAGGTCGTAGTAGATCGGATTGTCGTCGCGCTCCACGGTTTGCAGGCGCGCCGTGTAGTCCACGTGCGTCACGGCAGGAAGTTCGGAGCGGGGGACATTTAATTTGTCGATGCCAAATAACTCGTCCTGGTCGGCAGTCATCGGAATGCGCAGGCGTTCGGCCACCGGGGCCACCAGAAGCATGTACGGCGACGGCGCGTCGATGTCAAAGAACCGCGACGCTTCTTCAGCGAGCACGGATGGCGCAAAGGGGCGGAAGCTCTCCCGGAACTTGATCTTGAGGTTCATCCGCGACTGCATTTGCGGCGACCGCGGATCACCCAGAATGCTGCGCGCCCCGAGTGCACGCGGACCGAATTCCATCCGGCCCTGAAACCAGCCGACAATTTTGCCTTCCGCCAAAATGCACGCCGTTTGATCGATGAGATCGGCGCGATCCATGCGGCGGAACCCGGCGACTCCAGCCAGTCCCGCGAGCGCGGCCTCAACTTCGGCGGAGCCAAACTCCGGGCCAAGCAAGGCGCCTTGCATCCGGTCGCGCCCAGCCGTGGAGAATTTTCTCGGTTTATCGAGATACTGATGCCACACCGAAAACGCAGCTCCGAGTGCCCCGCCCGCGTCGCCCGATGCCGGTTGAATCCAGACCTGTTCAAAACCGGAGGTATCCAGCACCTTGCGGTTTGCCACGCAGTTCAGCGCGACGCCTCCGGCAAGGACCAGATTGCGTTCCCCTGTTTCTTTCCGCACGTGCCGGGCCATCCGGACCATGGCCAGTTCAGTGACCTCCTGAATCGAGCGCGCCAGATCCATTTCCCGCTGCGTCAGCAGGGACTCCGGCTGGCGAGGAGGGCCGCCGAACAGTTTGTGAAACTTCGGCCCAGTCATGGTCAGTCCTTCACAAAACTGGAAGTATTCGAGATTCAGACGGAGCGAGCCATCCGGCCTGAGGTCGACCAACTCATCGAGAATCTGCTGCACGAAACGCGGTTGCCCATAGGGCGCAAGGCCCATCACCTTGTATTCGCCCGAGTTCACCCGGAATCCGGTGTAGTAGGTAAATGCCGAATAGAGCAAACCGAGCGAATGCGGAAAGTTCTGTTCGGCCAGCGTATAAAGTTGATTTGATCGCCCGTAGCCCATCGTGGCCGTCGCCCACTCGCCCACCCCATCCACCGTCAAAACAGCGGCACGCTCAAAGGGACTGGGAAAGAACGCGCTCGCGGCGTGGGCCTCATGATGTTCGGTGAACAGGACCTGGCCGGGGAAATCACACAAGCGCGCGATCTCTTCGCGCATCTGCGTGCGCTCTCCAAACCACAGAGGCATCGCCTTGCGGAAACTGGAGAAGCCGCGAGGTACGTAGTCCACGTACGTCTCGATCAGGCGTTCCAGTTTCTTGAGCGGCTTGTCGTAAAAGACGACGTGATCCAGATCGTGGCCGCGGAGGCCGGCGTAGTTCAGGCACCAATTGACGGCGCCCTGGGGAAATCGTGCGTCATGGCGCACGCGCGTGAAGCGCTCCTCCTGCGCCGCGGCAGCGACTTCCCCGTTGATCAGCAGGCACGCCGCCGAATCGTGATAGTACCCGGAAATGCCCAAAATCGCGGTCATGCGCTGGCCCCCAAAGGCAGACACGCTGCCATGCAAACCGAACCGATCACTTCCTCCACCTGCTCCTCCGTCATATGCGGATGCAGGGGTAGGCTCAACTCTTTGGCGGCAATAAGCTCGGCGACGGGAAACTCGCCGCGCCGGAAACCGGCCGACGCATAGGCGCCGGAAAGATGCGGCGGAACCGGATAGTGGATCAACGTTCCGACGCCCGCTCGAGCCAGTTCGCGCGCAAGCCAATCGCGATCGGGATGGCAGACCGGGAATAAATGCCAGACGCATTCAGGGGAACCTGAGCGCTCGCCGGAGGTGGTTGCCTCCGGGACAACCAAGCCCGGAATACCGTTCAGTTCACGGATATAGCGCGCGGCGATCTCGTTGCGCCGGCCGTTCCAACGTGCCAGTTGGCGGAGCTTAACGCGAAGTATCGCGGCCTGCAGTGGATCGAGGCGCGAGTTCACGCCCCGAACATCATGAAAATACTTGCGGCTCGATCCATAGTTGCCAAGATTGCGGATCTTTTCGGCAAGCACCAGGTCGTCGGTGACGACAGCGCCGCCGTCTCCGAGGGCGCCCAGATTCTTGCTCGGATAAAAACTAAATGCAGAAGAGATGCCTTCACAGGCAATTCCATGCGCTTGCGCGGCATCCATCACCAGCTCGATGCCGTGACGCTCCGCGACCGCGCGCAGGCTGGCGACATCGGCTTTTCTTCCATACAGATGGACCGCAAGGATAGCCTTTGTGCGCCGCGTGATGGAGCGTTCGGCCTGTTCTGGGTCGAGGTTATAGGTGAGCGGATCGGGCTCGGCAGGAACGGGACGCGCGCCAGTTGCGGTGACGGCAAGCCAGGTCGCGATATAAGTGTTCGATGGAACAATCACTTCATCGCCTTCGCCGACGCCGATCGCGCGCAGCAACAGCGTGATGGCGTCCAGGCCATTGCCAACGCCCACCGCAAATCGCGCTCCGCAACACACCGCGAATTCGCGCTCAAACTCATCCACTTCGGCCCCGCCGATGTAGCGGCCCGAATCGAGTACGCGCGCTACGGCCTGATCGATTTCCGGGCGAAGTTCCTGTGTGGAAAGGCCAAGATCCAAAAAGGGAGTCATGCTTCACACTCCACGAGAGAGTCACGGACAGGGGAGGTTCCCGCGGAAAGAACAAGCGAAAGATATTCATCCAGATTGCGGATGTAATCACTTTCGCGATAAACGTCGGAGGCAAGCACCATCAGCACGGCATCCGGCGAATACTTGTATTCCGTGGTCCACAACATGGACGGCACGTAAACGCCGAGATCGGGACGATCGAGTAGAACTTCCTCGCTGTGCCTCCCATCAAAAATGCGCACCGAACAACTGCCGTGGACGCAGACCAGGAACTGTTCGAGCGCCCGGTGCGCGTGTTCGCCGCGGATTTCGCGACTTGGCACGCCGAACACGAGAAAATAGCGAGCGACTGCAAACGGTAGCGACTGCCGGACCTCGGCAAACGAGAGATGGCCGCGTGGATCGCTGATACGCGGCAACTCCATCAGCTTCGCTCCGCCCACAAGCGTTGCCTCCGAGACTCGTTGGCCTTGACGGATTTCGCGCGACACGTTGACGCGCGGCCGCAGCGGCTTATCGCCTTCCTCCGGAGACACGTCCACATAGCCGGTGACTTTTGCGGGATTGCCCGCCACGATCGCCCGCGCCGGGACATCGCGCGTCACCACGGCGCCGGCGCCGACCATCGCGTAGCTGCCCACCGTGATTCCGGGTAGTAGCGTCGCGTTGGCCCCAATCGATGCGCCCTTACGAACCAACGTGCGCGAGTACTCACTTGGCTGGCGCTTGCTGCGCGGGAAGGGGTCGTTGGTAAACGTGGCGTTCGGACCGACGAAGACGTCGTCCTCAAGGGTTACGCCGTCCCACAACTGCACGCCGCATTTAACGGTGACCCTGTCGCCAACCGAGGCCCCGCCTTCGATGAACGTGTGGTCACAAATGTTGCAGTCCGCGCCGATGCGCGCGCCGCGCAAAATGTGGGCGAACGCCCAGATGCGCGTGCCCGCCCCGACGGCGTCCGATTCGAGGCGTGCGTCAGGATGCACGAAGAACCGCAAGGGCGCGGGAGTGTGTGCCGTGCTCATGCTCGCTTCCTCCAAAGTAGTCGCGGTACCAGCGCGCAAAGGCCTGGATACCGGTTTTGAGCGGCGTGGCGGGACGGAATCCCGTCGCGCGCCAAAAATCGTCCACGTCCGCGTGGGTTTCCCGAACGTCGCCGGGTTGCATGGGCAGGAACCGCTTTTTTGCCCGCCTCCCAAGTGCGTCTTCCAGCAGCCGGATGAATTCCATCAAGTCCACGGAGGAACTGTTGCCGACGTTGAACAAGCGGTAACCGGATGGGGCGCCACAGGCGATGCGAACCACCCCTTCGGCGATGTCGTCAATAAAGGTAAAATCACGCCGCATCTTCCCGTAGTTGTAGACATCGATGGGCTCGCCGTCGAGGATTGCTTTCGCAAACCGCATAGGCGCCATATCGGGCCGGCCCCATGGGCCATAAACCGTGAAGAATCGCAGCCCGGTTGCGGGGAGTGAAAACAGGTGCGCGTAAGAATGCGCGATCAATTCGTTGGCCCGCTTCGTCGCCGCGTAGAGCGAGACCGGTTGATCGGCGCGATCTTCCACCGAAAACGGGATCTTCGTATTGCCGCCGTAAATGGAACTCGACGAAGCGTAAACGAAGTGACGTACCGAGCTTTGCCGGGCACCCTCCAAAACATTCAGGAACCCGACCAGATTCGCATCGGCAACGGCATGCGGGTGATGGACCGAGTACCGGACGCCGGCCTGCGCGGCAAGGTGAACGACGACGTCCGGATTCTCCTGCCGGAAAATCTGGGCAATCGCCTCGCGGTCGGCGATGTCCATCGGCCGGAACTCGAAGGATGGGTGGTTCCCCAGGCGGGCGAGACGCGCGTGTTTCAACGCCGGGTCGTAGTAGGAGTTCATGCTGTCAATGCCGAGCACCTGGCAGCCCCGCTCAAGAAGCCGTTCCGCGACGTGGTAACCGATGAATCCGGCCGCACCCGTCAGAAGTACGTTCATTGCTTCTCCACCCAGAAATTGGCGAGCGCCATGCATTCGAGCCCGCTGCGCAAAAAAACATCGACGGCATCCGCCGCGCGGTACACAATCGGCTCACCGTGCAGATTGAATGATGTATTGAGAAGAATGCCTTCCCCCGTGATCGCTTCGTATTCGCGCAGGAGGTTGTGATACTGCGGGTTATGATCCTCCCGAACTTCATGCGGCCGTGCGGTGAAATCGTACGGGTGCTGCGCCGCGCCGAAAACGGCACGCTTTTCCGGGCGCGAGCGGAAGGCGAACATCATGTAGGGCGAAGAGACCGGTTTCGGTTTGATGCAGTAGTCCTCGATGCGCTCGGCGAGAACCGACGGCGCAAACGGCATCCAGAAGTCGCGATTCTTGATCATGCTGTTGATGGTGCGAACCGCTTCGGTGGAATCGGCTCGCGCAAGAATCGAGCGGTTACCCAAAGCGCGCGCGCCAAACTCCACGCGCCCCTTGGCTCGGGCAACAATGCGGCCCTGCGCAAGTTCTTCCGCGGTTTTTTTCTCGATATCGGCGTGCCAGCGGATAGACAGCGTCGTTTTACCGGATGCGGCTCGCAGCGCGGTCTCCGCGTCTTCGTCTCCAAGCCATTCGCCGTAATATATGGGACCGAGACGTTCCATGGCGTCACCCTGCTGCGCGGCGACCCGGCATGCGGCCCCGATGCTATTCGATTCGTCTCCGCAGGAGGGAAAAATGTAGAGGTCTTCGACCTCGGGCAATTCGAGTACCGCGAGGTTCGCTTTGACGTTCATAAAAACGCCCCCCGAACAGGCGACTTTGCGGATGCCTGTTTCTCGAATCGCGTTGGCGACCCAGGTGGTGAGCATGCGCTCGATAAACGCCTGGGCTCCCGCTGCAACCAGGTCAAAGCGTTCGCCTTCAAATAGATGGCCGAGGAAATCATAGGCGGCGTACATCGAAGGCACTCCGCGGCGGCGGCGCCAGGCAAGAGGATTCGTCTCAAACTCGAACAGTTGCCAGAGCCGTTGGGTCGCGGATTCGATACGGCCTTCGCCTGACGCGTAAGGAGCGAGGCCCATCACTTTGTATTCGTGTTCGAGCGGTGCCATCCCCAGGCGCCGCGTGACCAGAGCGTATAAGCGTCCGATAGAATCGTGCTCGGATACTTTGGCTATGCGCGTCAGATCGCCCCGCTCGCCGATGCTCACCGTGGCGGAAAGGCGGTCGCCCGAACCGTCGCACGTCAGCACAAGAACTTTTTCCTCGGGCCACGGCGACGTGTAATACGCGGCCGATGCGTGGGCGAGATGATGCTCGACGGGCTCAACTTTGGTCGTGTCAATACCGAAACCAGCAATGGCCTGCTCTCGTTCGGCGGATTTGCGTTCCTGATAGAGGCGATCGATGAATGTGTTCTTTAGGGGCTGCTTGAGACGGCTGGCAAGACTCGAAGAGGTCGCGTAGTCGTTCAGAATCGTCTCGCGCTCCCACTGGTGGTAATTCATGTAGTTGCCGTTCAACGCAATGCGCGCGGTGGCGGCGCTGCCGTTGGCCAGTTCGAGCGCAAGGGCGAGCGACCTCCCCGGAAGATCGCCTTGATTCTTGATGCGCGTGAGGCGTTCTTCCTGCAGTGCGAGTTCGATACGCCCGTCGCGGACCAGCGCAACCGAGGCGTTGTGGCCGTCGTGAATGCCGATGACCGTGCTCACGATGCCACCTCCTCGGTTTCTTTTTCGGTGGAGCGATAGTAGGAGCGGTAGTAGCCGTAGTAGTAATAGCTGTCGCTCAGCTCCTTGTGGACTTCATTGAGTACGACTCCGACTACCTGGGCACGCAAGCGGTTGAGTGTCGCGAGAACACTGGCAACAGCCTTGCGCGACGTTTGCCCGGCCCGGGCGACAATAATCACACCATCGACGGCGGTCGCCATCTGCAAAGGCTCCGCGAAGCCGAGAAGCGGCGGGGCATCGAGAATAATTAAGTCGTACTCCGACGACGCGTCTTCGAGCAGTTCGGTCAGACCTCGGCCTACCAAGTCGGACGCTTTGCGGGACGGAGGACCGGCGGGTAGCACGTACAGGCCCGGCCGGCTCTCCAGGGAGATAACCGCCTCGCGCCAGGGAATTTCACCCAGCAAGGCGTTCGACAATCCCACAACGCTCGGCAACTGGAAGTAGCGGTGGATGCTCGGCCGGCGGAGGTCGCCATCGATCAATAAGGTGCGTTTTCCCTGTTCGGCATGCGCTGCGGCCAGGTTGGCGGCCGTGGTAGTTTTGCCTTCGCTGGGCGCGGCGCTTGTGACGAGCAATGAACGGTACTGGCGGTCGAAGTTCGTCAGCAAAATCGAAGTACGGAGCGTGCGAACAGACTCGCTAAAACCGGTGATATCGGACTCCTGCTCCTTCGTCTCCCGCGGATCGAACGCCGCGAGCGAACGCTGGCGGCCGTTTTTGAGCAGCGGCAGGCTGCCGATGACCTCGGTGCGCAGCGTTCGCGCAACCTGTTCGGGATCACGGACCGTTTTATCCAGCAGGTCGGCCAGGACGGCGCCGCCCACGGCCAGCAAGGTAGAGAAAAGCAGCGTCAGCAGAAGGTTCAAGGTCGGGTTGGGGAATGCCGGCTTGAGGGGCGGCCTCGCGGCATCGGCGATGCGGACCGCGTTGCTCTGGAATCCGGCGTTAATGCCAGCCTCTTTGATCTTTTTGACAAGCTGCTCATAGAGCGCCTTGTCGGCATCGGCCTCGCGTTTGAGCGCTTGATATTCCCCCGAGCGCGCGTTCATCCGGTCAAAGTCGGACTTGGCTTCGGCGACCGCATCCTTCACCATCTGCTCGCGCCGCTCACTTTCGTGGAACTCGACCTCCACTCGTTCGGCGATTTGCTTCTGCGTGCTCTGAATCGTGCTGTCGAGCTCGCGTAACTGCGCTTGCGCCTTGCGGTACTCGGGATGATTTTCACCGAAGTGAGCCGAGACTTCCGCAAAATGCTCCCGCGCGTCGTTGCGATGATCGATCAACCGGCGCAGACCATCTCCTTGCGGCGTCGCAAGCGCGGACTCCAGAGACCCGCTCGAAACCGACTGATTCGCCGCCTGGCGCTTCAGCCGCTCGGACTGCGCATTCGTCATCTCGGTGTTCAACTGCAACAGACGCGAAGAGAGAATGTTCGTCTTCTCTTCGGGGTTGATCACATTCAGATCGCGCTCAAATCCGGCCAGCGCCTTGCCGCTCTGCTCCATCTTGGCGCGCAGTTCATCCATCTGACGCTCCATGAAGGTCGAGAGTCCAGCGGCGCTCCGGACGCGGATGTCGTAGGTGTGCTCCAGATACGATTGCGCAATTGCATTTGCCGCATCGGCGGCCAACTGCGGGTCGGCCGAACGGTAGCTAATCAACATCAAATACGTGTTTGGCGGCCGCGTCACCTTCAGCCGCTTCAGCTGTACGGGCGTCGCTTCGCCTCGCGGAGAAGACGCGACGGACTGCCCCTCTTCCTGACGCAAATGGAATTTTTGTTCGACCGGCCGAAGTACGGAATCCGATTCCACCAACTTGATCTGCGTCGCAAGGAACTGGTCGGAGTCGTTCAGGGCGCTGCGCGCGGCTTCATCTCCGACGACGCCCGGGGGCGTCTGCCGGTCGATATCCACCGTTGCCGTCGATTCGTAAATCGGAGTCAGGCGCGAGGTGACGATCGCGGTGGCCACCAGCGTGGCCGCAATAAAACCAAGGATGCGCCAGCGGTAGCGCTTGACGATCCAGAGGTACTGCGACAGGGGAAGCTTGGCGTCTTCCACATCGTCGTCGCCCATCGCATGGCCCATCGAGTGGGAGGACACGTAAGTGACCGGATGATGCTCGGCGTCGATCACCACGGGCAAGGAATCTCGTTCATTTCGGTTCATGTTGGGCTTTCGTAATTCAGAAAAGAGCGGGCGCTTTATCGGACACTGAGGATCAGCGCTCCGGACGCCGTGGCGGTGGCAAAGCCAATGGCGCGTTCGACCGCGCCGATTGTGTTGCGGCGCGAGCGATTGTCCGGTACGTAGAAGATGTCATTGGGGCCAAGCAGCACGTCGGAAGCTTTGCGATCCATGATCTTACGGAGTTCAACGGCGACTTCCTGGTTTTTGGTTTCCCCGCGCCGGAAAATATAGGCGACCTTGGCCGAAAACGGCGACAGCCCTTCGGCTAGCGCCAGCGCTTTGAGCACCGTCATCTCGCCCCCGTCTTCCACGCGGAAGCCACCCGGCCGCTTCACGTTCCCGACTACAAAAACTCGCCCTACCTGCGGAACACGAATCTCCTCCCCACCTTCCAGCGGGAGGTTCCATGCCGGATTCGCTTCTTCGATCAAGCCTTTGACCGGCACTCGCTCAACGGGCACCGGCGTTCCCGCGTCCAAGGATCCGGGCTTCGCCGGACGGCTGACCAGAATCTCCGGTCCAGCTTCCGGCGTCAGGCCCTGCGCGCGCGTAAGAGCTTCGAGCAGAGTCGTTTTCCCCATCGCCTGAAAGGTGACCGGAGCTTTCACGGCGCCTGCTACCGAAATAGGATGGCTGTGGTATTCGCTGACTGAAACGGTGACCACGGGATCCACCAGGATTTTCCGTTGGGCAAGCGCTTGGGTCAAAACGTTTTCGAGCTCCGCCGGCATGCGTCCCTCAGCCGTGATCGGCTCCATGAGCATGGGCATGCGGATTTGCCCGTCAGTGCCGACACGAACCGTTCGCGTCAATTCCGGCGCACCGTAGACCACGATCGACAGCAGGTCATTCGCGCCGATGGTCTGCGACGGCAGATTCCCGGGGTGGTCCGGTTCGGCCGCTTGAAAGGGCCGTACGGTCAAAACCAGCGAGGCGGCCAGGGAGCAGAGACACAGCACCCGTTGTCCGCTGCGGGCGGAAAAAAAGATCATGTTGTTTACCTCGTTCGAACCAGAAGTGAAGAAAACAGGGATTTAACGGCCAGGGGATCCAGCATTGCCCGCGCCCGCATAGGCCACGCGCGGATACGACTGGGTGGGAACCACCGCGTCGGCATCCAATTGAACAGCGATGGAGCGCTGCAGTAGTTCGACGCCGACAACAAACTGATAACCGTCTTTGTCGCGAAGCAGCGTCCCGGTAATGCCTTTCAAAGGACCACGTTCGATGCGCACGCGGTCCCCCGGTTTCAGATGCGGCCACTGCCGGATGGGAAACTTGGAGAGAAACGCGGCGCGGATCGCTTCGATTTCTTCCTCGGGAATCGGAGTCGGACGTCCGCCGAAGCCCACGATGCGGGAGATGCCCGGCGTATCCAGAACTGGAATACGTCCCGCCAATCCCAGCTTGCAAAACACGTAGCCGGGAAAAAGAGCGCGCTCTACTTCTTTGGTACGATCGCTCCAAAAGCTCCGCGCTATATAGGTTGGCGCGAGCGCTTCAAATCCTTTTGCCGCAAGCGCATTCGACAACACGCGTTCGTGTTGGTGTTTAGCCGTCAACGCATACCAACGCGGCTCTTCGGTCATCACATTTCTCTCGCGTAAAGCTACAGCACTCTCGCCTGGCATTTTGTCGTCCGCCCCTATCTTTGATTCGCCGTCGCTTCCCGTATTCGGGCATAGCTCGCGCATTGTGAGTCCCATGAGACAATTCCGGAAACCACGCGTTGTTGACCACTGCGACGACGCCTTGTTTAGGCCGTCATTGTTCAGGCTGTCATCGCGGTACTTGCGCTTACGTTAAGTTGGTGCCGATCCGGCCCTAATCGTCTCAAGCGGGAGGTGTGAAAATCGCGAGGAAAAAGCTTTTGATGAACGGTGGAACTTCCCCAAAATGAAACGGTTGCAAAAAGGGATGGGCGCTTTGTGCCGGTGAAAACCGGGGCGATCGACCGGAGGGCTATAGGCCTAGCGCCAGAGCTGGTACCACTTTCGGGAGCTCTTTTGCAGGCGAGGCTCGGCGGGGATTACGAGTTCGCCGGTCAACACGGCGCGAGGGTTCGTCACGCAGACGAGCTCGGCGGTGTCTCGGTCGTAATGTTGCTGAATCCAAAGGAAGGCCTCATCCATGCGGGGGGGGCGGCGGACGAGGTCGTGGCCATCGCTGGCCACAAAGTGGAGCAGGCCGCGGTCCAGCAGCGTGCGGGAAAACTCAGCGGCGCGGCGGCCGAAGCGTCCGCTAAAGCTCTGTGCGGTCACCTGGATAAGCGCGCCCGCCTCACACCATGCGGAGAGTTCCGGCAAGCGTTGGCAAAGCAAAGGGTTCCGCTCGGGATGTGTGATGATCGGCGTCATTCCGGCGTCGATCATACGGGAGAAGATGTCGGCGGTATTCCGGAAGATAATCAGGTCGGAAAACTCCACCAACAGGTAACGGTTGTTGTTGATGGTGAACTTCCGGGGATTGGCCAGGGCGTCCTGGATGTTGTCGAAGCTCAGGTGAAAATCGCAGCCCGTGTGCAAGCGGAGTTTCAAGCCTTTTTCACGGGCGCCCGCGCGAATCCCTTCGACCCGTTCCTGGACCAATCCCGGATCGAACTTGTACTGCGGACTGGCGTGAGGGGTGACGACGATGTCTGTCGTTCCCGCGGCGGAAGCCATTTCGACCATCGCCAGGGAGTCGTCGAGCGTTTTCGCTCCGTCGTCCACGCCCCACAGCACGTGGCTGTGAATATCAACCAAGTCTCAGTCTACCGCGCGGGCGCAGGCGGCCGCTTCGAAAATGTCGCAAGTTGAAGAGCAAGTGCGGCGCTTTGTCCCTTCAGTCTAGCTGCTTAAACTTCAGGTGGTCATGAAGAGCCGGAGGCGAAACTCCGGCTTCCGGCATAAAGGTTGCCCACAATTTGGCTGCCACCGAAGAAAATCACGAAAAGAACAACCGCCACGCAGTCACCGTCAGCGCGTGCGTCACCATGCTCGCCCGGATACTTTTGGCTTTGCGGAACGCCATCCCGTAGAACAAACCGGCCACGGCCGCGAGGGACGCGAAGCGCCAGTTGGGAAACTGCCCGTACCAGAAATGCACGGAGCCAAACAACATCGACGCGAGCACCAATCCCATCCACGGTTTTCCTGTCCACGCCGTCAGCCATTGCTGCAGCAGCCCCCGGAAGAAGAACTCTTCGCCCAGGGCTACCACCCACAATATGCCGAAGAACGTTCCTATCGCCACCAGCGAAAACTTTGTGAACTCGGCGTAGCGGACATGCAGATGTGTGAAGTCAATCGCCCACGCCAGCACGCCCACCGCCGGAATCAGCATCACGAAGTAGAGGAGTCCGATGCCCCACTCGCGCGCCGTGGGCCAGAAACCGAAGCCAATGTCGCGCGTCCGGTGAATGCTCACCATCGCAAACAGCCCGGTGCGGAACCACATCAGCTGGCCCAGGATCGCCATAGGCACGCGGGGGTGCGCCGCGGGATAAATCTTCGCAAATAACTTCAATAAGTAAATGACAGCGATGAAGACCAGGAAGAGTATGTCTACCGATGGCCGCTCGGGCAAAAGGACATACCAAAATGCGGCGACGCCAGCCAGCGCGGCCAGCAATCCCACCGATTGCCAACTGAACGCATGCAGCAACAGCGCGGCAACACAATAAGGAGCCACGGCTGCGGCCACCAACAGCAGCGCCAGCACCCACGGCTTTTGCCGTTCCAGCCTCGTGCGGAGTCCTTCCACACCCAGCGTGTAGAAGAAACTGACTTCCAGAAGGAACGCGGGCAGAACGGCGAGGACGGTTTCCATCGGAATGCCGCGATCCTTCGCGTACAAGTAACCGGCCACCGCGCCCAGCCCCCACAAAAGCGGAAAGGCGAGAATCATGCTCGGGTTTCATCGTAGCATCGGAACATGAGCAGATTCCCAGGGGTGGACTACCTTCTGATCGATTCCCAGTTCTCCGCGGAGGAGTTGATGGTGCGCGACACCGCGCGCCGCTTCGTCGACGAGCAGGTTTTGCCCAAGATTCGCGATTGTTACAACAACGCGCGTTTCCCCAAGGAACTGATTCCCGAAATGGGCCGCCTCGGCTTCTTCGGCGCGAATCTCGAAGGCTACGGGTGCGCCGGCATGAGCAACGTTGAGTACGGCCTGGTGATGCAGGAGATCGAGCGCGGCGATTCCGGCCTGCGCAGCTTCGTCAGCGTGCAGAGCGCGCTGGTCATGTATCCCATTTACACCTATGGTTCCGAAGAGCAGAAGCAGCGCTGGCTCCCGAGCCTGCAAAAGGGCGAAGCCATTGGCTGTTTCGGATTGACCGAGCCAGGCTTCGGATCGAACCCCGCCGGAATGCTCACGCGCGCCCGTCGTGACGGCGGCGACTGGGTGATCGACGGCGAGAAAACGTGGATCACCAACGGCACCGTGGCCGACGTCGCCGTGGTGTGGGCCCGCACCGAGGATGGCATCGCCGGATTCCTCGTGGAAAAAGGCACGCCGGGCTTCACGTCATCGGAAATTCACGGCAAGCTCTCCATGCGAGCCTCCGTCACGGCGAGCTTAGCGTTTTCGAACTGCCGCGTCCCCGACAGCGCCCGCCTGCCCGGAGGAAAAGGATTAAAAGCCGCGCTCGGCTGCCTGATGCAGGCGCGCTACGGAATCGGCTGGGGCGTGCTCGGCGCAGCGATGGATTGCTATGAGACAGCCCGGTCGTACACGATCCTTCGTAAACAATTCGACGATCGCCCCATCGCCTCGCATCAGCTTGTTCAGGAAAAACTGGCCGACATGATCACGGAGATCACCAAGGCGCAGTTGCTGGCCCTGCAGGTCGGCCGATTAAAGGATCAAGGCAAAGCCGATTTCGCCCATGTGTCGATGCTCAAGAGAAACAACGTAGCCATTGCCTTGGATTGTGCCCGCACCGCGCGCGACTTGCTGGGAGCCAATGGCATCATGGACGAATATCCCCTCATGCGGCACATGTGCAATTTGGAGACGGTGAAAACGTATGAAGGTACGGACCACGTCCACGCGCTGGTGATCGGCGAGCGAGTGACGGGGATTGCGGCTTATAAGGGGTGAGCGGTCGAGCAAGAATGGTCCGTGCCGCAAGGTAGTCTGGTTGCAAGAACGAAAGGGTCGAAGCAGGCTAGTAGACCAATAGGGACGATGATCCGACATGGGTGGCAGGCCGAGCAATCCAGCGTGTATGCTACCCAAGTAGCGCTTTGGACAGTACAGGTACCGGCACCTCGACGCATTGACCCCGCTCTACCACATCACGCACATCCGCAACCTCGAAGCCATCATCGGGGCAGGTGGGTTGCATTGTGACAAAGGCATCGCGCGTAATCGACTTCAAGTCCAGGGAATCGCCCACAACCACATTAAACATCGTCGGGACCGCAGAGCAGTTCCGGCGTGCGTGGGAGGGACCTTGTCGGATTACGTGCCCTTCTATTTTGCCCCTCGATCACCGATGCTCTTTGCGATCCATCGGGGAAATGTAGAAGGCTACGACGGTGGTCAAGAAGGGGTCCTCCACCTCGTCTCAAATGCTGAGGCTGTTGACCGTGCGGCGGACCTTCAATTTTGTTTCACCGAAGGGCACGCGGAAATGGGCTTTAGCGAATTCTTTGAGGACCTCCACGATCTAAGTAAAGTGGACTGGAGAGTCATGAAAGCGCTGTACTGGAGGGACACCGAGGAGGACCTGGACAGGAAACGACGACGCCAAGCCGAGTTTTTAGTGCATCGATTCTTCCCGTGGCCGCTGGTGACCCAAATCGCCGTCATGAATGATAAGGTGGCGCACGAAGTCGAGAAGATCATCGCCGAATGCGAACACAAACCAACCATCGTCATAGAGCGACAATGGTATTACTGATAGGGAACACAAATGATCGAACCGCGTAGCGGCAACATCCTGGACGATCATGCGACGGCCCTGGTTAACACCGTCAACACATTCGGTGTCATGGGTAAGGGTATCGCTTTGCAGTTCAGGCAGGCCTTCCCCGAAAACTACGAAGTGTATCGTCGCGCATGCGAGAAGGGCGAAGTCACACCGGGGCACATGCTAGTTGTCCCGACGAACCGGCTTCAGAATCCGAAATACATTATCAACTTTCCAACCAAGCGGCATTGGAAAGGCAAGTCAAGAATCGAAGACATCAAAGTCGGCTTGGTGGATCTTGTGGCGGTTCTCAAGCGCGAACGGATTGAGTCGATAGCAATACCTCCTCTCGGGTGCGGCAATGGCGGCCTGGATTGGCAAGACGTTCGTCCACTAATTGTGGATGCACTTGGCTCCCTGCCCACCGTTGTGGTTCATCTTTATGAACCACATGGAGCACCAGCAGTGGAAGCAATGCGGATTGCCACGAAGAAACCTCATCTGACGAGCAACGGTGCAGCGTTGTTGAGCGTTATGCGTGACTACGGGATTCCGGGGTACCAGCTAACGTTGCTCGAAATTCAGAAGTTAGCATACTTTCTCCAAATGGCTGGGCAGCCGTGGAAGCTAAACTTCGAAAAAAACAAGTATGGCCCCTACGCAGAGGAGCTCAATCACGTGCTTCAGCGTATGGAAGGGCATTACATTCGAGGCTATGGCGACCGAAGCCGCGAAGCGTCCGTGCGAGTGCTTGCTGAAGGATCGGAAACTGCAGATCAGATTCTCATGGATGAAGTCAGCACTGTCGAGCGGGTCGCGCGGGTTGCTGAACTTATAGAAGGATTCGAAACGCCCCATGGAATGGAATTGTTGGCGAGCGTACACTGGGTAACTCAAGAGAGTGCCATAGCGAAAACCGATTGGCAGGAATCGTTTGCTCTGATTCAGTCCTGGAACGAACGCAAGCAAAAGGTCTTCCCGGCTTCGCAAGTTCGTGTCGCATTTGGTCAGCTAAAGCATCAAGGTTGGATCTAGGAATAGGGAACGCGGGACGAAAACGCGGGACCGTGCATCCAAACACGGCGGGGACGAGGACGGAAGGGGCGTTCCCCAGTTTTTCAGGCCGCCACCGGGCCACCGATCCGCTCAATCACAAGGAACCGAGCGACTCAATCTCCTGCCTAATCAACCACATCCCACTTCGCTCAGTGCGTATTCGCAAAACCATCCCCTACAACGTAGGCAAGGAGTCCGTGCGCTCACTTATCGGAGAGCCGGATCGACCAAGCGTAGAATCCATGGCACCTATGGCGGGTCTGCGGGCGATGAGAGTTCAACTGGTCTTAAACCAGTCCCTAAGCTATGACGGGTAAAAACTAGACCCACGCCGTTGCGGGCAAATAAACGGCCTCGCGCTGTTCGAGTCAAACGACAGCCTCTTCGCCGGAAGAGTAACATCCGGATCGGGAGCTCCCTAAACTTACTTGGGGAAAGTGTGTCCGTCAGCAACGTTCCGTTCTTTGAAATGCATTCGCAACCCTGCCGAGTTCGCCCCGCATCGGAACCCGCTAGTAGGAGCGGGGATACGGCAGCGTCGGACCCCGCTCGTGAGAGCGGGAATACAGCAGCCCTTCATCCACCACGCCCTCCCGCGGCAAGAAAACTCCAGCCAGAAACCGCAATCGCCCCACCCCGTCCCCCATAAACTGGGGCTGCACCCTTGGACGCCTTCGTCACGTGCCACCCCCGCCAATCGGCCCCACGGCTGCGGGCTCCGTGCTAGAATAAACAAGAAGTTCTGCGTTGGATCGTAGTATGACGATACTCCTTACCATTATTCATGTGATCGTGTGCCTGTTTCTGGGCATCGTAGTGCTGCTCCAGAGCGGCAAGGCGGCCGATTTGGCCGGTGCGTTTGGCGGCATGGGCTCGCAGACGGTTTTCGGACCGCGCGGCTCGGCGACGCTGCTTTCGCGATTGACGGCGGTGGCGGCGGCGCTGTTCATGGTGACTTCGCTTTCGCTGTCGATCATCTCGACACGCAACGGTAAGGGTTCGCCCGCGATCTTCAACAAGTCGGTCCCCGTGCAGCAGCAGTCGGCAACGCCGGCGGCGGCTACGCCCCAACCGGCGGCGGCTCCGGCAGCGGCACCCGATCAGAAGAAGTAACCTCGGTCCAGCAACCCGGACACAAGGCAAAGAGTTTAACCACCTGCGGAGGTGGCGGAATTGGCAGACGCACTAGCTTGAGGTGCTAGCGGGAGCAATCTCGTGGGGGTTCAAGTCCCCCTCTCCGCACCAAGATCAAAAAGAGGCTCACACCGAGCCTCTTTTTTTATGCCGGTTGCCGGCGTCCCCAACCGCATTATCCGTTTGATACCGTTGGGGATTTCCAACTCTAAAAGCGATCTCAGAATCATGCGATAGAAACGCTCGACAATTCGTATGCCAAATGTCTACGTTTTCAAAAAAGTAGTAAGCCTCTTGTACGCCGAATCCGTGCCGCAAAAAGTTTTTTCCCTTAGCCTAGCCAAATTGCTGTAACAACAAGCGTTCACGACCGATCTTACCGTCAATGGTTGATGACACGGCGAAATTGGTCCGTGCCTGGGTGTTGGTTTTGTTTTTTGCCTCGGCATGGCCGGCAGTCGGTCAGATTTCCCCTGGCCCTCTGTCGCGCGCGCATGCGTCGCTGGATGGTGCGACGAAGTGCGGCTCCTGTCACAACCTGGACGCGCAGCGTGGATTGAAATGTTTGGAGTGCCACACCGAAATCGGAAGCCGGATCGCCAGCGGCAAGGGCTATCACTCCATTGCCTATCGTCCGTCGGCAACCCAGATCGACTGTGCCCGATGCCATCAGGATCACAACGGAAGGCAGTACCCTGTGACGCGGTTTGATACGAAGAAATTCGATCACAAAGCGCTGGCGCAATTTGCGCTGGAGGGCAAGCACGCGCAGTTGACCTGCAATCAATGCCACCAGGCGAAGAACATTACGGCAAGCGCGAAGTCCGAAATAAAAGTGAAGGACGTGAACCACTCCTACTTGGGGCTTTCGCAGGAGTGCGCGTCCTGCCACAAAGATCCTCATAGCAATCAACTGGGGGCAAATTGCACGCGGTGTCACTCCCTGCAGGATTGGAAGGCTCGGGAGGGTTTTGATCATCGCCGCGCGCAATTTTCGCTGACCGGCTTGCACGCCAACGTGGCTTGCGCAAAGTGTCATCCAAACGTGCCGGGAGAGAACACGCCCAAGTTCAAGGGAATCGCATTCGCCAAGTGTGAGAACTGCCACACAGACCCGCACCGCGGCGCGTTCCCGGAGGCGAAGTTCCCGAACACTTGCCAGGCGTGCCACACAACCGCAGGATGGAAGGCGAACACGCCCACCAACTTCTTCGACCATAAAGCGACGGATTTCCCGCTGCGCGGCAAGCATGCCGAATTGACCTGCACGCAATGCCACAAGGACAACGATTTCAAAAAACCGGTGGCGCATGCGCTTTGCGCCAACTGCCACGAGGATCCGCACAACAAGCAGTTCTCCTCGCGCGCCGCGGGTTCCGATTGCAGCGCCTGTCACACGGAAACCCGCTTCCAGCCCGCGACGTTCACCAAGGATACGCACCAGAAGAGCCGATTCCCGCTGGAAGGGAAACATGCGCCGCTCGAGTGCAAAACGTGTCATCAACCGGAGGGCAAGAACTCCGTTTATGTGCTGAATAAGCAGGTCTGCGCCGATTGCCACGCCAATCCGCACGGCGATGAATTCAAGGGGGCTCCCTACAACAACCGCTGTGACCAGTGCCATACACAGGACCGCTTCCGTCCCACGACGTTCAACGCGCAGCGGCATAACCAGACCAAGTTCACGCTGACGGCCGCGCATGCGGCGGTGCTCTGCACCGATTGCCACAAGACGCTGCCCGTGCAACTGAAGGCCGTGAAGTCGCTTGCCGTGAAGAACACCGACCTCCCGGCTCGGAATTATCACTTCAGCGATCTCACCTGCGTGGGCTGCCATACGGATCCCCATGGGACGCAACTGACGTGCGAAACGTGCCACACGGCGCGGCAGTGGAGAGAAGCCAAGGTATTCGATCACGCACGGACAAAATTCGCACTGGAAGGAGCCCATCAAAGCGTCACGTGTGCGGGCTGTCATAAACCGGATGCGGCGGCGAGCCGGATTGCGCGCCCCTCGGTTCAATTTGCGAAGACCCCGCAGCGATGCGCGGATTGCCACGAGGATATTCACGGCGGGCAGTTCCTGAACGCTGGTGCAGAAAAAGACTGCACCGCGTGCCACGCCGTCACACGCTGGAACGACGGCAAGTTCGATCACCAAAAGACAAGTTTCAAACTGGACGGAGCGCATGAGAAGGTTCGCTGCGCGCAGTGCCACACCGATCACATCGAAAAGGAGGGGAAAACGATACGGGTTTACCGGCCCACACCGGACCGCTGCGTCGATTGCCATAACGAGCGGAAGTAAGTTCCGCTCCGTTTCGACGCGCGGCAGAGGCCTCTGGCTTACCAGATGGAACCTTGGGCCGCCCGCTATTTCCGACCGCCCTCATGACGAATGTGAATTGGAACTTGAATTGGAAATGGATCCTCCTGAGCCTGCTCGCCTGCTTCGGCATCGCTACGGCGCAGACACCCGTCCGGAATCCTCACGGCGCGATTACGATCCCGTGCCAGAACTGCCACACGACGACAGGCTGGGCACCGATCCGCGCTGTTCCAGAGTTCAGCCATGACACAGGCACTCGTTTTCCTTTGAGGGGAATGCATACGAACGTGGCGTGCAATTCCTGCCACGTCTCAAAAGTTTTTGCGCAAGCCAGCACTCGGTGCGCGGACTGCCATGCCGATGTCCACCGCCGCCAATTCGGGGCGCAATGCGAAAGCTGCCATACGGTGCAAGGATGGCGTGCCAACACGCGTGCAACGCAAGACCATTGGAATCGCTTTCCGCTGCTCGGGGCACATGCGGCAGCGGCTTGCGAAAGCTGCCACAAGGGCGCGGCGAGTGGCGTGTATACGGGCCTCTCGACTGATTGCGCCAGTTGCCATTTGACCGATTACAACCGGGCGGCCAGCCTGGATCATAAAGCCGCAGCTTTGCCCACCGATTGCCGGAACTGCCACAGCGTGGACACATGGCTGGGAGCGAAATTCGATCACAACCGGTTCACCAGATTCACGCTGGTTGGAGCGCATCAAACTCTTTCTTGCGCGAGTTGCCACATTGGAAACAAATTCCAAGGCATCGCCGCGGATTGCTTCGGCTGCCACGCGGCCGATTTCGCGCGCGCCTCCAATCCCAATCACGTCGCCGCCGGATTCCCGCATAACTGTGCAACCTGCCACACCAGCGCTGCGTGGTTGGGAGCCAAATTCGATCACAATACACTGACAAAGTTTGCGCTCACCGGCAAACATACCGCCACTGCCTGCACGCAGTGCCACGTGGGTGGAACGTTTAAAGGCACGCCGGCCACGTGTAGCGGCTGCCACTTGGGAGATTACGACAAGACCGTCAACCCGGATCATCGCAAGTCAGGCTTCCCCCAACAGTGCGAAACCTGCCATACAACCGCGCAGTGGCAGGGGGCGAAATTCGATCACAGCCTTGCGCGATTCGCGCTGACAGGCAAACACACTTCGGTGACGTGCACGTCTTGTCACGTGAATAATCAGTTCACCGGCACACCCGCAAATTGCGAATCCTGTCATTTGAAGGACTATCAAACCGCGAAGAGCGTGGACCATGCCGCGTCCGGGTTTCCGCGAACTTGTGAAAACTGCCACACGACCTCCCAGTGGCAGGGAGCAAAGTTCGATCATGCCGCGACCAAGTTTCCGCTAACGGGCAAGCACACGGCCGTTGCCTGTGCCACTTGCCATGTCAACAACCAATTCGCCAGCCTGGCGACGAATTGCGCATCCTGCCATTTGAAGGATTATCAAACGGCAAAGAGTGTCGACCACGTTAAGTCCGGCTTCCCGCAGGCTTGTGAAACCTGCCATACGACGGTGCAGTGGCAAGGGGCGAAGTTCGATCACGCCGCCACGAAGTTTCCGCTCACGGGCAAGCACACGGCAGTGTCGTGTACTACCTGCCACGTCAACAACCAGTTCGCTGGCCTGGGCGCCGAATGCGTGAACTGTCACCTCAAAGACTGGCAGGGGACGAAGAATCCGAATCATCAAAGTTCCGGATTCTCGCAGAACTGCCAAACCTGTCACACAACCACCCAGTGGTTGGGCGCAAAATTCGACCATGGCGCGACAAAGTTTCCGCTCACGGGCAAGCACACCGCCGTTACTTGCGCGACGTGCCACGTGAATAATCAGTTCGCGGGTCTGGCAACGAATTGCGTGTCTTGCCATATAAAGGACTATCAGGGCGCCAAGAGCGTCAATCACGTTGCCTCCGGGTTCCCGCAGACTTGTGAGACGTGCCACACGACAGTGCAGTGGCAGGGAGCCACGTTTAATCACAACACGACGAAGTTTCCCCTCACGGGAAAACACACGGCGGTGACCTGTACCACCTGCCACGTGAACAACCAGTTTGCCGGCCTGGGCACCAACTGCGTCTCCTGTCACCTGAAGGACTATCAAGGAGCGAAGAGCGTCAATCACGTTGCTTCAGGCTTCTCACAAAACTGTGAAACCTGCCACACCACGACGCAATGGCAGGGGGCCACGTTCAATCACGCCGCGACAAAGTTCGCACTGACGGGCAAACACACATCGGTGGCCTGCGCTACCTGCCACGTGAACAATAAATTCGCCGGTTTGCCGTCGAGCTGCGTTTCCTGCCATTTGAACGATTACCAAACCGCAAAGAGCGTCAATCACGTCGCCTCCGGCTTCCCGCAGGCTTGTGAAACGTGTCACACGACGACGCAATGGCAAGGAGCGAAATTCGATCACGCGGCGACCCGGTTCCAGCTCACAGGAAAACACACTGCGGTGGTTTGCACCTCCTGCCACGTTAACAACGTGTTCCGCGGAACGCCGATGTCGTGTGAAGGGTGCCATCTTCCGGACTTCCAGAAAACAACGGCTCCGAATCACACAACGGCAGGCTTCTCGCAAAACTGCGCGCTGTGTCACACGACCGCGCAGTGGCAGGGAGCCAAATTCGATCACTCGACCGCGACGAAGTTCCCATTGACCGGCAAGCACACCACCGTGGACTGCGCTTCGTGCCACGTGAACAATGTCTTCAAGGGAACGGCTACGGCGTGTGAAGGGTGCCACCTGAAGGACTATCAGACAGCGAAATCGCCCAACCATGTGGCCTCCGCGTTCCCTCAGACCTGTGCGCTCTGCCACACTACGTCCGCCTGGCAAGGGGCTAAGTTCGATCACAACACGACGAAGTTTCCATTAACGGGCAAACATGTTCCGGTGGCCTGCGCCAACTGCCACGTTAATAATGTTTACACCGGCCTGGGCACGGCGTGCTCCAACTGTCACCTGCCCGCGTACCAGAAAACAACGAATCCGAATCACACCCAGGCAGGCTTCCCGCAGGATTGTTCGCTGTGCCATCAAACGGGAGGTTGGACACCGGCGTCGTTCAACCACTCGACCACCAAGTTCCCGTTAACCGGCAAACACGTCGGCGTCAGCTGCTCCACTTGCCACGTGAACAATAAATTCGCAGGACTCGGCACGGCGTGCGTCAATTGCCACTTGAATGCGTATAACACGTCGAAGACGCCCGCTCACCTCGCGGCGGGCTACCCAACGACGTGCGAACTGTGCCATTCCACAAGCGCGTGGTCTCCATCGTCATTCAATCACGCGACCACCAAGTTCCCGCTTACTGGAAAGCACGTGGCCACGCAGTGCGCGCAGTGCCACGTGGGCGGCAAATTCACGGGCACGCCCACCGATTGCTACACGTGCCACACCACGGAATACAACACGACAACAAATCCCAATCACGTAGCGGCCGGATTCCCCAAGACATGCGCCACCTGTCACACGACCACGACATGGAGCGGCGCGACATTCAATCACACATGGTTCCCGACGAACCACGGACGCGCCAACGGCGTCTGCGCGACGTGCCATACGAATTCGAGCGACTACAAAGTATTTACGTGCACGAGTTGCCACCTGAAAACGCAAACCGACAATAACCACCGCGGGCAGCGGAACTACGTCTACAACAGCATCAACTGCTATCAGTGCCATCCGAGGGGGAACAATTGAGGGCCCTACTCTTTTTGGCCGCTGCGGCGCTGGCATCGGCCCAGCAAGTCACGGAGATCCGAACCCGTTTTGAGATCCGTTATGTAGGCGAGGGTTCGGTGTATCTAAATGGAGGCCGCGAACAGGGTCTGCAGGAGGGAATGCGCCTCGCCGTGCGGCGCGTGGCGCCGGGCAGCGCGTTGCTGGGAGGCGAGTCGATCGCCGACATCACGATCACCGGCGTCACGGCAAACTCGGCGGTGTGTTCGGTGGACCGCGCCTCGGCGGAGTTGCAGACCGGCGATCTAGCGACGATATCGAGCACCGATCTCGAAGCGATTCAGGTTTTGCAGCAATCAAAAACGGCGCGGCGGCATGCGCAGGTGGTGAGTTTCACTGAAGGCGACCCGCTGGATCAGGAATTGCGCGATTACGTGCCGAAGCCGCCGTCGCCAGCCGTGAACCAATTTCGCGGGCGAATCAGTTACGAGTTCTCTTCTCTGCGGTCGGAGAACTCGCCGGTACTCCTGCAGAACGGAGCTTCGGTCCGGTTCGACGGCACGCGCCTTGGCGGGTCGTACTGGAATTTAACCGGCTATTGGCGGGGCCGTCTGAACTCCCGGAGTTCGACGGGCCAACCGGTGACCACGATCCGGGATCTGCTGAAACGCACCTATCACATTGGCGTTTTTTACAACAATCCGCAATCGAAGAACGTCATGGGCTTTGGCCGGCTCTACATTCCTTGGGCCAGTAGCCTTAGCACGATTGACGGCGGCTACTACGCACGCAGGTTGGCGAGGCACGTAACCGTGGGCGCTTTCGGAGGATCCACGCCGGATCCCACCGCGTGGGACTACAAGCCAAACCGCCAACTCGGCGGTGCCTTTGTGAGTTTTGACGTCGGCTCTTTCGAGGCGGCGCGGTTGACCAACACGGCAGGCGTCGCCGTCAGCCGGTTGAGCTGGAAGGCGGAGCGCGAATACCTGTTTAGCGAATCGATGTTCTCTTTTAATAACAGGATTTCGATCTATCACAACCTGCAAGCCGACCGGCTGACGGCAGGGCGCCTGGGCAACACGGACGGCGGCGCCGCGCTTAGTCGAAGTTTCGTCACCCTGCGGCTGCAGCCCGCATCCTGGCTGACGTTCGATTTCAATCACAACTACTTCCGCACCATTCCGACATTTGACCTTTTGCTGTTGGGCACTGGCGTGCTCGATAAGATCCTGTTCGACGGGTTGAGTGGCGGTTTGCGCGTGGAATTGCCGAATCACGTTTCGGTATACGGAAGCGTGGGCAACAGCAAGCGGACGGGCGATGCGCGCGGATCGCTCAATCAGATGTACGGCGTATCCGTTCGCAATTTTCTGAATCTTGGTATTCGCGGGGACGCGCGCTACACAACGTTTCATGGATCGTTCGGAAGCGGCTGGTATCAGGCGTTTTCGGCAACCAAAGAATTTGGCCCGCGGTTGAGAGTGGAACTCACCGCGGGCGAGCAGCAGTTTCATTCGGACCTCAGCACATCGGTCCGCGGCTTTTTCGTCAACAGCAATACGGAGTTTATGATTTCACCCCACTACTGGCTGGGCGGCGGAATCAATTTATTCCGGGGCACACAGCAACACTATGATCAAACATTTTTTACTCTGGGCTATCGTTTTTAGCGCGCCCGCGGCGTCGGCGGCGGAGCCAGGCTCCATTACGCCGCTGGTCGAGATGACGGGCCAGCGCGTCCGCCAATTCTGGGACGAGTTTTCCTCCGTCGCCTCTACTGAGACTGTGCTCCGGGAAAAATTGGACGACAAAGGAAAGGTAACTCTCAGCAGCCGCGCCTTGTACGACTACATCATCTTCCTGCATTGGGACAACGAAGGAATGCTGGTGGATGAATCCCGCCTGCCCATGGGCGAGCCGCAGAAGAAAGCCCCCCAGGGCGCGCTGTTAACCACGCAGGGCTTCGCCACGCTGCTGATGGTGTTCCATCCCGATTTCCAAAGCAGCTACACGTATTCCGCGGGCGATTATGACGGCAATCTGGTGCGCGTTCACTTCCTGCCAAAGAAGGGCACGCCCACTCCCGCCGTGCTCGCATTGAAGGGCCGCGACTTCCCGATCACGTGGGAGGGCGATGCGTGGATTAACGTCGCCGAAAGAATGGTGACCCGCATGGAGGCTCACTGGCGCGGCGTTCCTGAGGAAATCGGTTTGCAGGAACTGCGCAGCGAAGTGACGTATGCGCCAACGCAGTTTCAGGGCGGCAGGCAGTCGTTCTGGCTGCCGCAGGTGGCGCGAATCGAGATGAAGACGCTGCACCAGCATTGGCGGAATACTCACCAATTCAACGCCTACCGTTTGTTTGCGGTGGACTCCAAGGAAAAGATCGAAGCCATTGGCCCGGAGAAGAAGACAGATAAGAAGTGACGGATAAGAAGTAACGGAGAAAGCAGTAACATGACACCCGCAATCACAATTACTGGAGCAATTCCCAAAAGGCATTCGGGGCAAAAGATCGCTCTGGCCGCCACGTGGCTGGTCGCCGCGGGAGTGATAGCGGCGATCGCGCTCTACGGCGCCAGCTACTACCGGCTCGACTTGGAATCCCGCCCTCTGTCCGACCTGCATCCGATCCTGCGGCCTAGCGGAACCCTTGGATTGCGGTTCGGCATGTTGGGTGTCGCGATGTTCGCCGTCATTTTCACGTATCCGCTCCGCAAGCGCTGGCGTTGGCTTTCAACCATCGGCCAGACGCGTCAGTGGCTGAACTATCATGTGCTACTGGGGATCCTGGCACCGGCAATGATTACGTTTCACTCCTCGTTCAAATGGCGGGGACTGGCTGGGGTTGCTTATTGGATCATGGTCACCGTTGCGCTCAGCGGGTTCATCGGCCGCTATATCTATGCGAAGATTCCGCGCAGCGTGCATGCATCCGAGCTGGATCTTCGGGATCTCGCGGAACAAACGCAGCAGGCAGCCTCAGCATTGGAACAGCAGATGGTGGTGCCTGCCAGTAAGCTCGCCCCGCTACTCGCGCTACCCGATGCTGCCGCGGTACGCAGGATGGGATTACTGAAGGTATTGGGGAAGATGTCGATGCAGGATCTGGCACGTCCGTTCCGCGCCGCGGCACTCCGCAGAAACGTTTTGGGAAGCGGTGAAAACCTGCGGACGTTCGGAGGACTTCTGCGTTCGCAGCACCGCGATCTGGAAGCCATTATCTCAGCGGCAGGCGAGCAATCCTCCCTGGCAATGAAAATCGCCGTGCTCGACCGTTTGCAGAAAGCGATGCATATCTGGCACGTCATCCACCGCCCGTTCAGCATTTCTTTTGCGGTGTTGGTGGTGGTTCATATCGTAGTTGCCGTCAGCATGGGATACTTTTAGCAGCCGCCGGGAATCGCGAGGAGTACGGAGTAACGTTCGAATTTATGAACAAACGAAAGATTCTCACCATTGCGGTGCCCCTCGCCCTGGGCCTGGCGATACAGCTTTCGCTCACCTGGATGAACGGCCCGAAGGCGAAGCCGGCGGCGCCGGAATCGCCCGCCAACAGCGCGGCGTCTCCCGACAACCCAGCGCACGAAAAAGCATCTCTCGAAGAACAGTTAAAGCGCACCCCCGGGCATGCTCCCATCCTGTTGCGGCTTGCGGAACTGGAACGAAGCGAGGGTCACAACAAGGAGTCCCTCGACTACTTGAAGCGTGCGGTTACGGCCGACCCCGCAAGTGAAGATGCCTTGCTGGAGCTTTCGAAATCGCTGTACGAATCCGGCGATGTGGCCGCAGCCGAGAAGCAATCGAAGCAACTGATTGAAAAGCATCCCGACAGCGTGGACGGCCTCTACAACCTAGGGGCGATCTACGCCAACGAAGGGCGCGTGGATCTGGCGCGTCAGCATTGGGAGCGCGCCGTTTCCGTCAAACCCGATTCCGAAAGCGGACGCAAGGCGAAGGACGGACTCCAGCAACTGGGCGTCAGTGCCGCCAAGCGGCCTTAATTGGAGGCCGGAGCAGCCAACGTCTTCCTTCCGGATTCGAGTCTCAGGATTGCGCCGTGGCCTGACGTGCACAGCAAGAGAAAAGTCTACGCCTGATCGGAAGCCAGAAGAGGATCGACACGAACGGCGACTTCCACAATTTGCTTGCCGCCACCGAGCGCGATTCCCTTCACCGGAGTGACATCGCCGTAATCGCGCCCCCATCCCAACGTGATATGGCCTTCCGTGGGACGGCAGTCGTTGGTGGGATCGAAATCCAGCCAGCCCGCGCCTGGAATGAAAACCGACACCCATGCGTGAGAAGCGTCCGCGCCCTGATACGTCGTGCCGCTCTTCAAATATCCGCTGATATAACGCGCCGAAAGCCGTAAGGAACGAAGCGCGCCGATCATCACGTGGGCGAAATCCTGACAAACGCCGCGGCGGTTTTCGAGAACCTCCAACAGAGGCATTTCAATCGACGTGGATTTTGGTTCGTAATCGAACTCTTTGTAGATACGGTGCGAAAGTTCGGAGACGGCATCCACCAGCGGCCGGCCCTTCGCGAAGGTTGGCTTCGCGTAATCGGCCAACTCGGGCGCGGCTGCGACAAACGGCGAATCGAAAACAAATTCGTAGGCGGGCAGCGTATCGGCGTCCGCATGTTCGGCGAGTAAATCCCGCGCCGTTTCCCAGGACAATCCAGGCGCAACAACCTCGGCAGCATCCTCCACGGGGCGGCGCGCGACTTCAACGACGCTAATGGCGGTGGCGGAAAACTTGTCGTGCATGCGGAAGACCGCGAATGTGTTCACGTCGTTGCCGAAATAGTCCTTACGCCGTTCCAAAGTCGCGGGCTCCGGCTCCACGTGCAATCGCATTTGATGCAGAACCTGGCCGGGAAATACGCGCGGCGTCACGCGAGCCTCGCTTAGGCATTGGGAGACAGGCTCGTCGTACAGATAGCGGGTGGTGTGAGTCGCTTGATAGAGCATGCGTTAAACCGAAGTGAGCCGCGAAATAGTGAGGTGACTGAGATACCGCGCCGTCAGAGCATCGGAGAGATCGCACAGGTCCGTCTTGATCCGGCCCAACAGCTCTTCCAGTTCGCCCATGTTTCCCGCTGCATCACGCGTGGCCAGATCCTCGCACTGCGCCATACGAACGGCTTCGAGAATCCGCGCGGCAATTTCCACTTCCAACGGCATATCGGTATCCACGGCCTGCCACGGCAGATTCTCCACGTGATCAAGCAGCGTCAGCAACTGAAACGCGACCGATCGCGGATTGGTCTCGTCCGCCAACAAAAGCTCCAGGACATACTCCGTGCGCAGCGCGGTCAAATAGCGTGTGCGATAGGTGATGGAGCTATCGGCGATCTGTAGCAGCAGATCCAGATAGGGTTCGTTCTCAAACGGTCCCTGCGCGACGCCCACCTTCAGCATCTCCGTCATCTGCAGCGCGCGTTCCAAACGGCGGCCGATATCGAGGAAGCGCCAACCGTAACCGCGCGTGGTGTTCTCCATCAGCAAGCCACCGAACGCGGAGAGAGTGACAATCGCGTGATCCAGCAGGTTCATCGCGACCACAAGTCGTTGTTCGGATGTGGCTGGTGTCGACGACGAGAAATCGCGATCCAATTGTTGGAGCACACGCCATGTATCTTGCGACAGACGCTCTTTCAAGGGCCATGTAGCCCGCCGCACCTGCTTCAAATTCCATCCTATGCCGGCGGATCGGGTGGGGTCGTAAACCATATTGCCGAGTAACCGTTCGGTTTGCCACCGCTGCTGCGCTATGGAAACATCCAGCGCTTCGGCCGGCAGATAGCCCATACCGGAGAGCAGATGCACGATTGTTTCGAGCGTCGCCGCGCGTCCGAAATCTTCTTCGCTCGAAAGCGCGGGCAGCAGAGATCGCACAAGACGAACGCCCGCTTCCACGCGCTCGGCATAGCGGCCCAGCCAAAAGAGGTTATCGGCAACGCGGCTGGGAAGTTCGCCCGGACTCCGCGGCTCGGTGATCTGTAACTGTCCGGCGCGGGATGCATGGTGCTCTTCGGCGGACGTCAGCACCCACGTGTCCTTGCTGCCGCCGCCCAATTGCATGGACACAACCAGGGATCGCGGTTCCGTGGAAACACGCGTCAAACCACCGGGCATGACGCTATAGCCGCTGCCATTCCATGCCGCGAACACGCGCAGAACCACGTGACGCGCCGCAAGACCGTGATCCGTTCGAACGGGGGCGGTGGAAAGTGCTACTTGTTCTTGCGCCACGAACTGTTCAGGCGCTGCTTCAATTCGTTTAGCAAGCTCTTCGCGTTCTGCCTTGGACATCGTGGCGGGAAACTCAACTCGCTGTCCTGCCCTGGGAAACGCCGGCTTGATGACGACGTTCTCCAAATCCTCCAGCACGTGTTTTCGCGGGCCGGTATCGCCGCACCACCAAGTAGCGACCGAAGGCATCTGCAATTCTTCGCCTAGCAACTGCCGCGACAAGGCAGGCAAAAACGCCATGTGCGCACCCGATTCCATCAATCCGCTACCGAGCGAATTCGCGATCGCCACGTTGCCGGAGCGCACGGCCTGCACAAGTCCCGGAATGCCCAGCAGCGAATCACCGCGCAGCTCAAGAGGATCGCAGAAGTTGTCGTCCATGCGCCGGAGAATCATATCCACCGGCTCCAGCCCCGCCAGCGTCTTGAGGAAAACGCGGTTGTCGCGAACCGCAAGATCCGCCCCCTCTACCAGGGGGAACCCCCAATGGCGGGCCAGGAAGGAATGTTCAAAGTACGTTTCGTTGTGCGGACCCGGCGTCAACAACACCACGCGCGGCGTGGTGCGATGATTCGGCGCCATCGCCATCAATGAATCGCGGTGCTCATCGAAAAAGCGATTGAGCTGCCGCACACGGCACTGATTAAATACCGACGGAAGCGTCCGCGCGCTTACTAAACGATTTTCGAGCGCATACCCAACGCCGGAGGGCGCCTGCGTTCGATCGGAAATCACCCACCAAGTGCCATCGGGAGAGCGGCCCAGATCGGCCGCGTAACTATGCAGATACAGTCCCTGCGGCGGAACGATCCCGGAACAGGCACGCAGAAAATTGGGATTGGCAAATAACAACGCGGCCGGCAGCGACCGTTGATGTATGAGATTGCGCGGCCCGTAGAGATCGCCAAGGATTGCGTTGAGCAGTGTCGCACGCTGTCCAATCGCGCGTTCAATACCAGACCACTCGCGCTCATCCATGACGAGCGGAATCGGATCCATCGACCACGGCCGCTCTTTGCCCTGCGGATCGCCGTAGACGTTGTAGGTAATGCCGTTGGTCTGAATGACCTGCTGGCCGGCGCGCCAACGGCGGCTCAGCTGATCGAAGCCCATGCGGCCCAGCGAAACCATCAGCTGGCGCCAATGGCGACGCGGAAATCTGGCGTGCCACGACGCTTCATCCCAGTGATCTTCCACGGGCTGATAGCGCCATTTGTGCTCGCGAGTTTTGGCCGATCGCACTATTGTTTCCTTCACGCGACTGGCCCACCGCTCATCATCATGACTGCACTACAAACGCCGACATTACAGAACCGCGTCACCGCCACGGGACACCCGCCTGCCGTCCAGGCGGCCACCTTAGGTCGAGTGTCGCCGGGAACTCCGGGTTATCCTCCAGCGGAGGCGGAGCCACCGGACCAGGCGTGTGTCCGAACGCGAAGAAACGCGCGCGGCGCCGGGACTCGGCTTCATTCGAGTTTACCGCGAAGGTCTCATAACTCCTTCCACCTGGATGCGCCACATGATACGCGCAACCGCCCAAAGAGCGTTCGGCGGAGAGATCGACCAAATCGAAAATAAGGGGCGTGTGAACCGGAATCGTCGGATGCAGGCAGCGCGGTGGCTGCCAGGCGCGATAGCGGACGCCGCACACAAACTCGCCCTGCGTGCCCGTTGGCTGCAGCGGCAGCCGGCGCCCGTTGCAGGTGATCGCATAACGTTCGGCCGCAAATCCCGTGACGCGCACCTGCAAGCGCTCCACCGAGGAATCGACGTAACGCGCCGTGCCGCCGCCCCCCGGCTCCTCGCCCAGTACGTACCAGGGTTCAATCGCCTGGCGCAGTTCGATCTCCACACCGTCATAACAAACGCGCCCATACACGGGGAAGCGGAACTCGAAATGCGGATCGAACCACGCTTCATCAAAGGCGTATCCCGTGCGGTTCAGCTCGCCAATCACGGCGCGGAAATCGCGGGCAACATAATACGGCAGAAGAAACCAGTCATGCAGGCGCGTTCCCCAGCGCACCGGCTTTTCGCTGAACGGCTCCTTCCAGAAACGCGCAATCAGCGCGCGCACCAGCAACTGCTGCGCCAAACTCATGCGCGCATGCGGCGGCATCTCAAACGCGCGCATCTCGAGCAAGCCCAGGCGGCCGCTCGAACTATCCGGCGAATACAACTTGTCGATGCAAAATTCGGCGCGATGCGTATTGCCCGTCACATCCACCAATAAATTGCGGAAGATGCGATCCACCAGCCATGGCGGGGTATACCCCGAGCCGTTCTGGAGCAGCGAGAAAGCAATCTCGAGCTCGTACACCGCGTCGGACCGCGTCTCATCCACGCGCGGGGCCTGGCTGGTAGGTCCGATGAAGACTCCCGAAAACAAATACGAGAGCGACGGATGATTCAGCCAGTACCCAACCATGCTCTTCAGCAAATCCGGCCGGCGCAAAAATGGACTGTCCTGCGGAGTGGCCGCGCCCAACACCAGGTGGTTGCCACCGCCGGTTCCCGTGTGGCGCCCGTCGAGCATGAACTTCTCCGTGCCCAAGCGGCTTTGGCGAGCTTCCTCGTAGAGAGTAGTGGTGTGCTCCACCAATTCGCGCCAATTTTTCGACGGATGTATGTTTACTTCAATCACGCCGGGGTCGGGCGTCACTTTAATTGATTGCAGCCGTGCATCGAAGGGCGGCGCATAACCTTCCAGCAGTACCGGCGTCTTCAACCGCGCGGCCGTGTCTTCGATAGCCGCAATCAGATCCACGTAGTCTTCGGCGGAAGCGACTGGCGGCAAAAACACGCACAGTTGTCCGTCGCGAGCCTCCACGGCAAGCGCCGTTCGCACCACCGTTTCCGTAGGTGGTGGATCGGACACGCGCGTTCGCTCTTGCCTGCGGAACTGCGGGCCTGCTTCCGAGCCTTGATAGAACTGTCTGCGCGGTACCGGCAAGGGCGGCGCCGGAGACATCGGATCGAGGGTCCACACCTGCTGCACCTGATCGGCGGGTTCCCACGGCAGACTCTGCAACGGCAGCCGCAAGCCGACAGGCGAATCGCCAGGTAGCAGGAACAGATGCCGCGCCCGCAGCATCCATAAGCTGGTCTGCCATTCGGGACCGCTCTTCCCCCCAACGCGCTGCATCGGCAGAACGAAACCAACGGGCTGGCCGAGGCCGCGCGAGAAGACGGCTCGCATGCGCTCGCGCTCCTCCGGTTCGTCCAGCTTGTTATCCAGCGGATCAACGTTATACGGAAGTAGCCGTTCCTTGTGCACGTAGGCAAGCGGGTCTTCGTACGCTTCAAGCACGTACTCCGGGCCAATCGTCAGACGTTGCGCTAAACTTTCCGCGAATCGCCGCGCGTCTTCCGTGGAAAAACCGTAGTCCTTATCCGGCTCGGCGAACCACTGCGGATCGTTCCACATCGCGACGCCGTCTGTACGCCAATAACAGGCATACGCCCAGCGCGGCAGGGATTCGCCCGGGTACCATTTCCCTTGCCCAAATTGCAGCAGGCCGCCGGGAGCGAATTTCTCCCGCAAGCGGACGAGAAGATTGCCAGCCAGACGCTTCTTCGTCGGACCCGTTGCCGCCGTGGTCCACTCCTCGCCATCCATGTCGTCGATAGAAACAAAGGTGGGCTCGCCGCCCATGGTGAGGCGAACGTCACCGGCGTCCAGCTCGGCGTCGATCTGTTCTCCGAGAACGGTGATCGCATTCCACTGCTGGTCGGTGTACGGTTTGGTGACACGCGGGTCTTCGTGAATCCGCGTCACCTGCATCTCATGGTGGAACTCAACCTCGGACGGGCTCACCATGCCGGAAACAGGCGCGGCGGATTGCGGATCCGGTGTCGCGGCCAGCGGAATGTGGCCTTCGCCGGCCAGCAAGCCGGACGTCGGATCCAGGCCCACCCAACCCGCACCCGGCAGATAGACTTCCGTCCACGCGTGCAGATCCGTGAAGTCCGACGCTGGACCTTCCGGGCCTTCCAAGGGCTTCACGTCAGGCGTCAACTGAATCAAATAGCCGGAAACAAATCGCGCGGCCAATCCTAAATGCCGCAGCACCTGCACCAGCAGCCAGCCCGAATCCCGGCACGATCCGCAGCCAAGTTCCAGCGTTTCTTCCGCCGTTTGCACACCGGGCTCCATGCGGATCAAATATCGAACGGCATGCTGCACGCGCTGATTCAGGGCCACCAGGAAGTCGATGGTGCCGGTGGGTTCGAGGTCCACCGAGGCGAGCAGCCGTTCAAAGTACGGGCCCGTTTTCTCCTTGATCAGGAACGGCGCCAGTTCACGCTGCAGCCAGTCTTCGTAACGGAACGGGAATTTATCGGCGTACGATTCCAGGAAGAAATCGAACGGATTGATCACCGTCATCTCGGCGGTCAGATCCACTTCGACGGAGAACACCTTCGTCTCGTTCGTAAACACCAGGCGCGCGAGGAAATTGCCTTGCGGGTCCTGTTGCCAGTTGATGAAGTGTTCCTTGGGCTCAATGCGCAGGGAATAGCTGAGCACCGGCGTGCGTGTGTGGGGCGCCGGCCGCAGGCGCACGATCTGCGGAGAGAGCGTGACCATGCGGTCGTACTGATAAACAGTCTTGTGGTGCAGCGCGACGCGAATACCCATTCTAGTTGCCGGTTCCCGCGTGGGCCTGCGATTGCGTTTGCGACTGCTCCTGCGGTCTGCTGGAAATTCGCGCTACGAAGTCTTCGCTGACGCGCGCATCGATAAGGTTCATCTTCACCTGTAGGGCGTCCAGATACTCATGCAGCCCCTGGCGAATAATCGACCCGACCGAGGTAAAGTCGAGCTCCGATCGCAATAGACCCATGAGCTGCTCCGACGGATATTTGTACGAGCCCATGGGCACTCCCGTAATCGCATGCAATGATTCATCAGCGGACCGGATGCAGTAGTGCACCGAACGCGGGAACTCGCGGTCGAGAATGAGAAACTCGACGATATCGCGGGGTGTAATGCGCCCGTATTTTTTGCGATACATCTCAAAGCCGCTCACGGATTTGAGCACGGCCGACCACTGAATGTCGTCATAAGGCGTGCCCACGTCGCGGACGGAGGGCAGCAGCATGAAGTACTTGACGTCGAGAATGCGGGACGTTTTATCGGCGCGCTCCATCTTGCGCCCCAGGCGCGTGAAGTGCCACGCCTCATTGTGCGTCATCGTCGCGTCCGTCAGACCCTGGAACAGGTGAGACCCCATGCGGATGCCGCGGAACACTTCGGGGAGCCACTCGGGATTGGGCATTTCCCGCTGCGTCTGCAGATGCAGGTACATGGTATTCACCTGCTCCCACATCTCGGACGAGATCGTTTCGCGCACGGAGCGTGCGTTTTCGCGCGCTGACGTAAGGCACGAATAGATCGAGTTCGGATTCTCCGCGTCGTAGGCCAAGAACGAAATCACGTTGTCCTGCGTCGCGTGACCGTAGCGTTCCTTGAACACCTCCGTGTCGCCGCTGGTATCGATCAGTGGTTGCCATTGATGGGCGGGATCCAGCGGAAGATCCAACTGCAAGTTCAAATTGACGCCGATGAAGCGAGCCACGTTTTCGGCGCGCTCCATATAGCGGCCCATCCAAAAGACGGAATCCGCAACGCGGCTGAGCAACGGCCTGGCCGATCCGCTCATTGCGCACCTCCCGCTTCGGCGGCCAGCACCCAGGTATCTTTACTTCCACCTCCCTGTGACGAATTGACGACGAGGGAACCTTTGCGCAAGGCCACGCGCGTCAATCCTCCGGGCACAACGTTGATGTCTTTGCTGCCGTAGAGGATGTAGGGCCGCAGGTCCACGTGCCGGCCTTCCAGGTGATCATCAATGAGGGTTGGCACGCGGGAAAGCGCGAGCGTCGGCTGCGCGATATAGTTGCGCGGATTTTCCTTCACCTTTTCGGCGAACTCGGCCCGCTGCGCCTCGGTGGCATGAGGACCCACCAGCATTCCGTAGCCGCCTGCTTCGTTCGCGGCTTTCACCACTAACTTATCCAGGTTTCCGAGCACGTGCTGCCGGTCCGCGTCGCGCCAGCACAGGTACGTGGGCACGTTCGGCAAAATCGCATCTTCACCAAGGTAGTAGCGGATCATATCCGGCACATACGCGTAAACCACTTTGTCATCCGCCACGCCGTTGCCCGGCGCGTTCGCAAGCGCCACGTTCCCGGCGCGGTAGGCATCGACAAGGCCCGGGACACCCAGCAACGAATCCGGACGGAAAGCTTTCGGGTCCAGGAAATCGTCGTCAATGCGGCGGTAGATGACGTCCACCTTGCGCAGGCCCTTCGTGGTGCGCGTCCAGACGACGTTATCCTGCACTACCAGGTCCCGGCCCTCCACCAACTGCACGCCCATCTGTTGGGCAAGGAAGCTGTGCTCGAAATACGCGGAGTTGTAGATTCCGGGTGTCAGCACGACCACCGTGGGATTATCCGCGGCTCCCTTGGGAGCGATGGAGTTCAGCGTTTCCAGCAGTTTGCTCGGATAATCGTCCACCGGACGCACGCGCAACCCTTCGAAGACCTGCGGGAACGTCCGCTTCATCAGATCGCGATTTTCGAGCACATAGCTGACACCCGAAGGCACGCGCAGATTGTCTTCCAGCACGTAGATCTGGCCGTCGCCGTGACGCACCAGGTCCGTTCCTGTGATGTGGCACCAGATGCCGCCGGGCGGATTGATCCCCATGCACTGCTGGCGGTAGAAGATGGCCGAGTGAATCACCTCATCGGGGATCACTTTGTCCTTTAGAATCTTTTGCCCGTGGTAGATATCGTCGATAAACGCGTTTAGCGCAAAGATGCGCTGCTTTAAGCCGCGCTCAATCCAATCCCATTCCTGCGCACGCACAATGCGCGGGATCAAGTCAAACGGGAAGATCCGCTCCGTGCCGTGCGAATCGCCGTAGACGTTGAATGTGATGCCAAGTTGCAGCAACAAACGCTCGGCGGCGCGCTGGCAGCGTTCCAACTGTCCATCTTCAAGATTCTGAATGGTTTCCAGCAGCAGCCGTGCCTCTGGCCGTGCGACGCCGCTGGCGTCGAACATCTCGTCGTGGAAATTGTCGTTCTGGTAGTTATCGAAGCGCATGATGAAGCCTGGTCGGGAGACAAATCTCCGTAGTTAATTTTGGCAGGAAACTACTCAAAAACCTCATTCAAAGAATTGATTGAGGCGATAGCGGCATCGCCATGAATTTGCTTATGGCACCCATAGAGAAAATCTGTTTTGTCCTCAGAACTTTGTCGCGTATTCTGTGACTGGCAGGACCCGCATCTTGCGTGTGGGCAGAGACCCTGCCCTATCATCCCACGTTGCGATGCACCCAGGACGCGCATTTGCCGTCCGACAAACCAACGACATCTTTCTGGGAGCGTATTTTTATGCGGCGATTATTGGCGGTGGGCAACGGACGGGCGGCGGACGCAATCTTGCGGCAAATGCATCAATACAAACACGATTTCGCGATTACCGTCTTCGGCGACGGCCCTCTTCTGCGCGACCGGGGCTGGTACACGGACCACGGTATTGAGTTGCACGAAGGCGTTCGCGTGGTCTCAATCGACCGGCACGCGCGCCTGGCGCAAGGCAGCGACGGATCGTTTACCACCTACGATCGCCTCATCCTTGCCATCGGCATGCCCGGCAACAACGGGCTATCGATTCCTGGACTACAGATGCGGAACGGCTTGATCGTTAACCGGTCGATGGAGACGACCGACGGGTATATTTACGCGATCGGCGGGTGCGCGGAGGTTCGTGACGGGCGTTGGGCCGCGAAACTGGACAAACAGGCCCAGCGGCTGGCAGCACGACTGGTTGGAGAATCCGACGGCGTAGATTTGACGGAGACGAAGGACCGGTTGAAGCTCGCCGTGGTTCCCAAGCTCGACGTCGAGAAAACGAAAAAGGCATTAATCGCATGAGGCCAACAGAAGCGTTGACGGAGTCGCTTGCGGATGCGCGCGACGTGCTCACGCTGGACGAGATCGCTGGACTGACCGAGGAAGCCGGTAAGCCAGCCGAAATTCTGATGAAAGTGGTCGCCTTGATCGCAAGGCGATTCGAGACCGATGTGTGTTCGGCGTATCTGCTGGAGCCGGACCGCGCCAATCTTGTCCTTGCGGCAACCATTGGGTTGCGGCCGCAGGCGATCGGCAAGCTGCGACTGGCCTTGACGGAGGGGCTAGTCGGGCTTGTTGCCGAACAGGTGCGCCCGTTATCGGTGCATCGTGCGCAGGAACACCCGCGTTTCAAGTATTTTCCTCAGGCGGGTGAGGACGGCTACCATTCGTTCCTGGGCGTGCCCATGCTGGAACGCGGCGTGCTGCAGGGCGTGCTGGTGGTGCAGACGCGCGCCGAACGCGTGTTCACCGAAGACGACATACGGATGCTGGCTGTGGCCGCCGGGCAGGTGGCTCCCGTAGTGGGTGAGGCGCGAACGCTTGATCGCTTCATCGCTCCGGTACAGGAGCGATTGTGGTCGCTGGGCCGCAATCTATGGTGGAGCTGGGACCACGACTCCGTTGGTTTGTTTAGAAATTTAGAGCCGGTGCGCTGGCGGCAGTTGAATCATAGTCCCCTGGCACTGCTCAGCAAGATGCCGCTCAAGGAAATTGAGCGGCGCGCCGACGAACTGGTGCTGCATGGGCGTATCAATTACGACTATCGGAGGCAGCGCGAGTATCTGGAGGCCGACCGGACGTGGGGCGCGACGCATGCGGGCGTCCTGCGCCCCCGCCCCGTTGCCTATTTCTCGGCGGAATTCGGATTGCACGAATCGGTGCCGATTTACTCGGGCGGTTTGGGCGTGCTCGCGGGCGACCACATTAAGAGCGCCTCGGATTTGGACATCCCGCTCATCGGTATCGGTCTTTTCTACGGCCAAGGCTACTTCCGGCAATGGCTCGACGGCAACGGATGGCAGCGCGAGGAGTACCTGGAGACGGACATCAGCCAGATGCCGATGGAACCTGCGATCGGCTACGACGGCTTGCCGGTAACCGTGAGTTTGCAGACGCGCTCCGGCGCGATTAACGCTAAAGTTTGGCGCATGAAGGTGGGCCGCTGCGATTTGCTGCTGCTCGATTCGAATGTGGAAGGCAATGCGCCGGAAGACCGCGAACTGACGTCGCGGCTCTATGGTGGCGATGGCCGCGTGCGCGTTCGTCAGGAGTTGTTGCTGGGCGTCGGCGGCTATCGCGCGCTGCGGGCCATGGGCATCACTCCGGGCGTTCTCCACATGAACGAGGGCCACAGCGGCTTCGCGGTGCTGGAGGCGATACGCTCGCGGATGATCGAAGAAGGCTTGACCTTCGATCAGGCCTGGCCGCGCGTAGCGCGCGAAGTGGTCTTCACAACGCACACGCCGGTTCCCGCGGGACACGACCGCTTCGACGCGCATCTGATTGAAGAGCACCTTGGCCCGTTGCGCGAAGAACTGGGGCTTGCGCACGAGCACTTAATGGCGCTGGGACGGGAAAACCCGGGCAATCATCATGAGATGTTCTGTATGACGGTGCTCGGATTGCGGTTGGCCAACCGGGCGAATGCGGTTTCCTCGCTCCACGGCGAAGTATCGCGCGCGATGTGGACGGGCTTGTATCCCGGTAAATCGGAAAACGAAGTACCCATCGGCCACATTACGAATGGCGTGCATGTACCGACGTGGCTGGCGCCGCAGATGTTCCGGCTCTACGACCGCCACCTAGGCGCGAACTGGCATGAGCATAGCAGCGAAGCCCGCATCTGGGAGGGCGTCGAGAACATCGACGACGGCGAGCTATGGGAAACGCACTTGGCACTGAAATCGCGCTTAATTGATTTCGTGCGCAGGCGCGCCGTGGATCAGGCGCAGCGGCGGGCAGAATCGGAGGACTCGCTGCAGCGCCTGAGCCGCGTACTGAGTCCCGACGCGTTGACCATTGGTTTCGCGCGGCGCTTTGCCACCTACAAGCGCGCGAATCTGTTGTTGATGGACGTCGAGCGGTTGGCCTCCATGGTCAACGATCCCAAGCGTCCCGTGCAGTTCGTCTTCGCCGGAAAAGCGCATCCCCATGACGAGCCCGGTAAGCGCGTATTGCAACAGATCGCCCAGTTAATGCGCGACAGCAAATTCGCCGACCGCTTCGTCTTCGTGGAGGACTACGACATCAACGTGGGCCGCTTCCTGGTGCAAGGCGTGGATGTCTGGTTGAACAATCCGCGGCGTCCGCTCGAAGCCTCCGGCACCAGCGGCCAAAAAGTGGTGCTCAACGGGGGCCTGAATCTTTCCGTGCTGGACGGCTGGTGGGCGGAGGCTTATGACGGAATGAACGGCTTCGCCATTGGCTCCGGCCGCACGCACGTCAATATGGATGTGCACGACGCGCGCGATGGTGAAGACCTGCATCGAGTGCTGCAGAACGACGTAATCCCTCTGTTCTACCACCGCGACCGCGACGGCCTGCCGCGTGGATGGGTGAAGCGCATGAAACGGACCATCCGGACGCTCGGCTGGCGATTCAGCGCCAACCGTATGGTGATGGATTACACGCTGAAGTGCTACATCCCGGCGGCCGGCGGCACGTCCAGCAACATGCGCTAGACGGCTGGAAGTCGCGAAAGTAGAACAGCTTGCGCAGGGAATTGTAGTCCGGCCCGTTGCCCCTATGCGAGAATCGTGGCAATGATCGGTTGCATTGGCATTCTCGCGCTCATCGCGCCTGGAGTGGTCGTCGGACTCATTCTTCACTCATGGGCCTGGGGCATCAGCATCGCCGCGGCATTGTTGGCCATCGTTGGCGGCATCATCCTCTACCGGCGGCAACATCGTCTGACGCCGGAAAAATGGGCAGTGCAGTTGGAAAAACATCTGCTCGGCACCGAAGGTCCTTACGATTGGAAAGAAGCCACCACGCGCCCCTTCGCCGACCCCAAACTGGAGAGCCTGCGCGTTCGCATCGCACAGGAATTTAAGGCGCTCGATACCACAGAGAAGAAAGAAGCATTCCGCAAGATTGTGGAAGCGCTCAAGCGCGGTGACGTGGCGTAGCTCAGCCAAGCGTTCCTTACGCGGAACCGGCGGTTCCTCACCACCAGTCCGCAGGTTATATAGAATAGAGCAGTACGCGAGTAGTCAGCCTCGCAACCGAACCATTCACCGAAGAAGGGGGCGACGAAAAGGAGCCACTATGTGCGATCAGGACCATTTTGAACATGACCGGCAAGAAGCGGAACTTCTTGGCCAGGTAACGAGAAAGCAATTCGGCAAGCTGGTGGGAGTTGGCATGGCACTGATGCTGCCGCAGGTTGCCAACGCCGTCACCGTCACGGAAAGCGATCTGGAGATCAAGACTCCAGACGGCACTGCCGAAGCCTACTTTGTGCATCCGGCCACCGGCACAGCGCCGGGCGTATTGGTTTGGCCCGATATTTTCGGCTTGCGCCCTGCTTTCAAAAATATGGCGAAGCGCCTGGCCGAGACCGGCTACTCTGTGCTCGTGATCAACCCGTTCTACCGTACGAAGAAGGTTCCAGCTGGATCGAAAGGTTCGGCAACCCCGATTCCCGAATTGATGCCGCTGGCCCAATCGTTGAACGAAACCACGCACATGACCGACGCGAAGGCGTTCGTCGCGTGGCTGGATCAACAGCCCTCAGTCGCCAAGAACCGCAAGATCGGCACGCAAGGTTACTGCATGGGCGGACCGATGGCGTTCCGCACATCGGCAGCGGTGCCGGATCGCGTGGGCGCGGTTGCCTCCTTCCACGGCGGCGGCCTGGTCACCGACATGCCGAACAGCCCACACCTGCAGGCATCCAAGACCAAGGCGCAGTTCCTGATCGCCGTTGCGGCGAACGACGATATGCGTTCGCCCAACGAAAAGAACGTTTTGAAGGAAACGTTCGAAAAGGCGAAGCTGCCGGCCGAGATCGAAGTGTACGCTGGCGCCATGCACGGCTGGTGCCCGCCCGATTCGCAGGTCTACAACGAACCGCAGGCCGAAAAGGCCTGGACGCGGTTGACGGCGCTCTACGGCAAGGCCCTGAAGTAGTTCGCGGAACCATTCAAGATGGCCGCAGTCTGGCGCTGTTGCCGCCCGGCTGCGGCCATTGCTTTTGCGGAACACTCCCTGAACCGTAAACTGGTAGCAAGGAGATACAGAACCTGCGTCCTGTCATTGGAATCGACCTCGGCACCACCAACAGTGCCTTGGCCTACACAAACGGGGAAACCGTCGAGAATTTTGCGATCTCGCAATTCGTCCATCCCGGCGAAGTGCGCGAGGAAGCGCTATTGCCTTCGTTCCTGTTCTTGGATCAGAGCGGGCCCATCGTCGGCGTGCTCGCGCAGAGAAAGGGCCTGGAGATCCCGGGCCGTCTGGTTTCCTCCGCGAAGTCTTGGCTCTCGCACACGGGCATCGACCGTACTGCTGCCATACTGCCGCCTACAGCGCCCGAGGGCATCGCAAAAGTGTCTCCCGTGGAGGCGTCGCGCGAATACTTGCGCCATCTGCGCGAGGCGTGGAATACCAAGCATCCCGAACAACCATTTGAAGAGCACCAGATTCTGGTAACTGTGCCGGCATCCTTCGATGCCGTGGCGCGCGATCTGACGCAAAAGGCCGCCGAAGAGGCCGGCTATCGCGATCTCATTCTGCTCGAAGAACCGCAAGCGGCGTTCTATGCCTGGATTGAGCGCAATCCGGATTGGCGCGAGCTAGTCGGCGTCGGTGATTTGATCGTCGTCATCGACATCGGCGGCGGCACCACGGACTTTTCGCTGATCGCAGTGAAAGAGCAAGGCGGCGAAATTCAACTGGAGCGCATCGCCGTGGGCGACCATATCCTGCTGGGCGGCGATAACGTGGACGCCGCGCTCACGCACCACATCTCCCAAGGCTTGCCGAAGAAGCTCGACTCCGCGCAGTTCCACGCACTGTGGCAGCAGTGCCGCACGGCGAAGGAAAAACTGCTCGACGAGGACAATACGGACCGCGAGCATCCCATCACCGTGCTCGGCCGCGGCACGGGCGTGGTCGGCGGTTCGATGAAAACAGTGCTGAAGCGCGAGGTGCTGGAGAAGATTCTGATGGACGGATTCTTCCCGCGGGTGTCACTCGACGAGGAACCGCAGGGCCAGCATGCGAGTTTAACGGAGTTTGGGCTTCCCTACGCTGCCGACGCCGCAATCACCCGGCACTTGGCGCATTTCCTGCACCATAATCGTGCCAAGCCCACCCACGTATTGTTTAACGGCGGCGTGTTGCGCGCGACAAGCGTGCGGCAGAGATTGCTCGACGTATTAAACGCATGGCTGCCAAAGCCGGTGACGGAGCTGGCGTCCGGCGATCTGATGAACGCCGTAGCGCGCGGCGCGGCTTATTACGGGCTGGCCCGGCAAGGCAAAGGCGTGCGCGTACGCGGCGGCGTGCCTCGCACCTATTACATAGGCATCGAAGCCTCCATGCCTGCCGTGCCCGGAATGCGGCCGCCGCTGAAGGCGCTTACCGTGGTTCCCTTCGGCATGGAAGAAGGCACGCACCATGAAATCCGCGACCGCCAATTCGCGCTCAGCATCGGCAAGCGCGCGCAGTTCCGTTTCTTCCAATCGGCCGAGCGCCACGGGGACATGGCAGGCTTGATCCTGGACGATATCCCGGAAAATGTGGAAGAGACCTCGCCCGTGGAGGTGAACCTTGCAGGCGATCCCGGCGCAACGGTGCCTGTGACGCTTGAAAGCCTGGTGACCGAAACGGGCGTGCTGGAGCTGTGGTTCCTCGCCAAGGATGGGCGCAGGTGGAAGCTCGAATTTAACGTGCGGCCGAAGAAAAGGGGATCGTAGGCGCGGCATAGACATTGGTTATTTGGGAAGGGGTCTTGTATCAAGGCCCCTTTTTTGTTGGAGTAGGACATTAGTTCAGCGATTGCTGAGCAGGGGAGTAGAAATGATCGCGCAGAATCCGAAGCAGCGGGAAACGTGGGCTACCGGCGACTTTTCGATGATCGGCACGGGTGTCACGCTGGTGGGCGAGTTGTTGTGTGACTCAATTCCGGTGCATGCGGGCAACCGTGTGCTCGATATAGCCACTGGATCGGGCAACACGGCGCTTGCCGCCGCACGGCGCGGATGCCAGGTGACGGGCGCGGACTTCGTTCCCGCCTTGCTCGAACGCGGACGCGAGCGCGCCCATGCCGAGCGGCTGAAGATTGACTTTCAGGAAGGCGACGCCGAAGCGCTTCCCTTCCCCGATGGTTCTTTCGACGTCGTGCTCTCCACGTTCGGTGCGATGTTTGCCGCACCGCAGCGGGCCACCGCGGAGATGCTGCGCGTGTGCCGCCCCGGTGGCAAAATCGGCATGGCGAACTGGACGCCCGAGGGATTCATCGCCGAGATGTTCCGCCTGGCGTCCACCTATGTCCCGGCGCCTGCGGGCGCCGAACCGCCGGTGAAATGGGGTGTTCCCGAAGTGGTTCGGGAGCGCTTCGGAAGCGCGGTTTCAGAGATTCGCTTCGTTCCGCGCCACGTCATCATGCGGCACCATACGCCGCGCTCGTGGGTGGACTTCTTCAAAACCTATTTCGGCCCGACCATCCGCGCCTACCAGGCCGCGGGGGAACGCGCCGGGGAATTAGACGCCGCTATGCTCGATTTGGCCATACGTTACAACCAATCGGGCGATGAAAGTTTATTCGTGACAGCCGACTATATTGAAGTGATTGCGACAAAAGCGCAAGGAGTGAATCCGTAATGAATACCGCGTCCCGCATTTTAATTATTTCCACCGCAGCCTTTCTCCCGCTCCTGGCCCAGCAGCAGCGCACATTCCCACAACCTCCGCCGCCCAAAGAAGTGACAGTAACCGGGATCCCTGGCGTGATCGCCGCCGGGGCGAAGTGGGCCATCGCCTACCAAAGCGCCCAGAACTCCGACGGCATTACGGCCGCGCCCGACGGCGGCCTGCTGTTTGCGCAGGAACAGTTGAGCCACATCAATAAGCTGGACACCCGCGACCATTTTTCGACATATCTCACCAACGGCCACGGCGTCGGCGGGGTCGCGGTGGGTCCAAAGAAGAAGATTTATGCAGTGGAACGCACCTGCACCGATCCCGGGCAGAAACCGGACGAGTGCAAGGAAAATACGGCCATCAGCACCCTGACTCCTATGCGCAAGGTGCTTGGCGACAACTACATGGGTAAAAACCTGGGCCGCATCAACGATCTCGTCGTGGACAAACAAGGCGGCGTGTATTTTTCAAGCGGCACTCCGTACTATGTGAGCCCCAAAGGTCAGGTGATTTCCTTCGGCACGGGGCTGCGGACGAACGGTATTCAGTTGAGCCGCGATGAAAAGACGCTGTACGTCACCAATGGACCGGTGATCGTCGCCTTCGACGTTCAACCGGATGGTTCCGTGACAAATCAGCGCGAGTTCGGCAAGCTGGAAGCCGGCGGCAACGGGGACGGCATGGCGATCGATGCAGAAGGCCGCGTTTACTGCGCGACGGCGCCGGGCGTGCAGGTGCTTGGGCCGGACGGAAAGTACCTGGGGCTGATCCCGATGCCGCGCAACGGAATCAGCATCGCCTTTGCCGGCAAGGACAAGAAGACCCTCTACGCGGTCGGCAACGGCGCCGTGGATAAGGACGGCAAAGAGATCGTCACTGCCCCGGGTGTCCGCAACACGGCCATGACCATCTACAAGATTCCGATGCTCGCGCAAGGCTTCAAAGGCCGGGTAAAATAGCGCACTGGCATTGCAGAGCGGCAGGCAGGAGTGATAAACGTTAACTCATGCCCGAAAATACCGCTTTGGATTTAAGCCCCGTTTCGCGCCGGGAATTCTTCGCTCGCGCCGCTGCGGGTGCCGCTGTTTTGAGCGCGCTCACCGGCCCTCTGGCTCCGCAGTTGCGGGCCCAAAAAGCCACGGGCGCCTCGGGTATGACGAATCCGTTCACGGATCCCTCCTTCGCCGAAGGCCGCCGTATGCGCCTGCGCGAGTTCGTAGGCCGTGGAGCGGATCCCGAAGCCACCGAAGCCATTTTCAAAAAAATGACGAGCCTCGACGCCGAGCCGTGGGTGGCGGAGTGGACGAAACTCGCCCAACCGTTCGAGCAACAGGCCGCGCAGCTTGAATCGCAAGGCAAGATGGCGGAGGCGAACAAGCTGTTTCTCAAAGCTGCGTCGTATTACGGCATCGCCAAGTTCCCGTGCATCAACCATCCCGCTAAGCAGGCCGCTTACAAGAAAGCGATTGAGAATTACCTCAAAGGCGCGCGCTCGATGGACCCGCCGGTGGAGCGCATCACAATTCCGTTCGAAGGCAAGCAGATCATCGGCTACTTCCGGAA
>JBEBFS010000082.1:0-22384 GCA_040081855.1 Bryobacteraceae bacterium | reverse complement strand
GACATCGGCTATGTGGTGATCGACATCGAAGCGCCGGAGCGTCCAGTGTCGCTCGCGCTAAAAAAGAAGCTCGATCAGGTGGACGGCACCATCCGCACGCGCGTGCTTTACTAACGGCGGCGCAGACTAACTGTGGTTGTGTCCGCCGGTCTTCGGCGCGTCGCCTAAAGATTTTGTATCCACCGAGAAGCCGCAAACGGCGATGAAATCCTGAATGGTCTTTTCCGTGGTCACATGTTCATCGAAGCCAATAGAAACCGTGTTCCCCGGATAGCTTGCGCTCGCGCGCGTAACGCCGTTCAGCCCCTTCAGCATCACTTCCAGGCCCACGGCACAGGTGATGCAGGTGAAGCCTTTGATCCGGTAGCTGAGGCTCCGCGTTTCCTTCGGAGCGCCGATGGCGGTGGCTCCGGAGGCCGCAACTGTTGTGGCCGCGGTGACGCCACGAAGAAAGTTTCTGCGATCCATCGGATTCTTATTGCTCACTGTGAGCCTCCTTATTCGGCCTGCGCGGAGCCGATTTCGTATTTCCACGCCGTCTGAATGCTGGCGCGATCCGCGAAACGAAGATCCGTGTATTCCCCGAATTCGATCTTCTTGTCGAGCACGCCCGTCTCCATCATCAGGTCGCGCACCATGTCGAAATCGACTTTGCGCGGAGCCAGGTTGTTGTACATTACCCGCGTGATCGGCTTGGTCAGGGCCCATTGCAGCAGTGCGGGCTTTTGGTTGTAATAAAATCGGCCGACGAAGTCCGCGGCGTTGTCCCGATACTCTTTCCCTTTTTCCAGCCAAAGCCCGGAGCGTGCGATGCCATCCACCAGCACCTGTACATCTTGCGGACGCTTTTCAATGGTGTCCTCGCGCACGACGAGCACGCACGACATGTAGTCCGGCCAAAACTCTCGTGCATGGAATAGCACTCGTCCGAATCCGCCCATCTCGGCCTGCGAGGGGAACGGCTCGCCCATGGAGAAAGCGTCAATGGCACGCGCGGCCAAAGCGCCCGCGACATCCGGCGGCGCCATCTCCACCATCTTGATTTCGCCCGGTTGAATGCCGAACGCTTTCATGGCTTTGAACACGATCAACCGTTCATCGGAGAAGCGGCTGGGAATGGCGATGGTTTTGCCCCGCATATCGGCAAATGTCTTGATCGCGCCGTCTTTGTGAACCACTACCGCGCTGCCGTAGCGATGCCCCAGATACACGATCCGAATGGGTACTCCCTGCGCCTTAAGCGCAATGGCGAGAGGCGCCACGATAAACGCGGCTTGCATCTTATTGGAGATCAGCGCTTCCTTGATCTCCGGAAACCCTTGGAACATGCGCGGCAAAAAGATCTCTCCGCCTTGCGAAAATTTCGAAATATAGTCGGTGACCGGGCACGCAAGGTGGCACGTTACGGGAATGTAGGCCACATTGAACTTGCGGCGCTCCTCGGGCAGGTATTCGTTCAGAATCGACACCCAGTTCACATTCAGGTAGGCATGCGCCCCGGTGATGAGTGCCACCCACGCAAAGGCAACCCACAGGATCCGGTTCTTAGTCATTGCGGAACCCCCAACGTACCGATCGAATCGTCTCTAAGCGGCGGAATCCGAAATCGAGCCCAAGGCCGATCAGGCCAATCATCAGCATCGCCGCCACCACCAGGTCATAACGTTTTCCTGAGTTGCGCGCGTCGATCACCAGATAGCCGAGCCCTGAATCCACAGCGATCATCTCTGCCGCCACCACCACCAGCCACGCAATCCCAAGCGCGATGCGCAATCCAACAATAATCTGCGGAAGCGCCGCGGGAAACACTACTTTGGCCAGGAGTTGTGTGGGATTCAATCCAAAATTTCGCCCGGCGCGCCGGAACATCGAGGGCACGTTACGGACCCCGTTCATCGCCGCCACAACAATAGGAAAGAACGCGCCCAGGAAAATCAGGTAAATCGCGGCCGCGTCGCCTACGCCAAACCACACAATCGCCAGCGGGATCCAGGCAATTGGGCTGATGGGCCGGAGCATCTGGATCAATGGATTTACCACTTGCGATGCCGCCGGATACCATCCCAACGTGAGGCCAAGCGGGATGCCGAGCAAAGCAGCCGCCGAAAAACCGATGCCGACGCGCCGCAGCGAATCCGCAATATAGGAGCCAAGCAATCCTTTGCGCATCAGTTCCGCGACTCCCTTTTGGACATCCAGCGGAGAAGGGAAGATGGTTGACCCGGACCACCGCACCGAGAAGTGCCACACCAGCAGGAAAACGGTTGCCGCCGCCAGTGGCCAGAAGTACTTCTCCCACTTCGATGGATGTGCCAGCGTCATACTTTGTGCGCGAGTCCGATCTCTTCGAAGATGCCGTCGCGGAGTTCCAAATAGCGCTGGGAGCTGATGTCGCGCGGGTGAGGAATATCAATTTCCACGATCTTCTGAATCTTCGCCGGCCGCGCGCTCATCACCACGACGCGGTCCGCCAACTGCACGGCTTCTTCGATGTCGTGCGTCACGAAAATGATCGTTTTGCGCTCGGCCTCCCAAATGCGCAGCAGTTCTCCGCGCATAATCAGGCGAGTGATGGAATCCAGCGCGCCGAAAGGCTCGTCGAGGAACATCATGTCGGGATTCACGGCCAATGCGCGCGCCACTTCCACGCGCTGTTTCATGCCGCCCGAAAGCTCCTGCGGATACGCCTTCTCAAAACCTTGCAAGCCCACCATCTTGACGTAGTGCGCAATACGCCGCGCCTGTTCGTCTTTGGGCAGGTTGAACAAGCCGAAGCCGATGTTTCCCTCCACTGTCAGCCACGGAAAGACGCCGCGCTCCTGAAACACAAAGATGCGGCGCGGATCGGGTCCCCTGACCACTTCGCCGTCGATGCGAACTTCGCCGCTGGTCGGCGTGAGGAAGCCCGCGATTGCGTTCAATAGCGTCGATTTGCCGCAGCCCGATGGGCCCAGCAGACACAGGAATTCGCCTTCGCCCACTTCCAGGTCCACGTCGTCCAGAACATTTGTGCTCTGGCCGTCCCGGCGAAAGACCATGTTGATGCCCGAAACTTTGAGTTTCGTCCTGCGTGCTTTTTCGATTTGTGCCGTTGCAGGTTGCGTAGCCACTAATCCTCCGAATAACCCCAGCGCAGAGAGCGAATCCGCTCTAAGGACCGCATTCCCGTATCGAGCATCAGTCCGATGATGCCGATTAAAACCATTCCGGCCACCACCAGATCGTAGCGATTCCCTGCGTTGCGCGCGTCGACAATTAAAAAGCCCAAGCCCGAGTTGACCGCGATCATTTCCGCTGCCACCACCACCAGCCACGCGACGCCAAGTGTGATCCGAAGCCCAATAATCAACTGCGGAATCACGGCGGGATAGAGGACGCGATAGACCAGCTGCGCGTGGCTCAATCCAAAATTTCGCCCTGCGTTGACATAAACGGGCGGGATGCTTCCCACCGCGTTCATCGCTGTCAGTGTCAACGGAAGCAGCGACGCAAGAAAGATCAGGAAGATCGCCGCCACGTCGCCCACGCCAAACCAGAGGATCGAAATCGGTATCCACGCAAGCGGCGAAATCGGCCGGAAAATTTGGATGAGTGGATTCAGCGCCATTTCCGATCTCCGGTACCAGCCGATCGCCAGCCCCGCCGGTATCGCGATGATCGCCGCGGATGCAAATCCCCATGTGACGCGGAACAGCGACGCGACAACGTATTTCAGCAGCAAGCCGCGCTCCGCCAACTCCGCAATTCCGCGAGCGACTTCGAGTGGAGTCGGCAGCAGGTGGGCGGGTTGCCGGGTAATGGCGATGTGCCACGCAGCCAGCAGGGCCGCAATAAGCGCAAGCGGGCGCCATTGGCGCAACAATTTCATAGACGTTGCACCTCGCTTACGTGAGTATCGGGAACTGGGATTGATGCTCGCGATAATGTGCCGCCATCGCGTCGTTTGCCGCCAGTAGCGTTTTGGCTTGCGCCACCACGTCATTCCACTTTGACCCGGGTATGCAAAGATACATTTCGTCGTCGGAAAGCCCCGTGAACAGACGATTGCCGCGGCATCCTAACGATACGCTCGCCGTTCCGCTTGCCTGCGTCAGCGGCAGCGCCGCGCAACCCGGCCTTCCAAGCAAATTCGTGAGCGCGGTGGCAGCTCCCGCGCGCAGGGCAACTTCGTACAACATCATAGCCACGGCAGGCTTCGCCGCAATCAGGACGACGTCCGGCTGGAACGGAACCGAATCCGCCGGGCCGTACGCGATAAAGTTCGGCGTCTTGGCCAACGTTGGAATGCCGGCAACCTCGGACATCTGTAAGTAGCCCGTTTCCACCATGAAGCCGACCGTCTCATTCAATACGCCCGCGCGGTTTTCCGGTTGCGGAATCGCGTGCGTATGCGCACCCACTGCGCAGTTCAAGTGATCGGAAGGCACGGTGTAAAAGGCCCGGCCATTCATGGCAGCTCGCCAGAACGTGCAGCCCGCCGGCACCGCACCCGATTGCCAGGCTTCGAGCCCCGCGGGCGGTGCATCCAGAAACGCGATCGACACAGGGGAATTCTGCAGCCCCAGTGTGCTTGTAAAGGACGATGACACGATGTTTTGGCCTCCGGCGACCACGGCAAGATACCGTCGATGACTGCTTTAGTTTCAATGCGCAGACGACGGCGATTAATCGATCATAGCCTGTATTCCCCGCAAGCACACTACTAGAAATCAATTAGGCTGATAAACGAACTTGCGCTCGCATTCTGTTTGAAAATCCTTCACACTAGAACGAATGCTCGTCGGAGACAAACCAAAAGCCGCAACGCTACCAGAGCGCGTAAATTTCATGCAGTATTGGCGTGTTTACGTCGCCGTGATTCTCGTATGTTGGGCGATCGTCGTTTTTGGCTATGGTCATTGGGCGGGTGTATTAGCCCATTGGCCTATGTCAATCGTGATGATCCTTGGGTCGCTGGTGGCGGGGTCGACGCCTATGGGCGGAGGCACGGTTGCGTTTCCAATCCTCGTGCTGCTTTTCCATCAGCCGGCGGCGAACGCCCGCAACTTTGCTTTGGTGATTCAGGCGGTGGGCATGACGTCGGCGCTCCTTTTCATTCTCGGAAGAAGAGTACCGCTGCCATTTCGAGTTCTCGCCGGAAGCACTGCTGGTGCAGCCATCGGTTTCGCGGCAGGAACATTTCTGATTTCGCCCCACGTCTCCGGTAATCTGGTGAAGCTCCTGTTCTCCTGCCTGTGGATGAGCTTCGGCCTGCTGACGCTTTCGAAGAATCTGGAAATTTGCGGTCTTAAAGGCAAGGGTCCCGCCGATCCTTCCACCGCCGGCTGGGTCGGGTTTGCGGCGGGTTTGATCGGCGGGACGATGGCTTCGATGATCGGCGTCGGAGTCGAGATGGCGGTCTACACATCGATGGTTTTGCTGTTCCGTACCGATTTGAAAATCGCCATCCCGACGGCGGTCTCCGCCGCGGCGCTTGCGTCCATAGAGGGCGCTCTGCTGCACGCTTATCTCGGCGACATTGAATCGGAGACGATTTACAACTGGCTGGCCGCCACGCCCATTGTCATCTTCGGCGCGCCCATTGGAACTTATCTGGTCAGCATTCTTCCGCGCCCCAAAGTGCTCTACTTTGTTTCGTTTCTGTGTGTGCTGCAATTTGTCTGGACGCTTTACCAGACCGCGCATTCAGCGATGGAGTGGTGGTTCGTGGGGGGCGCAATGGTGGTGGCCGTCGCAGTTCTCTTTACTCTCTATCGCACCGGCAAATCCCGAGCCATTGAACCAGCCGCCTAATCGCTTCCGATGAAACTAACGGGCACAGGCAAGCTGGTTGGTGCGACACTTTCCGCGGGTGTGCTCGCCGGACTTGGCGCGGTGGGATTCCATTTTTTGGCGGACAGCTTCGGCGAAGCGTTATTTGCTTTCGCCAACGCACACAGCCTGGGGGCCCGCCTGCCGGTCGTGCTGCTGGTGCCCACCGTTGGCCTGTTCCTCATCGGCCTTTTCCTGCAGAAATTTCCCGAAAGCCGTTACGGCGGCGTGCGCGAAGTGCTTGATTCGCTCCAACATCACATGGGCCGCGTGCCGATGGTCCGTATTCTCAACGTCATTATGAGCGGACTGGTGCTCGCGGTCGGGGGTTCCGTTGGTCCCGAAGGCCCCATGGTCCAATTAGGAGCCCTTGCAGGAAGCCAGTGCGGACAATTTTTCCGGGTGACGAAGGGCCAGTTGTTGACCTTGACCCGCGCGGGTGCGTCGGCAGGCATCGCGGCTGCGTTCCGCTCTCCGGCTGGTGGCGTTCTTCTTACGCTCGAAGTTTTTGGCGCGCGATTCAACAGCGATTTAACCGCTATCGCCATCGCCTCCGGCATCGGTTACCTCGTCCGCACCAGCATCCTTGGCGATGCGTATCCGTTTCGCCCCGCTGTTGTACCGGATCCGCTTCCTACCAGCACGCTTTTGTTGGTAATTCCTTTGATGGGAGCTGTCGCCGCTCTGACCGGACACTTCTTTATCTGGCTGTTTGGACGCTGGAAGTCCGTGTTGCCCGGCACATGGCCATTGTGGCTGCGCGTGACCGTGGGCGGCGCATTGGTGGGGTGCATCGGAATCTGGTTCCCGCAGGTGCTCTCGGCGGGGTACCCGACGATTGAAAGCGGCATCAACGGCGGCATCACGCTGCAGCTTTTCGTGATCCTGCTTTTCCTGAAGATGCTCGCCACGTCCATCACGTTTGGCTCCGGCGCCGTTGGCGGCTTGTTCGCGCCCACGCTCGTGATTGGGTCGTTGTTCGGCGGGGCCTTCGGTTATGGTGTGCGCGCCCTGTTCCCCTCCGCCGTGCCGCAGCCCGAATTGTTCGTTTTGTTGGGAATGATCGTCATGTTTGGCTCCATCATCAAGGGTTATTGGAGCGGCCTTCTGATGATCGCCGACCTCAGCGGCTGCTATCACCAACTGCTGCTTCCCGGTGTAATTGCCGGCGGAATCTCTTACTTAATCAGTTGGGAGCTGCATGAAAAATCGATCTTCGGCCTTCCGATGGACCCGAGCGCGGATCTGAAACACGAAATCAGAGGTTACTAATGGATTTCGATGATCCCATTCCGGTGCCCTTCCGCGCTATAAGTAAAAGGAGTCGGAGAGATCAGTTGTTCCCCTTGCCGCCATTCTTATGCGCGGCGGGTGAAGAAATTTTCAAACAGGCAGGTCGCTTTGCAGAACGATAAGCAAAAATTCGGAGAACCCCTTTTAGACTTCACGCTGCAGCAAGTGAGCGGTGGGGAGATAAATCTTGCGGCGCAGCTGCGCGGGAAGAAAGGCGGCGTCGTCGTGTTCTGGTCGAGCACTTGCTCGCATTGCGTACGTTACGACAAGTATTTCAATGCTTTCGCGCAAGCCCATCCGGATTTCGCTTTTGTCGCCGTGGCGTCGCGTCATGGGGAAACGCCGGAGGGCGTCCGCAAGTCGATTGCCGAAAGAAGCCTTGAGTTCCCGATCCTACACGACCCCGGCTCCACGGTGGCCAAGCAGTGGTTCACGCAGCAGACCCCGCGAGCGTTTTTGATGGATGCGGACCGCAACCTGCTGTACCGCGGCGCGGTGGACAACTTCAAATATCCCGACGATCCTGAGTTCCTCAATTACCTGGAACCCGCCATCAGCCAGTTTGAGAGCGGTGAAGCCATCGCGAAACCTGAAACGGCCAGCTTCGGCTGCGCCATCATGTCTGTCTATTACATTCTCCCGAAGGCCCTATGAACACTGTCGATAGCATCTTTAAACTCCCGGCCCTCGTGCTGGAGATGGGCCTAACCACGGCGCATAACGCGTTGGGTGAAGCGCAGCGTGTCGTCGAGAAGGTGGCGGGACAGAGTCGCCAGCATCTCACCGCCCCGCCGCTCAACGGCCCCAGCGATCTGGACACGGCTGTCTCAGAGTTCATGAACCACATAGCGAGAATCGCTCGTTATACGCCGAAGGACGCCGCGCACCTGCCGGCGGCATCGAAGGAGATCCTCGACGCAGCCAAGAAATCGTTCGGGTTCCTGGATTTCACCAGCCCGGCGGCTATCACGCTTCCGGTTCAATTCACTCTGTCTTTCGCGACGTTAATGACGCAATCAGCGCTACGCGGCCTGGTCACCTACGACATCATGGGCTCCACCCGCATCCAGCGCCTGATGACCGACTTTTACGACATGTTCACCGAGCTTCAGGTCTTCGTTGGCCTGGAGTACAAGGAGATCATCGAGCGCTGCAAAGATCGGCTGAAAGAAGCTCCGGACGATCATGCCATTCGCCTGGAGTTGGGCGAAACCTATGTCAAGTGCGGCCTCTACGACGAAGCCGTGGAAGTCTTGTTTCAGGTTCCTCGGGACGACTCTCACTACGCGTTGGCACGTCATGAGGCCGCCGTGGCCCTCTATCGCTCCGGCCGATTTGAAAGAGCGGCGCAGGCCGATGTCGATGCCCTGAACTCCGATCCCTCCGATGAGCGCGCACGCTGTATGTTGTGGCTTTCTGTCCAAAAGCTGGGCGGCTATCCCAGCTTTGTGCCCGAATCGCACCGCATGGAAATGAAAGTGGGTTATGAAAAGCCCACGGTGGAGTTTGAAGATATCGCCGCCAAGATTGGCCTGGATAAGACCAGCGCAGGCCGCGGCGTCGCTATTTTTGACTACGACAACGACGGCTTTCTTGACATCGTTATCGCTTCCGCGCACGGCGGATGCAGTCTGTACCACAACAACGGCGACGGCACGTATACCGACGTTTCGATCAATTCAGGACTCGATACCTGCGTCAACGGGTTCGCCATCACCGTCGGCGATTTCAACAACGACGGCTATCCCGACCTGTACATCACGCGCCTGGGCTTCTACGTCGGCGAAGGACAATTGTTTCGCAACAATGGCGACGGCACCTTTACCGACGTCACCAAGAACGCAGGTGTAAAAGTCTGGGGACCCGCATTCACCGCGTCGTGGGTGGATTACGATGGCGACGGCTATCTGGATCTGTTCATTGCCAACAATCTTGGCGGCCTATTCGAACGCAAGACGCCTAACCGCCTGTTCCACAACAATGGCGACGGCACGTTCACGGAAGTGACCGATGAAGCCGGTCTAAAGACCATTTGGCCCACCATTGGCGGCGCCTGGGGCGATTACAACAACGACGGCCGCCCGGATCTATTCCTCAGCAACGGCCTCGGCCGCTCGCAGCTCTACGAAAACAACGGCGACGGCACCTTCACCGACGTCAGCGAACGCGCCGGTGTCACCGCACTCGGCTTCGGCAGCCCGGCCTTCTTCTGGGATTACGACAACGACGGCTGGATGGATATCGGGCAGTTCGTTTGGTCGGATCACGAAGACGTCATCCACACCATGAAGACCGGACATGGCCCCGCCGACGGCAACCCGATGCGCGTCTATCGCAACAACCGTGACGGTACGTTCACGCAGGTGAATGAGGAATTGGGCCTCACCGGCTGCTGGGGCACCATGAGTGGCAATGCGGGCGACTTCAACAACGACGGATACCTCGATGTCGTTCTCGGCAACGGCAGTCCGAAGATGGACCGCATGGAGCCGATGATCCTGCTCGAGAACGACGGAAAAAAGTTCCACAACATCACGTTTGCCGCCGGCCTGCCCTTCACCGGCAAGAGCCACGGCGTGAATTTGGCGGATTTATTCGGCGATGGCCGCATGTCCATTCTCGTAGCCGCGGGCGGAGCCTATCCTGGCGACCTGCTCACCACCGGCGTCTATTATCCAAAGCGTCTGGCGGGAAATTACCTGAATGTGCGCCTGGTCGGCGTGAAGAGCAATCGTTCGGCGATTGGAGCGAAAGTCGCTCTCACCGCGGGCGGCCGCACGCAGTATCGCGAACTCTCCGGCGGCAGCAACTTTGGATGCCTACCCCTGGAGCAACACTTTGGCCTCGCGGACTTCGAAAGTATCGATTCGATCGAGATCCGTTGGCCCAACGGCTTAGAGCAGCGCTTCGAGAATCTTCCGCTAAACAGCACCGTCGAATTCACGGAAGGGCAAGAGGGATGGAAGGACGTCTACGCCGAGGCGAAAAAGTCCGCGAAGAAACGTTCCAAGAAAACTACGGCGCAGCCTGCTTAGTTCAGTTTTGAAGCAGGCCGCGCCGCCAATCTAGTCAATCGCGCACGGACGCGGCTTGAACTTTGAGCCGTCCGCGAGCTTCTTGAAGTGGTACGTGGAGATCCACGGCTCATTCAAATACGTGGGGTCTTCCGACATCAGTGAAAAGTTCAGCCACTCATCGCCGTTGTCTTCCTTAATCACGCGGAAGTGTTCCGTCAGCTTCGTTTTGTCGCTGTACGGCATTCCATTTTTCCAGTAATAACCCGCCGTTACGTTCGACGTCACCACCTGCAGATTCCCGCCGCGGGGCCACGCCGGTGTGCCGCCCTTGATGATCCATTCGCCCACGGAATCGCCCTGTGCGCTCGCTTGCGCCGAAGGCTCCGGCTTCGTCAACGCGCCGCCCTGTGCCGCCGGACGCGCGAACTTCACCAGACGCGTTTGCGTGCCGTTGTCGATCTCCATCTTCAGCGTGTAATCGTCCTGCCAGGTGATGTGCAGATGGCTGGGTTGCCGCATAATGCCGCCCGCGCCGAAAGACTTGCAGACGTTGCCCTCCGCTTTGTCCTTTGCCAGATCCCACGCTTTGCCCGCTCGCGTCCCCTCCGCGTTATACGGAATGTTGCCGTCGCGGCCAAACGGCAGGCCCTCGGTGTTGGGGCCCGAGCCGAAATCGCCTTTCGATGCCGTGATCATGCGCACGTGCCAGTCTTCGGTAACCACCGAAGTCCAATAACCCGTCACATCGAACGGCGCGGCTGCCTTCGCAGTCGGCGGCGGCCCGCCGCGTCCTCCACGTCCACCTTGTGCGAAGACCGGGGACGGTGACGCGATGGCGATGAGCGCTGCAGCGAAGATGAGGTTCTTGTTCATGAGGATTCCTTTTGCATTCCGGCGGATCATCTTAGTTCCCCTTCTTCTCCGTCAGGCTCCGGTACACTGCCTCAACGAACTTCGCCGTAGAGCCCGGCGTGCGCCCGTACAACGGATCGTAATCCATCGTCGGCTTCGCGGACTTCACCTGCGCCAGCGTCATCTTCTTGCTCACCATGTCCTGAACGCGGTCGCGCACCACGATCACCATGTCGCGGTAATAACCAATGTCCGCGGCGTCGGAAACCCAGCCATGTCCCGGTACAATCATCGTGCCGCCCTGTCCCATGTACTCGGGATAGCTGAGATCCGTAAGCTTTTCGAGTGCGCTGATAAGGCCTTGAACGCTGCCGCCTTTTTCCAGATCGATCTGCGGATACGAGTCCGAATTGAAGATGTCTCCTGTCGCAATCACATCCGAGCCGCGGAACCACACAACGCTATCGCCATCGGTGATCGCGTTCGGCATGTGCACTACCTCCACGCCTTCGCCGTTAAAGAAACGGTGCAGCCGGTAGCGTTCGGAAAAATACGTGTTGGTTGGCTGCGCCCGCACGCCCACGTTCGCGGCGATCATTCGCTGCTGGACGCTTTCATGCGACAGAATCACTTCGCTCGCCGCCTGATCCGCGCCTTCCACGCCAATCGGCTTGAAAATCTTCGACGACGCGATGTTCGCGTTGCCACCGGCATGATCCGCAGAATCGTTCGTGTCGATAATCATGCGGATCGCAGGAGGAGCCTGCGAATGGGTGCTCTGCCAGACACTGGCGAACGGCATTGCGATGTTGCCACGCGGAGCCGGCCTCGGCATGCGCGTCACCTGAGTGATGGCATCCAATATTTTCGGGCTTGCCGCCGCTGCTCCCGCATCCACCATCAGCACTCCGTCGCCACCTGCTGAAACCGCAATATTCCCGCCCCCGCCAGCAACAAGGAAGATGTTGCCCTGCACATGCAGCGCTTCCACCTTGTCGTACGCGGGTGCCGGTGGGCGCTGCGATTCCAGCCGCTCAGCCAGTTTTGTCGAATCGTCCGTGTACGTCGCCTTCAGGGTGAACTGAGCCGTGGGCGCCTTGAACTGCTTCAGCGTGTCTGCATATTCCGGATACATCGTCGCCGCGCCGCCGCGCACGCCTTCCAGTGGCACGCGATATTTCACAGCCACTTCCGTCAAATAGGGATTCGTCGCTGTCAGGTAATGCGGAACACGATACGATCCGGCATCTTCCGGACGATATTCCTCCTGCTGCGGAGCGCACGGATACACCGGAATCTGGGCATTCGGCGCGCGCTGGAATGTCACGCTGCGGATCAGCGGCTCCGTCAGGTAGTCCGGGTCTTCCACAATCAGTACCCACGTCAGATAAGGTTCATCGAGGGAAACATGCTCCGTCACCGTGCGGCGGAAGCTGCCCTGCACGCCGTTGCGACGGATGAATGACTCTTTGAGATGCGTGGACTTAATCGTCAGCGTATCGCCCGACCACGCGCCCAGTGAAAATCCTTCCCAGCTATGCGCCGCATATTGCGAAGGACGGTCGCGGCCATCCAGCCAGACCATGCGCTCGCCCGGAGTGCGTTGGAACAATACGCTATAGGCGATCAACTGCCGGTTGATCGGATCAATCACCTTTTCAATCCGCATCTGATCCGGACCCAACTGCTGATAGCCCGTTGGGTGCGGACGGCATTGCAGCAACAAACTAGTGGAGAGCCACTCGCCGTTGTAGCTATCCGCACGCATGCGCTCGGCATCGTTGAGCGGAAGCCCCCAATATTCGCCTGGATCCGGGCCCGGACCGCGCTCGTGCGCATCTTCGTGATTCGTCAGACGCCGCCATTCACCGGAGAGATCCGTGGGAACGCCAGGCCCGCCTTGCGAAAACGCGGAGGGAGCTAAGCAGGCGGCAAGCACTGCCGCGCCGAGAAAACTTTTGGAAAACGTACGCATAAATACGACTCCTGTTGAAGTTGGAGTGTCACCCCGGCGCAAGAGCAATCCCCTGCGCCATTAGGCTAGTGTATACGAATGCGGACGTGTCGGCATGGGTCTCATCCATGCCCATTCTGATGAAAATTAGGCGAGCTTGCCGGCCTGTGCTTCGATGATCGCTGCCGCTTTGGAGCCAATCGAATTCTTCCACCGCGTGTAGTATGGACTCAGATTCGCACGGAACGAAGCGATGTCGCTTTCCACGAAAACCATGCCCTTCTTCATCAATTCCTTGCGGAGCGTGCGCTGCAACCGTGCCGCGTCGGCGCGCTGCAAGCGGACGTACTTCTCGGCGTTGCGCTCAATAATCGTCTGAATGTCCGAAGGCATCGATTGCCACGTCTTCAGGTTCGCCAGCAGGTTGTAGCCTGACCACGAGTGCGCCGTCACGTTCATGTACTTCTGCACTTCGTAGAGCTTAAAGAGTTCCGCAACGTCAAACGGATCGTCCTGCGCCTCCGCGCGCCCGGACTTCAGCGCGTCGTACAACATATTAATGTTCGTCGTGATCGTCGTAACGCCGAAGCCGCGGAAAAAGTCGTGATACAACTGTGAACCCGGCACGCGCATCTTCACGCCCTGCAGATCCGCCGCCGTCTTCACCGCCTTGTTCGCCGTAACTTGATGGATGCCGTTATCGAAGCAGGCCTTTGGCAGAGCATAAAGACCTTTGGTTTTGAGTTCTTCCCGAAGATAATCGCCCAACTCGCCGTCGCAAACGCGCAGCGCGTGCGCGGAATCGCGGAACACATAAGGAGTCGCCTGCGCCTCGTACGCCGGAACCTGGCCCGCCAGGTTGTTGCCCGCCACCGTGTAGAAATGTACCTCACCCCGGATCATCATCGGCAAAGGATCGGGGTCGCCGTCCTTCATGTGGTTGTTGAGCGGCGTGATGCTCGCCGTAACGCGCCCCCAAGTTTCCTTCTCAATCGCCGCCCACATCTGCGTCAAACGTTTGTGCAGCGGAGCTTCCTCGGGCTGGTTGTGATACTGCTTGAGCGTGAAATCCGCCGCGCGCGCCTGGCGGCAGATCAAAACCAATCCGCCCAAAGCGGCCTTTTGAAAGCCTCGCCGGGTGAGGGACGAAGCGCCGGTCTTGTGGCTGGAAACAATGTCTTTAAGGATTCCGTCGTTGTTTTGCATGGCCAAAATAAATGATACCCGACTCCCCTTCCTGTCGGCCGCCTTCTTTTAGCAGCTGCAAAAAGTCCTTGACAGATTCCATGGTTCAATTATTATTGAAATATAGAAGCAAGCCATGGCAAAAACCACTGACATCGAGCAAACCACCCGTTTCGCCGACATGTTTGCGGCCATGGGTACCGAATCCAGGCTCCGTATCATGCAGCTTCTGCTGTCGGCTCATCCGGACGGCCTGTTTGTCGGAGAAATCCAATCGGAACTCGGCATCTCCGCGTCGAACCTATCGCATCATCTGGAAAAATTAAAGAACGAGGATCTCGTCAACGTCACGCGCGAAGGAACCTTCCTCCGCTGCACGGCGAACACAGACGCACTCCAGGAAGTCCTCTCCTTTCTCTATTCGGAATGCTGCACGCGGAACAAAGCCATTCGCCCGGACGCCATCGTGCAAATCTGTAAGCCGCCAGCGAAGCGATAAACGGGCGCGGTTGCGCGCCAACCAATAAGAGAGACAAACATGGAAACCAAACAAGACATCAAAGAAATCGTCAAGGAAAAATACGGCGCGGCGGCTCTGCGCGTCGTCAGCGGCGGAGCGAATTCCTGCTGCGGCGCCTCGTCCGCGTTCGAAGGCGGCTGCGATCCCATCACCAGCAACCTCTACGATGAAGTGCAAGCCGGTGAACTGCCGGAAGCCGCCGTGCTCGCGTCCTTGGGATGCGGAAATCCCACGGCGCTCGCCGAACTGAAGCCCGGCGAAGTCGTTCTCGATCTCGGCTCCGGCGGCGGCATTGACGTTCTCCTCTCCGCCAAGCGAGTCAGTCCAGGTGGCAAAGCCTACGGCCTCGATATGACCGACGAAATGCTCGCCCTCGCCAACGAAAACAAACGCAAGGCGGGTGCGGAAAATGTCGAATTCCTCAAAGGCGAAATCGAAAACATCCCGCTTCCCGATAACTCCGTCGATGTCATCATCTCCAACTGCGTCATCAACCTTAGCGCCAACAAAGACCGCGTCCTTCGCGAAGCCTTCCGTGTCCTTAAACCCGGCGGACGTTTCGCCGTCTCCGACGTCGTTACCAAAGGTGAGATGCTTCCCGAGATTCGCCAGAGCATTCTAGCCTGGGTCGGTTGCGTCGCCGGGGCGCTCGAAGAAGAGGAATACCGCGCCAAATTGAAGGCCTCTGGCTTCGAGGAAATCGATCTCGAGCCCACGCGCATTTATCGCGCAGAAGATGCTCGCGCGTTTCTCGCCGGACAGGACCTTGATGTCGATGCCATCGCCGCTCAAGTGGACGGCAAGTTCTATAGCGCCTTCATCCGCGCAAGCAAACCCTCCGCGAAGTCGTGTTGCGGACCCACCTGCTGCTCCTAGGGCCAACGCATGAGCGAACAACACGCCACACCTCCGCGCCTTGCCTTTTTTGAGCGCTACCTTTCTTTATGGGTAGCGCTCTGCATGATCGCCGGCATCGCGCTCGGCAAACTTCTTCCCAGCGCGGTACAAGTGATCCGCGGCATTGAGTTCGGGCAGGGAAGCCAGATCAACGTCCCCATCGCCGTACTCATCTGGCTGATGATCACTCCCATGATGATGAAGGTGGATTTCGGCGCCATCCGAAACGTGGGCAAACGCCCCGCCGGGCTGCTGGTCACGCTCTTCGTCAACTGGTTGGTGAAGCCGTTCTCCATGGCTCTGCTCGCCTGGCTCTTCTTCCGCGTGATCTTCTCCGGATTTGTCTCTGCATCGGAGGCCGATCAATACATCGCGGGCTGCATTATTCTTGCGGCGGCCCCGTGCACTGCGATGGTTTTCGTCTGGAGCCATCTCACCGATGGCGACCCCGTCTACACCCTCGTGCAAGTCTCGGTGAACGATCTCATCATGCTGGTCGCCTTCGTGCCCATCGTGCAATTTCTGGTGACCGGCGCGTCGTCGCTCACCGTCCCCTTCCGCGTGCTGCTTTACTCCGTGATCGTCTTTATCGTGATCCCGCTCGCGGCCGGCACGATTCTGCGCCACGTTCTCATCGCGCAACAAGGCGTCGAGTGGTTCGAGAAAACGCTGCTCCCGCGTTTCGCGCCCGTGACTATCACCGCGCTGCTCGCGACGCTCGTCTGCATCTTCGCTTTTCAGGCCGATAACATCACGTCAAAGTTCTTTCACGTAGCCCTGATCGCGATCCCCATCACGCTGCAGGTCTATCTCAACTCGTCGCTTGCCTACGGATTAATGCGGCTCTTCAAAGTCGAATACTCCGTCGCCGCCCCCGGCGCGCTCATCGGAGCCAGCAACTTTTTCGAACTCGCCGTAGCCACCGCCATTGCGCTCTTTGGGCCCGATTCAGGCGCGGCGCTCGCCACTGTAGTCGGGGTTTTGGTGGAAGTCCCCGTCATGCTTTCCGTGTGCTCGGCCTGTAACCGAACGCGCCACTGGTTTCCCGCATCCGCCGCCTCCAGGAGCCAAGCATGAAGAAGAGCGTCCTCATCCTCTGCACCGGAAACTCCGCGCGCAGTCAAATGGCCGAAGGTCTGTTCCGCCACGAAGGCGGCGATCACTACGTCGTCCACTCCGCCGGCACCAAGCCCAGCATCGTGCGCCCTGAAGCCATCGCCGTCATGGGCGAGTTAGGAATCGATCTTTCCGGACACCGCTCCAAATCCGTCGACGAATTCTCGAACGCAAACCTCGACTACGTCATCACCGTTTGTGATAACGCGAAGGAATCGTGTCCAATATTTCCCGCGACAGTAGAGAGGCTGCACTGGCCTTTTGAAGATCCGGCTTCCGTCGTGGGTTCCGAAGAAGAACGTCAGGCAGCCTTTCGCAAAGTGCGTGACCAAATCCGCGCCCGCATCCGGGAATGGCTTGGCGCGCTGCCCGCATAGGCCTATCGCGTAGGTCTATTTGGAAGGTCTAGTTGGAAGCTCTATTTAGAAGGCGCCGCTTCGTTCGATGTCCCAGCGAAAAGCTTCCTGCCATCCTGGAACGTGATCGTCGCGATGTTCGCCGTCGGTGACCCGTTGCGTGCCTGCCATCCATCCACGATCACCACCGTGCCCGGAGGCAAGTCCGTCTTCTTCCAACCGCGGCGAACCAGCGCGTTCACCCCCGCGGTCTCCAGCGCCCAATTTTGGATTTTGCCGTTCGTCTCCACATCCACGTAAATCCAACCGTGCGGATTGGACCACTTCATGTCGGTGACTTTGCCGTTCAGTTTGACGGGCTTGTTCTGGTCGTACTCCGCCGTGAACGAATGATGCGCAAACGCGCTCGCAGCCATCATCGCCGCGATTCCGAACACCCCTGCCGCTTTACGAATGTTCATTCCAGCCAATCTCCTTATTGCGCCTTCTTTTGCTGCGCGCGATACTCGTCTCTCACGTCCTTCAAGTGCTGCAGGTCGCCGTTGTCCTCGTGGCACGCCACTTCCAGCAGTTCCTCGGGTTCGCGATTCAATGGAATCTCAATCGTCCACGGGCGCGTGTACACCACAGGATCGCTCACCGTGGCCCGGTAGATAACCTGGTTTGCATCCACCGGATAGAACCGTTCCACCACCCGCGCGGCGTGACTGACCACATCGCCTACCTCATTCAACCACGTCTTGCCGTTCAAATTCGTGGTTTCCACCACCAACACATCGCCTTCCCAATGCCCGATGGAATCTCCCTGCCACAGCCGGACGTTGTCCCGCAAATGCGTACGCCTGTTCAATGGAACAATGCGCCACGCCATACGCTCAAACAAAAACACGACGTAACCGGGAGTCTGCAAAATCTGGTACGGCGCCGGAGCATAAAACCCTCGTGGAACACCCGCCGGAAAGCAGTGCGCCGTGGGATCGTCATAACCTCTGTACGGCTTCTCTCGCTCGATCCGCTCCTGCCTTGCCCACGGTTGATAAGGAAGCAGTCCATCTTTCGGATCGATCACCAATCCCCGGCTCGCTGGAGTCAGGAATACTTTTTCGTGGCGTTCCAATCCGTAATTCGCGCCGCCGGCATCCGGTTGATAGTATCCCGTGATGTTCGGTTTCCCATCTGCCATCCGCCGCAAGTTGGTCCCCGTTTTCGCGGGAGCAACATCCGGCTCCTGCGTCCCCGTAAATGCAGGAACCACCACCTCAGAACCCGCATCCGGATACCAAGTCTTCGGCTCGCGCTCAAACTCCCCATTGGCCTCTTCTTTTTCGGCCTGGCATTGATATTCGAGAATCCGATCCAGGCCCGTTTGTCTCCGCAGTGGTACTCGAATCTTCCACGGCTTGGTGAACACCTTGGAGTCCTCGATGGTCGCTTCATACTGCATCGCATCCGCGCTCTGCATCGTATAGCGCTCCACCACTTTCATCTCGCCGCTGTGGAAGTTGCCCGCCATGTCGAACCAGGTTTTATCGTTCTGGCCCTTCACCTCCACCACCAGCGTGTCGCCTTCCCAATGCCCTCGGGAATCGCCCATCCATGATTCGATCCCATCATGCAGCGGAGGCTTCCCATTGGTGTAGATCAGCCGGTACACATGCGACCACTCAAACAGAATCGCCACGTGTTCACCCGTCTGGAAAATCTGGAACGGATGTTCCATGTACATGATCCGCGGAACGCCCGGGAAATAACACTTGCCCACCGGATCCGCACTCGCGCGATTCTTGAAATTCTCAATCTTCTTTGCTGCCGCCCACGGCTGGTAAGGAATCACATCGCCTTCGACGACGCTCCTGCCCGCCGGCATACCGAGGCGGGAGGCATGATCCTCCAGATCGTACGCGGCTCGCGCGTTTACCTGCCAAATGCCTTGCAGATTCGGTTTCCCATTCGCCGCGCGCGGAAGCCGGACGGCCGCAGGTTGCGCCTGCGCGAACGCCGCCGTCGCCGCACCCACAAGTGCGGCAAGCAAGAAAACCTCGCTCCATCTCCATTGCAACTTCACATGACAGCTCAGGGGAAAGCGCACGAACATTGGCCTCCAATGCGAACAATTAAACTCTACATCATACAGGACGCGCCGGCGGCAGCAGCGAGGACGCTGGCATAGCGATCTGCTCCCCTTTTCGGTGTTCACTCCCTCGCCAAAAGCAAAAGGCCCGTAGCGCCAACCGGAATCCGGCGCCACGAGCCTTGTTGTTGTCTTACGAAAGCTAACTACTTCGCTGGAGCCGCCGGTGGCGGAGGCGGCGTGGGCTTCTGGAACTTCGCGTCGTCGATCGCCACGTTCTCTTCGATCTTCTCCACCGTCACCGTCGAATGCGTCGGCAGTTCCGTGCGCATGCCCGCCGGACTCCGCTCGATCTTGTACGCGTACTTCACGCCGCTCGCCGCCGCCCGGTAGTCGCTGTAATCTTCCTGGAACGGACTCGCACCCGCTTCCGTCGGCGTCACGCTGTACTTGCGCAGCAACAGGCCATTCTCGGCATCGAAGTAGAACCGCGTCGCCACTTCCTCGGAGCCCATGCCGATCACCACATAAGCGTCGCGGCCGTTCACCTTCTCCGAGCCCGCCACGCGCAACTCCTGGTAGTTCTCTTTGATGTGCAGCGCTTCGTAAAGGTCGGCGCTTCGCTTCGCGCGGATCTGATCCATCGCCGCCGGAGCCGAAACGCGCCCGCGCGCGTCTTGCGCCCAAGCCTGCTTGCCGTCGAAGCCCGAGGACATGGTCACTTCTTTGCCCTTGTCCGTCGCCTTCGCCACCGTCAGCACAAGCCCTGGAGCCTTGCGGTACTCTTCCACCGAAGCCCGCAGCGGAATCACGCCGCCCGGACCCGTCGGAATATCCTGCGTGCTGCGGATCACCACAGACTTCACGCTCTGCACTGCCTTCTCGCCGCCCACCGCCGCGACGTACTTCGCCAAAACATCTTCCACCGAAGGCAGCGTCGCATTCGCCTTGGCCGCCGCAACCGGCCCCGCCATCGGCAGCGACGGCACGGCAGCCGGAACAGCATTGCCATGGTGGCAGGTGTAGCACGTCACCGTGTGCCCGCCGAAAGTTTGATTAATACGGTTCGTCAGCGTCACCATCGCGCGCGCGATCTTCTTCTTCGCAATCGAGTCGTTCGCGAAGTCGCCCTCAATGTGGCAGTATTCGCACGTCACGCCCAGCGCCGCCGTCATCAGGTGCATGCCCTGGCCAAAGCTATCGGCCGGCGTGCCCTTCAGAACCAGAATGTTCTTGTACACCTCTTCCGCATTGCGGCTCTGCGGAGCCTGTTGCGCGAAAGCCGTCCCCAGCGAAAGCGCGAGAGCGGCCACCCCCATCTTCCATCCCTTGTTCAAGATTCCACTCCTATCGCGTCCATTCTGATTGCTTCGCCTTCAATAGCCTGCCGTGCAAGCCGAGCAAACGTGGTAAGCCTCAAAGCAACGCTAGTAGGAATCGCAGCGCAAAACGCGCCAGGAATAGAGTGCGTATTGAAAATAAGAGACTTACGGCTTGGCCTGATCGTAAACAAGCAACTAACCGCTGGATAGTATCACTATGTGATATTTCTCCACAACGGACGAAAGGCTAACTTTCCTCTGATACTTTCGCAGGGATGACCTGCCCCAATCCCAGCAGTTGCCCCCACCGTGGGGCCGGCCATCCGGCCAGCAGCCGAGCCTCCGCTCGGCTATCGTGAAGAACCCCAAAACACCGACCCAGGAACAGGAGCAAGCGCAACCCCAACCGGATGCAAAGCTGCCTCGACCGTGGGGCGGAATGGAATTCCGCGCGGGATTGCCAATCCCGCCTGTGATTAGCCGCGAAGAGATTGTAGAAAGAAAAAGGGACGGACACTAGATTTCGCCACAGCGCCAAGGTTGAAGACCAACCGTGCCGAAATTGGTGTCGGTCCCTTCTTCTGGTTACACGGCGAAGTTGAGCCTTGGCCGTAAACGGCGAAAAATCGGAAAATGTTTCGCCTTCTGTCAAAGTTCCCTCCGCAGAAAATATTAATCTTGTGATACGGTTTAAGAAATTCAAATGCCTAAAAAGAATCAACCGCAAACTGAGAAGCCGCCGGAAGTTGTTGGACCCTCGCGGCTCAACGTTGCGAGTGAAGTGGCGTTAGTGCCACCGAACAACGCTCCCCCTTTCGTGGGTGGTACCGTTGGCGATGTTCATCTCATATACAAAATCGAGGGAAGGTCTCAAGAGGTCCCGGTCTTCGAGCTTGCCAAGACATTGGAGGCCGTAGGGAACGTCATACACGAGGCGAACCGGATCATGAACCCGCAGCCACATTCTGTGGTTGTCAAGGTGAGACCGTTCGAAGAAGGCTCATTCTGGATGGACTTAGTTCTGTCCGTTCAGAACAATCCAACCATCCTCTTTGCGCTCTCGCATCCCGAGGCAATTGAGCATCTAAAGAAGGTCCTGGAATACGTCGGCCTAATAAAGAAGAGCCAGGAGGTAATTGCCACAGTCAAGGACGTGATTGAGTTTCTGAAAGGGGAGAAACCAGCCAAAACCGAACGCCAGCCCGACGGCAGCGTCACTTATACGGGAAATAATGGGAAGCAGCTTAACGTTCTGGGGACGGTGAACAATCTTTACGTAAACCCTGTCATCAACAACAACTACTACTACGCGTTTGGCGGCAATGGAATGAATCGGGAAGAAGTACATGGTTTATCGACTTTTTTGCGAGGCCAGGAAGACCAGACGAAACAATTTGTCCCGAAGGAAGAAGTCATTAGCAGCCTGAAGAGTTACAGCGAACCTTCACCCCTTCCCGCCAAGACAGAAACTATTACCAACGACACCATCCAGTTTCTTAACCCGAAAGAAGGCACCTACGGATCAGCCGAGGGTGTAACGTTCCTTCCAGCAGGTAAGAAGCGAGGCGGATTCAAGGCCAAAATTACCGATCCGGTGTTCCTCTCACGATTTCACAGTGGTCAAGTCCGCTTTTACCAAAACGACATTCTGAAGGCACGCGTTAAAACCGAGCAGACACTGAAAAATGGTAAGGCGTCCGCTAAGCATGAGATTGTTGAAGTGCTCAACTACGCGCCTGCTCCGATCCGGTGAGTTAAAACCCGGGAACGTATGGACGAGACATTCTCCAGTCGTTAGTCATTCACACCAAATCCGCAAACTCAATCTCCCCGCTTTTCAACCACATCGCACTTCACCTCGCGCAAAAATGAGCCGCGTACCCCTTACAAGATAGGCAAGGAGTCTGAGCGTTCCTCCAGCAGAGGGCCAGATCGACCAAGAGCGACGTCCTAGGTAACTCGTAGCGGGTCTGCGTGTGTTGGAAGGATG
>JBEBFS010000142.1:0-6401 GCA_040081855.1 Bryobacteraceae bacterium | reverse complement strand
GACTCTTAATCAGTAGGTTGTAGGTTCGATTCCTACCGCGCTCACCATTCATTCCCACTTTTTCCCCTTACAGTAGTCCCTTCGTATACACCGCGTTGCCGTGACTTAGCGCAACCAGTACAAAAGCGCCGGATAGGCTGCGGCGAAGCTCCAGAAGAATGTATTTAATCCCATTAGCACGGCCGTGCCAAGGTGAAAGCCAAGGCCCACGGCAAGGAACGCAAACTGAGCGGGACGCGGGACCACAAAAACGAGTGGGAATAGTGTTTCGACAACCATGACGCCCCAACCTAATGCACAAGAAAGCGTGGCGTGCCCATCCAGCAAACGAGCCACCGCCGGGGCGCCGTAGCTTCTTGTGTGCAGAATGCCGGTTAAAGCAGGCTCGTTCCGCCAAACCGGCGATACAAGTTTCCAGACTCCCGCGCTCAAGTACGCAACACAAAGTTGTGCTGCGATGAAGGCCAAAGCGATGCGTGTAGCGTTTCCGGAAAGTGTTGGGCCGTCAATCAGGTGCGCCAGTCCCAGAGGAAGCAATACAACAACCGTCATTTGGTCCGAACCGTCCCAACCGTAAGGGCACCGCAAATAGAGGGCCCAGAAGAGAAGGACAATGAGAAAATCCCAAATTGCCTGCCCACCAGGCGCGGCATTCGTAAGCAACAGTACGGCGGCGAGTAGCCGTATTGCGTGCAATGCGAGTACGTTTGGGTACCGGAAAAGAAAGTCCGTGATTGCGTCCAGTGGCCGCAAGCTGAATGCCCGATACCGTACTCTTCCCACTTCCCAACTCTGCAGGCCAGTGTCCTTGAGTGGCGCAGAGTAAAAGAAAACTTCCGCGGAAGCAATTGCAACGGAGAAAGCCACGAGTATTTCGGCCCAACGAACAGCGGCGGCCGCGGAGATCAAAGCCCGTCCTCCAGAGCGTGGATCGATGATACGATCGCTTTTTCGGGTCCGGGTTTCTCAACACCCGAAAAAGAACTGACCATCAGAAGAAACTGCGTCTCGTTTGCTGGATGGACACGCGGCAGACTACAAACTATGTTCAGGAAAGTGAGGTAAGCTTCCGTGATTTCGACGTGCTGATTCGAAAGCCCCATCGTCGAGATTTGGGTGAGTTCACTCGCAAGATCGAAGAAAGCTTTGCGCTGACGCCGCTCAGGATTCCAGAGAAAACCCCACCACTTTCGCGGTGGAACAACGTCCAGCTCCCGCCACATGGTGAACGAAGCCGAAGAGTGGCGGTCACGCACCAGCAAGTGAAAATCGTGCCGCCCCGGCACGGGTGCAAAAAACCACCACATGGGCAAGACGTCCAACACATCCCACTGGCGAATCCAGCGAATGACTTTTCCCGTGCCTTGCGTCGCAATCGTCAGCAGTAGCCAAACGCCAAGAGCGACACCTAGCATCCACTCGATAGGGCTCAACCCGCCGGGCATTCTTCGCGGAGGATCTGGCGGCGCAGGCTCAGCAGACGGCGAGCCGTAGCACTTGGCCCCAGCTTTTCCGGCGACTCCTTGAGCATGGCGGCCCGTTCGGCAGCCTCCCACGATGCATCGGTAACGCGCTTCATGCAGCAAAGCGTGGCAACCAGCGTGACCAGGAGAGCGCCACCGGCTGCGCACGCCGCCCAACAGCGTGTCACGGACCCCAGACTGTTCCCCGCGTCATCCGGCGGCAACTGCGCCAGGGCGGCCTCTTCCGCGGCCGTAAGGTCAGGAGGATGCACAACCGCAATGGCATCCAGACGCCGTGAACTACCTTCCTGATAGAACTGCGCGAAAGTGAGACCGCTCTCGTCCAGCGGACCGCCATTGTACGGCAGAGCCGCCACCACGGCCTCAGCATCCTCGGGAGTGAACAGACTGGAAGACAGAGCTCGACCGCCGTACCTCACTTCGCCGAATACGGGCTGTTGAGCGATGGCCTTGGCAGCATCGGATAACTCCACCCGCGGACGGTCTACTTTCGTGTTCACCAATCGGGCGACCGTCTTTGTGATGCTGGCGGATCCACCTTCCACTGCCGCCGCAATCTCGGCAAGCACGGGGGATCCTTGTGGAGCCACAAACACCGTGACGGTACCGGGAAACGCCAGAAACTCCGCAGCCCGTTTCGTCTTTGCCATACGCACGACGGGAATGCGGGACCTGACGCTTGGCCTCGATTCCATTTCGAGCATTAAGGCATCAAGACTCTCTGCCAACGCTGGTTGCAAGTCCATGCTTCTGTTCCTCCGGTTCTTCCGCTAAATACGTAGCACAAGGATACACTGGGTACCCGGCACGAACAAGAGAAATTATTGTCGCATTCGAACGGGCATTAAACGTCTCACCCGGGATTTTTCAGGCGGCAGATCGCTTATTCACCGCGGCCGGAATCTGAGAGCCTTGGGCGCTGCGCGGTACCGGCACGAAATACCCATTCGCGGCGATGTCGGTTTTAGCTCTGTACCCAGAGTTTCGGTTTGCCTGTGCCGTCATCGGTTCCCTCGATGTACCAGTTCTTGCCCAACGGATCGTGATCCATGGTGGTCGCGAAATCGAAGGGGGCCTGGAATTCGATGTAGTCGAAGCCGGATTCGGAGGCGATCAACTGATGCCATTCGCCCGAGGGAATAAGCACCATGCTTCCGGGGCCCACCGGAAGACTGCCGGTGTCATGCTTGACTTCGCCCGTGCCCGTTTCGATGAAGTAGAAATGCTCGGGAACAATCGTGCTGGTTTTCGACTGCGTATGCACGTGACGCGGCGAGTGGCCCTTCGGTCCATAGAGCATGCGGCCGATCTGCATGTCCCAGGAACCCGAGAGCCCGGTTTCCTTGTTGACCCAGAAAGTGCGCGTACGGATGCGGCGTTCGTCCACCAGCGCCTGGAGCTTCGCCTCTTCGAAATAATAACCGGCGGGGGTGCCGGTGACGGCCTTAGCGGTGTGCTTGGGCACGCTCACATACAGGATGGTCAGCGCGGATCCGGCGGCCTTCACGGAAGCGTCTTCGCCGGGTTCCAGGTAAACACCGAAGCGGCGCTGGGCGGTATGCGCTGCGCCTTGGTAGGTGATCTGGGCGTCGTTGCCTTCGAGAAGGTAGACCACCTGAGTGCGGTCCGCACTGGCTGCGGCGTGGAATGTCTTGCCGGCTTCCACTTCAAATTTCGAAACTTGCACGCGCGTGCTATCCGCCGACGGACGAATGATGTGCCGTACCGAACCTTCAGGGGCTGGGCTGCTTTTTAGATTAAGGGTGTCGATGACTGTGATCATGGCAGTTGTTCTTGGAATGCGATTGTCATTGTATCAGGGTGCCTACTGATAGAGCAGGTGGGACGACCGACGATCGAATCCAGAGAGACGTTCACCGCGGGTTCGGACCGCAGATCCGTTACGAAGGTGATCCAGCGAAGGGGAGTGAGTTTGAGGACGGCCGTGGATGTCCGGACGCGAACGCGGGTGCCATCTTTCCGGAAGAGTTCTTTCTCGACCGGGCTGGAGGCGCCAAAACGGCGTACTCCTTGGGCGTGAGAGAGTCCCAAACGATTCGACCGGCGAGGAGATCTTCGCGAGTATAGCCGAGCATTTCGAGAAGTGTGTCATTCATCTCATCGATACGGTCGAACTCCCCTGAGGCGACGCCTGCGATGGTGGATTGACTGGCGTCCACCGGAGGGCCGCTGGGCCGTTGATCGATTGCTTCGTCGCGCGCATGGCGGTCTGTAAAGTCGCGTACAACGCGGGCATAACCCTGGAGAATTCCCGCCTGGTCATGCAGGGCCAAGATGATGGAGTTGGCCCAAAATTTGGAGCCGTCTTTCCGGACCTGCCAGGCTTCCGTGGCGGTGTGGCCTTCCCGGGCAGCGCGCAGGAGTTTGCGCTCCAGGTAGGCGGCGAGGCTGTTTGCCGGAGTGTAGAAAAAGGTGAGATCGACGCCCAGGACCTCCTGACTTTTGTAGCCGCACATACGTTCGGCTCCGCCGTACCATGCGGCGACGCGGCCGTTGGCGTCGAGAAGGCTAAGGGCGTAATCCTGCGTCCAGTTTGAAGTTTCTTCGACCGCGACATCGCCAGCGGTTTGGGGGGCCTTATTTCTGAGGAGCAGCAGGTGAAGGAGGGGGAGGACGTTGCCGCGGGCCTGGTATTCGACATCGTAAGCGGTCCCGTCAGAACGCTGTAGTTGAAGAATTCCGACCTGATCGCCATCTTTCAGGAACTGAAGCCAGCGTTCCCCGACGAGTGGGGTGAGGGCGGGCGCAAGGAAATCGTCGAGGCGGCGTCCGATGAGGTTTTCCCGGCGAAGACCCAGCAGTTTACCCGCGCCGACACTGGCTTCCTGATAATTACGATCGTGGTCGGCGATGAGGATTGGAGAAGACGGGTGGAAGACGACGGCACGGAAAAGGGCCAGGAGTTCGCGGGGGCCATTTTCGGCTAACCACGGAGAAAGTGGAATTTGCGGCTCGGGTTGGGATTCTGGGGACAGAGTGGTTTCGGTACGTGAATTGGAGTGCATTTCCCTCAATTTCTCTGGCGTGGATTGACGCGGGAAGTCTATGCAATTGAAGGGCCCAGATTTTGGTCAGGATGCCGGAAGTTTTGTGCGGAAAGTGGGAGGAAAGCAGGAACCCCAGTTAACCCAAAGGTGGTCAAGTTGACCACGGGCGGTCAGGGGGCGGAGGGCTTTGCGGTTAAAAATAAAAAACCGGGGACTCCCCTTCCTCACGGTCGGGGGTCCCCGGTTCGGTGGTTTGGGTGGCTATTTTACGGTGACGGTTTTATCGGCCTGGACGGTCACGGACTGGGTGACGGGGGAACCGGTGGCGGGGACGATCTTCACTTCGTAGGTGCCGGGATTTAGCAGAAGGCCCTGGGCGAAGTTGCTGAATTCATCCACGTGGCCCATGTAATGTTCGTTGATGTAGACGGCCGCGAAGTGATCGGCGTTTTCGATGCGAAGTTTACCGAAGGGAGGTTTCGCCGCTGGGAGAGCCGTCATCGTTTCCTTGAGGACCGTCCTCTTCCCGGCGGTGATGGTGACTTTCTTCACGACGTCCTGATAACGCGGCTCGGCCAAACGGACTTCGTGCTCGCCTGCCGCCACTTCGTAGGTCCTGGCCATTTTGAAGTTGGCGGCGGGTCCGATGTATTTGCCGTCAATAAAAACCCCGGCGCGGCCCGGGTTTACTTCCGTCTTCAGGCGTCCAGTGTCTGCTGCGGCGCAAAGGAATGATGCCGATATGAGGACCACGAATAGTCGCATTAAATTCTCCTGTAACCAGTATACGTATACGACTTCGAGCGGGGCCGCGAGGTCTTTTCCAGCGTGTGCCGTCAGGCGGGAGTGGGGGCGGTCATGCCCTTTCCGAAGTGTCCGAAAATATGGAATAGACGGCTCCGGCAAGGACTGCGCCCGCAATTGGAGCAACCCAGAAGAGCCACAACTGTTCGAGCGCCCAACCTCCAACGAACAAGGCTGGACCGGTGCTTCTGGCTGGATTGACGGAGGTGTTGGTGACGGGGATGCTGATCAGGTGGATCAGGGTCAATCCCAGGCCGATCGCGATAGGGGCGAAGCCTTGCGGGGCTCTGCGGTCGGTGGCGCCGAGGATAATCAGCAAGAACATGAACGTCAAAACGATCTCCGCGATCAAGGCGGCAGCGAGCGAGTAATGGTCGGGCGAATGAGCCGCGTACCCGTTCGACGCAAATCCACCGGCAAGGCTGAACCCTTCTTTTCCGCTGGCGATCAGATATAAAATCCCCGAGCCAGCGACGGCGCCAAGCACTTGGGAGCCAATGTAGGCGGGGAGTTCGGCAAAGGGAAAACGTTTGCCGACGGCCAAACCCACGGAAACGGCCGGGTTCAGATGACAGCCGGAAATGTGGCCGATGGCATAGGCCATGGTGAGGACGGTAAGTCCAAACGCCAACGAGACGCCGACAAAACCAATTCCAAGGCCGGGGAAGGCGGCAGCTAACACGGCGCTGCCGCAGCCTCCAAAGACCAGCCAAAACGTTCCGATGAACTCGGCGAGCGCTCTTTTTGAAAGAGACATATTGCGATCGATCCTCCTAGCCGTGTTATCCGGGCAACGAGGGATGTCAAGTGGCGCCTGACAAGTTTCCCGCATCCGCCGCTGGCAGTCACCGAGTTCCGGCTTCCACTCGATGGGCCTTCAAAATTATTTGGAGCGCAACATCCGCAACGTGCGGGAGTCGCCACGTGCCTACCATTTCATGGCTGGCTGAGAAACGCAAGGGCAAAGAGACGAAGGGATCACTTTGCTAACGGCGATTCGAGCAAGTGCGGCCCCGCGGGAGTTAATCGTTGGGGGTGAGGGATTGGAAGGAGGTTAGGGTGCGGCCGTATTCGAGGTAGTCGGCGGGGGCGCACTTGCTCGAAT